>CAVUVF010000013.1:0-486990 GCA_963744795.1 uncultured Acidobacteriaceae bacterium
GCTCAAGTCCACGATTATAGATATCGAGGGGCGTTCGCACGTCATCGATCGCTTTGGCCCAGGTATAGGAACCGAGGAATGTCAGCGTGGAAGAGAGCCGCTTCTCGGCTTGTGCTGTAAAGGCATGGTAATTCGAGTTTCCAGTCGGCGAGTAGACTTGCTGCACCCCCGTGTATTGCGGAAATGGCAGCAGCGATTGCTGAAGAGAGATCGTCGGACCGGCGAACGCGCCACCTAGATTCAGAGCTGCGAACGGGTTCGCCACCGTTGACGTCAGCTTGAGCCGAGCGCCAGGTATTGATTGGGAAGCTGGTCGATGTTCCAGGTGTTAGGCAGCTTCTGGCCCTTGTTGCCCCAATAGTGAAGATCGAGAACAACACCCGCGCCCAACTCACGCTGAAAACCCAAGCTCCAGAGCTGGACGTAAGCATTCTTGAATCCGTAGATCGGAGCCGTTAGGGACTGGCCAACGTTGACCAGCGGGTTACGATCGTTGAGAGGCGGAAAAACACCACCGGGATAAGGGTTGCTGAGCGTATTGGTTGGGATTACGCCGTCGACGGACGCAAGCATCGTGGTTGTGCGCACAGCTTCCACCGCTCCGCCGTTTGTGCCCGAAACGATGCGAGGCACAAAGAAAATACCGTATCCTCCACGAATGACGGTTTTGCTGTCTGCACTATAAGCAAAGCCAAACCGGGCCCGAAGTCGCGCCAATCCGTAGACTGCTGGTTCTGCGGGTTGCCTTGGCCCACCCACGAGAGAACGCCCTTGAGGTTCGCGTACGCAGGATTGGACGATAGCGCGCCAAGCGGGTTGATCGCGTCCGGGTTGAAGTACGCCAGTCGATTGTATTTTTCGCGGTCACCGATCTGTATGTCCCACCGAAGTCCGATATTCAGCGTAAGCCGATCCGTGATTCGCCAGTCGTCTTGAATGTAAGCGCCGTAGTAGAGCGCCTGGGTCGAGATATTGTTGATGCGATTCACGTTTCCGCTCGCGGGGTCGCCGAGCAGGAACGATGCGAAGCCGAAGCCGGAGGTAGGGCTGGCTGTTAAGGCGTTCGGACCTTGCGTGTATCCACGCGTAAAACCGAATGTGCCGGAAGGATTGGCGTTCTGGCCCTCGTTGAAGTCGATCACGCGCCAGTCGCCCCCAAACTTCAAGCTGTGCTTACCCGCCTGATAGCTGACACTGCCCAGAGTCGAGAAGATGTTGCGCGGTTGCGCGGAAACGATCGCGTCGGAACCATTGCCGCTCCCGCCGCTCCCGTTTGAGGTGCCCGTAACATCCGCGATGTTGAAGATCGGGAACTGATTGGCCACTACGCCCGTGTAATAAGCGGGCAACTTGAGCGCACTTAAATCGAAGCCTTGAGAGAGGCCATACTGGACGCCTAACGCACGGCTGAACGAAAATTGCAGGTCGGCGATGAGTGCCGGTGTAAACACGTGCGTCAAGTCGATCATGGCTTGAGTGAAATGGTCGTTCACCGATCGTCCACCCCCAATGGGCGGCGGCATCGAGCCGGGCTGTAGCCGCGTATCCTGTTGCCGCGAGAAACGTCCGAACAGACGCGTATTCTCCGAGATGTTCAGATCGGACCGGATATCGTACTTGTCGCTGTTGGTAATGGATTGCGACGAATAAACGTAGTTGTTCTGGTTGCTGATAGCAGTTCCGGGCGTATTCGGGAGCGGATACAGCGCCACCGTTGCTGCCGAGACGGGGTCGATACGATTCGACGGAACAACGTTACCGGCGAATGGCGACCGCTGTCGAGTTCCGTTCGCGAGCGTCACGGTCGAAAGCGGATCGTAGATCTGGATGAGTTGACCGTTAGTCGCGAGCGTCTGTGAAAAGTTGCCGCTGCGCTGCAGCGCCGTCGGTACTGTGGAGATTCTCGTTTGAGGATAGCCCTGCCGAAGACCCTCGTAATCGCCAAAGAAGAACCACTTGTTTTTGATGATGGGCCCGCCAACGATTGCCTCCGAACTGGTGCCGTTTGAAGGAGGGTAGAGACACGCCGGAGCGGTTGTTAAAAAAGTTATTCGCGTCGAAGATGCTGTGACGCTCGAACCCATAAGCAACGCCATGCAGAGCATTCGTTCCCGCCTTTGTCACCAGGTTGACGACGCCGCCGAAGTTCGGCCGAACTGTGCATCATAGCTATTGGCCTGAACCTTAAACTCCTGCACAGAATCGACCGGCGGTTCAACTACGCTGAGACCTCGATCGCCGGTAGTGTCGGGAGCGCCGTCGATGAGCACTTCCTGGAAGCCGGAGCGCCCGCCGCCAACATTGAAGTCCGATTTATAGAAGCCGCGACCTACGTCGGTACCGCCGCCGTTGCCGAAATTACCGCCAAAGGTCACGCCCGGCGTAAGACCGACGAGCGCAAGCGGATCCCGGACGTTCAACGGCAGGTTCTCGATACTGCGCGTCGTGACAACCTGGCCGACTGTCGCGTTCACCGTATCAAGAGGCGGAGGCGCATCGTTCACGGTGATCTGCTCCGTGGTTTGGCCCGGCTGCATATCGGGATTCATCTCTAAGGTCTGGTTCACCTGCAGCGTGAGTTCGCTCTGTTCGAATCGCTTGAATCCCGCTACGGAGCAAGTGAGCCGGTACTGCCCCGGCTTCAGGCCGTTGAAGCGGTACACGCCCGCCTCGTTACTCGTTGTGTTCAATGCCGTTCCCGTCGCAATTTCTGTCGCCGTGAGTTGCGCGCCGGGCACGACGCCGCCTGATGGATCTTTTACCGTCCCTGTAATGGAAGCTTGAAAGCTCTGCGACCAGCCGGGATGATTCGAAAGGAGTGCCAGCGCGAGGGAGGCGAAAAGGATGAGCTTGAGTTGTTTCATGAAGAACCTTTCTGAGAATCCTGGGACTTCGGGGCGGAAAGAATCTGTTTTCGATCTCGCAGCTCTTTCTGTAGATCGGCGAGATCGATCTGGTGCACGGGACGATTGCTCTGATCGGCGAGCGCTGCGGCCACGCCCGCACTTTCGCCGGTAATCATGTAATTCGCCTCCATGCGGAAGGAGGCGTAGGCGATCGTAGAGGCCGAAACCGTGGCTGTCACGAGCAGGTTCGAGCATTGCTCTTGCCGGGGAAGAAGCGCCCGATACGGAATCTGCCAGGGCTCGACCGGCATGCTCAGGTAGCCTTCCGTAAATACCTGGTCACGACTTTGGGGAAGTGATAAACCTTGTGGGTCAACCATTGCACTTCGCGGATGTCGATGTTGTATCCGGCCATACCGATGGCGTCATACTTTTCGCGGTATTCCTCAAGGTCGTGCTGGGTCAGAACGTATTCGCCCAACATACGGCGGCCCTCGCGAATGTAGAGTTGATGAGGCCAGTGGCCCGTATCGGGGAACTCGTCCTTCGGAAGATTCCAATGGCGCGCTTCGGATCGAAGTTGTTCCGGAACGCTCCCGTCATTCTGGAGAAAGTAAATCAGACCTTGCGCCCAGGTCAGGTGTTCGTCCCAGATCTGTTTCCGCCGCTCGTACGTAGCCTCGGGATACTCCCAACTGGCGCCCAAAAGATCGGTTGAGACAGGTCCCGTGCTGTTGATGTCGGCTTTGCCGTTCGGGATTTTCACGATGCCAATAAAATCCCGAAGACCCAGTGCCCCTTTTCCGCTCTCGATGATAGCGGCGGACCAGTTCAAACCGCGACGGGCTGTAGCCGGACGGCGTTCGATGGGCAGGCTATTGCCCGGGACCTCTGTCAGGCAGAGACGAAAGCAGTAAGACTGGAAGCGGCCGTCGCCGATCCCGGTCGGGCGACCTTCTCCTGTGGCACCAGGTACGGAAGCAGTCGCCCGCTTGCGTCGCCGGGACAAACTGCTACCGATACCGGATACACAAACTGGTGTCTCCCGGAAGCAGGTCCTGCCGTCCTGCCAGGGACTCGTTATACTTTTCGATGCCTTCGCGGCCAACGGTATAGGACACGCCGGCCGCTTTCATCAGGTCGCCCTCGTAGCCGGCGTCGAGAAAAACTTTTGCTGAGAATGAATCTCCGGTTTCCGTTTACAAAGACTGGATGCGTGAGCCGGATTTCACGACGCTGGCGACCCGGGTCCGCAAGAAGGTCTGAACCCGAGCCGTCCAAGCATCTCGTCGAAGGTTTGCTCCGCAACGTGGGGTTCGAATGCCCAGGCGACCGGTTTACCGTAGTGCCGGCCCAGTGCCTCGAAGAACTTCGGGTCAACCCACCCACGAGATCTTCCTGCCGGTCGACGTCGCTGTTGCTCAGCCCCCCGGAGACCATGCCGCCAATGTGATTGCCGGGTTCTAACAGAGCGACATTCAGCCCGTGCTGGGCGGCAGCGATGGCGGCCATTGCTCCGCCGGCCGTGCCTCCGTAGACAAGGACGTCGAAGGAACGCTCCGTCCCAAAGAGGGGAAGAACCCAAAGGAAAGACAGTGAAAACCGAGACCCTCAGCATGCGTTCCTTTACGGTACTCGCGAATAGGGGGCGAAAGAAACGCTCATAACGGCTTGTAACGGGCTCGTAACGGGGCATATACTCGAGAGAAGTCTCGAGATGTGGTGAGTTAGTGAGTCCAACCTCCGCAGAGCGGCCGGACCTTCTTCCGCCGGCGCGCAAATTGGAAGTGGAGGAGCAGCTTCTCCGCATTACCAAGAGTGCTGCCTTTAGCGCCAGCCCCCGATGCCAGCAATTCCTGATTTACCTGGTCAAACAGTCGATCGCGGGATCGTACGAGCTCTTAAAGGAGCGAGTCATAGGGGCCGAAGTCTTCGGCCGGGATGCCGCCTATGACACGGGCGGCGATTCCATCGTGCGAGTCCGGGCGAATGATCTGCGGAAGCGTCTGGCTCAGTATTACGACGGCGCTCCCGGGCGCGATCGTGAAATACGTATCCATCTGCCGACGGGTTCTTACGTTCCGGAGTTCTCTTTTCCGTCCTCGTCAGCCCGATGCGCCGACCGCCTGGCATTGAGCATCCAAAGATCTCAACGCGCGAAAAGATCGAGTGCCGAGGCCAAGACGAACACCGTGGCGGCGTGTTGGTTGCTCTGCTGCTGTCCTTATAATCTGGTGCAGTTTCGACTGCGCTCTATCGCTCGAAACCACTTTCACCGCTAGATAAATTCTGGTCTCCGTTTCTCACAAACTCGCAGCCGGTACTGTTTTGCCTGGGACACGCCCAGGTGTTTACGTTGTCGCTCGAAATTTCGCGAAGAGTATTTCCGAAAACATCCGCCGTCTGCCGAACCGGAGCCCCGTAGCGTGCAATTCCAGCCGGGCGATAAGGTCGCGGGTGACGATCTTGTTTCCGTTCAAGGGCCAGTTCGTCGGTGTCGGCGGCGCGCAATCCGTGCAGATGCTGTCGAGCTTCCTCGCAGCGCGAGGCAAGTCATCGACGCTGAGGATCGGCAGTGATCTTTCGTTCGCGGATCTTCGAACGTATCCCTCGGTCCTGATCGGAGCGTTTTCGAACCGTTGGACATTACAGCTCAATCGCGATCTTCGCTTTCACTTCGACGAGAGCACAGGTGAGCAAATTCTCGATCGGCAGCACCCGGGAACGTGATGGAAACTGGAGCGCAATGGGAAGGGGCGGGAACTGGTGGATTATGCCGTGGTCACGCGCCTCTTGCATTCCGAAACCGGGCAAGTCGTCGTGGAGGCGTCTGGAATTACCCAGTACGGATGCCGCGCGGCAGGAGAGCTGATTGCCTCTCACGCGCTTCTCGAAAAGGGTCTCGCGAATGCTCCGAAGGGATGGGAAGGCAAGAACTTGCAGATCGTCTTGCGCTCGAAGATTGTTGGCATGACCGCTGGAGCTCCAGAGGTCTTATCCACTTACTTCTGGTAAGCGGATCGCGCCGGCGAAGTTAAGCATTCTGGGGAGCCGCCGGTTCAATTCATGCGCAATGTTGTCGACCGCGGTCACGTTGCTGAGTTCGTTCACTTCGAAATCCCTCTCCGCTTCTTTGATGTCCAGCTTGCTGCAGATCAGCTTTTGAAGCTGGAGGATCTTGGTCAGCTCCTTCTCCGAAAGCAGATTGATCTGGAGATCGAGGTGGCTGCGCTCATCGGCTCGTAGACTCATTCGATTTTGCTTGATCAGCACGAATGTGGATAACAAAACTCCCTCGAGCGAGACCAACATACAAAGCAGAGCAAACGGATAAGGATCGAATCGGATCGCATTAAACAGCTTTGTCGTGTTGAGGAGAACCCAAACTCCGAACCAACAAAGATGAAGAAGGACAAAAGGGATACTTCCAACGAAATTGGCGATTGCATCGGAGATCCGATCGGACAAGGTACGCTGCTGTTGAGCTTCTTCCTCCAGCCTCACGACAGCGCTGATGTTTGCCTGGGCGGATGGCGGAGTAGAGGATTGGTCCAGTGCTTCTTCCATGCTTCTTTTATGACATGGGCCTTACTCACGTGACCGGTGTACATGGACAGGTACGGAATTTGTATGGTATGACTACAAAAGGCGAGTACGGGCGCTCTGCCGTGTTCGGAGCGTTGCTAGTACTTGCCAAACAATGCTGCAAGATGCTTGCGCGCTGTCCTTCCGCGATACATGTCATTACTGACTCTCTCAAAAGCAAGCGCGAACGCCTCGACTCATTGTCCACGTCCGTCGGGGGTGATCGAGGCTCTTGCAATGGATCAGCGCAAAAGCTTGCGGCGGATGATCTCCGAGGCGGCTGGTGCTGATCTCGGAGAAATACCGGACGAGCGGCTGGCCGAGTTCAAATCTGCCGTCACGCAGGTGCTATCGGAAGAAAGCAGTGCCATTCTTCTCGATCCCGAGTACGGCCTCGAAGCTTCGAAAAAGCGTTCTTCGCATTGCGGGCTCCTTCTCGCTTACGAGATGGACGGGTATGAGAACCCCAGGCCCAATCGCATGCTTGCGCTCATGCCGAACCAATCCGTGCGCCGTCTGCGTGATCTCGGCGCGGAGGGAATCAAAGATCCTGCTCCACTACTCGCCGGATGATCCTCCTGCAGCCAATGATGAGAAATGTGCACTGATTGAGCGGATTGGAAATGAGTGCGATGCGCTCGACCTGCCGTTCTTCCTCGAGCCTGTCTCATACGATCCGGACGGCTTAGAGCCGCGAAGCCTGGAGTTCGCAAAGCAGAAGCCGCACTGGGTGATCGACATGATCACGGAGTTCTCGAAGGACATCTACAAAGTGGATGTGCTCAAAGTGGAGTTCCCTGTCGTTGCCTCTTACGTGGAAGGAAGTGCGGTTTACTGCGGCCAACAAGCGTACAGCATGGAAGAGGCGCTTGACTGGTTTCGGATCGCCGACGCCGCAGCCCGACGGCCCTATATCTTCTTAAGCGCAGGCGTCAGCAGTCCCGAGTTTCTGGAATCGCTTCGCCTGGCTCTTGAGGCGGAGACGCGGTTCTCCGGAGTGCTTTGCGGCCGTGCGAATTGGCAGGAAGGCGTGCGGGAGTATGCGAAGTCGGCTACCGAGTTCCATCTCGATGCGCTGATCGAATTGGTTGAAGAGCTCAGGTCTCGAGAACGTGCGTGAAATCAACAAGCTGCTTGCGCATGCGACGCCGTGGCAGACATGGTTCCGGAACGTTGACGCGTAATGCCCGGCGTCCGGCGCAGGGGTGCAGAGGATGTCCCGAAGGGAGTGGACTCTGCTTCTGCTCCTGATCGCCTCGATTTTCATCAACTACATCGACCGCAGCAATCTCTCTATCGCGGCGCCTCTGCTCGAAAAAGAGCTTTCCTTATCGCCGGTCAGGACTAGGCTCGCTGCTTTCTTCGTTCTTCTGGACCTATGCTTTGCTCCAGTTGTTTGGCATTGCCGGTTGGCTGGCGGATCGCTTCCCCGTCGTCCATGTATTCACGGCAGGATTCATTCTGTGGTCGCTGGCAACGATCGCGACAGGCTTGCTATCAGGGTTCGAAAGTATATTCGCCTGCCGCCTGGTACTTGGCGCGGGTGAGTCGCTTGCATACCCTTGCTATTCACGGCTGTTTGCGACTTTCATCCCGCAGGATCATCGTGGACGCGCTAACGCTTTTCTCGATGCGGCCTCGAAGCTGGGTCCGGCATTGGGCACTGCGCTCGGCGGGGTTCTTCTGTTGCGTATCGGATGGCGGATGTTCTTCATCGTGCTCGGCATCGCAAGTCTGTTATGGATCATTCCGTGGCTGCTTATGCGCCGCGCATGGAAGGCACCGAAGTCCGAGCCGGAGAAGCGTGATTCCGTGATGTGCCTGCTTCGGATCCGCTCAGCTTGGGGAACTTTTCTGGGACACTTCTGCGGAAACTACTTCTGGTTTTTTCTCCTCACCTGGATTCCGTCTTACCTGGTAAAGGAGCGCGGGATGACGATTGGCCGCATGGCGAGCGTCGTTTCTGCCGCGCTGATTGCCGTGGCAAGCGCGACTGTTCTGGCGGGGTGGGTCTCCGACCGTCTGATTGCTCGCGGAGCCTCGATCACAACGGTTCGAAAGTCCGTCGTTGTCACCGGGCTGGCCGGGTTCTTCCGTCATCTTGCCGGTTGCGTTCACGGCGAACCTATTCGATCTCGATCGTTCTGCTCTTCTGCGCCTGCATCGCATTCGGCGCTTATACTTCGAATCACTGGGCCATCACGCAAACGCTTGCCGGTCCCGCCATGGCAGGACGCTGGACAAGCCTTCAGAATGGTATCGGGAATATCTCCGGCATCATTGCGCCTTGGCTCGCGGGAGCTATCGTTGAGGCGAGCGGCTCGTCTAAACTCGCGTTTGTCATCTCAGCATAATCGTGCTCGCCGGCGCTCTTTTCTGGGGCTTGGTTGTGGGGCGCGTAGAACAGGTTCGTTGGAACGGACGAATGGAGTGTCGAAGTTGAGTAACTCTTCTGAAGAACTGGCGATCAATGAATTGATAGAAGTCTCCCGGTCGATGTTTTACCGGGGCTACAGCTTCGGAACGGCGGGAACGTGAGCGTTCGCGTCGGCGAAACTGTTTTTGCGACACCAACAGGATCTTCGCTCGGCAACTTAGACCGAACTCTATTGCCCGCTGTGATCTCGATGGCAATGTTGCGGGTTCTGCAAAGCCGACAAAGGAGCTGCCGTTTCATCTGGCTGTTTACCGTGCTCGCCCGCAAGCGAACGCTGTGGTTCACCTCCATTCCACATACGCGACCGCTGCATCGTGCCTGGCGGACCTAAATGTCGAAGATGCTTTGCCCGTGTTGACGCCTTACTACGGAATGCGCATTCCTAACTTGCCGGTCGTGCCGTATTTGCCGCCGGGCGATCCTGAGCTGGGAAGGGAAGTGGAGAAAAGGATTGTCGGTACGCCGGCCGTCCTGCTTCGGAACCATGGCTCGATTGCAGTTGGTGCAACACTTAGCCGAAGCTGCCGCGCTCGCCGAAGAGATCGAAGAAGCTGCCCGGCTCTATTTCATTCTGGCAGGCCGTGGACAGGCGCTTTCCTCAGAACAGGTAGCCGAACTTCGGAGGCGATTCGCTTAGCGAGATGTCTCTCGCTTTCTCGGCGGTTGCCGATGACGATACCGGAGCGACTGATCTGGCGGGAATGCTCGCCGAACGAGGCATGCGCGCCATTCTGTTGCTCGATCAGCCCTCGCCGGAAGAGTTTCGAACGCCGGACAAAAGACGCTGATGCGGTCGTGATTGGAACAGCGTCGCGCTCCATCGATCCTGCCGAGGCATATCGGCGTACACGCGAGGCGGTCGAGGCTGCTCAAATCGGCGATCCCGAAGTCTTGCGCAATCAAGTACTGCAGTACGTTCGATTCCACGCCGAGCCGGCAACATCGGTCCAGTCGATCGATGCAGCAATGGACGAAACGGGAGCGGAGTTCACGGTAGCGCTTCCTGCTTTGCCCGTGAATGGCCGCACAACTTACATGGGGTATCACTTCGTCGGGCGCCAGTTGCTTTCGGATTCGTCCATGAGACATCATCCGCTGAACCCGATGACCGAACTCGAATCTGGTGAGGCATCTGCAATCTCAGACGAAGCGCCGCGTTGGTCTGCTCGCGTTTCCCTATGTTCAAGGAGGAACCGCGCGGGTACGCGGCCGCCTGAAAGAACTGAGGACTGAAGGTGTCGGAAATTGCGGTTCTCGATTGCACGTCCGATCGGGATCTGGAGATCCTGTCCGAGAGTATCTCAGGATCTGCCGCTTGTGACGGGCAGTTCGGCTCTGGGCATCCGTTTGCCGCTGTCGTGGAATGAGAGAATCGGCCGATCCTCTTCCGACCAGCTCTGACGATACTCGCCGAGGATTTCTGGTGGCCGCAGGCAGCTATTCCGAGGCGACTCGCCGGCAGAATGAATGGCTTGCCGAGAACGGCGGCACGGTTTTTACGTTGGACGCCTTGGAGCTTGCTACCGGCGACGAAGTCGCGGTGCCGGCGGAGCTTTGCAAATTATTGCGCGCGGATGAAATCTGCCTCCTGAAGATTACCCGCAATCGCGAAGAGGTCCACCAATTCTTCACGAAATGGAGGAAAGACGGAAATAGAAGCAGGTGAGCGAATCGCTGCGGGACTCGCCCGGATCGTTCAGATGGCTGTGAGTGTGCGCGCCCGTCAAAGGACTGGTGCTCGCCGGTGGCGAAACAGCGAGCACCATCGCACGTGCTCTTGGGTTTTCGAGCCCTTCAGGTAGGGACGAATATCGAGCCCGGCGTGCCCCTATGTGTCACCGTGTCCGCGTCGCCGCTGCCCGTCGTATTTAAATCAGGGAACTTCGGAAGCGACGATTTTTACCGACGCGCGATCGCAGCAATCGATTCTCTGCAACCCTGATCATCCTCTCCCATGAAAACCGTCTTTGCAATTCATACTGGCCCGGTTCTGGTCGATGTGTTCAAGAAGTTGTTTCCTGAACTCTTGCCAGACGTGCGGCTTGTGAACGTGGTCGATGACAGCTTACTCAATGACGTTCGTGCTGCCGGTGGGTTGACTCCATCAGTAACGCGCAGGATTGTTGGTTACGGAATGCTTGGCTGAGGCCTCGGGCGCGGATACCATTCTCAATTGCTGTTCCTCTGTCGGCGAAGCTGCGGATGTGCTTGCTCAGACGGTCAGTATTCCGGTCGTGAAGATCGACAACCGGATGGCGATCGACGCGGTCCAACAGGGTTCACGCATCGGAATCGTGGCGACTGTCGCAACCACGCTCGATCCGACTGAGCGATTGATTCAGCGGAAAGCCAATGAAGCGGAGAAGAGCATTACGACGAGACGATACCTGGTCAATAGTGCATTCGACGCTCTGATTGCGGGAAACGCCGAAGAACATGACCGGCTGCTAAAGGCTGAGATCGAGAAGGCGATGAGCGAGAACGATGTTGTGGTGCTGGCGCAAGGGCAGCATGGCGCGACTGGTGCCGTCGCTCGAGCAGCGAGTTCCGGTGCTCTCGAGTCCACGCTCGAGTGTAGAGGCTTTGAAGGAACGACTCGGACTATGACAGCGCCCGGGATTATCTGTTCGGGCAGCATCGTTTACGACACGTTGGTCTATCCCTTCGAAACTTCGGCATGGGGTACGACACGATGGGTGAAATCGATCGAGTACCACGTGGGCGGCAATGGCGCGAATACAGCGCGGGCGATGGCTGTTCTGGGCGCTTGCGTTCGATTGGTCGGTGCAGTCGGCAATGACGCGCAGGCGGAGTTTGTGCTGGATGAGTTGCGCCGTCGGGTGTCAGAACTGATTTCGTGATGCGGCTGGACGCACCAACGGCCACAACGGTCGTATTGGTTAATGAGGCGGGTGACCGCCAGTTTCTGCACCGCCTGGGCGCAAGTCAAGCCGCTTTCTCGAAGCCACTGGAATTTACGCCGGCGCTCGTGGAGGGTGCCTCGCATTACCATTTCGCCAGTCTGTACATCCTTCCTCATCTTCGGGTTCACGGAGCGGAGATGTTGCGGCGCGCGAAGGCTGCCGGGCTGA
The DNA here is from genome assembly GCA_963744795.1 of uncultured Acidobacteriaceae bacterium. Taxonomy (GTDB): domain Bacteria; phylum Acidobacteriota; class Terriglobia; order Bryobacterales; family Bryobacteraceae; genus Bog-105. Next base: position 11,961 of record CAVUVF010000013.1, read on the forward strand.
CCACTTCTCTCGACACAAATTGGGACGCGGAAGGAGAGTGGATGAGCGCGCTCGCGCCTTGTCTCGAAGAACTCGACATTCTCTTCATGAACGAGGATGAAGCCTTCATGGTGACGGGATCGAGAGATCCTGCGGCGGGCGCACGCGTGGTGCTCGAAAAGGGAGTTCGAACCGCCGTCATGAAGTTAGGCGGCCGCGGGTGTGCCATCTACACCGACAGCAAAGAGATTGTCTGTCCCGCGTTCCGGGTTCCCGTGAAAGACACGACGGGTGCTGGTGATTGTTTCGTCGCAGGCTTTCTCGACGCGCGCCAGAGAGGGGCATCCTGGGCCGAAGCGGCAGAGTTCGGAAATGCAGTGGCGGCGTTCAGCGTGCAGGAACTGGGCGCCGTAAGCGGTGTAGTTTCGCGGGCGGAGACTGAAGCCTGGATGAGCTCCGCGCGCGAAGTGAGGCTTGAGAGCGGTTACGAGGCGTGCGAAACGATCAGGAAAGCGGCGACAATAGCAACCAGATCTTCCAATAAGGCAACCGGAAGATCCTTGCCTCCGAACGCTCTCGTCGAGACGCACGCGGGCTTCGTAGCCTGCCGAACGTTCCGACAACGGCACCGATCGCTCCCAGAATCAAACCGCCTAGCTAAACTCTGCGCGGAAGCACCGATCGCCGCTCCGCTGAGAGCACCGAAGACAATGCGTGTCCCGAAAGAGGCCGGCGCTTTGCGGCTCGGCGTTTTCGGCAGCTTGTCATTGATGAGCTCTCCGATCGCCAGCACCGTGAAGATAACGGCGGAGATGGTGTAGTGAAGAAAGCTGAACGGCGTTCCCTCCAGATTCAACCATCCCAGGCGCGCCGCCCAACTGACAGCAGCTGCCGGTGTAAGAGCACGCAAACCTGCAACAACACCAATCAGAAACGCAAAAACAAGAACGGGCACTTATGCCTCCGAGGAATCTAGAGTTGCTGCTAAGTACTTGATCCTCTCACAAGAGGACCGCAAAGCAAACTCTGGAACTGGAGTATAAGTACCCGTTTGTGCGTTTTGTCTTTTTATTAAGCCGTGACGCCGACTTCTTCCGGCACGCCCGCTTCTTTGCGCTTTTTCAGGAATGGCATCATGGCGCGGAGCTCTGCGCCGACCCGCTCGATCGGTTGATCTTTCGCGGCTTCGCGCATGGCGAGGAACTTCTTGCGGCCGGTGCGGTTTTCCTCAAGCCAGGTGCGTGCGAATTCGCCCGACTGGATTTCGCTCAGGATCTTCTTCATCTCTTCACGCGTCTGGTTTGTAACGATGCGTGGTCCGCGAGTGTAGTCGCCGTACTCGGCAGTATCCGAGATGGAATACCGCATGTAGCCTAAGCCGCCCTCGTAGATCAAATCGACGATCAGCTTCAATTCGTGCAGACACTCGAAATACGCAATCTCGGGCGCATAGCCAGCCGCGGTCAAAGTTTCAAATCCGGCGCGAATCAGTTCGCTGACGCCGCCGCACAAGACCGCCTGCTCGCCGAACAGATCGCTCTCCGTCTCTTCTTTGAACGTGGTTTCGATGACACCGGCCTTGAGACAGCCCAGCCCGAAGGCATACGCGAGCGCATTCTCCAGAGCATGACCGGACGCATCTTGTGCAATCGCGACGAGTGCCGGAACGCCGACGCCTTCCACGAACAACTCGCGGACGCGATGGCCAGGAGCTTTCGGCGCGATCATGGAAACGTCAATATCCGAAGGCGGCTTGATCTCGTTGAAGTGGATGTTGAAGCCGTGCGCAAACATCAGCGTTTTGCCGGCACTCAGGTTGGGAGCGATATCGTTCCGGTAGACCTCACCCTGCAGATGGTCCGGCAGAAGGACCATGATGAAGTCTGCCGCTTTGGTTGCCTCACCCACGCCCAAAACGCGTAGCCCGGCGGCTTCGGCCTTTCCCTTGCTTTTGCTCCCTGCATGCAGACCGACAACGACCTGAAGGCCGGAGTCACGCAGATTGAGCGCGTGCGCGTGTCCTTGGCTGCCGTATCCGATGACTGCAATGGTTTTGCCCTTCAGGGGCGTAAGGCTTCCGTCTTGTTCGTAGTATCTCTTTGGCATCTATTTCCTATCAGTCTCGATTCCCGGAGTACCTGACTCCTACTCGGCTTCCTGCAGCTCCAACACTTCTTCGGGAGCAGCCCCGCGAGGTATTGGAGGAGATAAGCGCAATTTCTTGTTGTCGAGCGACATTGAAACGACGCCCGATCGGGTCACTTCGATCTCGCCGTAGCTCCTCATCACATCGACGAATTCGTCGAGCTTCTCGCCGTCTCCTGTCACTTCAAGAACGAAACCTTCGGTCGTGGAATCGACGACTCGCGCCTGGAAGATCTCGGCTTCCTTCAAAACAGCGGTTCGGGTGCTTTGGCTCGTGCGAATCCGCAGTAGAACCAACTCGCGATTCGCAGCCGGACCATCCGTGACGTCCGTTGCCTGCAGCACGTTGATGAGCTTGTTCATCTGCTTGATGACCTGGGCGCGTATGTTCGGCTCGACGTCCACGCTGATCGTCATGCGGGAGAGCGTGGGGTCAAGAGTGCGAGCGACGGTCAGAGTCTCGATGTTGTAGCCGCGTTGGCTCAACAGTCCGGTCACACGCATCAGCGCGCCGGGCTTGTTCTCCATCAGGAGTGAGATGATCTGTTGCAATTAAAATCCCCGCTTACACTTCCACCGGTTGCGGCGGCCTCAAGCACCATTTCGTTGAGCGCACCGCCAGCGGGAACCATCGGATAGACATTCTCGAATGGCGAGACTTTCACGTTCAGCAAATACGGACCGGGCTCGGCGACCGCTTCTTCGAGCGCCTTCGGCATCTCGCCGACTGATTCGACCGTGCGGCCTTTGAAGCCGTAAGCGCCGGCCAGTTTCTCCGGATCAGGGAACGAGCTGAGGGTTACTTCACTCAGCCGATTGTTGTAGAAGAGCTCCTGCCATTGCCGCACCATGCCCAGATAGCCGTTGTTCATGACGACGATCTTGATCGGCAGAGCGTGATTTGCGATGGTGGCAAGCTCAGGAATGGACATCTGAAAACCGCCATCGCCAACGATGGCGAAGACCAATTTGTCGGGACGGGCGAACTGCGCGCCGATCGCCGCAGGCAAGCCAAAGCCCATGGAGCCGAGGCCGCCCGAGTTGATCCAGAGCCGCGGTTCTTCGTATCGGATCAACTGCGCTCCCCACATCTGGTGCTGTCCGACGTCGCTCGCGATGATGGCCCTGCCGCCGGACAGACGATCGATTTCGGTCATCAGATGCTGCGGCTTGATCTCGGTTTCCGATTTCTCGTTAGAGAACGGATGCTCCTCTTTCCAGGTACGCATCTGCTTCCACCACTCGATGCGGGCGCGTGAGTTTCTTCTCCTTCATCGTGGGAGCAGCCTCGCGGATTGCTTCCGCCAGTTTCGGGATGACCTTCTTGACGTTGCCTACGATGGGCAGGTCGGCATGGCGATTTTTGCCGATCTCGGCGGGATCGATGTCGACGTGGATGATCTTCGCGTGAGGAGCGAAGGCCGCCAGGCGACCCGTCACGCGGTCGTCGAAACGAACACCTAGCGCGATCAGAAGATCGGCATTTGTCATGCCCATATTCGCGGCATAACTGCCGTGCATACCCGGCATGCTGATGAAATTCGGATGACTGCTGGGGAGAGCGCCTAATCCCATCAGCGTACAGACGGTTGGAGCATCCAGAAGCTCGACCAGTTCCCGGAGTTCATTGCTGGCGTTCGCCGCAATGATTCCGCCGCCTGCGTAGATCAGCGGCCGCTCCGCTTCCCACGCCATCTGGGCGGCGCGCCGGATCTGTCCGCCGTGGCCTTCGCTGAAAACGCGGTATCCGGGAAGATGGATCTCGGTAACAGGCGCGTAGTGTGCCTGTCCGGTCAAAACGTCCTTCGTGATATCGACCAGCACGGGACCGGGCCGGCCGGACGCCGCAATATAGAACGCTTCATGGACAACCTGGGGCAGGTCCGCGATGTTCTTGACGAGGAAATTGTGTTTCGTGGCGGAGCGCGTGATGCCGAAAGTGTCCGCTTCCTGGAAAGCATCGCTGCCCATGAGCTTGGTGGAAACCTGGCCGGTGATCGCCACGATTGGGATCGAATCCATCATGGCGTCCACCAGTCCGGTCACAAGGTTCGTTGCCCCCGGACCGGAGGTGGCACAGCAAACACCAACCTTTCCGGTGGCCCGGGTATAGCCCTGGGCTGCAAATGCGGCGTTCTGCTCGTGCCGGACAAGCACGTGCTTGATCTCGTGATCGTAGAGGGCGTCGTACAACGGGAGCGTGACACCGCCCGGATAACCGAAGATGCAATCCACGCCTTCTTGAAGGAGGCAATTCAGAAGAATATTCGCGCCGGAGAGGAGATTGTTGGCCATGATTGTCGTTACCTGCTTGCCCTTGAACAAAAGGGCCGACAGACTCGGATAGGCGGCCACGGCCCTGATGTAAAAGGTGAATGGGAGGCAGCTTACATAACAGCTGCCACGAGACCCGGCTGGTCAGCCAGGCAGCTCGTTACAGAGCACAAGTCTTGGTAAAGCCTATCACTCTGATATGACTCAAAGTAGCCCAGAAGAGATTTTTATGCAAGGGAATCAAAGTATAAAAAGAGCTTATGGTAGCCCGAGGCGGCTATTAGCTCCGTGCCCTGCACGTTCAGGCTGGGCGAGCGCGGCTAACGCTGGGGTTCTAACACGTCTTCGGCCACCAACGGCATGCCTGGTTCCATGTTGGCCTTGGAGCTTACGTTGTAGCGGCTACGGGCAGCGAACAATCGCTCCACTTCTTCGCGGGGTAGGGGTTTGGCGCCGCCCATCATCTCGGCGACAAACGTGATGCGGGCGAAATGCTCCACCATCTCCATCCTGAAGAATGCCTGCCAGACGTCGGCTCCCCAGGTGGTACAGCCGTGGTTTTCGAGCAAAACGGCGTCGTAGTTCGGGATGTAGGGAAGCATTCCGTCGCTCAAGAGCGGGGGTCCCCGGCAGCCCGTAGGCGGCAAGCGGCACCGCCCCGAGCTGGATCACGACTTCGGGCAGGAGCGCTTTGTCGAGAGGCCGCCCGGCAGTGGCGAACCCTGTGGCAACCGGAGGATGGGCATGGACGACGGAAAACACATCGGGACGCATCTCATAGACGGTGATGTGCATGGCGATTTCGCTCGTGCCCTCCCGCCGACCTTCCACTTTTTTTCCTGTTGAGTCGCAAATGATGAGGTCGTCCGCTTCTACATGCCCCTTGCTGATCGCAGTCGGGGTACAGAGGATGTGGTTCTTATCCAACCGGATACTTACGTTTCCGTCGTTCATGGCCACCCAACCCTTCTCATAGATCAGGCGGCAAACTCGAACGAGATCCGCGCGATATTCCCCCTCAGTCTTGCTCATGAGTTTTCCCAGATTCTATCAGGCTGGAGCTTGTCCCGTCGCTACAATGGAGCGGTGGAAAAGCGCCGTATGTGCCCGAATTGCCGGGCCTTTATCAGCACAAGCGACCGCATATGTCCCTACTGCGAAGCCCAGGTGGGTCCCCGTGCGATCGATTTGCGGGGCGCTCAAATGGGGCTCACGTCCATGCCGCGGGCCAATATGACCAGTATCATCATCCTGGTCATCAACATCACTTTCTTCCTGCTCGAGCTGATCGTTAACCATAACCGCTATCAGGGACCTCCCGACACGCTTTTTCCTCAAACTCTGGTGGACATGGGCGCGAAGTTCGCTCCTTACATCCACGCTGGACAATATTGGCGCCTCATCACCGCCGGTTTTCTCCATGGCGGTTTTCTGCACATCGCGATGAACTCGTGGGTTTTGTTCGACCTGGTGAGCGAGGTAGAGCAGTTTTACGGAACGAGCCGCCTTATCTTCGCCTACATCTTTTCCACTATCACGGGTTTCTGGTTGAGTTCGCTATGGCATCCGCTTTCGCCCTCGGTAGGAGCGTCGGCCGCGTGCTTCGGCCTGATCGGAATCATGCTTGCGATGGGACTGCGGCAACGCTCTGATCCGATGACTCAGGCCGTGCGGGCCTACTACGGGCGTTGGGCGGTTTACGCGCTCGTTTTCAGCTTTCTGCCGGGGTTCAATACGGATATCGCAGCCCATGTCGGCGGGTTGGCCGGCGGTTTCGCTATCGGGCTCATTGCCGGGCTGCCGGGTTTGCCCTAACAGCCCCCGCGAGCAACTCTGGAAAACGCTGGCCGGATTGGCCGTAGCGATGACTGCTGTACGCTTTTCTGCAGGATTATCTGGCGTTCGCCGGGTTCGGCAGACACATCAGCAATCTCTATGGCTGAACGCTCCCGTACGAACGAAGACATTGGCACAACCCATTCTGCTTCGAGGGGCTAGGCAACTGTTGACGTTGGGAGGTCCGAGCGGCGCCCGCCGCGGCGCAGATCTTCGCAATCTCAGCCTCATCCAAGACGGTTCTGTTCTGATTCGCGACGGGCTCATCGTGTCGGTCGGTAGCACGCGCCGGCTCGAGAACCTCAAAGAGGTGCGCGGAGCTCTGGAAATACCCGTTCACGGGCGGGTGGTGATGCCGAGTTTTGTGGATGCGGGAATTCACATCAGCCTTAGCCGTTCCCGAACCAGCCATAAACCCAAGCGGGCCTCCGATTTTCACGAGGACAGTCTGGCTCTGATGAGAGGTTGTCTACTCCATGGCACAGTAACCGCCGACGTCAAGGCGAGCGCCGACAGCATCGACTACCACTCCGATATATCAGTCTTTCGCAGGCTTACAAAAATCGGGGATACGCCGGTTCGCCTTTTCAGGACCTGGCGGATGGGTCATTGTGAATTGGCAGGTGAGGCGCAACGCAATGATCTTCGCAAGACCCTGACGACGCTGCTCGATCGCGGTCTGATCAACTCCATCGCATTCGAGCCGCTGTCAGAAGAAGCGGAAGAACTGGAATTTCTTCTTCAGGCGAAGGCCGCCGGTGCAAGGCTCCATATCATCTGGTCTGGTGGAAGCGCGCGCTTATTCGAACTTCTGATCACGCGTCTACAACCCACTTCCGTCTTTTACAAATGCGAGCCGAATGCAAGCGAGGCCGCCATCCTTGCCGACGCACCTGCCGTCGCAGTTCTTCCGGCCGGGAAACACGTGTTCGAGGGACCACCAACCACAATTGGGCGCGACCTCGTCGACTCCGGAGTGCCCGTCGCACTGTCCAGCGGTTACCATTCCATATCGGCGGCGAGCTTTAGTATGCAGATGTCGATTGCGCTTGCGGTGACACGCCTGGGATTGACCGTCGAGGAGGCAATCACAGCGGCAACCGCCAACGCGGCGTACGCTATCGGTTGCAGCAAGGTAACGGGTACATTGGAGATCGGCAAACAGGCGGACCTGATCATACTGAACGTACCGGATTACCGGGAGATCCCGGAGCAGTTCGGAATCAATCACGTTGCGATGGTGTTCCGATCCGGCGCGATCGCTTTGAATAGAACCCGATGGAGAGCACCCAGTGATACGCAATCTGCTAGTCGAATGCGTTCCAAACTTCTCTGAAGGACGATCGCTCGAAATCGTCGATGCAATCGAGTCCGCCATTCGATCCGTGCACGGTTCTGTTGTCCTTCATCGAACGAGCGACCGTGACCACAACCGAAGCGTAATTACGTATGCCGGATTGGGGAACTCGGTCGTGGAAAGCGCGGTGCGGGCTGCCCGTGTCGCTTCCGAACGGATCAACTTGAATGAACATCGCGGAGTTCACCCGAGGCTCGGCGCGCTCGATGTGCTGCCGTTCGTTCCACTGGCGGATACTCCAATCGAGTACTGCATCGAGTTGGCGCACGAGGCAGGCCGCCGAATCTGGGAAGAACTCGGCATCCCTGTTTACTTCTATGAGGCCGCTGCTCGCAAGCCCGAGAGAGTGCGGTTGGAACATGTTCGCCGCGGAGAATTCGAAGGCGTCAACGAGGCGACCCAATCCGATCCTTCGCGCCATCCCGATCTCGGCGGCCCTCACCTTCATCCGACCGCGGGCGCAGTGATCGTGGGCGCGCGCAAGTTTCTGATTGCCTACAACATCAACCTGCGAAGTGAAGATCTTTCGCTTGCGAAGGCGATCGCACAAGAGTATCCGGACGAGCAGCGGCGGCTTCCCGGCTGTAAAGGCGCTTGGACTTGCGCTGCCCAGCCGTGGGCTCGTCCAGGTTTCGATGAACCTCACCGATTTTGAACAAACGCCAGTTCACGTCGTGTTTCTCGAAGTGGCGCGCCAGGCTGCTGAGCACGGCGTGGAAGTTGCGGAAAGCGAACTCATCGGCTTGATGCCGCGCAAGGCCATCGAAATGGCGGCCGCCGGATTACTGAAGCTTCACGATTTTCACTCTGATCGCGTCATCGAGAACCGGATCGAATCCGCGCTGATCCGGTAATGCGCCGCAGCGCTGATAAGCTTTCCCAATGCGAACAGCTTGCCTCCCGTGTGTCCCCCGTGCAATGAGGACGGTCCTTGCATTACTCGCGGTAAGCACATTGGGTGCGCCCGCCGGCGCCAGTTCAACGCTGTGGAACTGGAGTTACTCTGCCGCGGGCATTAGCGCCGGCGGAACTTTCACCGCCGCAGACACAGCCGATGCAAGTGGGGGTTTTCTAATTACGGCCATCACGGGCTTGCGCAACGGCATCGCAATCACAGGGCTTCAACCCGCGGGGACGGCAATTCCGGGCAACGAACCATTCGCAGTCGATGATCTCGTCTTCCTCAGACCAGGGTCGCAGCTCACGGTTGACGGCTTCGGGTACTCCACGGCGGATGGAAATTTCGCAAACGCCTTCTTTGCTGACTTCTTGCCATCACCGGGGTATCTCGAGTTTTTCTCCGCGCCACCGTTCACGGACGGTGGGCAGGGTCCCGGGGATTCCGAACTTCCCATTCAATTTGCTGCGACTCCCGTACCGGAACCGGTACCCTCGGTTCTCGTCATGGGTGCAATTGCGTTGGCTGTCGGCTGGCGCCGCTTGCGCAAGACGGCTAATGAACGAGTGAATATCCGTTCGCTAGCGAATAGCCGGGTTTCTCGCTTACCGCTGAGCCCGCGTAACCAGTTTCAATTACGTATCTTTCTTTGTAACGCTCGCGCCTGAACCACTTAGATAATCACGGCCAATGCACTTACCGTTTGCTTACTGATTGGCGGCCAGCAGGCCGATCCAGTAACGCTCCATTCTCCCCAGCACTATCTCTACGAACAACGTTTGCGCTGGGACCTTCTTGCCAGCGCTTACGGTTCAGCCGACAATGAACTCCATCTATCCTAACGGCGGTCCACTTGGCTACTACAAAGAGTTCGATCCTAACGCCGACGATCGATTTGGTGCTCGGACTCTTTACCGGGGACGGCACGACGGAGACAGATATAGCGGGATCTGCGCTGAAGTTTACGGGTGCAGGAACTTCCGGCTTAATCTCGAGCTCACTGTCGGTCGCTCGAGGGCGGCTAAGCAACGATCGACTTCACCTTTTCGAAATCTGAGCACGTCGTCCCAGACCTTCGATGTCGCCTTTTTATCTTTCTACCAACGACATCATCAGCACTGGTGACACTTTGCTCGGTATGAACTATGGCGCGTGGGTAGTTCCGGGTTCACCGGCACCTTCTCGCGAACCCTCTATATTCCGACCTGGGTCACTCTTTTCTTGTACATGGTGTGGACTGCGCCGAGCTATCTCTGAGATGAAGCTCTGGCATCGGAAAGGTGAGCCTCCCCGAATTTTGGTTGATGAGCGGTCTCTATGATAAGTAGATGGCAGCCACTACCACTCCGGAGCCGGAGGTCTTGTCCCAGTTCGATCAGATCAGAGCACTAGAAGCGCAGTATCTTCTGCAGAACTACGCGCGCTATCCCCTAGCTCTTCACCGCGGCAAGGGTTGCTACGTCTACGATCTCGAGGGTAACCGGTATCTTGACCTGATCAGCGGCATAGGCGTGAATTCACTGGGGTACGCGCATCCCAGGATCACGAAAGTGCTGCGCGAGCAGGCGGGGCTTCTGCTCCACACGTCGAATCTCTACTACCACGAATATCAGGGACGGCTTGCGGAAAGGCTTGCTCGGGCGAGCGGTCTGCAACGGAGCTTCTTCTGTAACTCTGGCACGGAGGCGATGGAAGGTGCGCTGAAGATGATTCGCTCGCACGGCAATAGTGTCGGCGGCGACAAGACCGAGATCATAGCTCTCGAAAATTCTTTTCACGGCCGCACTCTCGGCGCAATCTCGATCACGGGGCAGCCGAAGTACCGGAAGGACTTTGAACCGCTTCTGCCCGGTGCCCGATTCGTTCCGCGCAACGACATCGCTGCCCTCGAAGCGGCGTTCAGCGAGAAGACAGCAGGTATCGTTCTCGAGTTCATCCAAGGCGAAGGCGGAATCAACCCGATTTCGGAAGAGTTCGCGCGCAAGGCCAAGGAACTTGCCGAGAAGTACATAACGCTCTTGTCGTGTTTGACGAGATTCAATGTGGGGTGGGCCGTCCCGGCGCATATTTCGCTTATCAATTGCTCGATCCGGTGTTGCTACCCGACATCGTGATCGCGGCAAAGCCAATGGCCTGCGGTATTCCGCTAGGCGTCGTCATCGCGAATGAGAAGGCAGCCGCAACCATCAAATCCGGTATGCATGGATCGACCTATGGAGGTGGCCCGCTTGCCTGTCGCGTGGCATTGGAGTTTTTCGACATCCTCGATGAGCTCATGCCGTCGATCAACTCGGTCGGCAGTTATTTCCGGATGCGACTGACAGAGTTGATGAGCAAATACTCGTTCATCAAAGAGGTCAGAGGCTCGGGGCTCATGATCGGGGTCGAAATCGATTTTCCGTGTAAGCAACTCGTCCTGGATGGAATCAAGCACGGTCTGCTATTTAACTGCACTCACGACACCGTCCTGCGGTTTCTCCCGCCGTACATCCTGACCGAAGGAGATGCAGATCGGGCGATTACCGGACTGACAAAGGTATTTCGCGGGGCAAAGCGCCCGGAGTAAGGTGACTCGCCACAGCCGGCGTTTGTACGCTCGATTCCTCAGCGACATTCCGGAACCTGGCGGCATATCTCAGACCGGGTGGCCGGCTGATTTGGAGTTGGGACATCCTCTGTTTCCAGAGCTTAGGTCCCATCGAGCGCAGATTCGTCCTCCCCAATTCGTACTCTAAGTTGAATGGGCATCGGAATATGCGGCGCGCTGGTGCGGTACGGAGGGCACTGTTATCCAGAACCGTATGCTCAGTAGTTGGATTCGGGATCTGACGGATGCAGGATTCGTTATCAAGCAATCCCGATGGTCAAGGTCTGCGTTCTGCCTACGACTGTGATCTTTGTCTGCAACAAGGGCGGCAGCCTGTCGTTCTCAAGATTGAGAACGCGTCACGCTGCCGTGCCGTTACTTGGTGGGCGCTTCCCGCACTGGGGCGGCGCGCCACTCTCAACGGACGTTGGCCAGGTTGCTCGGGTCGAGGCAAACGCTTAGAGAGTATAGGTCGCCGCCCTTAAACGTCGAATCCGTATCGCTTACGCCACTGTTCGGCCCAGCGCTCATCAACCGGCCATTGAAAGCAGATGCCGTACGAGTCTGGATCCCTGAATGAGAGTTGCCGCATACCGTACGGAGCTGTGCGAGGCGGTTGTAAATCGACACGGTGGGCTCTCAGGTGTTCGTAAGCTGCATCGAGTTCACGGCACGCGAAGAACAACCCAATGTCGTTGTGAGCGGCAGCGCGCCGGGAGTCCGGTTCCGGTGGACGGCGGTCACGCTCGTACATCGTGTTCAGCATGACTTCAGCGCCACCACGACTCAATAGGCACCAGTCGAACTCATCGCCTTCCTGTGACTGGCTGTCGAGCTCAAACCCAAGTACATCGCGATAGAATCTCACCGCCGTTTGCATGTCATAGACCTGCAACAACGGAGCAACTCCGAAGAAGTCTGCTTTCACGAGAACTCCTTTACTGCCAGAATGAAATGCAACAGTGTGGGGTTCACTCAGCTTATACCGAGTGATTCAGGAATGGAGATTGTCCGGGCGCCACTGTTGTTATGGAAATCACCATCAGAACGCTTGAAGATGCTGACCTGCGTGCTGTAGCAGAACTGCGCGCCAGGAGACTGGGGACGGGGGTTTTCTGGTTAGATCGCATAGGCAGGTATCTCCGGTGTGAACACTCTCCGCAGCACGCGCTATCCGCCCGTATCGCGTTCGTTGCTGTGAATGAATCCGGAGTCCTGGGTTTTGTTGCAGGGCATCGCACGCGCCGATTAATTGCGAAGGAGAAGTGCAGTGGATCGATGTGGCGGAAATGTCACAGGGTCAAGGCATAGCTTATCGACTGCTAACAAGGATCGCCGGTTGGTTTGTCGAGCACAATGCGCGTCGTGTTTGCGTGAACGTTGATCCAAAGAACACGGCTGCATGCAGCCTCTACATGAAATCGGGCGCACAGCCGCTCAATGAACATTGGATGATCTGGAACGACGCCCGTGCGATGGCTCCAGAACACGGTAGGCGCACGAAGCCTGCGGACTAGTCCGGGGCGATGACGCACACGATGCTATTTCGAAACTCAGCAACAGATGGGGATGTCACCGACCTGTCCACCGCGTTCGCGAGACTAAAGAAGCTCTTCTCGTTTCTGTCCGTCGAGCGTTTTCACGATTTTGCTGACATCTTGTGATCGGCTTCGGTTCGCGACGAGTAGGGCATCGGGAGTGTCGACGATCACAAGATTCTCTACGCCGACGAGCGCGACTGGTTTGGCCGCACTGACGTAATTGCCCCGGCTTCCCTCGACGAAGATTTCTCCGGTGGAAGCATTGCCGTCCTTATCCTTCTCGGCCAACTCGTAGACAGCTTCCCAGCTGCCAACATCGTTCCAGCCGATATCGTCGAGCGCAATGCCGGACACGGTCTTCGTTTTCTCGATAAGGGCGTAGTCAACCGAGATGTTCTCGCAGAGCGGATAAACCTCGGCCAGTTTGCTCGTGAACTTGCGGCTTTCGAAATGGTGGCAAACTCGCGAGGAGAGTGGCCGTTTTGGGCTGATGCCGCCGCATCAGTTCGAGCACCGTTGAGGTCTTCCAGAAGAACATGCCGGCATTCCAGAAGAAATTGCCGGCTTTGACGAACTTGTTGGCGGTCTTGTCGTCGGGTTTCTCGCGGAAGCTGCTGACGGAAGACGGTTCGATACCACCGGGAGTGATGCCCTTCGGGAATTCGATATATCCGTAGCCGGTCTCGGCCCAGCGGGGCTGAATACCCAGAACAACAACCTCGCTGTTCTCCGCTGCCTTATATGCCGCCTTCACGAACTTCCGAAAGCGCGCTTCTTTGGTGATCAGGTGATCTGCCGGGAAGACACCCATGACGGCATTCGGATCGGCGTCCGTGAGGATTTTTGCCGCCAGTCCGATACACGGAGCTGTGTTCTGCTGGGAAGGTTCCGCGATGATTTGCGCCTTCGGGACCTGCGGCAGTTGCTTACGGATCTCCGCTTGCAGGAAATCATTGGTCAGAACCCAGATATTCTCGGGAGCAATTACGCCCTGCGAGCCGGTCGGCAGCCTGCTGGATCAGACTTCGTTCCCCGAAGAACCGTAGAACCTGTTTAGCGCTGCGCTTCCGGCTGCGAGGCCAGAACCGGGTTCCCCGGCCTCCGGCCATGATGAGAGCATAACGACGATTCGCCATGAATCTACTCAGTGTAGAAGTCTGCCGAATCGTTTTCAGCTGGAAAAAGCCGAGATTGCCTATGGGTTAGGCCGAGCCGGCCTTGAGCGGGAGCGGGTGATCTGCGAGTTGTGAGTCCGGAAATCCTCGAATGACGTGCAGGGTGCGGTCCCATCGAGTACGCGTGAAAAAGTGCTGTGCCAAATCGACAAAGTGAGTGACAAGCGAGCCCACGGAGGCTCCGGCAAGCTCTTCTGGTTGAGGCACGATAGGACCAGTAGATAATCAGAGGCTTGCCGATGATGTTGTCGCGCGGAACAAATCCCCAATATCTGCTGTCGAGCGAATTGTCCCGGTTGTCGCCCATTGCGAAGTAACTGTCGGGAGGCACCACGATCTCGCCATTCTTCACATGGTTGTCGAGCATGTCGCGCTGGAGCTGCGCCTGAAGACCTTCGGCAAAGCCCGTCGGCTCGCCAGGGAAGTTGTCCCGCCCCGGATCGTAAGGGAACTTGTGGTACACATACGGCTCATTCAACTGAACGCCGTTCCGGTACACAATGCGGTTGATCATCTTAAGGTGATCGCCGGGAACCCCGATTACCCGCTTTACGAACGTCTGCGAGATATCGACCGGATAGCGGAACACGATAATGTCGCCGTGCTTCGGTTGCTCGTACGGCAGCAGGTGTTTGCTGATCGGCCCGGACGGCGCATAGGCGAGCTTGTCTACCAGGAGGTGATCGCCAATCAGGAGCGTGTCTTCCATTGAACCCGTTGGAATGACGAACGCCTGTACCAGAGTTGTGGTGCCGAACAACAGGAGAAGAATGGTAACTGCCCACTCAGCGACACTGTTGCGGACAGGCTCTCGTCTCGCGGCGTCCGAGGTTTCCTTCTCGCTGGTATTCACGGTTGCGGTGGTCTGATTTGCCATGGACCTTGGTTCGATTGTAGCGTTCCGGCGGGTTCCGGGAGGAAGCTGGATAGGATAGAGGGCGCCGTAATTCTCACATGACGATCCGACGCCGCTCTTTGTTGAAACAGCTTTCGGCAGGCATTTCACTTGCCCGGTTTGCTTCGATCGAGCCCTGCCGCGCTTCCGCAACTCAGCGGAGGAGCCGACGCAACCCGAAAGATCGCCCGAGGGCCGTTCTCACCTTCCTGGGAATCGCTCAAACAGTACAAAGCGCCCGACTGGTTCCGGGATGCAAAGTTCGGCATCTGGGCTCACTGGACCGCGCAATGCGTGCCCGAGCAGGGCGACTGGTACGCACGGCGGATGTACATACAGGGTGAGAAAGACTACGACTTCCACGTCGCCAAGTATGGTCATCCGTCGCGCTTCGGGTTCATGGAACTCGACAATCTATGGAAGGCAGAGAAATGGCAGCCCGAAGAGCTCATGCAGCTCTACGTGAAAGCCGGAGCGAAGTACTTTGTCGCCTTAGCCAATCACCACGACAACTTCGATTGCTACGACTCGCGCTACCACGCCTGGAACTCCGTGCGAGTCGGCCCCAAGAAAGGACATAGTCGGAACCTGGGCCAAAATCGCCCGGCAACACGGGTTGCGCTTCGGCGTCACAAATCATTCGGCGCACGCCTGGCATTGGTTCCAGACGGCTTACGGCTACGACGCCGAAGGGACCGCAGGCCGGAGTGCGCTACGACGCCTACCGATTGAAAAAAGAGGATGGAAAGGGCAAGTGGTGGGACGGGCTTGATCCCGCAGGAACTCTATACCGGGCGCAACATGGTGATGCCGGACGGCCTCACCACGATAGCGGCCGCAAAGGAATGGCACGAAAAACACGACCGGATCTGGACAGAGGCGGCTCCGGCCAACAACCCGGAATTCGTTCGCACCTGGTTTCTACGCTGTCAGGATCTCGTGGATCGCTATCAGCCCGATTTGCTCTATTTCGACGACACCGAACTGCCGCTCGAGCAGGCCGGGCTCGATATCGCGGCGCACTTCTATAACAGCAACATCGCGCGAAAAGGCAAACTGGAAGCGGTCATCAATTCGAAGAAGCTCAAGCCGGAACACGTGGGCGCTTTGGTGCTCGACATTGAACGCGGCCGCGCCAACGATATCCTGCCGGATGCCTGGCAAACGGACACCTGTATTGGAGTAGGGCATGCAACCAGGTTGGCGCTGCCTTCCGGACAACCTCTCCGGACGAGTATTCGTACCCAGGTTGGCCGGCATACTGTTCGTGATATTGCTCACGGCTGAGGTGAGTCGTGCTGCTCGCCATCCGCTTTGTTTCAGTATAGATTCACTTCTTCTTCGCGTTGCTGTCTTTGCACATGTATCTTTGAAATGCGAGAAACTAGAGGAAGTACTCATGAGCACACCGAAGTTACTTGGAGCCGCTGCTGTTCTCTTAAGCATGATCGGGATTGGCTGTGGGCAGAAACCTGCTGTCAACGATAAGTCGCTGATCACCGATATCCAGTCCAAGCTGTACGCGGATAACACGACTCGCCAAGCAAACGTGAACGTTGCTGCGAAAGACGGAGTGGTTACTCTGTCCGGCGATGTGCCGAGCTCCGACGTCGAATTGCAGGCCATGAAGATCGCCAATGGCACGGCCGGCGTTCGCAGCGTAGACGACCAGATGAAGGTCAATGGAGCATCGGCAGCTGCGAATGAGCCTCCCGCCTCCGGCCCTGGCGCGACTCCTGGCAATTCCCTCACCGGTTCGTCCCCTTCAGGTTCCGCGGCTAAGCCGCGCAGCGACCGCTTCTTCCTCCGCTCCCGGCGTGAACCCCGCCCGTACCACTCCATCGCCGGCCGTTGCCGAATCGAGCCCAGCCGAAACCGCTTCCGCAACTCGACCCAGATCAAGGCAAGCTGAACCTACGGAAGTCACGATTCCGGCCGGGGACCGGCTTTCCGTACGGACGGGGACGCAATCGATTCCGGAAAAGCGAGCGTTGGCCAGACGTTTCGAGCGTCTCTTGACGCGCCCTTAGTTTCGGAAGGGCGAGTGATCGTTCCTGCGGGTGCTCCGGCCACGCTGCAGATTCAGAGCGTGCAGGCGGCTGGCCGCATCAAAGGCAGCAGTGAATTGTCTGTTCGGGTGACCAGCATCGAGTATCGCGGCAAGACCTACGAGGTGAATAGCAGCGTTTACGCCGATGCCGGGAACGCTCGCGGCAAACAAACCGCAGTCAAAACCGGCGTAGGCGCCGCGGCTGGCGCGATCATCGGCGCCATCGCCGGCGGAGGCAAGGGTGCCGCAATCGGTTCCGCTGCAGGCGGCGGAGCCGGATTTGGCTGGAACGCCCTTACCCATGGACAGCAGGTGAAGATTCCGTCGGAGACGATCCTTACATTCCGGTTGGCGGCTCCTCTAACGCTTGCCCTCTCCACGGTAAGTGAGTGAAGGGTCAACTATCATGGAAGTTCACTCGTAGAGGCTCTCTTGTCGCCGAACTACGGTGACTTTCCATGAAAGTATCCGTCATCATCCCGGCTGCAGGATTAGGTACGCGCATGGGCCGGAGTGCGCCGGAAAAAACAGGCGTCAGCCGCAAGCAGTTCATGCTGCTCAACAATTCGCCGATCCTGATCCACACGATCCGGAAGTTTGTAAGCACGCCGATCGTTTCGGAGATCGTGGTTGCATTGCGCGAAGACGACCTGCGCTGGGCAGAAGAACTGTTTGCCGCGCAAGGATTCAGTAAAGCCGTTCGCCTCGTTGAAGGCGGCGAAACCCGCCAGCAGTCGGTTGAGAAGGCGCTGGCCACTCTGTCCGACCACGACGAAGCCGATCTGGTCGCCGTCCACGATGCGGTCCGGCCCTTCATCGAACGCGAAATCATCGAAAAAGTCATCGCCGAGGCCAGCGAAACTGGAGCCGCCATTGTCGGCATCGTTCCGGTGGACACCGTCAAACAGGTTCACCGCAACAAAGTTCGGTCTACGCTTCCGAGAGAGCGCCTCATCCTGACGCAAACGCCCCAGGTTTTCCGCCTGGGCCTGTTGCGACGAGCCTTCGAAAAAGCCCGGGAAGACCTTTTCATCGGCACGGACGAATCGTCTCTGGTGGAGAGACTGGAGCAGGTGGAGGTTTCGGTGGTCCTCGGTACGGACCGAAACATCAAGATCACCAAGCCGGGCGACATGGACTTGGCCCGCCTCTATCTGACGCTTGAAGGCTCAACGGCCCTGAACTCTCGATGAGTTTGGGTTCGTTCCGCAAAATGACGACTTTTCGGATTGGGCAAGGGTGGGACGTTCACCGGACCGAACCGGGGCGTCCGCTGATTCTGGGCGGCATCACGATCCCGAGTGAGTTCGGGTTGGCCGGCCATTCGGACGCCGATGTTCTGTTTCATGCGGTGACGGACGCCGTGCTTGGATCCGTGGCGCTAGGCGATATCGGGATGCATTTTCCTGACACTGCGCCGGAATGGAAGGGCGCAGACAGTCTGCAGTTCCTCCAGCACGCGGTCAAATTGTTGGAAGAAAAGGGTATCGACTGGCGAACGTGGACACAACGATCATCCTGGAGAGGCCCGAAGCTGAAGGATTTCCGCCTGCCGATTCGCGAGAGCCTGGCGAGGGCGGTCGGTCTCCCGGTCGACGCGGTTTCAGTGAAGTTCAAGACGGCCGAAAAGGTAGGACCGGTCGGCTTGGGCCAATCCTGCGAAGCGCAAGCCACGGTCCTTGTGTCGTCGCATAACGACGCCGTCTGAAGCTTAAACGGGTCGAATTTAGCGCGCAGTCGCGGCGCTCATGTATTCTTCGTAAGGTCCGGTGAAGTCTTCAATTCCATCCGAAGTGAAGTGCCAGATTCTGGTTGCGACTTCGTCGACCAGGTCTTCGTCGTGCGTCACGAGGAGCACGGTGCCTTCGTATTTTTGAAGCGCCTGGTTCAAAGCGTTGATGGCTTCGAGATCCAGGTGGTTCGTCGGCTCGTCAAACACCAGCACATTCGGTTTCTGCAGCATGAGCTTGCAGAAAATCAGTCGAGCGGCTTCTCCTCCCGAGAGGGCATCGGTCGGTTTTGAACCTTCTTCGCCGCGGAACAGCATCTGCCCCAGAAGGCCGTGGATTTCTTCTTTGGATGCTTGCGGGTCGAAGTTGTGCAGCCATTCCGAAACGGTAGTGCCGTTCCGGATCGTGTCGCGGTGGTCCTGCGCAAAATAACCGATCTGCGCTTCATGTCCCCAGGTAACGACTCCCGAATCGAGCCCAACATCTTTGTCGTCCACGCCCGGGGCATTCGCCAGCAGGGCTTTGAGCAGCGTTGTCTTGCCCATGCCGTTCCGGCCCATCAACGCGATCTTCTCCCCGCGCTGAAGAGCGGCAGAGAATCCTTTGATCACCGGTTGGCCGTCGTAGCCCTTCGTCACGTCCTTGAACTCAAGCGCATGCCGCCCGGAGGGACGCTTCATTTCGAAACGAATGAACGGACGTTGGATGTTGGATCGCGCGAGATCGGTCGTTTGCAGGCGCTCGACTTCTCGTTTGCGCGAAGTCACCTGGCTGGCACGTGTTCCGGCCGAGAACCGCGCAATGAACTCGTTCAGCTGAGCGATCTTTTTCTCGCGCTGGGCGTTCTCGGATTCGATTCGGGAACGGACCTGCGTCTTCTGCAGAACCATGTCATCGTAACCGCCTGTGTAGGTGATGATCGTTTGGTAGTCGATGTCCGCGGTGTGGGTACAGACGCTGTTCAGAAAATGCCGATCGTGCGAGATCACGATCAGCGATCCATTGTAATGCGTCAGGAAGTTCTGGAGCCAGTGAATCGACTCCAAATCGAGATAGTTGGTCGGCTCATCGAGCAGCAGGGCTTGGGGATGGCCGAAAAGCGCCTGGGCCAGCAGCACGCGGACCTTCTGGCCGCCCTGCAGTTCGCCCATCTTCCGATTGTGAAAGGGTTCCGGAATGTCGAGGCCGTCCAGCAAAACGGCCGCGTCGCTCTCGGCGGTGTAGCCGTCCTCTTCCGCAACAACGCCCTCGAGTTCGCCGAGCCGCATGCCGTCCTCATCGGTCAGTTCGGCTTTGGAATACAGCGTCTCCCGTTCTTCCAGCGCCTTCCAGAGCGGCAGATTGCCCATGATCACCGTGTCGATGACCCGGTATTCGTCGAAAGCGAATTGATCCTGGCGGAGAATGCCGAGTTTCTTCGGTCTGACGACGGTGCCTTTCTGGGGCTCTGATTCGCCCGAGAGAAGCTTCATGAAAGGTGGATTTGCCGGCTCCGTTCGGCCCGGTTAATCCATAACGCCGGCCATCCAGGAACGAGGTCGTAACTTCCTCGAACAGGATCTTCCCGCCGAAGCGCATACTGACATTGCTGACTGAAATCATGTAAAGGGGGGAAACTCCAGTTTAACGTAGAGTTCAGCCCAGATTGGCCCCAAATCTTACACTAGGCGGTTTGGCTTCGTACCTTGAGATTTGCCGCCGTTCGGCGCGCTGCTGCCCACCCGGGCCGGCGCCCGAGAACCGAACTTCGTTGCGTATTCGTGAGTAAAGATCGCGCCGAAGAAGAAAATCTGAGCTGAGTAGTAGACCCAAATGATAAGCGCGACCAGCGAACCGGCGGCTCCATAGGTTGAACCGACTCCTACCGTCGCAAAGTAGATCGCCAGAACCGTTTTGCCGGCCATAAAGAGAAGGCCGTGAAGACGGAGCCGATACCGACGTCGCGCCAGCCGATCGGAACGTCCGGTACGTATTTGAAGATAAGCGCGAACAAAACCGAGATGGCCGCGAGCGAGATCAGGAAGATTCGCCACCTCGCTCAGAACAGCCACATGAACCGGGAAGAAACCGATAAAAAACCGCTCGAATACCGCGAACGCCGTGCTCAGGACTAACGAGAGCATTAGTACAAAGGCAAGCCCGATCACCATGCCGAAGGAGGAAAGGCGTTGGCGAACGAAGGAGCGCCAGGTAGACGAGCGTCGTTTGGGCGCGCTCCAGATCGTGTTCAGGGACTCCCGCAACTCGAGAAAAACGCCCGACGCGCCGAAAAGCAAAGTGACGAAAGCCACGGCCGATGCGAAAATTCCGCTCTTCGGTTGGGCCGCACTGTTGATCAGCATCTGCATCGTTCTTTCGCCGGCCGGACCGGCCAGCGCATGCACCTGACCAAGAAGCCTCTCCTGCGCTGTAGCAGCGCTAAACGCGAAACCGCAGATCGCGACGAGAAAGATCAGGAGCGGGGCAAGGGAGAGCAGCATATAAAACGCCAGGGAAGCTCCCAAACGCGGCGCGTTGCAATCGCTCCACTTCGAGGCGGCTTTCCGTAAGAGTTTAAAAAACGCCTTAAACGTCATAGCTTTCGCTAGTGGTTAGATAGCGAAGAGTTCCTGTCTGCGACAGTAGAAACAGATAAAAGGCTGCAGGCGTCCCTAGGTTTGGTTCTTCTTAGTAAGAGCCCCAGGTGAGGTACTGCGTCCAAATGGAGAGAACAACGCTGTTAGTCGGCAGGTAATGAGTAGGATCCACATTCAGCTCCAAGCAACCTTTCTTTCCTTCGTCTGCTCTCTGGTAGTTGTACCAGTATACGGTCAGCAGTTCGCTGGGAAAACCGTCAGCTCGATCGAGTACCGGCCGGCCCGTCAGCCTATTGATCAGTCGCGATCTCGAGCGGATGCAACTCGTCGAGGTAGGCCAACCCCTCAATCCTCGCCAGGTGGCGGCTACCTTGGACCGGCTCTATTCCACTGGCCTTTACGATGATCTGCAAGTCGATGCTCGTGAGGCCGGGGACGAGTGGTTGTCACTTTTATCACTCGAGCGCGGCGGTTCATCGGTCACGTGGGAGCGCAGGGCCACATCAGCGATCCACCGAGCCGAGCCATCATCATCAGCGGTGCACAAATGAACTTGGGCACACCGTTCGAGGAAGCCGACCTGGTTACCGCGCGCAAGAGTATCGAACAAGAACTCCGAAATAACGGACTTTTTGAGTCAAAGGTTGATGTCGTCACCATCACGGATCCGGATACCAACCAGGTCACAATCCGCTTTCTGGTCGATTCCGGCAAGCGGGCAAAGTACGATATGCCGGCGATTACCGGAGACACTAAGCTCTCTGACAGTACGATCATCCGTGCGACCGGATGGCGCATTCCGCTGATTCATCGCTGGCGTAAGGTGACTCAGTCGCTAACGGATAAAGGCATGAATGGCATTCAACAGAAATATGCCAAAAAGAATCGCCTTACCGCCTCCGTCGATCTCGAAAGCCTGGACTACGACGCCGACCGACGCCGAGCCACTCCTCACATCAACATAGACGCGGGCCCGAAGATCACGATCAAGGCGCTCGAAGCAAAAATTTCGAACGGTAAGCTTCGCAAGTACGTTCCGGTTTACCAGGAAGGTTCGGTCGACAACGATCTATTGGCAGAGGGCGCCAACAACCTGCGAGATTACTTTCAATCCAGGGGATACCCGGACGTCGATGTGACCTTTCACAGCGAAGACCCCCGGAACGATGAGCAGGTGATCAATTACTACATCGCCACCGGACCAAGGCGAAAGCTTGCGAACATCGACATCGTCGGCAATGATTACTTCCTCCCCGAAACTCTCGAGGAGCGGATGTTCCTGCGTACGAAAATCGTTGGCGCTTCGCTATGGCCGTTACAGCGAGAGCTTTCGCAAGAAAGACGAAGAGGCTATCGAGAACTTATACCAGGCAAATGGCTTTCGGAACGTAAAGGTCACCTCGACCGTCGCGACAAACTACAAGGGGAAAGCAGAACGATCTGTCCGTTCAGTTTCGGATTAACGCCGGCAAGCAATGGCGCGTATCGGAACTGAAGAGTGGAAGGTGCTTCCCGGCTCGACTTAAGTCCCATCATGCCCGAACTCACGTCTGCCGAGGGACAACCCTATTCCGACATCAACATCGCAACTGACCGGAACCGGATTCTGGATTATTACTACTCGAACGGCTTCCCGGCAGCTACTTTCCGGTACGTGACAACTCCCGACCCGGACACTCAAACGGTCAAGGTTTTATATCAGGTCAGGGAAGGCCCGCGAGAATTCGTGCGGCAGGTCATTATCTCCGGCCTGTTCCGGACCCGACCGTCTCTTGTCCAAAAGCGGATCGATCTGAAGAGCGGCGAGCCGATCTCGATGGTGAAGGTAAATGGAATTGCCAGGAACTTGAACGATCTGGGGATTTTTGCGAATGTCAATTCTGCGATTCAGGACCCGGACGGGACGAACCTGTACAAGACGGTTCTGTACGACTTCGATGAGGCCGCCCGATATTCGTTCAATGTTGGATTCGGACTACAGGTCGGACGATTTGGCGGTACCACAAACAGCCTCAGCAATGCCGGCGGATCGAACGGTGTGTCTCCGATCGTGGCGTTCGATGTAAGCCGCGTGAACTTCATGGGACGCGGACAAACGTTGTCCCTCCAAACGAGATATTCCACACTCGAACAGCGCGAGAGTTTGAACTACATCGTCCCCCGGCTGTTCGGGTCTTTCGACCGCACACTGACGTTCTCCGTCCTTTACAACACCACGCAGGATGTTCAGACGTTTTCATCGCGACGAGCCGAGGCTTCCGTTCAGGTGTCGCAACGATTGAATCGCGCTTCCACCTTCCTGATGAGGTTTGCGTATCGGCGAGTTAGTACGGGGAACATCGAGATCCCTTCATTGCTAATTCCTTCCCTGTTGCAGCCGGTGCGAATTGGCCTGTTCTCGGCCAGTTATATCCAGGATCACCGGGACAATCCGGCGGACGCTCATCGTGGATTCTGGAACACGGTAGACGCGGGGCTTGCCGGCAACTTCTTCGGATCGCAGCGAAATTTCTACCGGGTCCTGGCGAGGAATGCCACTTACACTTCCATCGGGCGGAATCTCGTATTCGCTCGCCAGACTCAATTCGGTGCCATCATGCCATTCAACATCGCGCCCGGTTTGACAAGTTTCGAGTCCATCCCTCTTCCGGAGCGGTTCTTCGGCGGCGGCGGCGTTTCCATGCGCGGCTTCGGCGACAACCAAGCCGGCCCGCGTGATATCGGAACACCGGCCACGGCCGGTTCGTCCGGCGCTGTAGCGACTGGATTCCCAATCGGTGGCAATGGGCTGTTCTTCAATAACCTGGAATTGCGGTTCCCTCTGCTCGGCCCGAATATCAGCGGTGTTCTGTTCCACGACATGGGCAACATCTATACCAATTTCGGGGATATCTCCCTTCGGTACCGGCAGAACGGAAATCAGGACTTCAATTACGCGGTACAGGCCGCCGGATTCGGCATACGGTATAAGACGCCTCTGGGCCCGGTTCGTGTTGATTTGGCTTATGCCTTCAATCCGCCTTCGTATCTCGGATTCAACCGGAACGAGACGATCCAGGACCTTATCGGCTGCAACTCGACAACAATTGGAGTCACGCCTAATTGCACGGCAAGTCCCCAGCGCCTGAGCAAATTTCAGTTTTTCTTCTCGATCGGGCAAGCATTCTGATATGCTGCGCCGCGCGTCGATAATTGCCCTTCTTCTCTCGTCCTCAGTGTTCGGCGTCATTATTGACCGGATTGCCGTAAGAGTCGAAAACGCGATCATCAAAGACAGCGATATCGATCGCATTGTGCGAGTCACTGAGTTTCTCAATGACGAGCCGCTGGACGTAAGCAATAAAGCCCGGCGGGATGCGGCGAAGCGTTTGATCGATCAGGCGTTCATCAGGCAGGAGATTCAGGTGGGAGGTTATCCACGCGCGGGCTGGGACGAGGCCGACGCGCAAATCGCGAAACTAAAGAAAGATCGCTACAAGACTCAGGCCGCATTCGAACAAGCGTTGGCACGCTATGGCCTGGTGGAACCGGACCTTCGATTTGAGTTTCAGTGGCAGTTGACTGTGCTTCGGTTTATCGACCTGCGGTTCCGACCGGCAGTGCTCGTGAAAGACGAGGAGATCGAGCAATACTACCGAGACCATTTATCTGCCTTGCGAAAGGCCAATCCTGGCGATAGCTCTCTCGACGCATTGCGCGAGCAGATCCGCGACATCTTGGTGGGCGAGAGGGTGAACCAGTTGTTCTTTGCCTGGCTGGATGACCATCGCAAGGAAGGGAAAGTGGAGATTGCGGAGGCAGAGTCTGCGATGAGCAAACGAAAAAAACTCCTGATCACAATCGCCGGGTCTGCTTGCCGGTCTGTTCGTCGTTCTGATCGTGGCCTCGATTCTGGTCGTCCAGAGTGCGTGGTTCGCCAACTTCGTTCGCGAGAAGATTGTTGCGGTCACGGAGGAGTCAACGGGCGGTGTTGTAGAGATCGGCGCGTTCGAGTTCGACTGGACGCATCTGACAGCTCGGATCAGGAACTTCGTTCTGCACGGAAACGAGCCCAAAGGCAGCGATCCGCTGGCGAAGGTCGCTCTGCTTGAAGTCCGTTTGAAGCTCTTTTCCGGCTTGAAGAAGGCTGTTGATATTCGCTATCTCGGGATAGAACGGCCGCAGGTCAACTTGATCGTGTTCGCCGACGGCACTACCAACATTCCGCAACCGAAGGTAAAGAAGAAATCCACGAGCGAGACGTCGGGTTTGGAGACTGTGGTGAATCTGGCGGTCGGACAGTTCAACATCCAGAATGGGCTGCATTCAATTTGCGCAGCAGAAAACCGCATTCAGCGCCAGAGGCGAGAATCTGCGCGTCCTGCTCGACTATAACCAACTGAATCCGAGCTATCAGGGAAAACTTACGATCGATCCTCTGCTGATCGCGGCGGGAGCAAACGCTCCGACGCTGCCCGTCCATGTCAGCGTTCCGATCACGCTCGAGAAAGGATGCGGTACGACTCTCGGACGTGAAGGTCAACACAGATGCATCACAGATCACGTTGAATGCCTCCGTCAGAACATGAACGCGCCGAAGATCTCCGCGCGGGTGAACATGGCCGTATCCATGCCGGAGATGCAACGGAGCTTTGGCTTGCCGATTCATCTTCAGTCCAGGCTGGCGCCCAAAGTCTTGAACGCGGAAGCTTCGGTGCAGATGGATTCGAAAACCAACATCGTGCAAGTGGAAACCGCGCACTTGGGCTTGGGTGGAACAACGTTTCAGGCGTCCGGTACGCTTGAGCCCGGGAAGAGCAGTGCTGTTGCTTTCAACTCCAATTTTGCTCTGAATGAACTGGCGGCTTTATTCGCGCGTCTCAGACGTCCAGACGGCCGGAGCACTCCAGGCGAATGGCACCGCGCGATTGGACGCTCAAATAACTACGCGGTCGACGGTACATTAAACTCTCGCGGTCTTTCGGTCCAGAGCGGGACAACACGACTCAGAGATGTAAGTCTCTATTCGCCGTTCCATGCGGATCCGTTCCTGGTCAGCATGGATGGACTGAAGCTAAATGTCGCGGGCGGCTCTCTCGCGGCCAAGATCTTTCTCGAAAAGATGCAAAACCTGAGTGTGGAAGGCAGTCTCCGCAACTTCTCACTTCCTGTTCTCGTTAGTTCTGTTACTGGTAAGTCGTTGGGGTACGACGGATCACTGCAAGGCTCGATTCGGGCACGCGGCGATCTGAAGGCGAAAGGAACGTCCGGCTACGCGGCCGAAACGAATCTGACGATTGCGCCAGGAGTTCGTGGCGTGCCAGTGAGTGGGCGGCTCAACGTGAGATACAACGGTCCGAGAGATACGGTCGACCTTGGCGACTCCTTCATCGCCATGCCGCACTCGCGGATCAATCTGGCGGGCACGCTCAATCGAGAGCTGACGCTGGACTTGAATTCGCGCAATCTGAACGATTTCTTGCCGGCAGCTAACTTCGGTGCAGCGAAACCCTCCGATTCGCTGCCTGTCGCATTGCAAGGTGGCACGCTGTCGCTGCGAGCTCAAGTGAAGGGCAAGCTTTCTGCTCCGCAGGTGGCCAGCCATTTAGCCGTAGATCACTTTGCGGTGGAGGGACGATCGTTCGATCAACTCGGTCTGAATCTCGCGGCCTCACCATCACAAGCGGCGGTAACGGACGGGACGCTGACGCGTGGGCACTTACGAACCGGATTTGACGCGAATATCGGGCTCAAGAAATGGAGCCCGTTGCCTTTGTCTCCGCTGAATGCAAACGTCACTTTGCGCAACGGCGATATCGCTGACTTCTTGCTCTTGGCTGGACAAGCCAGCATTCCGGCCTCAGGCGAGCTGAACGGAGATATACACGTAAATGGCACTTACGGTAATCCGCTCGGCAACGCGAATCTGCAGGTGGCGAATGCGAGCGCTTACGGGCAGCCCGTCGAACACGTTTCGCTCGTCGCCACGCTCGCGGATCAGTTGATCACGCTCAATCGGTTCGAGGTTGCCGCCGGTGGCGGAACGCTGGCGGCGAATGGCACCTTCCAGCATCCCCGGGACAGCTTCCTCACCGGCCACGCACAAGTCCACCTTGGAACGAACAACGTTCAGCTTGCGAATTTAGTCGCTTTGCAAAAGCAATCGCCTGGCAGCGCGGGGCTGATTCAGCTTTCGGCCGATGCCGCCGGCGATCTACGCAATACCGGCAGGCGAGACTCAATTTGTGCTGGCGAACGTGAACGCAGATTTGAACGCGAGATCGCTGCGTGTCGAAAATCAGGAAGCCGGTGACCTGACCGCCACCGCCCGGACCTCGGGCAAAGATGTGAATTACAGCGTTCGGTCGAACTTTGCCGGGTTCAGATGTGTGCTGTGAACGGGAGAACAACGCTCGCGGTGAATTACCCGACCGTGGCGGATGCGCATATACAGAACCTGACCGTTCAAAAGGCGCTCGAAATCGTCGGACAGGGCGCGGTTCCGGTGACAGGAACATTATCGGCGGATGCGCACGTCGCTGGGACGATGCAAGCTCCCGACGCGAATCTGCAGTTTCAGTTTGCACGCGCGAATGTTTACGGTGAGCCGATCGATCGCCTGGGCGGCAGCGTTCATTACGCAAATACGGCCATACAGATTCCGTCGATTCAACTCGAGATGCCGGCAGGCAGGGTCACTCTCAACGGTTCGTATTCTCATCCTGCCGGAAGCCTCGATTCCGGTGCGCTAACACTCAAAGTGGACAGTTCGGAACTGCAACTGGCAAGGTCCATCACGTTGTGCAAGCGAAACCCGGGCTTGCAGGAACCCTGCAACTCGCGGCGGACTTGTCTGGCAGATGTTCGAGAGCGGAATGGCCGGCGCGAGTTGCTGTTTTCCAGATTAAATGCCGACATGTCGGCGAACCGGCTGCGGGTAGGTCGAAGCAAACCTGGGCCAAGCACAATTCACCGCGAAGAGCACCGGTCAGAACCTGAAGTTTCAATTCAACTCCGACCTTGCCAAGAGCCAAGTGCGCCTGGCTGGTACCTCTCAGCTGACGGGCGACTATCGAAACACAAGCAAGCCTCACGTTCGGCAATATTCATTACTCCAACCTGGCGCCGTTCATTGAAGCCGACCCGGCGGTCAGCCCCGCGTTTGACGCTGTCGTTGAAGGGAAAGCCTCTCTGAACGGCCCGTTGCTCAGGACGGACGCATTAAGTGCGCGGCTGCAATTGGATCAGCTTCAGTTCGTCACGCGTCCCAAGGGCTCGCCCACAGGAGCGCCGGCCGACGAGAACTGTCGATTTTCACAACGACGGCCCGATCGTGGTGGCGCTCAATCACTCGAACATTGACGATTGAACATTTCAAGATTGCGGGACCACGAACGACCATCAAGGCGAGCGGCGGGCTCAACATGGCCGAGAACCGTTCGCCTCTTTCCCTCAATGTGGACGCCAACGCTGACTTGGGAGTCCTGCAGGACATCGATCGGGATTTCTATTCCTCGGGCACGGTAGCGATGAATGCAGTCGTTCGGGGTACCACTTCGAACCCCCTGATCAACGGGCGCGTGGAATTGCGGAATGCAAATGTCAACTACACGGATTCGCCGAACGGGTTATCCAATGCGAACGGCGTAATCCTCCTGAACGGCAGCAAATGCGACCATCCAGAATCTGGCGGGTGAGAGCGGTGGCGGAAAGATCGCGCTGGCAGGTTTCGTCGGCTACACCGGGCAATGCGATCAACTTCAATCTGCAGGCAAGTGCGAATAAGGTCCGGATGCGATATTCCGGCATCAGCGTTACTTCCGATGCTGACGTCTCGTTGATTGGCAACAGCCGGCGATCTCTGGTCAGCGGAAAAGTTACCGTTCAGACGGATTGCTTATGGCGCGTCGAGCGACGCCGGATCATTTCTATCCCAGCGTCAACTCCGCCGTCCGTTCCGAGCGCTCCCTCACC
Organism: uncultured Acidobacteriaceae bacterium; assembly: GCA_963744795.1. GTDB lineage: Bacteria > Acidobacteriota > Terriglobia > Bryobacterales > Bryobacteraceae > Bog-105. Next base: position 40,957 of record CAVUVF010000013.1, read on the forward strand.
CTTGCTGGCCGGAATGCGGCTCGATCTGAGGATCTTAACTGCTCCGGATTTGCGGGTTGTCACGACGCTATGCCGATCGACTCTCGATCGAGGCAGATCTTGCCGTGCGTGGAACAGCTATTGCTCCCGGAATGCTTGGACGCGTGACCGTCACAGATGGTCAGTTAGTCTTCTTCGGGAATCAATACACGGTAAATACCGGAACCGTCAATTTCTACAACCCGAACGCGATCCAGCCTGTTCTGAACGTCTCCTTAGAGACAATTGCGCAGAACGTTGATGTCGTTCTCGGCGTGTCCGGTCCGATCAATAACCTTCAACTTAGCTATCGATCCGATCCGCCGCTCACGTTTTCGCAGATCGTGCAGTTACTCGCGACGAATACGACACCGAATGACCCGACAATCGCCGCCCATCAGCCTACCCCTCCACAGCAGTCGCTCAGCCAGATGGGGCAATCCGCGATTCTGGGCCAGGCAGTGGCGAATCCACTCGCCAGCCGTGTGCAACGGGTGTTCGGGCTGAGTGCTTTGAAGATCGACCCTTCTGTAGCGGGCAGCAATGGCCAGCCGACTGCCAAGGTTACTCTTCAACAGAAGATCGCAAGCAACATCACTTTCACTTACATAACGGATGTCACTCAAACTAACTCTCAGATCATCAGGATGGAGTGGGCGATCACTCCAAAATTCTCTGGTGTCGGCTTGCGGGATTTCAATGGAAACGTTAGTATCCAGATGTTCTATAAATTCAAGGTTCGGTAGGCTCTCCTAGCTCGATGAAAATCGTCATCTTCGGCTTGTCAGTAACTTCTTCCTGGGGAAACGGGCATGCCACTCTGCTCCGCGGCCTTTTTCGCGCGCTGCATACGCATGGGTCACGAGGTTCATTTCTTTGAGAGAGACACTCCGTACTATGCTTCTCACCGGGATCTGACTTCTCTCCCGTCCGCGACTATTCACCTGTATTCCGATTGGGACGCCATTCGTTCAAGACGCGAGGCATGAACTGTCCGATGCCGACGTTGGAATGGTGACGTCCTATTGTCAGGACGGAAAAGAGGCTTCCGAACTGGTTCGTGAATGCTCGTTTGTGGCGTAAGGCGTTCTATGACATGGACACGCCTGTGACGTTGAGTCAGCTGGAAAAGGGTGAAGATTGTTCCGTATCTTCCAAGCGGCGGTTTTGCCGGCTTCGATATCGTCCTCAGCTACACGGGCGGGCTTGCATTAGAACAGCTTCGCGATGTGTTGGGTGCGAAAAGAGACGGCAGCCCTGTATGGCTGGGTGGATCCGGAAGTTTACTACCGGGTTCCCGCCGAATCTAAGTTTACTTCTAAACTGTCTTACCTGGGAACCTATGCGGCAGATCGGCAGCAGGCTCTGGATGAGCTTGTTAGTAGAAGCCGGCGGAGAATCTGGAGCGCTATCAATTCCTGATTGGAGGAGCCATGTACCGGGACACGCAATTGTGGCCAAAGAACATTCGGTTTATCGACCATGTATCGCCCGCTGACCACCGGGCCTTCTACTCTTCGTCTCCCCTTACTCTAAACATCACCCGAGGTTCGATGGCTGCCATGGGCTATTGCCCATCCGGACGGTTATTCGAGGCGGCCGCGTGCGGTACGGCGGTGATGAGCGACAACTGGGAGGGTCTTGATACGTTCTTTACGCCGGGTGAAGAAATCATGATCGTCCAATCCACAGCGGAAGCGATTCGAGGCCATCACGGCCGACTCCGATCTTCTTGCGCGCATCGGTTCCCGAGCGAGAGAGCGCGCGCTTTCCTGTCACACGGCAGAGCTTCGCGCAGCACGCCTGATAGAGTTGCTCGATCAATTGCCGGACGAGAGCAGTTCAATCTACTGAACCGATTGAGCTGACTGCGGAAAGAGCATAGTATGTGGGGAATCATACCTGCGGCCGGAACAGGCAGTCGCATACAGCCGCTGGCTTTCTCAAAAGAGCTACTGCCCGTCGGAAGTTATCTGGAAGGTTCGAGTGAACGGCCGCGTGCTGTAAGCGAGTATCTTGTCGAGCGCATGGTGAAGGCGGGAGTCGACAAAATCTGCTTCGTGATCTCGCCGGGAAAGGCTGACATCCTTAACTACTTCGGCGCGCACGCTCTCTCGGCTAACATCTTCTACGCTGTTCAGCCGCAGCCCGCAGGTTTGTGCGACGCGTTATTCCGCGCGCTTCCCCTGATCCATCCGGACGAGCAGGTCTGTATCGGCCTGCCGGATACGATCTGGTTTCCGGAGACTGCGCTGGCAGACCTTCCCGATGGGAGATTGTCGTTTCTGCTTTTTCCCGTGAAGCACCCGGACCGATTTGATGCGGTAGTTACCCGGCGACGACGGAGAAGTGCTCGAAGTTCAGGTAAAAAGCCCGACCGCTTCTACGCACTGGATCTGGGGCGCCCTGAAGATGCCGGGTTCAACGTTCAGTCGCCTTCACTCTCTTTGGCTGCACCGAAAAGACGAATACCTGGGCACGTTGATCAATGCTTACATGAGCGAGGGCGGACGTGCTTATGGACTACAAGAGCGGCGAAGCGTATGTGGACGTCGGTACGTTGAATGGCTATCGTGAGGCGCTGCGTTTACTCGATTCCAGTCGACAGGCCGCCTGTGCTTTCGGCGTGAGCTTCCACTTAGAAGTCGTCAGCGACATTCGATAGACTGCGGGACCTGGAGCCGGCCTGGTCGGAGCGGGTTTCGCAGTGGAAGCAAGCTACACCGTTTCATTTGCCGGAATGGCTTTTAACCTGGTGGGAGCACTTCGGAAGCGGTGAGATGCAGACGCTTGTTGCCTGGCAGGATGACTCCATCGTGGGACTTGTGCCGTGTTTCCGGCACACTTGGCAGAATGCGCGGCAACTTGACTCTGATCGGTTCAGGGATCACCGATTACCTGGATCCGTTCATAGCGGATGAGTGTGCCGAAAGGACTGTCTCTGCCATAGGCGAGTATCTCGCCAAAGCCGATTTTGATCTATGCGCCTGGCAGGATCTCTCAGCAACGTAGTCCGCTGCTTGCACTTATAAAAGTGGATGAACTGGACGTGAGCGTTGCGCCTGATACGGTTTGCAGCGAAGTGGAGTTGACGGGAGATTTCGATCAATATTGGACGGACCGGTCGAGCGAGATGAGGAGGAACGTCCGCCGCTACGCGAGAAGGCCGAAAGGTTCGGGCCTCTCAATTTTCGTGTCGACAATGGCGCAGATCGGGATGCTTTGGATACACTGTTCGCGCTGCATACGGCGCGCTGGCGAAGCCGTGGCGAATCGGGCATGGTGGAAGCGAATCATTCCGACTGCTTCATGCGTTCTGCGGGCGCAGCACTGGCGCAACGCGGACGTTGTGCGGCTTTTCACGCTTCACTGGTGCGAGCGTGTTGTTGCCGCGATACTTGCTTCTCATGGAACGGAAGGTTATACGGCTACTTCAGCGCGTTTGATCCGGAGCATGAGCAGCTAGGTTTTGGCCGAATCCTTCTGTCCAAATGCATCCGGTATGCATATGAGACCGGACACACGCCATTGGAATTTTCTGCGCGGAGACGAGCCGTACAAGAAGTCGTGGGGTGCGCAATGCATCCCTAAGTGCCGCCTCACGATCAAGCACCGAGCAAGATGCCTGTAGAGTTTGATGTAGTCGTCGACCATGCGCTCGGACGAGAAGTTCTCTAGCGCGTAATCTCGGCAATTCGAGGGCTGAATCTCGTCGATGCGCGTCACCGCCTCCACCATGCTTTGCATGTCATCGGCAATGAAGCCGGTGAGTTCGTGCTGCACGACTTCGGGCAGTGCTCCCGAGCGGAAAGCGACGACGGGTGTTCCTGAACTCGCCGCCTCCATGGCCACAAGCGAACTGGTTTCCGCGGCGAGGCTTGGAATCAGCAAGGCGCGGGCACTGCTCAATAACCGTGCCTTTTCTTCCAGACCGACAGGGCCTACGTAGACCCGCTTGCTCATCGAGCAACGGTTGGACTTCGGCCGCAAAATAGTCCCGATGGAACGCAAACGGGTGAACGGGTCCGGCGACGATCAGCGGAAGATCGAGTTGGCGCGCGACTTGAAGCGCAATGTGCGTACCCTTCTCGGGACATACGCGGCCGAGCCATAGAAGCGATGTGCGCTCCGAATTCGATGGCACATGCTTTGACGTATCAATCCCGTTCCGAACAACTCTGCTGATTGCAAGATTTCCCGCTGATTCGGCCTGGGTGTGTGATACGGCCACAAGATGGATGCCGTTGCTGTCCAGCGAACCCGCCTCGTACCACTGGATCGGAAGGTGAAGGGTGGCTACTTTCGGGACTCGGGTTTCCGGTACATACGCTCCGAAATCGAGCCCGTGGAAGTGAATCAGGTCAACCTGTTCACTCGCCAGGACCTTCTCGATTGTGCGCTGGTGGATGCGCTGTGCTTCGCCGCGCTCGGCTTCAGTGATGTCGTCGCTGGCCGACGGCGTGGGCCATAACTCACCGCTCACCTGTGATCCTTCGGCAGCAATGACAACGAGAATGCGATGTGCCGTTCGGCTAACCCGCGGTCGAGTAAGTACAGGATCTGTTCCGCACCTCCCGCGGAACCCGGCCCGACAGGAAGGAGAGGATAAGCGACGTTCAGAATTCTCAAGCGCGACGTCCTCGTCACACTAGCGCGCATGTGCTACGCTCACGGATGCTGTCGGTACGCTGGGTAATCCCAGCGTAGAAATAGGGAATCTGGTGAAATTCCAGAACTGTCCCGCAGCGGTAAACAGGAACGAAAACCTCAAGTGACGCACTGGCCACATCTGGCTGGGAAGCGGAGGTTAGTAGGAATGTCCTCAACGGGAAAGAGCCTGCAAGTCCGAAGACCTGCCTGCAGCCCGCAAGAAAAGCGGTTATCGAACTTGCACCTTCGTGAGAGAGGCTGCGTGACACTTTACGTTGTTCCGCATCAGTAGCTCTCCGGCGGCAGAATTCTGTCTGTCCGGGCGTCGCTTTCTTCCGATCGAGCAAGTCTCGGTAAAGCTATGCCGGAAGGAGCATGGTGTGTCATTCAAATCTTGTTTCCGTATCTCTTTGCTATCTGGGAAGTGCAGTTGCAGCGTATCCCCAGAGCTCAACCGTCAAGCTTAGCGGGCACGTAACGGATCCATCCGGCGCGCAAGTCCCAAAAGCTGTTGTCCGGCTCGATAGCCGTGATGCATCCACTACATTTTCGGGCGTCACGAACGGACGCGGCGAGTACATTCTGGTTGTGCCTCGCGGCGATTACTTTGTTGCGGGTCGAGGCTCCGGGCCTTGCGCTTCCGGAATCACCAAAGCTTGTCACGTTGACGGATCCCGACTCGCAGCTTCCTCCTTTGCAGTTGACCTTGGCTGAAACCGCGAACACTGTCGTTGTCACGGCAACCGGTACGGCACAGTCTTTGGACGAAACCGCGAAGTCGGTCGACGTTGTCAGCCGGGATGAACTGATGCGTCGTGGCACGGAATCGATCGTGGATGGGTTGCGTGAGCTGCCGGGCTTTCGTGTTTCCCAACGAGGCGGTCCCGGCAGTTTGGCCACTGTCCAGATACGGGGCCTGCGCACCTTTGACACGGCGGTTCTTGCTCGACGGAATGCGGTTCCGCGATGTGGGCGCGTACGCAAGGTGACGCGCAATCTTACCTTGGAGATTTGCTCTCGGTGGATGCCGGACGAGTTGAAGTCTTGCGTGGCAGCGGGTCGTCTCTTGTACGGCACCAATGCTACAGCAGGCGTGATCAACATCGTGACCGATTCCGGAACTGGTCCGTTCCATGGAGATCTGACTGCGGACGGAGGTGGGCTCGGCGAGTTTCGCGGCGTTGCACACTTCGGTGCGAGCGCACTTCAGAACAGGCTTAACTATTCGGCCGGCATCGCCCATCTGAACGTGACGCGCGGCGTCGATAACGATGACGATTACCGCAATACCACCGGAAACGGCAGAATCGATTATTCGCTGCGTCCCGGGCTGGTGCTGCGCGGCAGGCTGCTGGCCACCGACGGATTCGTCCGTTTGAATCAGACGCCCAACTGCGGCGCCGGCACGCGCTCTGCCGCCAACTGGATATGTTCCAGCGATCGGTCTCAGTCCTCAGCAGTCTCAGTTAGCCTCGCAAAACTTGCCTTACGCTCTGAACGGAGCCACATTCATTCCGTCAGTCGACGACCCTGATTACTTCCGCACATCCCGGTTTGCTTCGACAATGGTTGCGATCGACCATCAGGTCAGCGCTCCGCTCTCCTACCGCATCAGCTATCAGGCCTTGGTTTCGAATCGGGATGTAGTGAATGGGCCTTTAGGTCCCGGGTTTCAGTCGCCCTATCGAACATCGAGCGAATACAACGGCAGAATCGATACTCTGCAGGCGCGCGTTAACATTCTGGGCGGCAGCCATCAACTCATCACGGGGGGCTACGAATTCGAGCGCGAGTTGTTGAATACGCCTGCGACGGATGGGAATCCGAACCCTGGCTTCGCAATCAAGTCCAATACACGCGTCGCTGAGAAGAGCAATTCTTTCGACGTGCAAGATCAGATCAGGCTGTTCCAGGATCGCTTTCAGATCTCGCTTTCGGGCCGAGTACAACTCTTTACGCTGAACCAGCCGATTTTTACCGGGACGCTGCCGGCTTATGCGAATGCGTCTGCGATCAATCCTCCGAATGCCTATACGGGCGACATCTCCCTCGCTTACTTCTTCAAAACTTCGCGTACGAAGATCCGCTCGCACGCAGGTAATGGATATCGCGTCCCGTCACTCTACGAACGCTTCGGCACATATTTCGACGGTGCGAGTTTCACGGCGTACGGTGATCCGAGATTGCGGCCAGAGCGCTCCATCGGCATTGATGGCGGCATCGACCAATACTTCGCGTCCGAGAAGCTGAAGGTGAGTGCGTCGTACTTCTACACACGCTTGCAGGAAGTGATTGCATTTGACTTCAGCGGTCTGATCAGGCCCGGTAACAGATCCATTCGGACGATCGCAAGGCTATCGCAATACGGGCGGCGGAATCGCACGCGGTGTAGAGGTCTCCGCCGAAGCAAAGCCTTGGAGATCTACTCAGGTCCGATCTTCGTATACCTACACGAACTCCCGGGATCGGTTCTCGCAGTTCGGTGATGGAACGCTGCAGACGCCGCGCATATTCCCTCACACCTTCAGCTTTGGTTGTGCTTCAGCAGTTCGGGCCTCGATGGGATGCGGCGTTCGACTTTCTCGCTGCAAGCGATTACTTGTTTCCGTTCAGCCGCCGAACGTTCGTTTTTCCGGGACCTCGTCAGGCCGGACTGTCCGTTGGCTATACGCATCCGCTCGGAGAGTCGTCGCGGGTGCGCTTCTACACAACGATCAAGAATCTTGCGGATCAGACGTACTACGAAGATGGATTCAGAACACCCGGGCGATGGGCCGTTGCGGGCGTGACTTACTCGTTCTAGATGAGGCGGTGCTGATTTCTAAAGCATGAGCAGGGCACGCGCACTGATGGTCGGCGGGACGGCGTCACACGTCGGGAAGAGTTGGATGGCGACCGCGATCTGCCGATGGCTGGTACGGCAAGGTTATAAAGTTGCGCCGTTCAAAGCGCAGAACATGTCGAACAACTCGTATCCGTGTGCGGCGGGCGGCGAGATCGGGCGTGCGCAGGTGGCACAGGCGCAGGCGTGTTTTCTCGAACCGGAACCGGACATGAATCCGATCCTGCTGAAGCCTAACTCCGATTGCGGCAGCCAGGTAGTTGTGAACGGGAAGGTCTGGAAGAATCTGAGTGCGCGTGATTATTACGAGCACTTCCCGACGCTTCTCGATCACGTGCTGGCGTCCTACGCAAGATTGGCGGATAAGCACGACTTCATTGTTGTCGAGGGTGCCGGCAGCATAGCGGAGTTGAACCTGAAACGATACTGATCTGGTGAACCTAGGGCTGGCCACGCGGCTTCAGATCCCGGTATTGCTGGTTGCCGATATCGATCGTGGCGGCGTGTTTGCCGCAGTGGCAGGTACGTTCTCTCTCCTGGACGCCGAAGAGCGGTCCCTTGTGCGTGGATTTGCAGTCAATCGCTTCCGCGGGGATCCAACGCTCTTCACTTCCGGGGTCAATATCCTGGAGGAGAAAACAAGCAAGCCTTGCTTGGGCGTTTTCCCACATCTCTACAGTTCTAGGCTCGACGCGGAAGATGCGCTGTCGATCGAAAGCGACGTCAACTCGCGCCGAGAGAGCCCGGTGGCAATCGTCCGTCTGCCGCATGTCTCAAACGTCTCCGATTTCCGATTGCTTCCCGAGGCTTGCTGGATTTCGAAACCGATCTCCGGCGTTTTCGACTGCGTCATTTTGCCCGGTACGAAAAATACAATCGGCGATTTGCTCTGGATGCATCGGACGGGATTGTCCGAACTGGGTGCTTGATCAATACGCGAAGGGAGCGCACGTGATCGGTATTTGCGGCGGGTACCAGATGCTGGGCGAAAGTGTAGAAGATCCCCTTGGCGTCGAAACAGGGGCGGGCAGAGCAGAAGGCCTCAAGCTGATCGCTGGCCGGACCGTTCTTTCGCGAGAAAAGACAACAAGAGTCGTTCGCGGCACGACTCCTTCCGGTCACGAGTTCGAGGCTTACGAGATTCACATGGGACAAACGACTCGTCCCGCCGAGGCCCTGCCTTTCGCTAAACTCGAGCGACGGAACGGAGGATGGCGTCAGAGCTGCTCCGGTGTTCCGGCACTTACCTCCATGGAGCGCTCGAAGATCCGGCCGTTCTCGCGGAACTTTTGGGCACGCCTGTGGCCGCCCTGCCCGATCGAAACAGCGTGTACGAAGAACTGGCGGATTGGTTCGAGGCGAACGTGGATAAGAAACGCTTTGAGGAACTCTACCTGTGTCCGTAACGTCCGGTGAACTTCTGGCGGGCGTGGCGCTGGATCTCGCCTTGCGGAGATCCGCATTGGATGCCTCATCCGGTGCGTGCCATTGGCCTGATGGGCCGAACGGCCGAGAGATTCTGGAGAAAGACGCGCCTTCCCTACGCGCGTGGCGGGCGGAATGTTTTGGATCACGGTCGTAGGTGCAACCGCATCGATCGTCAAAATCGCGCCGCGTTTTCTTCGAACATCTACTGGATCTATGCCTTCCTTGCCTGCCGGGACTTAGACATTCATGCCGGTCGAGTAATTTCGGCGCTCGAAGGAGGCGATCTGGCGCAAGCGCGACGAAAACTGTCTTTGATTGTCGGCCGCGACACTGCTGATCTTGAGCGAAAGAGAGATAGTGCGAGCAGTGATCGAGACGGTCGCCGAAAACCTGAGCGACGGTGTTATCGCGCCGCTCTTCTACCTGGCAATCGGCGGACCCGTCGGCAATGGCCGCTTACAAGGCAGTCAATACGCTGGACAGCATGGTCGGATACCGCAACGAAACGTTATCGTGAGTTCGGCTTTGTGTCGGCGAAGATGGATGACCTGGCCAATTTTGTGCCCGCGCGGCTCTCGGCTGTTCTCGTCTGGTGCGCAGCGGCTTTCGTGCCCGGGCTGTCAGCCATCCGCGCGTTTAGGACGACACTTCGTGATGCCAGAAACCAGCCAAGTCCGAACGCAGGCTTTCCGGAAGCGGCTGTGGCCGGAGCGCTCGGCGTGCAACTAGGAGGTCTGAATTCCTACGGCGGCGTTCCGAGCCGGAAAGCTACTTTAGGCGACCCAATCGTGGAACTCGATCGGCGTGCGTACAAAAAGGTACGTGTTCTTCTATATGCGGTCGAGGCGATGTTTGTGGGGCTTGTGTCTACTGGAGCCGACGCAGATGACTCATGGCGGCGATATCTTCGCGATTGCGGCCGCTCAAGGTTGGGACTGGCGCGACATTGCTGATTTCAGTGCCAGCATCAATCCGCTCGGTCCCGCGCCCGGAGTCCGGACTGCGATTTGCCGGGCGATTGAGCGAATCCAACACTACCCTGAGCGCGAGCCCAAGCGCCTGCGCGAAGTGCTCGGCGAAAAGTGGAACGTACATCCGGATTGCATTCTGCTTGGAAACGGTGCGACTGAGCTGATCTTCTTTCTCGCCCGCGTGTTCGAAAGCCGGGTTGTCAGCCTGGCGGCTCCTGTGTTCTCGGAGTTTCATCGAGCCTTTCCTGAGGCCGAGGTAGTGAGCCTGAGCGATCCGGAAACGTGGCCGCGCGATGGTGTGCTGGTTGTGACAAGGCCGGCGAATCCGACCGGAACGACAACAGCGCTTTCGCTTCTTCGACGAAGATTGGAGCAGTCCGCGGAACCTCTGATAGTCGATGAATCGTTCCTCGAGTTCTCCGGCTCGCCGTCTGCGTCAACACTGCTATCCGGAGTTTCCGCATCTCATCGTGTTGCGTTCGCTGACGAAGTTTTATGCGCTGCCGGGGCTTCGCCTGGGAGCCCTGGTGGCCGATAGGTCGGTCGTTGCGGAATGGCGTAAACACCGCGAACCGTGGCAGGTCAATGTGCTCGCGGAAGCAGGCTGCGCTTGCGGCTCTCGACGATGAGAGCTCACGCTCGTTCCACCATCGAGTTTGTTCGGAAAGAACGTGATTTCCTCACCGGCGAAATTCAAACGATCCGCGGTGCGATGCCTCATGCGAGCGATGCGAATTTCATCTATGTTTCAGCCCCAATACCGCGCAGCCGATCTGGTCGAATCATCTGCTTGCGGAGAAAGATCCTGGTGCGGAACTGCGCAGATTGGCCGGGATTGCCCGGCGAAGCGGTGAGAATCGCCGTGCGCACCAGAAACGAGAACGAGCGTCTCCTCGAAGCGTGGAGGTCGTTCCCGTGCGCCTGATCCTTCTGCTGATTGCTGCCGTTACGGCTTGGGCTGCCGGGGCGGAGCGCATCGTTTCCACAGCTCCGAGCGTCACGGAGACTCTGTTCGCCATGGGGCTGGGATCGCGTGTCGTTGGCGACACCATCTTCTGTAACTTCCCGCCCGAGGCGGCAAAGCTTCCGAAGATTGGATCTCTGCTTCACCCCGATGTCGAAGCGATTGTTGCTCTTCATCCTGATCTGGTGGTCGTACAAAACAAGTACCGCTCTTTGCCCGATCAACTCAGCCGGTTGCACATCCGGTATGTCGAGGTTCCGAGTGACGACATCCAGGGAATCTTTGCGGGAGCGCGCGAGATCGGCCGCGCAGCGGGCGCCACTCAAGCCGCCGAGCAACTGATCTCTTCGATAGAGTCCCGATTTGATCGCGTGCGGAAGCAGGCGGCGGGCTTGCCGAAGCCGCGCGTGGCATTCATCGTTGGCCATACGGGTAATCGTCTGGAGGGTCTGATTGCAGGTGCGGCACACTCGTATTTTTCAGATTTGATCGAGATCGCCGGCGGCATCGACATCTTTGCGGATGCCGCATCGCCGTATCCTCGCGTTTCGCTCGAAGAGATTCTGTCTCGCAATCCCGATGTCATCTTGGAGCTGGCCGGTCAGGAGAAAGAAAAGCGGGACGAGGTTGTCCGGTTGTGGTCTGAACATCCAAGTATTCGGGCCGTGGCAAATGGCCGCGTCTTCGCGATACCTCCAGGGCCTTTCCTCATACCTGGACCAAGAGCCGCGGAGGCTGCAGAGTCGTTGGTCCAAATGCTTCATCCGAAGAGCGGTTCATGACATTCTTCGAGCTTCAAGACGTCGGGATGCGCTACGGGAGTGCCGAAGTACTCCGTCACGTTTCTTTAACTCTGCACGCCGGAGAGTTTGTTGCTGTCGCTGGCCCGAATGGAGCTGGTAAGTCAACTCTCGTCTCTGTTCTTGCGGGCTTGATTACGCCTTCGACCGGTACGTGCCGCTTTATGGGCCGGGAAACGAAAAGCTGGAACGGCGAGATTTCGCGCGTCGCGTTGCCGTCATTCTGCAGGAGAGTGGCGCGAACTTTCCCGTTTACCGCAGAAGACGTGGTGTATATGGGACGGATGCCGCATCGCTCCGGGCTGTACGAAACCAGCGAGGACAGAGCCGCGGTAGAACAGGCGTTGGAGCAGACCGAAATAGGAGAGTTTCGCCATCGCGAATTTCGCACTCTCAGCGGCGGCGAGAAGCAACGAGTTCTACTCGCATCAGCACTTGCTCAATCGCCGGAGGTGCTACTGCTTGACGAGCCTTCGGCCCATCTCGATCTGTATCATCAAGTCCAACTCTATCGACTTGCTAGCAGCAGTTAAGCCGGGGAGGCATGTTGGTAGTGGCGGTGACGCATGACCTTAACGTGGCCCTAGGCAAAGCGGATCGATTGCTGCTGATGCATCGCGGGAGGATCAGCGCAGACGGACGACCGGCTGAGATCGATGCGAGCAGATCTGATCGAAGAGATCTACTCAGTCTCCGTCGAAGTGCATCGCAGCGAATCGGGGAAGCCATGGATTACCTATGGTGCGTAGGCAAAACTGGGGTCTCGACACTTCTAGTTTCCTGCGCCATATTGCTGGCATCCTTCTTTGCTGTCAGTTCTGATCGGATCCAGGTCTCTCAGTCTCGATCGAGCGCTACATGGATTGGCGCCGGATCATGAGATCCTGGTTTCGCTGCGAATACCCAGAGCGCTGCTCGCGCTTTGGACCGGCGGAGCGCTGAGCCTTTCTGGGGTGCTCTTTCAAGCACTGCTGCGTGAGTCTCTAGCCGAACCGTACACCTTGGGTGTGGCCGGCGGAGCCTCACTCGGCGCGGTTCTTGCGATTTGTTTTGGCTGGAATGCCTTCGGCGGTGTTTCTGGCGTCTGCCTCGCGGCTTTCGCTCGGCGCGGCGGCTGTCCTCGGCTTAGTGGTTCTCATCGCCTCGGAGGGCGGCCGCATGTCTTCTCTCGGCTTGCTGCTCGCCGGTATAACAGTGAACAGCATCTGCGCGGCGGTCATTCTTGTTTCTCTCGAACTTGTCGGGATTCATGCAGTCCTTCGCGATCATGCGTTGGATGATCGGCGGCCTGGATGCGCCTTCGTACCCGACGCTACTCGGTCTGACCTTGACGCTTCTCCCGGTTTGCCTGTTCGTGTTCTGGCGCAGCCGAGAGTGGAACGTTCTTGCACTTGGGGAAGATTGGGCAGCCACGCGCGGCGTCTCTACCAGCAAGCTTCTCCTGTTAGGCTGCGTCAGTGGTTCGGTGTTGACCGGAACGGTGACGGCGATCACAGGGCCTATCGGTTTTGTCGGCCTGATTGTTCCGCATGCGATGCGGCTCTGGGTGGGAGCCGACCACCGCATCCTGATACCAACTTCGTTTCTCATCGGAGCCGCATTTCTCGCTCTTTCGGACGTTCTCTCGAGAACGATTCTTGCGCCGGTCGAAATTCCTGTTGGCGTGATTACTGCGTTCGTCGGCGGGCCTTGCTTCATCTGGATGCTGCGAAGAAGAAGCCGGAGATTGCCGTCGTGATCCTGATCGGCGGCGGAAGCCGTAGCGGGAAGAGCAAGGAGGCGTTGAAACGCTTACGTGCATCAGGTCACCGCCTCGGATTCATTGCGACGGCGCAAGCTTGGGATGAGGAAATGCAGCAGCGCATAAGGCTTCATCGTGAGGAGCGCGGATCCGATATCGTCACCTGGGAAGAACCATTGCGGGTGGCCGACCGTCTCCGCCTGGAACAGGATTCCTACGACGCAATTGTGGTAGATTGCCTGACGCTATGGCTGAGCAATCTTATGCTGGAAGGCGAGGCGAGCCGATATCCGCGCGGAAAGTGAAAAGCTGATAGAAGCGGCCGCGCAAAATCGAACTGAAGTGATCCTGGTGACGAACGAGGTCGGCTGCGGCATCGTTCCTGAGAACGCACTCGCGCGGGAGTTTCGGGATCACGCAGGAAGGCTTAATCAACAGGCTGCCGAGCAGGCCTCCGAGGTGTACTGGATGATATTCGGGATTGGTCTGCGGATCAAATGATTCGCAGACTGCTGGGTGCGATCCAATTCCTCACGATACTTCCCATTCCCGGACAAACCGAAACGCCTGGACGATCGGCGCTCTTTTTTCCACTGGTCGGAGCCTTCCTGGGGGCGTTTTGCGGTCTGACATTCGAGTTTTTCCGCAAGCCTTTTGGTGCTGCCCTCGCTGCGCTCCTCGCGTTGTCCCTCGCGGTCGCCCTCAGCGGCGGATTGCATGAGGATGGCCTCGCCGATTGTGCAGATGCGCTGCGATCCGGGAGAACGCGGGAAAAGATGCTCGCCATTCTGAAAGACAGCCGGATCGGAGTCTACGGGGCTATCGCGTTGATCTTGTGTATCGCCGTTCGATGGCAGGCTCTTGCGCACGTACAAGTGAACGCAGTGCCGGGTCTCGTGTCTTCCTTCGCGCTCTCGCGTTCTTCGATGGTTGTTCTGGGAGCTATCACAAAGCCGGTCGGCAGTGGCCTCGCCTCTGCTTTTTCGCAAACGCTCACGCCAGCGACGTCGACCCTCGTTGCCGTACAGGTGGTTATCGCGGCAGGCTTCTGCGGCTGGCGCGGTGTACCCATGCTCTTGTTAACTGCCGCCATCATCGCCGGTGCGCGAGCTTATTTCATTCGCCGGTTGGGAGGAGTGAACGGTGATTGTCTCGGCGCCACGTGCCTGATTGTCGAAACCGCCAACCTGCTGGTGCTCGCATGGCACATCCTCTACCTGATTCGACATGCGGAGCCGGAAGGCTCAGGAACGTTTCTGGGCCAGGCAGATCCGCCGCTCGCTCCGGGCGCTCTCAACGGCATTGCCAGCTCGCTTTCGGCGTTGTCGCGTGAGAGCTGTTTACGTAAGCCCTTTGTGCCGTGCCAGAGAAACCGCGAGCTGTGTTCGCTGCTCGAACGCCATCGTTACTTCCAGATCTGCGTGAGATCGACTTCGGGCAATGGACCGGCAAGACCTGGTCGGAAATAGAAGCGCAGTGGCCGGATCTCGCAGGCAGGAAGCTGAAAGACTGGCAGGCAATTGCGGCTCCCGGCGGCGAAAGTTGGACTGACTTCACAGGACGTGTCCGGCGAGCCTGGAACCACATCCGGGCAGGACCCTGGCCGGCCGCAGTTATTGCTCATCACGCTGTTAACGCCGTTCTGGCACACCTTGCGGCCGGTGTTTCCTTCTGCGAGTTTTCGCAAGGCTACGGCGAAATCACCAAGCTCGAATATGTCGAAGATTGAAGAAACGCTCCCAAGGATCTCGCGCCTGGACGGCTCGGCAGCCATTGCAGTCCAAGTGCAGGAGCGTTGGGATTCATTGACCAAACCACGCGGGAGCTTAGGCCGGTTGGAAACGGAGATTCTCCGCCTGGCTCGGATTCAGGGCACGGCAAATCCAGCGCTTAGACCGTGCGGCGATTTATGTCTTCTGTGGAGATCACGGCATTACGAAGGCGAACGTCAGCGCGTATCCGCAGGCAGTGACGCGCGAGATGATGAAGAACTTCATTCGCGGTGGAGCTGCGATCAACGTGCTCTGCCGAAACGGAGGAATCGAAACGGTCATTGTCGATGCGGGTGTTTGTGGGCCCAAGATCGCAGGCGTGCTGGACCGGAGAATCGCCGAGGGCAACCGGCAATTTTCTCGAAGGGCCCGCGATGGAGGAGGCGCAAGCGCGCGCAGCTCTTGAATCTGGAATAGCCTTGGCCGCCGAGGCTGCCGAACGCTTCGACATAGTTGGATTGGGCGACATGGGCATCGGCAATTCAGCTTCGGCGAGTGCTCTCCTCAGTGCCTTTCTCGGGATTCCCGCCTGAAGAGTCTGTAGGACGAGGCGCCGGTCTGGACGATGCCGGGCTCCGCCATAAGAAAGAAGTGATCTGCCTCGGCGCTATCCCGCCACCGGGCCGCGCTGGAAACGCGGGCACCGAGTCAGGTACTCTGGCAACGTTCGGCGGGTTTGAGATTGCCATGATGGCTGGCTTTGTGCTCGGCGCAGCTGCTCATAGACTTCCGGTCATGATCGATGGGTTTATCTGCACGGCCGCGTTTGTCGCCGCCCAGCAGATTTGCCCTAACGTTTCAGAGTACGTGCTCTTTGGTCATCAATCGGCCGAGCCCGGGCACACGCCGGTCCTGACCTCTCTTGGCAGAACGCCTCTCCTGAACCTGGACCTTCGCCTTGGAGAAGGAACGGGCGCAGCCCTGGCGATCATCGATTCTCCGATCGGGTCTTCATCTGTACCGTGAGATGGCGACCTTCGCCCAGGCATCTGTTTCCGATAAGCGGCCTGATTCTATAGGAAGGAACTGAAATGAGCATCGCGACAAAAAGAGGCGACAACGGAACCACGGGTTTGCCCGGAGGCGTGCGTGTCTCAAAGGCTGACCGCCGGGTCGATTGTTACGGAACCATCGATGAATTGATTTCACAGCTTGGTTTTGCGAGGTCGATTACTCCCTCCGCGGACGTGAAAGACCGGACCAAGCACTTACAGCGGGAGCTCTTCAAAGTAGGTTCGGCCATCGGAACCGCGCCGGAATCGCGCAAGCCGGCGCCGGAGATTACCGGCGCAGATGGTTGATGCTCTCGAAGTCCGCAAGTGCACCGGATCGAGGCTCTGCCGGGGATTCTGGGCGATTGGTCTATTCCCGGCGAGATTCCGGAATCTGCCGCCATGGATGTCGCCCGGACGGTTTGCAGGCGAGCAGAACGGCTCGCCGTTGGCTTGTTCGAGGACAAAATCATCTACGAATCCCACGATCCTGGCTTATCTGAATCGCCTCTCCGATCTGCTCTGGCTGCTGGGCAGGCAACTGGAATTGCAGGCTGGAGTAGACGCCTCGCTTCGTTCGCCGGAACACCCTGGACCGCGCTGGTCTCGTGCCTGGTAGGCACAGAACTGTTGCACTTTGATTGCAACTCGCTATACTGATAGAACGATCCCGTTTAGCATGGCGCTCAGGCTCTTCCATTCGGATTCTAATTAGCGTGGCTCTTCGCAGCCCCGCCTGAGACCTCTTAGATCACGATTTTCTGAGGCCACCGGCAGGTAACAATCCCGCTGGTGGCCTTTTGACATTTATGGCGCCGCATTGGACGGTCAGGTGCATTGGTAAAGGTTGAGTACGACAGATGAGGATTTTCACATTCGATACAACGTTGAGAGATGGTACTCAGGGCGAGTCCGTCTCTTTCTCGGTGGAAGACAAGTTGCTGATTGCCGAGAAGCTTGACGAATTGGGAATCGACTACATCGAGGGCGGCTGGCCCGGCTCAAATCCCAAAGACAAAGAGTTCTTCGCGCGAGCGAAGAATCTGCGGCTGAAGCATTCCAAGCTAACCGCCTTTGGCGCGACACGCTTCGCCAAGAACTCGGTCGAAACCGATCCGAACGTAGCTGAGTTGATCGCCGCTGATACTCCGGTCATCTCTATCTTCGGGAAGACCTGGGATTTTCATGTTCAGCGGGCTCTCGGCATCACGCTCGACGAGAATCTCGCTCTCATCTCGGATACAGTCGGATACCTGAAATCGCATGGCCGCGAGGTCGTATACGATGCGGAGCACTTCTTCGACGGTTACGTCGCAAACCCAGCCTATGCATTGCGTACGCTCGAGGCTGCGAAACACGCCGGCGCAGATGTCTTGTGTCTCTGCGACACCAACGGCGGAACACTGCCGCAACGACTCGCCGAAATCGTGAGCGAAGTGCGGGCGCGCTTTGACGGCGTTCTTGGGATTCATTGCCATAACGATTGCGAAGTGGCAGTGGCGAACACGATCGTGGCTGTCGAAGCTGGGGTCACGCACGTGCAAGGTTGCCTCAACGGTTACGGGGAGCGCTGTGGAAATGCGAATTTGTGTTCCGTGCTTGCCAATCTTGAATTGAAGTTAGGTCATACCACGGTGGGACGGGAGAAGCTTGCCCATCTCACTTCGACGGCGAAGTTCGTTGCGGAATTGGCAAACCTGCCGCTTAGAAATGAGCAGGCGTATCGTAGGTGGCAGTGCTTTCGCTCATAAAGGCGGAATCCACGTCAGCGCCATTCTGAAGGACTCGGCCACCTATGAGCACGTGAAACCGGAAACAGTGGGCAATCGCCAACGTGTTCTTCTGAGTGATCTCTCCGGGACGAAGCAACGTCAACTACAAGCTCGAGAAGCTCGGCTTGGCAGAGCATCTCCCGAAAGACTCGAGACACGAACTGCTTCAGCGGATCAAGATGATGGAGCACGAAGGCTACGACTTTGAAACGGCGGAGGGCACGTTCGAACTGCTGGTCCGCCAGGCTGCTCATCCTGAGTTCCATCCCTTCGATGTGGTCAGCTACGAAGTCTCGACAAAGCTCGATCGCAGCAAAACGAACAGAGTTCCCGGCAACGACGAGAGTATTACGGCTGCAACCGTTACGTTGCGCGTGAACGGCGACGTACATTCGCACACAGCAACCGGTTCCGGTCCGGTTCATGCGCTTGATATCTGTCTGCGCCAGTGTTTGGCTTCGGTTTACCCTGCCATCGCCGATGTTCGCTTGACCGATTACAAGGTTAGAGTGTTCGGCGGCAAGGGCGGCACTGAATCGAAGGTTCGCGTGCTCGTCGAGTGGAGCGATCACCGCATGAGCTGGTCAACGGTCGGAGTCTCGAATAATGTCATCGAAGCAAGTTGGCGCGCGCTCGTGGATGCTCTTCGACTTGAACTGATCCGAATCCGTGAAAAGCAGCCTTCTGAAACTCAATCGCGCGATTATAGCTGGGCCGTCTGATCGGCGAAAGAGGCTCTCGGGATTCTAACAGGGAGACTCCGCCAATGAAGCTCACACGCTATCATCGGCAAGTATGAAAGGCGTCGTCGCCGACCCGGTCGGCGGTCCCGAAAATCTGCGTTACGTTGATCTCCCGGATCCTCAACCGGCCGAGGGCGAAGCTGTCATCAAGGTAGAAGCCATTGGCGTCAATTTCATCGACGTTTACTTTCGGACCGGACTCTACAAGGCACCCGAAACTCCCGTAAGGCTGGGCAATGAAGCTTCCGGAATAATCAGCGCCGTGGGCCAGGGTGTGTCCCTTCAAGGTTGGACAGCGTGTTGCTTATGCCATGGCGCGTGGAGCATACGCCGAGTATGCCGCCGTTCCAGCGAAGCTGATCGTGCCCCTGCCCGAGGCAGTTAGTTTCGAAGATGGCGCGGCCGTCATGCTGCAGGGCATGACTGCTCACTACCTTACCCATTCCACTTTCCCGCTGCAATCGGGTCAGACTTGCCTCATTCATGCTGCTGCGGGCGGAACAGGTCTTCTTCTTGTTCAAATCGCTAAGCTCGTCGGTGCTACCGTTATCGGCACCACTTCAAGCGAAGAGAAAGCTCAACTTGCAAAGGAACACGGGGCCGATCAAGTCATCCTTTACTCGCAAACGGACTTCGTGTCGAGAGCTGAAAAACTTGACCGGTGATCGAGGCGTCGATGTGGTCTATGACTCCGTCGGCGCCGACACGTTTGCCAAGAGCTTGGATTGTCATCCGTCCACGAGGCATGATGGTGAGCTTTGGCCAGTCGAGCGGTCCCGTAGGCGCTGTTGAGCCGCTGACCCTCAGTCAGAAAGGTTCGCTCTTCCTGACTCGCCCGAATCTGGCTCATTACATTAGCGATCCAGCGAGAGCTTCAGTGGCGGTCTTCTGACATCCTGAATTGGATTGGATCAGGAAAGCTAAAAACCCGCATCTACAAGGTTTATCCTCTTTCCGAGGCTTCTGCGGCCCATCGGGATCTGGAAGCTCGCAGAACTTCCGGTAAGTTGCTGTTGAAACCTCAATAACGTGGATACTCCTCAAACTTCAGAATTGGCTGATCGCCGCTCCAAACTCTGCGTTCGCCCTCGAAGAAGCGCGTGCGGACGCTTTCCTTACTTCTTTCCTTCCAAACTGCCGGTATTTGAGCGGCTTCACAGGAAGCAACGCCGCGCTGCTTCTAACTGCCGACCGGGCCATTCTCTTCACTGATCCTCGCTACGAACTGCAAGCCCCGCAAGAGGCGGATTGCGAAGTCCGCATTGTGAAAGGATCGCTGATCAAAGAAGTCGCAAAGTGGATCAAGCGCCTGCGAGTTCGCACGCTCGCATTTGAGTCTCAACATATTACCTTTGAAGCGCATAAGTCACTGAAGCAAGCCACGCCTGAGGTGCGTTTGAAGCCTCTGGCAAATGCGGTGGAAAAGCTGCGAATGGTGAAGTCCGAAGGGGAAATCGAAGCCATTCGTGTCTCCGTGGAGCTCAATTCCAAGGCCTTGGAACAGGCACTTCGCCGCTTTAAACCGTCCATGACGGAGATGGATCTGGCTGCAGAGATCGAGTACCGTATGCGCAGGCTGGGTGCCGAGCGCCCGTCGTTCGAGACGATCGTCGCTGCCGGTGAGCGGAGCGCGCTTCCTCACGCCCGGCCTACCGACAAAGCAATTGGGACCGATCACTTATTATTAATTGATATGGGTTCGAGCGTGGCTGGGTATGCCAGCGACATGACTCGAACGTATGCCGTGGGCAAGCTGGATGGGAAAAGCCGGCGCATGTATCGCGCTGTTCTGGAAAGCCAGCTTGCGGCGATTGACGCAATTAAACCGGGAGTGTTGTGTGGCAGTGTTGACGGGGCTGCGCGTAAAGTTCTGCGCGGCTATGGCCTCGATCGGTATTTTGTCCACTCCACCGGGCACGGACTCGGTCTTGAGATACATGAGCCCCCTCGTGTGGGCCGGAAGGAACAGACAAAGCTCGAAGCGGGCATGGTCATTACCGTAGAGCCGGGAGTCTACGAAGCTGGTTTAGGTGGAATTCGAATCGAGGACACTGTAGTCGTCACGAGCGACGGCTGCCAGCCTCTTACTCCGACGCCGAAAGAACTGGCCGTTCTTAGCTAGACCCTAGAAGACCGCTCGCCACGGCGAGAGCCAATCATGACGATTGACGAGATAAAAGAGCTCATCTACGTGCTGCAGGAAACGGGCATCGCAGAGCTGGAAGTCCAGCGAGGCGAGAGCCGCGTTCGGATCCGAAGGGCCACCGATGCCTGCTCAGGACGTCATTGTTCCCACTGTACTTCCAATGGCGATGGGCGGCACGGCCCAGCCGGCACTGAATGCGGCTCCTGCTGCTTCTCGCGCCGATTTCGGCTCCCGGCAGTCAAGTGCCGACCGAATCGGCGGAAATCGAAAACGACCTTGTCGTCAAGAGCCCGATCGTTGGCACCTATTACGATTCTCCTGCTCCTGGAGCCCCCACATTTGTAAAGGTCGGAGATCGAGTCGAGCCCAAACGCGTTCTGTGCATCATCGAATCGATGAAGCTGATGAACGAAATCGAGGCGGAAGTTGCCGGGATTGTAACGGCGAAACTGGTCGAGAACGGAAGGCCTGTGGAGTACGGTGAGTCTTTGTTTACCATCCGTCCGCTCAGCGCCTGACACGATCCATGTTCCGCAAGATCTTGATCGCAAACCGGGGCGAGATTGCGCTCCGGATCATCTGTGCCTGTCGCGACCTTGGAATCAAGACGGTCGCCGTTTATTCGGAGGCCGACCAGCACAGCTTGCATGTGCGGTTCGCCGACGAGGCGATCCGCATCGGTCCAGCCAAGAGCTCCCTCAGCTACCTGAATATCCCTGCTGTGATCAGTGCGGCGGAGATCACCAACGCCGACGCCATTCATCCCGGCTACGGTTTTCTCAGCGAAAATCCCGATTTTGCCGAAGTATGTGATCTCTCCGGGATCAAGTTCATCGGTCCGCGAGCCCAGATCATTCGGGATATGGGACTGAAGCAGCGCGCGCAGGGCGCTCATGAAAGAAGCCGGCGTTCCGACGTTGCCGGGTTCCGAGGGAGTGCTGAAGAGCGCGGAAGAAGCTGCTTCGTTAGCCGAAGCGATCGGCTTTCCCGTGATGCTGAAAGCGGCGGCGGGCGGAGGCGGACGCGGTATGCGGATTGTCCGCTCCGAAGCCGAACTTCCCAGTTTGCTAGCCCAGGCCCAGGCCGAAGCCGCAGCGGCGTTCTCTTCCGGCGACGTCTACATGGAGAAGCTGGTCGAAGCTCCCCGCCATATCGAGTTCCAGGTGCTTGCGGACGAGCACGGAGACGTCAGAATCTTAGGCGAGCGGGAGTGCTCCATCCAACGCCGCCACCAGAAGCTGGTCGAAGAATCGCCCTCTCCCTGCGTAAGCAAACAGCTTCGTGACCGGATCTCTAAGATCCTCACGCGTCGCCATGAAGGCGATTGGTTATACAAACGCCGGCACGGTCGAGTTCCTGATGGACGAGCGACAGAACCTCTACTTCATTGAGGTAAATGCGCGAATTCAGGTGGAACATCCCGTCACTGAGCTGGTGACCGGCATCGATCTGGTAAAGTCCCAGATCCGGATCGCGGCCGGCGAACCGCTGTCTTCCATCTTGCGCGGCCCCGTGACCATGCATGGTCACGCGATCGAGTGCCGGATCAACGCCGAGCATCCCGAGACGTTTACTCCCTCGCCGGGCCGCATCACGGGGCTGAACCTTCCGGGCGGGATCGGGATTCGCGTGGATACTGCCGCCTACACCGATAGCGTAGTGCCGCCTTATTACGATTCGCTAGTGGCCAAACTGATCGCATACGGAAGCGATCGGACCGAAGCAATCCAGAGGATGCGGAGAGCGCTCGGTATGTTCGTGGTCGAGGGAATCCACACAACCATCTCCTCTGCAGGAACGAATTATGCAGAATGAACGATTTGTTCGCGGAGAGTTCGACACGAAGTTCCTGGAATCGCTTTAGCCGGCTCGTTCATCGGTGCTCCCGTCGGTCTACTCTGATCATGCTAAATTGGGGTGATCGAAATTACAGTTCTTAGCAACTCTCTCTCTGTTTGTCTGGTTTGTTTCTCTGAAATCGGAAGCAAATTGTTCTGTTTCGTCGAAGCAGAAGATCTCTAACTCTCTGAGTTGCTCTATTTGGATGGGAAAAGTGCAACTCAACTTAACCGATGGCAGTCCAAAGGATTTAGATGGTCGGAGCGAAAACGACGAAAACCGAGGCAGGCAACTTGCCGAAGCGATTCCAACCAGGCCTCGCGACCTCATATTTCAGCTCTGAAATACTACATCCACGATGGCACCGAGGCATTTCGCTTTCAATTGATTGGTGAGCTTCGAGAAGCGGATGTAAAAGAACTGAGCGGTTGTTGGGAAACAGCAAAGAGCACGTTCGGCGATCGCAAACTTGTTTTGGATCTCCGAGCATCTGCGCAGCACGGACGAAAGCGGAAAAGAGTGGCTTCTGGCCATGGTGCGGGAAGGCGCGGTTTGCATGCCGGAGTCGTACTTTCGCACCAATCTGACCGACCAGGCAGCATCCTCCTCGGCCGGCGCGCAGAAAGCCCTCCGGTTTACTGGGTAAGCTGACGTCCGGCTTGCGGGACGATCGGGAGATCCCCGCAGGTTCTCCTACACAAGCACCGTAAACGCCGATTCGGTCCGGGTGACCGGACGATAACTGGTATCACGCTCCACCGGTTCGCGGCCTGCCTCTCGAATGAGTCGCAGCAGGTCCTGACGCCTCAGATGCTGGGCTGTCTTGGCGCCGGCATCGTGGTAGATCTTCTCCTCCACAACAGTGCCGTCGATATCATTGGCGCCAAACCGCTGGGCTATCTGGGCAACGCTGGGCGTCATCATGATCCAGTAAGCCTTGATATGCGGGATGTTGTCGAGCATCAGGCGCGAAATCGCGATCTGCTTCAGATCTTCAAATCCTGTAGTCGTCGAGAGATGCGCCAGCGCGGTATTGGCCGGGTGAAAGGCCAAAGGAATGAACGTCACGAATCCGTTCGTATCATCCTGCAGCGATCGTAAACGGACCAGGTGATCCGAAAGATCCTCCGGAGTTCTCCAGATGCCCATAGAGCATCGTGCAGTTCGTCTTTAAGCCCGATGTCGTGAGCCGCGCGGGCGGTCTCGATCCACTCGTTGCCGTCGATCTTGTGATCGCAGATGATTCGCCGGACGCGCTCGGAGAAGATTTCGGCTCCGCCGCCCGGCATTGAATCCACTCCGGCGTCTTTCAGTCGCTGCAACGTCTCGCGAATCGAAATCTTGGCCCGCCTGGCAAAAAAAGCGATCTCCACCATCGTGAACGCTTTCAGATGAACACCCGGGATAGCGGAGCTTTCAGCCCGGCAATCATTTCGCAAAACCAGTCGAGCGACAGTTCGGGGTGAAGGCCGCCCACAATGTGGAACTCGGTGACCGCTTCGGCGTAACCCTTGCCGGCAATCTCCCAAACCTGGTCCATCGACATGGTGTAGGCGTTAGGATCTTTCGCTCTTTTCCCGAAAGCGCACAACCTGCAACTGGCGACACAGACATCGGTAGGATTGATATGGCGGTTGACGTTGAAGTAGGTGACGTCGCCGTGCCAGCGTTCCCGTTGCAGATTGGCCATGTGCCCCAGCGCCAGGATGTCGTGGCTTCGGTACATGGTTACGCCGTCTTCGAAGCTTAAACGCTCGCGAGCTTCCAACTTCTCGAGGATCGGGCGAAGCCTGCGGTCTTCGATGACGGGAGTAGCGTTCGGGGTTAAAAGAGAAGTCATAAGAAGTTGCTTAGCGATGTTTCAAGATGTCAGCGGTCCAAAACGCGAAGAAAAGCAGGCTGACGTAGCCGTTTACAGTGAAGAACGCGGCATTCACGCGCGACAAATCGTTCGGCTTCACCAGCCCATGTTCATAGGCAAGTAATGCCGATGACGGCCGCAACGCCGACGAGGCTTAGAGCGCCGAGCCCGAACGCGAATACCAGCGCCAGAAGGCACGCGATCATCCCGACATGCAGCGCTCTTGCGATCAGAAGCGCGTTCTTCACGCCAAATCGCCTGGGAATGCTACACAGGCCCTCGGTGCAATCGAACTCGAAATCCTGGCAGGCGTAGATGATGTCGAATCCTGCGGTCCAGAACATAACCGCCGCCGTTAACCAGAGAATCCGGGCGTCTAACGTGCCGCGCATGGCAATCCACGCTGCCGCCGGAGCGATGCCGAGCGCCAGGCCAAGCCACAGATGGGCAAACATGGTGAAGCGCTTGGCATACGAATACGTGAAGATGATTGCGAGCGCAACCGGCGCCAAGGCCAGGCACAAGCGGCCCAGCTGCTGTGACGCCCAGAAAAATATCAGCGTCGAAACCAGCGTGAACACCCACGCAAAGCGAACGCTCAACAATCCGGCAGGAAGCGCACGGGAAGCCGTTCTCCTGTTCTTTCCGTCGATATCAGCATCCAGAATCCGATTGAAGGTCATAGCGGCGGAGCGCGCCGAGACCATAGCGACAACGATCCAGAAAAGCCGCCATCCAAGACCTTCGGTCCGGAATCCACTTTCACGCCACGCCAGATGGCTCCCGTCAGGGCAAACGGCAGCGCAAACACGGAGTGCTCGAACTTAATCATCTCGAGTGTGAGGCGCAGCCGCCGCCAGAAACTGGTCATATCGGAGGGAACGTTACCATTTTAAGAGATGCATACCGCGAGGCTTTTGCGCTAAACAATGAATACCAGGCAATTGCAACACCTTCTCGAGGGTGTGCGAGACAGAGAAATCCCCGTCGACGATGCACTCCAAAGCCTGCGTGACCTCCCATTCGAGGATTTAGGCTTCGCTAAAGTCGACCACCATCGGGCTGTGCGGCACGGAATGCCCGAGGTAGTTCTGGGGCAGGGTAAAGAGCCGGGGCAGGTTGCCGAGATCGCCGCGGCGCTGCTCGCGAAATCCTCGAATTTGCTCGTGACACGCGCATCTCCGGAGATGGCGGCTCGAGGTGAAGGCGATTGCTCCGGATGCGGAGCACTTTCCTGCATCGCGGGTGGTTCGCGTCTGGAGAGACAAATCGATCGTCGGCAAAGGAAAGATTGCTGCTCTCTGCGCCGGCACAAGCGACATTCCGGTGCTTGGAAGAGGCGCGCCTGACCGCCGAGACGATGGGCAACGAAGTCGAGACCATATCGGATGTCGGCGTGGCTGGCATTCATCGGTTGCTCGACCAGCGTCACCGTTTGCGCGATGTCCGGGTTGCCATTGTCTGCGCGGGAATGGAAGGTGCGCTTCCGAGCGTTGTCGGTGGTCTCGTTTCTTGCCCTGTGATCGCCGTGCCTACGAGCATGGGCTACGGCGCAAGCTTCAACGGCCTCGCGGCTCTGCTTGGCATGTTGAATAGCTGTGCGAGCAACGTAACCGTGGTCAACATCGATAACGGTTTCGGCGCCGGATACGTCGCGAGCCTGATCAACAGGCTCTAAGCCGCAACAGTCGCCAAAAACATCGGCGCGAGAGCCGCCGGGGACAAGCTTCTCTTTATGTGATACTTCGTATGTTTTCTGCCTCATCATGAGGATGCTTGGGAGCGGCGAGGATGGCACCGTGAAGGGCCCGACCATGCCTGCCTGGGTCCCCGTGGCACTTGGCTGTTTCACATTTGCAATCGGTTACTTTCGGTCGTTTTTGTTTCCGGCTACTCCGCTGTTGCTTTGGGGCGATGCGCTAGGTTACGCAACCAAGGGGGCAAGAATACTAGACGGCGAACTGCCCTACCGCGACTTCTTCGATTTCGTAACGCCTGGAACCGAACTGATTTATGCACTGTTCTTTCGCAGTGTCGGCGTGATGCTGTGGGGCCCGAATCTCCTGATGTGCATCATGGCTGCGGTGACGACAGTGTGGGTAACCTGGTACGCTCGCACTCTCGTCGCTAGGCAGGCTGGCATATCTGCCGGCGTTCCTTGTGACCGGCATTGTGCTGGCCGGATCTCTTGACGCAACTCATCACTGGTTTTCGAACGTGTTCGCTATGGGAGCCGTCTCCGCCTTGTTTGACTCGCATCTCTTCCCGAAGCGTGGCCTTGGCGGGCATCTTTTCCGGTTTGACAGCGAGTTTTACACAGAGTAAAGGCGCGGCGGTTACCCTGGCCTTGCTGGTATATCTATGCTGGAAATCGCACACGGAGCGGGAGCCGAACGAATCTGCTTGTCCGTCGAGCACTGCAGCTTTGTATTGCAGCGATCGCCGTGTTCTTGACGATCAATCTTCCATTTGTTTTAGCAGCCGGGCTACACCGTTGGTATTCGGACGTTATTATTTTTCCCTTACGTTACTTCGGCTCCGTTTCGGCCAATAACTGGCACGGAATGGTGAACTGAATTCGCTGACAAAAGAGGCTTTTTGAAATGGGTATGTCTGCCGGTTCTGTATCTGGCAGTTCCAATCTCTTATATCTGGGGTTTCTTGCACTCTCGGCGGAAATCGAACCGCGAAGGTGACAAATGGCTGGATCAACTTCTGTTGCTGACCCTGGTCGGCACAGCGATGCTGGTTATGGTGGCGCCGGCGCTATCTCTTCGAAGAATCTCTTGCGTAAGTGTTCCTGCGATGATTTTGCTCGCTGCGGCACTTAGCCGTGGGAGATTGCTGGCGAGAATTGCAGGATGGGGGCTCGGAGCGGTTTCGCTTACGATTGCGTTTACCCAAGTTGCAGCCATTCAGTTAAACCCGCACGAGCGCTTGGATCTTCCGGCTGGATATGTAGCGATTCCAGGCGAAGACGACGCCGAGGTGTACCGGTGGATGATGGGACGGACGCATCCGGGGCAATGGTATTTCGGAATGCCGCCTTACACGCTCCCACTCCGGTTGAAAAATCCGACTCCCATCGAAGCTCCTGCTCCCGGAGACTACTCGCGTCCGGAACAAATTTCAGCGGTACTTGCGGGCCTGGAGCGAACGCATCCAAAGTTGCTACTGCTGCGGCCGGCGATGTATATTCCGCATCTTCTTGGATATAAGGCGGATCACCTGGGTCCGTTTCACGATTACTTAGTCGAACATTATCGGCGTACGAAAGTTTTCGCTACCGGGGATGAAGCCTGGGAAGCCTTTTAAGAAGCGTAAGCTTAGGCATGAGGCGAATTCGCAACTGAAGCAGTTTCTGATTTAAGCCGCCGCATCCAGGCCTGCCCGTCGTATTCGACTGGCCAGGCTAGAAGTTGCCGCGGGCCTTCGCTCCCATTCCAGTGTGCGCAGTATCGAGACTCCTCCAAATATCGGCCAATCTGTTGGACCGCCAGACTATGGTGGACTTCAGCAATTACCAGGGGTCGATGTCGCGAAAAGAGCTGGGCAGCACCGAGCAGGACCTCGTACTCGCCGCCTTCCACATCGATCTTGACTACATGCGGAGGGGGAGCCCCGCGAGCGATGAAGGTATCGAGTGTGATCGCCGGTACTTCTATCAACTCGGCGTTCCCCAATACGGGCCGACACCCATCGGTCTCGACGCCGCCCTGCGCTCTTGGCTCGATTCCCCGTCGAAAGGAAATCTTGTCTGCTTCTGCTCTGGACCATACGGCGGCATGACAGACTTGAACAGATCCGCCGAGATCGTTCTTAGCAACGTTCTCGCGTAGGCGTAAAGCGTTATCGGGATCACCGTCAAACGCAATGACGCGTCCGGAGTTACCCACCACCCGCGCGGCTCCCAGTGCAAAATAGCCAAGATGAGCGCCTACATCATAGACAACATTGCCCGTTTGAATCGCTGCCAGAAGAGCCCGTCCTACCTCTGGTTCGTGCTCGCCACGCCAATAGCGGGCGTCATCAGGTAGATTGAGCCGCATCCACATGCCTTGCGTCAGACCGCTCTGTACTTGAAGCCAAGTCCCCGTTTTGGGCAGTACATAGCGACGAAGAACGCTCTTGACGAAGTTTAGGGGCCGTTGGACGGACGGCCATCGACTCACAATCCGGCGCATGACGTTCTTCGGAGCGAAATACAACCGATAAAGCAGAACGGACAGAGTCGTCATGTCTCCTGTGCCCAAATTCGCGCAAACTAATAAACTGCCGCGATCTGCAGACCTCGGGGAAGAGGCCGATTATGCCGACCTCTTCCGTACCTTCCTGTTCTTGCAGTCGGGACGGAAGTGACCCGACGACAAGTTTCGGTTGCCGGGCCAGGGCTCGTTTACTCGCTTCCGGAGGACCAGCCGGTCCGGAATTCCGGAAACAGCGTCAGCCCGCCGCAAGCGTAAAGCGTCTGGCCGGTGATATACGAAGACTCGTCGGAAGCGAGGAACAGGAATACGCTCGAGATTTCCTCCACTCGTCCGGCTCGTCCCATCGGAATGTGGCTCTCGACGCCGGCTCGGGCTTTCGGGTCATTGATCCAGGCAGTTATTGATCGGGGTAACGATCGCTCCTGGACCGACCGAATTTACACGGATACCGCGGTCCGCGTATTCGAGAGCTAATGTGCGCGTCATGTTCTCCAGACCGCCCTTACTGACGGAATAGGGGAGATAGGTCGGTTTCGGAATGATCTCGTGAACACTCGAATTGTTGACGATGACTCCGCCGCCCGGGCGTGAGAGGAAGTGCCGAATTGCCTGGCGCGCACAGTTGAACGAACCGCGAAGATTCGTACCAATGATGCGATCGAACTCCGCCATGTCCAGTTCTTCGCTGGGAACGGCCTTCTGAATACCGGAGTTATTGATCAGAATGTCCAAGCCGCCGAACTGTCCGATCACTTTCTCGAACATTGCATTGACCTGGTCCTCTTTCGACACGTCGGCTTTCACCGTCATGACGTCGACCTTCGCTCCCGCCTTTTGAGCCGCCTCTTCCGCCCTCTTCTTTACCGACTCTGCACGGTCTTGTCCGCTGTGATAGTTGATCGCAACCGACG
Organism: uncultured Acidobacteriaceae bacterium; assembly: GCA_963744795.1. GTDB lineage: Bacteria > Acidobacteriota > Terriglobia > Bryobacterales > Bryobacteraceae > Bog-105. The sequence continues at coordinate 70,615 of CAVUVF010000013.1, forward strand.
CGCCCTCTGCCGCGAAATGGATCGCAATACCCTCACCGATGCCGGAAGACGCGCCTGTTACTAAAACTTTCTTGCCCGTAAGTCTAGCCACGGTTTTCCTCTCCTTTGAAGTTGTGCCTGCGAGCAGGTGACAGTAGTGCGCGTCCAGGTAAACTTACTGAGCGTCTTGGATCAGCTTGTACTGCAAGAGGCACCGCTGCTCATTGTATCGGGAAGGGTGCGCAGGTGTGTTTTAGGACTGTGTTTTTTTGCCGCGCCGCAACTGAAGGAGCGTTACTTCGGGCGGGCAGTTGAAACGGACGGGAAGTGCGGAGCAGCCCGCGCCCGCGCTGGTGTACGCCTGCATGGAGCCGTGCCGCCACGAGCCATAAGCGTACTCTTTCGGGCAATCAGCATTGTTCCGAAGCGATCCAAAAATCGGAAACCGGATCTGACCCGCATGGGTATGCCCGCATAGGTAAAGATCAATTCCAAGATCCGAAGCGGACTGATACAACTCGGGCGTGTGCGCCATCAGCACCTTGAAATCTTCCGAAGGCACATTCGCGAGAGCGCCGGGCAAATCATCACACTTGTAGTCGAACGGATCATCGATGCCCACAATCCAAATCGACTGATTGCCGCGCCGGATCTCGACGGACTCGTTCACCAGCATCCGTATCCCGATGTCATTCAATGCAAAAGCGATCTCGGAGACGTCGTGATTGCCCAGAATTGAGAAAACACCGTCCCGTCGAACCAGGGACGGGAAAAGCTTTCGTACCTCGGGATAAATGTTCTCGCAGGGGCCGTGATCTTCAAATCGATAATCACCTGTAATGAGGCAAACATCCGCACTTACTGTGCTGAGAAGTTCCTGAAGCTTTTCTGTCAGGAGCGGCTGATCATCAATATGCAGATCGGAGACATGCAGGAGTTTGTAGCCGTCGAACGCAGGCCGGCACGCGTTCCGACCAGACCTCGACCGTTCTTACGACCGGCTGGAGCGCATTGCGCACCCCTCGGTTGTATAGTCCGGTGGCCTTGAGCCCGAGTTTCAGAAGCGGCCGGATCCAGACCCTTTCATAACGGAACAGCAGAGACTTGTTACGAAGTTTTCTGCCTGTCTCCTCAAACTGTTTCTCTCGGGCCATACGCGCTTTCAGGCGTGAGGCCAAAGACTGTTCTTCAATTGTTTGCACGAAAACGGTTCAGAGACGATTATCGCAGCTTGGCGGTCTTAGACGCCCTTCGGTGGCTCTTCGCTTTCCCATCGGAGGAAAACGGCGCCGAGCGGCGGAACGTCGACCGCAATGGAATAGTGCCGGCCATGTAAGGCGAACGGGCTTGTCTCCACGCCACCCCAGTTGCCTTTTCCACTCCCGCCGTAAGATTCGCTGTCGGAGTTAAAGATCTCGCGCCAGTAACCCTCTGCGCGGGACGCCAATCCGGTATCCGGTGCGCGGAACAGGGCTGAAATTGCAAATCACTGCAACAACCTGGTCCGCTGACCCGCCCTTTCTCACGTAACTGAGGATGTTGCGTTCTTCGTCCCGGAAATCGATCCATTCAAAGCTCGCGGGATTGTACTCGCCATGATGCAGCGCCGCTTCCGATCGATAGAGCCGGTTCAGATCTCCTACCAGCAGCCGTAAACCTGCATGTGTAGGGAACTGCAGAAGCGCCCAATCAAGGCTGCTGTCATGATTCCATTCCGCCCATTGGCCGAACTCGCCGCCCATGAACAGCAGTTTCTTTGCCGGGTTGAGAGTACATATACGAGAAGAGCAGCCGCAGGTTCGCAAATTTCTGCCAGGTATCGCCAGGCATCTTGTTGATGAGCGAACCCTTTCCGTATACAACTTCGTCATGTGAAAGCGGCATGAACGAAATTCTCGTTGAACGCATACACCATACGGAAGGTCAATTCGCCGTGATGCCATTTGCGATAAGCCGGATCGAACGACATGTAGTGAAGCGTGTCGTGCATCCAGCCCATGTCCCACTTGAAGCCGAATCCGAGCCCGCCCGCATAAGTCGGCTTTGAAACCAGCGGCCAGGCTGTTGATTCTTCGGCAATGGTCTGTACGTCCGGGTGGGATCGATACACGATCTCGTTCATCGACCGGAGGAAAGCGATTGCATCATAATTTTCGCGGCCGCCATTCTCATTCGGTATCCATTCGCCTTCTCGTCGAGAGTAATCGAGATAAAGCATGGACGCGACCGCATCCACGCGCAGCCCATCCGCGTGATATTTATCGAGCCAGAACATGGCGCTGCTGATCAGAAAGCTGCGCACTTCCTTGCGGCTGTAATCGAAGATGAAGCTGTTCCAATCCGGATGGATTCCGCGCCTCGGATCTGCCGGCTCATATTCATGTTTTCCGTCGAAATAACCTAAGCTGAATTCGTCGTTAGGGAAATGCGACGGCACCCAGTCGAGGATGACGCCGATATCCGTTCTGATGCAATCCGGTCGATCAGATACATGAAATCCTGCGGAGATCCGTAGCGGCTTGTGGGCGCGAAGAAGCCAGTCGTCTGATATCCCCAGGATCCGTAGAACGGATGCTCCATGACGGGCAGGAATTCGACGTGCGTAAAGCCCATCTCCTTGACGTAGGGACGAGCTGGTCGGCGAGTTCACGATAGGACAGAAAACGGCCGTCATCTGCGCGACGCCAGGAGCCCAGATGGACTTCGTAGATCGACATCGGGCCGTCCAGGCTGTTCGCCGTTCGCCGGCTGGCCATCCACGCATCGTCGCCCCACTGATAGTTGAGATCCCAGACGACCGATGCGTTCTGAGGGGGTGTTTCATTCAAAAAAGCAACCGGATCGGCCTTGGCAACTACATAGTTGTTCGTTCCAGACTCGACGTGGTATTTGTATCGGCTACCCGGATACAGATTGCTGACGAATCCCTGCCACAATCCCGCTCCGGCAGGCTGAAGGAAGTGCTGGTTGGCTTGCCAGTTGTTGAAATCCCCAATCACCGATACCGATTTGGCGTTCGGGGCCCATACGCCCAACTGCTGTGCCGCCGCGATCAGCAAAGTGGTGAGCGCCCAGGATATCCGCGAGCTTTGAGTGTGTGCCTTCCTGAAAAAAATAGAGATCTGATTCGTTAATGGAGCGGCTGGTTTGTGCCATGTGGTCGCTATTGAACAATGCTCAGGATGCCGCGCAGGGGGATCTGAACCCAATCCGGTCGGTTATTCAGCTCATAGGCGACTTCGTAAAGGGCTTTGTGCAGCAGAAATGCATCGAGCACGCTGTTTCTGCTCGTCTTTGTCGGCCGGGACGAATTTGCCTTCCCGTGCCGTCTCGAAGTAGCTGCTGCAGGTATTCGGCGCGTGACGGTGTCGTTCCAAAGAGCGGCCCATTGTTTCACCTTCTCGTCGTTACCGGGCTCAATCGCTACGCCGGGAACCTGGCCGAAGAGCGCGGCGTAAGCGGCATACTGAAATGACCGAACCATACCCGCCACATCTCGCAGGGCAAGTGTTTTTTCGCGCCGCTCGTGAAGCGGGCGCGCCGGTTCGCCTTCGAAGTCGATGATCATGAAATCTTCGCCGGTAAAGAGAACCTGGCCTAAGTGGTAGTCGCCATGAAAACGGATCCGGTCAGCTCCAACCTTTGCATCTGCAAGCGGAGAGAATCGCTGCCGAACCTGATCTTCCAGGGCAAGCAGTTGACGAGCGTCATCTCGGGCTTCGCCCGAAAGCGATGACTCCTTTTGTCGAAGCAGGTTGAACGTAATGTCGGCCTGCTTCAACATCTCCGCTTGGAGCTTCTTGCCGTCAGCTTGCGTGAACGGCTCGGGGACGAAATCTGCATGATCCGCGGCGCTCGCAAGCACCCGGTGCATCTCGGCTGTCCGCTGCCCGAGGAGCTGAGCAGATCCACGGTAATTTCCAATTAACTCCGGGAGCGCCTGGGTGGCCGCTGCTTCTGAGGCAGGCTCGTTTCCTTCAGTGCGCGAGAGAAGAAAGCGCCCAGAGCTTCCAGCGTGTATCCCCACGCGTCGCCTTTGTTTGCGACAAATTTCTGCAGGATGCCGGCTGCGTATACTTCATCCCCGCTGCGGTATTCCAGGGTTCCCAACACTGCGGGCGTGTTCTGGAAACCGTGCTCGGTAAGAAACGCCCCGATTTCAATGTCAGGATTGATCCCGGGCTCTACTTTGCGAAAGAGCTTCAAGATAAACTGCTGGCCGTAGATAACGGATGTGTTGCTTTGTTCAGCGCGAGAAACGAAGCTCTCGACGATTGGGATCGATAGCTCGGTTCCGAGCCGGACGGCGGATGCATCCGGGTGGCCACAAACTGGCCCTTTTCGCCGGCAAAGGTGGCGTTCCCGGCGATTGCACGGAGCACGGCGCTGCGGAATTTCGGATTGGCAAGCGCGCTGTAAAGAACGCGCGTTCTCCCGAGGACTCGACGGCAGCAAAGGTTCGAAGCTCGGGGCAGTCGCTCCTTCGGTCTCTGAAGCTCGAAGCGAGCGAGAGCGGAAGAAGGTAATGGTCCTCCTCTCCATCCTGATACGCAAGACGAAGGACCAGGAGAGATGAATCGATATCCGGGAAAGGAACAACATCTTCGATATCGATCTTCGAGATGGTTCGTGGCTTTCGCGCGAAACCAGCGCCTGGAACGTACAAAATCCGGCAGGAGATTCGCTAATTGGGTCAGCAACTCACCCGAAAGCGGCGATTCGGAAGAAGATGCGTTGAGGGTCGGAAGCGAAGACATCGCAGTTTGCGGAGATGTTCCCGAGTTGCGCCATATCAGTATGGAATTCAACAAGAACGCGAGCGTTAAAGAAAGTACTCGAAGTCGCTCTCCACTCGTGTGCGGTGTTTGATGCGCAAGATATGCGCGGGGACGCTAGCCGGATCCAGGTCAACGAAATTTCTTCGGCCCGGTCCAGAGGTAACGAGCGCCCGTCAGCAGATCATGAGCCTGGTACGGCTTTGTTCGGTTCGATCTTCATCTGATCGAGCGGAAGGTCAATGAATCCGGATTGCTTGTGATGCGGATCGAGATTGATGACGACAACGATCAGGTTCTGTCTCGTCCGGCGAGCGCTTGCTGAAACAGAGCAGCATGTCGTTGTCGACCGGATGAAACTGTATGTATCGATCGTATTGCAGCGCCTCGTTCTCTTTTCGAATGCGATTGACCAGGCTGATCATTTCCCGCAAGCTGTCCGGACGATCTAGATTCCATTCGCGAATCTGGTATTTCTCTGAATCCAGATACTCTTCGCTGCCGGGCCTGAGCGGGCGCGATTCCAACAACTCAAACGCCGGCCCGTAGATGCCGTAGTTCGCGCCTAGTGTCGCGGCTAGCAGGAAGCGAATCGTGAATGCCGCCCGGGTGCCTAACTGAAGAAATTCGGTCAGAATGTCGGGCGTGTTCGGCCATTGGTTTGCCCGGAAGAAGTCGACCACTGGCGGCTTGTTCAGTTCGGTCGAGATATTCGGTCAGCTCACGCTTGCCGTTTCTCCACGGGAAAGTAAGTGTAGGACTGGCTGAAGCCGACCTTCGCGAGGCGGTACATGACTTTCGGACGCGTGAACGCTTCGGAGAGAAAGAGCGCCTCCGGATATTCGCGCTTGATCTCCGTGATCGCCCACTCCCAGAACGGAAACGCTTTTGTGTGCGGATTATCGACCCTGAAGATTCGAACGCCCTGCTCGGCCCAATAGGTGAAAACGCTTTTCAGCTCTTCCCACATTCCGAACCAGTCGGACGATTCGAAGTCGAACGGATAAATGTCCTGGTATTTCTTGGGTGGGTTTTCAGCGTATTGAATTGTGCCGTCCGGGCGCTTCTTGAACCATGCTTCGTGTTCTTTCACGTACGGATGGTCGGGAGCAGCCTGGAACGCAATGTCGAGGGCAATCTGAATGCCGTATTCGCGCGGCTTTCTTTACCAGGCGTCGAAAGTCTTCGAGCGTGCCGAGCTGAGGATGAATTGCCTTGTGGCCGCCTTCCGCGGACCCGATTGCCCACGGACTGCCGACGTCACCTTCGGCCGCGGTGACCGAATTGTTCTTGCCTTTGCGAAAGTTCGTCCCGATCGGATGAATGGGAGGGAAATAAAGAACGTCAAAGCCGAGTTCGGCGACATACGGCAGGCGTGCCTCGCAATCGGCAAACGTGCCGTGTTTACCGGGTTCGGAGGCCGCTGATCGCGGAAAGAATTCGTACCAGGAACTGAAGCGCGCACGAACGGGATCCACAACGAGAGCGAGTTCGCGGCCGAGTTCGGTAGCGAATTGCCGGTCAGGATTTCGGAGCATGGCTTCGTGCAACGCAGGGTTGACCGAGATCGATCGGTTTTCCGCTTTCTCCTCTCCGCCATTCTTCTTGAGAAGACTTGCTTGTTCCTCGCAGCCAGCGGCTATCTTCCGCTCTCGACTGTGTTCTTCGCACGCTCTGCGGCTGCTTCGATCAGTTCGGCTCCGATCAGGTAATCGAGCGGCGTATCGCTATCGGCTGCAATGCGCTTCAATAGATCGCGCCGCCAGGTTTCCCAATGATCCACCCAGGCGTGAACAGTGTAGCGATAGCGGCCAAGCTCGGGAACGGGAAACTCAGCAAACCACCGGTCATTGACGATCGCCTGCATGGGAGTCTCGTTCCAGCTGGCGGAGCTTTCATGCCGGAACAGCAAGACAGCAGCTACGGAGTCGTGACCGTCTGTGAATACATCGGCTTCTACCCGGACCAGGTCGCCAACCGTGCGTTTGGCCGGGAAACGGCCTCCGTCCACTTCCGGAGAGACGCCCTCAATGATGACGCGACGGCGGCCCTCTTCCTGCGGCCTGGAAAGTCGATTCAGGTGCTTCTCCGCCCGTTGCAATCGTTGGAACTTCCGGTTCTACAACAGATCGATTTTTTGCCATCGCTCATGGACCAATAGAAGGCAACGTGTTGTTACGCGTGAGCTTTCCGGGATCTGCTTGTTTCAATCAAATGACGATACAGCTCAATCGTTTGGTCTGCGATTGCTGTCCAGCTGAACTTCTGTTCTACGCGTCTGCGCCCAGCTTCGCCGAATTTTCGGCATCGATCCGGATCGTTCAGCAAGGTGGAGAGCTTGGAGGCCAAATCGCCGCGCAAACTTGCTCCGGGTTCGTAGGGAAGCTGGTGACCGGATCCTGCTCGAACGGAACCAGATAGCCGGTTTCACCATCGACAACAACTTCCTTGATGCCGCCGGTTGAGCTGGCAACGACGGGCGCTCCGCAGGCCATGGCTTCGAGATTGATGATTCCGAACGGCTCATAAACGGAAGGGCAGCAGAAGATCCGCGCGTGGCTATAGAGCTGGATCACCTCGCGTTTCGAAACCATTTTTTCGATCCAGATAACGCGAGGATGCGTTCGCCGTGCTTCTTCTACCTTTGCCGCGCATCTCTGCGGCGATCTCCGGGTGTATCCGGAGCACCGGCACAGAGAACTACCTGCGTGTTCGGCGGGCAGATAGCGAATGGCGTCGACAAGGTGAGTGACGCCTTTTTGGCGGGTGATCCGGCCAACGAAACAGAATGTAGGGTTCCGCCGGATCGACGCCGTATTCTACGAGCGCGGAGGTCTCGCTGGTTTTCTGGTATTCCTCGAGATCAATGCCGTTGTAAATGACATGAACGCGCTCTGGCGCAATCGTCAGGATAGGCGCGCAGGATGTCTTCTTTCGTCCCATTCGAGACCGCAATGACGGCATCCGCATCGAGGATGGCGGTCCGCTCCATCCAGGAGCTCATGGCGTATCCGCTGCCGAGCTGTTCTGCTTTCCAGGCGCGCAACGGCTCCAAACTGTGAGTTGTCAGAACAAACGGAACACCGTAGAGCTTTTTGGCAAGAAACCCTGCCATGGACACGTACCAGGTGTGAGTGTGGACAACGTCAATGCCGGAAAGCGCCTTGATTTGTGTCAGGTTCAGGCTGAAGGTTTCGAGCGCTGTTTTGAATTTGCCGGTTGTGTGGTCCGTAATTTCAGACCACGGGTGAGAGCCGCGTACGTGCAGGTTGCCTTCGTCTTCAGTGCTGGGCTCCCCAGCAATGGACTTCCACTTCGATTTTCTTTGCGAGTTCACGGCTGAGATATTCGACGTGAACTCCTGCGCCTCCGTACACATGAGGCGGATACTCGCGAGTGAATAGCCCTACACGCATCGGTTTCCCTCCAACTCACCGAAACTATCATGGCGAACAATATAGGCAATATTCTCCTTTTGTTCGCCTATGATGAATAGGTGGCGAAATCAGGAAAGCCATACGTAGAACTACATGCCCGTTCGGCATTTTCGTTCCTGGAAGGTGCTTCTCTTCCCGAAGAATTAGCTTCCCGTTGTGGGGAGCTGGGCCAGCCCGCCATGGCCATCGCCGATGCGCATGGTGTGTACGGTGCGCCTCAATTCCATCTGGCGGCAAAGAAACTTGGATTGCGCGCTTTGATTGGAGCTGAAGTGAACGGCACTGACGATTGCCGTTACACTCTGTTGGCAGAAAACAGAACGGGATACCAGAACCTTTGCCGGTTGATCACGCAAGACCAAGCTGCGTGAAACCGGAAGAGGGAAAGGCGGACAAACACTTTGCCACGGAAGATGACCTCGCGCAGCATGCCGAAGGCCTCGTCTGCCTGACAGGCGGTGCTGAAGGAGCGCTTGCCCGAATTTACCGGAAAGTCAGAGGCCCTGACGCGGAGGAGCGCGCATCGAATTTCATCTGTTCTCTCGCTGCGGATATTTGGCCGGCAAAACGTGTTCGTTGAATTGCAGCGGCATTTTTGCCGTAAGCAAGAGGCTCGTAATCAGGCTCTGGTTCAACTCGCGCGGAAATTGCGGTTGCCGCTTCTTGCGACCAATGGTGTTGCTTATGCGACTCCGGAAAAACGGGATTTGCAGGATCTGCTGACCTGTGTCAAAGAAAAGCTGCCGATCGCCGAAGCGGGCGTTTTGCTGAACAGCAATGCCGAGCGCCACATGAAGACATCGGAAGCAAATGAGCAGATTATTTGCCGATCTTCCTGAGGCAATTGGAAACACCTATGACTTGGCGGAGAGATTGCAGTTTACATTGACGGATCTCGGTTATCAGTTTCCACGCTATCCGGTGCCGCCGGGTGAATCGGAGATGTCGTACCTGCGACAGTTGACGGAAATCGGAGCGAGAAATCGATTCAAGAATTACACGGATCTCGAATTCAGGGACAAAGTTCAACCGCAGCTCCAAAAAGAATTGGCACTGATCGAGCGGAGGCAGCTTCCGGGTTATTTCCTGATCGTCTGGGATCTGGTTGATTTCTGCCGTCGCGAAAAAATTCTGGTCCAAGGGCGGGGCTCAGCCGCCAACAGTGCTGTCTGTTACGCGCTGGGGATTACGGCGATTGATCCGGTTCGTATGGAGCTTCTGTTTGAGCGGTTTCTTTCCGATGAGCGCGATGAAATGCCGGACATCGATCTGGATCTTCCGAGCGGGGATCAGCGCGAACGCGTGATTCAGTTTGTCTACGGGCGTTATGGCCAATTAGGAGCGGCCATGACTGCCAACGTGATTACGTATCGTGGTCGGTCGGCTGTAAGAGATGTGGGAAAAGCGCTCGGTTTTGACGAAAGCCACACAGCGAAATTAGCCAGCCAGCTCAATGCGTTTGAATGGCGAGACAGCAAAGATCAACTGGAGCATCGCTTCCGTGAAGGCGGTTTTGACCTAAAAGATCCGCGGAAGCAAAGTTCTTTTCTCTTACAAACGAGATTATGGGCTTACCGCGCCACTTGGGACAGCACTCGGGCGGCATGGTGGTCTGCCAGGGTGCACTCGATTCTGTTGTTCCGCTGGAGCCGGCGTCCATGCCGGGCCGTGTCGTTGTTCAGTGGGATAAAGACGACTGCGCCGATCTGGGAATCATCAAGATTGATCTATTGGGCTTGGGCATGATGGCGGTGCTCGAAGAGTCCATCCAAATCATCAAAGATTCCTATGAGGAAGAGGTGGATCTGGCCGATCTGCCGCAGGATGATCCCAAAGTATATGAATGCTCTGCAGAAGGCCGACACCATCGGCCTGTTTCAGGTGGAGAGCCGGGCGCAGATGTCGTGTCTGCCGCGGTTGAAACCAGTAACGTTTTACGACATTGTCGTGCAGGTAGCGATTATTCGGCCCGGGCCCGATTGTCGGGCAAATGCTCCATCCTTACCTGAAGCGCAGGCAAGGATTGGAAGCAACCCGTTTGCCTCCATCCCTCACCTGGAAGAGGTTCTGCAAGCGCACTTTAGGCGTTCCTCTGTTTCAGGAACAATTAATTCGCATTGCCATGATTGCGGCGGGATTTACGGGTGGCCAGGCAGAAGAGCTAAGGCGGGCGTTCGGTTTTAAACGATCCGAAAAACGAATGCGCGAGGTAGAAAAGCAGCTCCGGGAAGGAATGGAACGCAAGGGCATTACCGGGCAAACACAGGAACGAATCGTACAGGCGATCACATCGTTCGCGTTATATGGCTTCCCGGAATCGCACGCCGCCAGCTTTGCGCTGCTTGCGTATGCCAGCGCCTATCTGAAGTGCCATTATCTTCGCGGCGTTTACTGCCGCCATGCTGAATAACCAACCAATGGGCTTTTATTCTCCGGCCACGCTGGTAAAAGATGCGCAGCGGCATGGACAGCGATTTCGTCCGGTTGACGTTTTGCGATCGGATTACGTTTGCACAGTAGAAGTGGAAGGCGATGAAAAATGGGTCCGGCTCGGCTTGAATTATGTACGCGGATTACGAGCGGGACAGCTCGCGAGATCGAAAGGCAACGCAAGCTCCGGCCATTTCGCTCTTTACATGATCTGGTGACGCGTGTGCCGGATCTGCAAAAAGACGAAATCAGCAAACTGGCGGAACTCGGAGCATTAAATGCTCTCCCCAGGTTTAAAGCGGACCGTCATCGTCGTGGTGCTCTATGGCAGGCAGAGCTTGCCGTCAGGCCGATCGGAGAACTGCTCGAAACTGCCGCCGTGGACACATCCAGTGCACCACTTGCTGCCCATGACTCCGGGCCAGAGGACATGCGCAGACTTCAGCAACAGCGGATTGACCATTGGCAGGCATCCCATGTCGTTTCATCGTGCTCGTATGCGGGAAATGGGCGTGCTCGATTCGACAACGGCGAAATTGCAAAAAGATGGGACCGTGATGAAAGTAGCCGGATGTGTCATTACCCGGCAGCGTCCCGGCACAGCAAAAGGTTTTGTATTTCTGAGCCTGGAAGATGAATCGGGAATCATCAACATCATTGTTCAACCGGATCTGTTCGATCGAAGGCGTGTGATCTGTACGACGTCTCCTTATGTATTGATCAAAGGAGTGCTCCAAAGTCAAATGGGAGTCATTTCGCTGAAGGCTGGTGAATTGGAGGAGTTAAGCTTCCGCGATTCTGCCGTCATGCAATCACACGATTTCCATTAGTGCTATCTGACTCGATGCGTCGTAACCTGTGAATGAACTCCGAATGGACCGACGCAAGTTCTTAGGCGACGGCTTTGGCGGCTGCTACACTGCCAATTCGCTCCACGCTCATCAGCTTCGCGCGAGCAGCCTGCCTTCGAACTCGATGAATGGTCCGTCTCCGATCTCCAGCGGCGAATAGGAACGGTGAGACTGACGAGCGTCAAAATCACTGAGCTTTATCTCCGCCGGATCGAAAGCTTAGACCGGCAAGGGCCAGCGCTTCGTTCCGTGATCGAGACCAATCCCGATGCATTGGCGATTGCTCGTTCTCTCGATGAAGAATATCGAGCTCAAGGCGCCACGAGGTCCTCTACACGGCATTCCGGTTTTGCTGAAAGACAACATCGATACCGCCGACCGCATGCAGACGACGGCCGGCTCGCTCGCGCTCCTCGGCAAGCCGGCTGCCTGCGATTCCGCCGTGGCCAAACGACTGCGAGCCGCTGGCGCCATCATTCTGGGCAAAGCCAATCTGAGCGAATGGGCTAATTTCCGCTCCATGCACTCCATCAGCGGCTGGAGCGCCCGTGGCGGTCAAACGCGCAATCCGTACGTGCTCGATCGCAATCCGTGCGGCTCCAGCTCCGGTTCGGCCGTTGCCGTTTCAGCAAACCTCTGCGCTCTGGCGGTCGGCACAGAAACAGACGGCTCTATTGTGTGTCCTTCCTCCATGTGCGGTGTGGTCGGGATCAAGCCAACCTTAGGGCTGATCAGCCGCTCCGGCATCATTCCGATCGCGCACAGCCAGGACACGGCAGGCCCGATCGCACGATCAGTGAAAGATGCGGCCATCCTGCTCAGCGCTTTAGCCGGTTCCGACCCAGCCGATCGAGCAAGCGGAATACACCCGTATCGAGGTGTTTCTGATTACCTTCAGTTTCTCGATCCCAACGGCCTGAACGGTGCACGTATCGGCGTGGCGCGTCAGTATTTTCAGCTCGGACCACAAGTCGTCAAGCTGGTCGAGAACTGTATTGACGCCATGCAAAAGCTTGGAGCGCACATCATCGATCCGATCGAAATTCCTTCTTACCAGGAATGGCGTCCGACGGAAACGGAAGTGCTGCTTTACGAATTCAAACACGGCCTGAATCGATATCTTCGCAGCAGAGAAGCACCGGTGAAGACACTTGCCGACTGCATACGCTTCAACCAGGAGCACAAGCGGGAAGAGATGCCTTACTTCGAACAGGAACTGATGGAGCAGGCGCAAGAGAAGGGTCCGATCACGGAAAAAGCATACCGGCAGGCGCTTGGGGCAAACTGGCAGCTTACTCGCAAAGAGGGCCTGGATGCCGTGATGAAGAAGTTCAAACTTGATGCCATCGTGGCGCCGACCGCGGGTCCAGCATGGCTGACCGACTGGGCGAACGGCGATCATAAGGAGAGCGGCTGTGCGTCTCCTCCGGCCGTTGCCGGCTATCCGCACATCACCGTACCGGCCGGTTTTTACTTCGGTCTGCCCATTGGGTTATCGTTTTTCGGCGGAGCTTGGAGCGAACCTAAATTGCTCAAATATGCTTATGCGTTTGAACAAAATCTGAACGCACGACGAAAGCCCGGGTTCCTGCAAACAACGGAGTTCACGGCGTAATCCGCTCCATTGCTTCGCGCGCCTGAACGTTACGGTATATTTCTCCTGTTGGAACTGACCATCTCGGGGCCGGAAGGATCTCGCCGGAAAATTGAGTTGAAGAACGGCCGAGTTAGCCTTGGGCGTTCCACGGATAATCAACTGGCATATCCTGACGATCCCTGGCTGTCTCGTTCTCACCTGGCCTTCGAATTTGACGGCGACAGTTGGTTCGTTCGGGATTGTGCGAGCCACAACGGCACAGTCGTCAATTCAGAGGCAATCAAGGCGCCTCACAAACTGAGGGGCGGTGACCGGATTTACGCCGGCCACCTGGTGATCGAAGTCTCCGACGGCGACAACTCGAGCGGCATCGTGTCCTTCGTTCATCGTGGACGCTGCCGGCTCAGACCGAAGCACGACGATTATCACCAGCCTTGATAAGGCGCTCAGCAGGACAGTGCACGTCCCGGCGCCGACCAGCGCAGGCTCGCTTAGTACATCGCGAGTGGTACAGGCACTCATTCAGCGCCGGACAGGAACTTGCGGGTCATCGCCCTCTTTCAGAGCTCTTCTCCGTCATTCTCGACCTGGCTTTATCGGCAATGAAGGCGCAGCCGCGGAGTGATTTTAACGCTTGAAGAGAACGGTCTGGTGGTCCGGGCCAGCAAAGGCGAAGGGTTCGAAATCAGCACGGCGGTTCGCGATCGGGTTCTCCGGGAGAAGTGTTCTCTCGTGATTGCCGACGCGCTTTTGGATGAAGGATTCCGCGAACAACTTAGCATTCGCAAACATCGGGTACGCAGCGTCATGGCTGTGCCGTTGCAGACTGGAGATCGAGTTATCGGTCTCATCTACCTGGATAACGGTGATGTAGTCCGGAGTTTCAGCGAGAGGACGTCGAATCTGCTGACGGTCCTGGCGAACGTGGCTGCCATTCGTATTGAACATGCCCGGCTCGCCGAGGTTGAGGCGAAAGAACAGCTGATGGCGCTCGAACTCGCGCAGGCGAGCGAGATCCAGCAAAATCTGTTGCCGGCACAGCCGCCGATGCTGGAAGGCTACGACATAGCCGGCCTAAACGTGCCTTGTCGCACGGTCGGGGGCGATTATTACGATTTTGCCGCTTACCGCGATGGTAAGTTGGCGCTCGTGATTGGCGACGTCGCCGGGAAGGGCTTGCCGGCGGCCCTCATGATGTCAAGCCTCCAGGCGCGTGTTCAGATGCTGCTCGAAACGCAACCTGCACCGGACGTCGCCATGGCCGTCTTGAATCGGAATCTCACCGAAAGGTCCGTTGCGGGCCGGTTTATTACATTTTTCTACGCTCTGCTCGATCTGAACTCCGGAACGCTCGAATACAGCAACGCAGGGCACAACTACCCTCTTCTTCTACGCGCGGATGGCTCAGTGGAAGAGCTGAGCGGGAGCAACATGGTTCTCGGGATTATTCCGGACGCGCGATACGAATTGCGGAAGACCTGCATCGGCCGGGGCGATACTCTCACTTTATTTAGCGACGGCGTTACAGAGGCTCGAAACAGCAAAGAAGAAGAATTGGGCGAGAAAGGACTGGCCGAGTTTCTTCAGGGCCACCTGGGGAAGACCGCCGAGGAAATGATCGCGGGCCTCTCCGAAGATGTTCGTCGTTGGTGCGAGACCGCCGCCTTTGGCGATGATTTCACCATCGTCCTTGCCAAGCGATTTTGACTCGCTCCAGGCCAAAAAAAAGAGCCGCCCATTTCGGAGCGGCCCTTGCTTGCAGCGCTAAATGATCGATTAGCTTAGCGAATAGGAGCGCTGCCGGTTCCCGTTCCGGGAGGAGGCGTCGGAACTCCTGGTGTGGTCGCGGGAGGAGTGCCGATCTTGACTCCGATTACCTCGCCCGAAACGACCAGCTCAACCCTGCGATTCAGCTTCCGACCGGCGGCCGTGTCGTTGGGCGCAACCGGGTAAGTTCAGCCCGTACCCGACGGCCGTCATGTTCTGCGTGTTGAGCCCTTGTTTCATCAGAAAATCCCGCACGGTGTTGGCCCGCTGTTCCGACAGCTTCTGGTTGAAGTCCGCGCTGCCAGTGCTGTCCGTGTAGCCTTCGATCTGCAGGTTCAAACCTGGATGCGAGATGATGATTCCGGAGATCTTCGCCAATGCTAGCTCGGCCGGGCTTTTCAGCGTGTACTTGCCGGTATCGAACAGCACATCTTGCATATTGACGACCAGACCGCGAGGCGTCTCCTTCGTCGGAAGAACCGCGTTGAATTGCTGCAGCAACTGTGCTCTCAACTGATCCTTCTCCTGAACGGCCTGTTGACGAAGGCGATCCGCTTCGGCGGCTGCCTGCGCTGCTTTTTGGGCCTCGGCATTCGCTTGCGCACGTGCCGCGTCGGCTTGTGCTCTTAGCTCATCCGATTCAGCCTTGGCTTTCTCTGCAGCAGCGCGGCTCGCTGCATCACGACGCGACTGCTCTTCGGACAATGCGGCCTGACGAGCTTGCTCTTCCGCTCGCTGGCGAGACAGTTCTGCCTGACGTTGTGCTGCCGCTTGCCGATCCGCCGCTTGCTGCCGCTCGAGATCCAGCGCCATCTGCTGCTGTTTTCGCAGAGCAATGATGCGAGAGTCTTCCGCTTTTTGAACCGCCTCTTTCGAGGTCATGATAGACGGATTCCACTGTTTGCGGTCTTTGTAATCCTGCGCCTGCTTCAGGAGCGCCGTTGCATTCTGGAAAGTATCGCCGCCGAACTCGTCGGCTTTCGCGTACTTAGCGATCTGAATTGCATTCATCGCTTCGTAAAGCCAGAGCGGGCTCTTCTTGTCCGCCGTCATCACGATCGGATGCAATTCTCCGCTGGGAACCCGGTAGGTATATTCGCCGCGTTTTAGCAGCTCATACTTAGCATCGACCACCTCAGATTTGCCCAACGTGTCTTTTCGTACAACGTTCTGCATCACAACAACGTCACTAGGCTGGCGAACCGCGAAGTAAGGCTCCGCCGTGACAATCAACCCGAATGACTGAAGTTCGGTCGTGACGTTGCCTTTGAAGTTGCCATCATCGTCAAGAACGACTTCACCCAAGTTGGCAGAATGGCCATCCGGCGTGATTGCCCAAAGAACATACGTGAGAAATTCCGGCCCAAAATTTGTTGGAGCGGGTAGTTTCTTGACGTCAAGTTTGATTTCCATGTGGCCCAGCCGGCTATTTACCTCGGCCGTACCCTTCGATTGAGGCGCAATGGAGGTTCCTTGGAAGTCAATCTTGGTCCAGCCGCTGCGGTTTCGGTAGCTGACGGCCTGAATCGACCGGGACACCACTTCTACTTTGAAAATTGGATTAGGGCCGCCCGGTGAGTTGCCGCGCTGATTGGATTGAGTTGGATTAGCCTCTTGCGCCGGAAGCAACGCCGGCGCCGCAAGCAAAAATAAAAACGCAGTTAGCCTCATAAATCTAAGTGTTACAAAGCACGGCCATTGCCAAAACCAAAACCTAATGTTTGTAAGGACTTAGTCGAATCTAAATCAATCTTCCGGTATTTTTTGCAGAAAAAGTCTATGTAGATGGACCTAATTCGACATCTTACAACGATTTACGGTCAGCGTTGGCCGCACTCCCATTCGAGTCTCCTATGAAGATCTTAGTCCTAAACTCCGGTAGTAATTCGTTGAAATTTGAACTAATTGAGGCAGACCCGAACACCCATCAAGAAGAGAAGACGCATTGGGGATCGACTGCGGTTTCGGGAACTTATGACAACGTTGGCAAGCCGCACTCGACGTTTTCGCTCATGCGAGACGGACAACAGTTGCGCAAGGAAGAAACCGAGGTTCGGGATTATGGCCATGCCGCGGAACTGCTGTTCGATTGGATAGAGGCGGGCGAAGGGGCGGAATACGGGATTGGCAATGTCGCTGACATCGAACGGATCGGACATCGAGTGGTCCATGGAGCAGATCTCTTCGACGGACCTGTGACGGATCGACGAAGAGGTAGTCAGAAAAATCGAACAGCTAGAGGAACTCGCTCCGCTGCACAACCGTTCGGCTTTAAGCGTGATCCGCGCATCCAGAAAACGGCTTGGGGACAGAGTGCCAATGATCGCCGTATTCGATACGGTGTTTCACCGCGGCGATTCCGGACGAAGCCGCGTCTATACGCGATCCCGCCCGACATTGCACGTCGCCATAAGATCCGCCGCTACGGATTCCATGGCATCTCTCATCGCTACATGGCCGCTCGCTATGCTCAACTGGCCAAGCGCCCCTTACGTGAATGTAAGCTGATCACGCTTGCACCTGGAGGGTGGTTCCTCTGCCGCCGCCATTCGCGGCGGGGAATCCGTTGATACCTCGATGGGGTTCACTCCGCTTGAAGGTTTGATGATGGGCACGCGATCCGGCGATCTCGATCCCGCGATCGTTCCTTACCTCATGCGGAAGGAGAATCTGCGACCTCGATGGAATCGAAACATTCCTGAACAAGAAATGTGGACTTCTCGGCGTGTCGGGCGTATCGGCTGATACCCGCGAATTGCGAGACCATCTCGAGAACCATTCGGTCGATTTGGCGCTCGCGATGTTCTCTTATCGAGTGCGCAAGTATGTCGGTGCATACCTGGCGGTTTTGGGCGGTGCTGATGCGATTGTGGTCGGCGGAGGTATCGGGGAAAATACGCCGTCTGTCCGAGAGCGGATATTCGAGGACTTTGGTTGGTGCGGGGCTACTCTCGATCGCGAGCGAAATGACGAACTGATCGATCGCGAGGGACCGATCACCTCACCGTCTTCTTCCATGCCGATCTGGGTAGTGCCGACGCGTGAGGCCCTGATGATCGCGAAAGATGTGGCCGATCATTCTGTTTAGATTCGGACAACTGCCTGCCCGCTAAACTTGAGGGTGTGTCGACGCAAATTACGGAACCTGCTTCTCAGCGCCGATTAGCTTCTCCTCTCCTGCCGATCTTTCTGATTGTTGTAGTTGATGTTCTCGGCTTCACCATCATTCTTCCGTTGCTCCCGTTTTACTCGGAGCGGCTGGGTGCTACGCCTGCAATTGTGGGCGCGCTCGTTTCGACGTACGCTATCTGTCAATTGATTTCCGGCCCGATTCTCGGACAGATCTCAGATCGGCTCGGTCGAAAACCCATCCTCCTGATCAGCCAGGCCGGAACTCTCGCCGGTTTTTTGCTTCTTGCGTTTGCCGGAAGCATGCCGATGTTGTTTCTGGCGCGGGCTATCGACGGGGCGACCGCAGGCAACCTGACGATTGCGCAAGCCTACATCAGCGATGTGACGCGGCCGGAAAATCGCGCTAAGTCTTTCGCCATCATCGGGATAGCCTTCGGATTTGGTTTCCTGATCGGACCCGCCATCTCAGGATTTCTGGCTCAGTTTGGCTATCAGGCTCCTATCTTTGCGGCTTGCGCTCTTTCCTTCACCACCATTCTCTGTACTACCTTTTTTCTTCCGAATCGCGAACAGACTCAGGCCATTTCCGCGGCTCTCGGGGGCGACAACACGCCTAGCGAACGACGCCTTTCCTTGCTTTCCTGGGGAGAATATCGGCGCTTTTTTCAGCAGAAGGATCTCGCCAAACTCCTGGCGGAGTGGCTTTTCTTTTCGTTCTCTTTCTCCACCTTCATCTCGGGCTTCGCTCTTGTTTGCAGAGCGGCGATACACGTGGCACGGCCATCCCGTCGGTGTAAAAGAAGTCGGTTATCTATTTGCGCTCAGCGGCTTCATCGGAATGATCATGCAGGGCGGATTGGTTGGACGGATGGTGAAGCGGTTCGGCGAGCGCCGGATGGTGCAGATCGGGTTTCTCACCTCGGCGCATCGGTTATGCGGCCGTCGGGTTCACTCACACGATGTGGCAGTTAATCTGGGTCAGCAGTTTGACGTCAATCGGTGGCGCAGCACTTCGGCCGGCCCTTACCAGCTTGATCACTCAGAAGGCGGGGCGGCGCGAACAAGGGCTCATCATTGGATTGACGCAGTCGCTGATGTCGATTGCCCAGATCACAACGCCGGTGATCTCGGGCATTCTCATTGAACGTCGCTTCCTGACGAGTTGGGCCGTGTGGGCCGGTATCTTGTGCGCGTTTGCGTTGTTCTTTCAACCGCGAACGTACCGAACTGCTCCGGGAACTGTTTGACGTTCAAGAACCTGATCCGCTCATTTCGGAAGTCGGATTGGGTACTGATCGGGTATTTCGTTTACGTCGCTTCGTTGCCGCCATTCTTTCCCGACCGTCCTCACCTTCACTTTCAGCCTGCTCTGATTGCGGTTGCCGTCTTTGCGCTGCTAGCTGGCGCTTGCCTGGGCCGAGCAAACCAGGTTCGGAACGACGGTCGGGAAGGTGAGGGACTGGATGCCGATTCTCCTCACACTGGTTGCTTTCCAGGAAATGGAGATTTTCCTGCCTCGCAGATTTGACCATCATCTCGAGAGCGCATGGATACGGCAGGATATCCGTTTGCTGGACCACTGGCATCTGCGCGCCGTCATTGAGTCTTTCGGGCCACTGATTCCGTATTACCTCGAGCTCTGCTATCTGGTCGTGTATGGACTCGCGGCGTACTGTGTCGGCGTTGCTCTACGTCACCGGGAACCGGCGGTCTATCGACGCGTTCTTCACGTTTTATCTCGTCGGCACTCTCGGTGCTTATGCGCTTATTCCCTTTCTTTCCGTCGCAGCCGCCTCGCCTGCTCTATCCGGCAGCCGTGATGCCCACGGTGACAACTTGGGTCAGAATCGCTCAATCTGTGGATCTTGAAAAAGGGCACGATCCATGTTGGAGTGTTTCCCAGCGCTCACGTTTCTTCCGCCTTTGCTGCCGCCTGGGGCATGTTTTTCGTGCTGCGCGCGCAAAAGGATCGCGTGGGCGCTATTGATTTATGCGTGTAGCGTCTCGCTCGCGACAATCTATGGCCGCTATCACTACACGGCGGACGTGTTGGCCGGCATCGGAATCAGTGTCCTAGCCGGCGCAATCTGCTGGTGGGGGCTGTCCCGCGAAGCGCGTCCTACTCCGTAGGAGCGCGCCTGGTGCCTCTTTGGCGCCGCCCAACAGCACGCCGTTAAACAGGAACTTGAACGTAGCGTGCGGCTGGCCGCGGAAGGCAACTTCCGGTCCGAGCAGGAACACCTTGCCCGAACCCAATGCGGCTTCGGCAACAGCGACTCCGCCGTCCAGATATTGCTGTCCCCACGCCCATCCGCTATGAAGAGGCGTGCCGTTGGCAAACCAGGCGACAGGATGAGTGCCCTTCAGTCCCGAATCGGGCTTCAACCGAAATACCGGGCTGCTGTCGAAAAAGACATCCACCTGGTTCGGCATGCCGTATGCGATCGGATTGGTGTTGTCGACGCTGGTCGTCAACAAGGATCCGGGAATATAGAACTTCTCGGGCGGCAGCGGCCGCGTTTTGCCGTCAGTCGGTTTGCTCAACCAGCGCGCTACTCACCGGCAGGCCCAACATTGAGCTTAGGGCGGCGGATGAGGAGCCGATGGTCACGATGGCCCCGCCGGCTTCGGCGAACTGTCGAATCTGCGGGATCGTCTTCTCGGGCGTAATTCGTCCGAGCCAGGGCCGGAACTCGGCGGGAATGGTATCGGGCGCCGGCTGCCGGGCCGCGAATCCTTCTCCACCGCCGCGGCCAGTCCCGGGAACGCGAATAGCGCCGTCGGTAAACACAATCGTGTCGAAGTTCTTCGCCAGGTCTCCAGCATCGAGATCCTGCGGATAGACCACCTTGAACGGAAATTCGTATTGCTCGAATAGCCAGCGCGTCCACCCTGCCGGCATGAGTCCGCCGTACTGGTCATAGAGCCCGATTCGGATCGGCTTCAGCTTGATCGAGTCGCCGGCCGGGCGCTTGCTCAACGCCACGACGTTTACGCCGAGCGCCTTCGCGCCAGTCAAGAACCTGCTGTGCGGCGGCAGACGCAGGAACCCAGATCGCTCCGGTTCCGATCTCGTCGGCATTGACGCCGGCGGGCGCGGTCTTCAACCAGAACACGTCCGACTTTCTCTTTCAGCAGGCGATTCACCAGAATGTACGAATTGTTGACGCGATGGCTGATCAGATAGCCGGCCGGCTTTGCAGGCCCCGGTCCATGTGCCCGGCGGCAGGAGTGAGCAGATCATTCACTCTCTCGAACGGACCGTCGAAGCCCTCGAGAACGCGGTCAAACTTCACGCCCATCTGGAATGCCAGCGTGTAGCCGGTCGCATCGTAAGGCGGAACGGGCGGGCCACCCGGATATCGGAAGTCGTTGGGGTGATCCTGCGGTTCGAACATGTCCAGGACATGCGGCCGGTAGGCCTGCGCGCACTTCACGACATAGGATCCGGCGTCGTAGCTCTTGCCGGCAACCTGGAATGCCGACGTGGCGCGCTCAACCGTCACGCCATTCTTGATCAGCGTGTTCAGGAACACAACCGTCGTCGGAAGATCAGGCTGCTCGACGGGAATGATATAGCCGCGCGGCGTCGCGAAGCGCCGGATCGTGCAGCACGGTTTCGTATAGCTTGGCTGGTACGGCTTCGCGGCCTCCGGGTCCCGCAGCAAGAGGCGAGACATTCACGGTCGATGCGCTCTTCGATTCAGCCGCAGCGGCGCGCAGAGCCTCGATCCGCTTCGGAGAGATGGTCCAGGAGTCTTTGTTGCCGCGATCAATCGAGTTCTTCGCCATCCGGTACGAGTTGTAAAGCAAGGTCTCGCGATAGCGCGAGGCGAAATCCAGAACAGCGCGGTTTGCCGTAATTGAGTATTCGATCGACTGCCGCAAATGCCATTTCTGAGGCGCAATCGGAAACGGCAGGTCGCCGTGCGGCAATTGCGTCGTTGGCACGAGCGGAATGTCGATCGGCGTTGGGTTGCCGATGATCTCCGTCAGCAGGCCGATCATGTTGTGGAAATACGTGCTGGTGCGAAGGCCGCCGTTGTACCAGGTGGAATACGTGGCCGCGCTGCGCATGCCCGCGCCCGGTTTGCCTTCCGCTTCCATGCGGCTGTGCATCGCCGAACCGACCTGATCCAGTTCCATCATGATCAGCGGATCGAAATGATAATTGAACGGATCGCGGAACGGAGGCATGAAGATGACTGCGCCCGGAGGCCCGGTCTGGTGATGGTTGTACATGATCTGCGGGAACCACTCGCGGTACAGAACGCGATTGATGTTGGTGGTTTCCGGCATGTTGCTCATGAAGAAGTCGCGATTGTCGTCGTGACCGATGTACTTATGCCACAGGCGCGGTACGCCTTCGGTCGACCGCTTCGTTGCTTCGGGGTTTCGCATGTACCAGTTGGCGACCAGTTCCTGGCCGTCCGGATTGACCTGAACAAACAGAATGACGACGTCATGAAGCAAGCGCATCGTCTCGTCGTCCGTACGGCTTACCATCTGGTAGACCATCTCGGTCAGAGCCTGCGCGCATTCCACTTCGGTTGCGTGGAGCCCGCCATCGATCCAGACGACGGCCTTTCCTTCCTTCGCAAGCGCATGTGCCTGGTCGTCCGTCAATCCCTCGCCCAGCGAGAGCTTCCGCGTAGTATCCCGATATTGATCGAGCGATTTGAAGTTCTCGGGAGCCGTGACGATCGCCATCATCTGGTCTCGTCCTTCAGCCGTCTTGCCGATGGTCGTCAGGCGCATCCGGTCGGTTTCGCCGGCGAGTTTTTTCCAGTACTCCGTTAATTGTGTGTAGTTCGTGAGCTGGTAGTCGTCGCCGATGTTAAAGCCGAATTGTTCTTTGGGCGTCGTTATTTTCGACGAAGTCTGGGCCGCAAGGCACTGCGCCAGCAGGCCCGCCGTTACGACGAGGCCGAGCCGGAAGAATCTGACGAAGTTAGTCATTGTTTCTGATTTAGTAATAGATAGTCGCACACAAAGTCGGGTAAGTTACTGCTGGCCATTTGCAGGGTGGAGATAGCCGGCAAGGAACCGATAAACCTCGGCGCGTGACTCGCGAGCCATGCGCGTATCCGTTCTGTTGAAGTAGTGGCCGCCTGGGGCGTTCTCGTATACCTTCGACTCGAACTTCTTGCCCTCCGCTTTCAGCGCCTGCATCAGGTGTTCCACCTCCAGATAGTTCACATCTTCATCATTCGTGTTGGCATGGATGAGCAAGGGCGTTTCGAGGGATTTTACGTGGTTTACCGGAGACCGCCGCCGGTATTCCTCGATGTCTTCGCGCACTGTTTTCCCGATGTGATACGGAGCCGAGTAGAGTTGCCGGTACGACTCGGGCTCGTAGCCCATGCGCGCCACGAGATCGCTAACGGGAACACCCGCATAGGCAACCGCATACGTCTTCGGATGCTCCATGATGTTCATGAGCGTGATAAATCCGCCGTGGCTCCAACCCATCATGCCGGCTCGCTTCGAATCAAGAAAGCTGTACGTGTCGAGCATCCACTGCGTGCTGTTAAAGACATCGTCAATCTCGCGCCCGCCGTAGTCGATGTACTGGTAGAAGGCAGTCCCATATCCGGTGCTGCCCCGATAGTCACAGGCGATGATCGAATACCCCTGTTCCACCAACTCCCGGATGACGTGTAAGTCACTGGTGTCGAAATTCGCGTGTACGCCCTGATGGGCGAAGGTGATGAAGGGCTGCTTTTTCGAGCGGTCCAGCTTCTTCGGAATGAACGTATACGCATGGATGATCAGCGGGTTGGTAGCTCCGGGCGCTTTCGGATTCGGCGGATGGGTGGGAGGTGAACTGGTGAATTCGACCTTGTCCACGTCGGCGATGTCGGACAGTCGTGTGAACCAAAGAACGTCGTCAATCCTTTTCAACAACTGATCAGAGCCACCGGCAGCCCCGCCCGCCTGCGCGGCAGTTGCCAAAGCTCCCGCCGCAGGCGCGGCAACAGGGTTGGGGCTTTGAGCCGCGGGAGGTTGCTGGCCCAATGACAACGTGCTTACAATCGCGCTGAGTAAGAAAAGCTTTCTTCATGGGCCGTTAGCGTTTGGCCCCTGTCGAACGGACGTCATCGCCGGTGCCAGTGACCTGCCAATGAGTTCCGTCGCTCGATTCTTCCTGCTGGAAGTGAATGTGGTTCTTATCTGTGAAAGTATTGGTTGTTCGGTATCGCATCGTTTTTCCGCCTGAATTCCAAATGCTTGAGAAGACCCATTGATTGCCGGAAATGACCAGTTCTCCTTTCCCCGTTGCTCGCCCGTCCGGAAGAACGGTTTGGGTGTTGTAGCTTCCGGGCCGATTGGCAGGAATAATGAGGAGCAGGCCGGTGACGCTTCCGTTCACGCTCTGCTCGCACGCGAAGTACTTGCCGATTGAAGTGCACTGATTGCGAAGATCTTCGGGCTTGCTTCCGGCGGCAGCGTTGCTTCTTGTGACTGTCCAGTTTCCGGCATACAGCGAGAGGTCGGCGTCCGCAGGAGCGGGCGCCGCACCCGTCCTCCACGGCAGCAGCAAAAGAAGCGTGATGATCGACTGAATCTTGATTTCGAAGTTTGCCTTCACGTCCGCACACTAACACTCGCCGACATGGGCGCACTTCTCATCCGTTGAACGCGAAGCAGCAGGACGACGCTGACCACGATAACGGCAGAACCCGAAAGGGTCTGGCCGGAGATAGCTTCGCCTCCGAAAACGTGGCCGAGCAGCAACGCAACAACAGGGTTTACATAAGCATAACTCGCGACGGTTGTGGCGGGCATCCTTCCGAGGAGCCAAGTGTAGGCAGTAAATCCCGCTATCGAACCTGCCGTAATCAAGTAGATCAGTGCCAGGACAGCGGGAAAATCGGGACGGGGTGCAGGCCGGAACTCTTGCGTCAGGGCTGAACACAACAGGAGGAGAGCGCCTCCGGTGAGCATCTGTGCTCCGGAACTCATCGCTTTCGACTCGGGAAGCTTCAGCCTTTTCGTAACAACGCTTCCGACCGACCACGAAATGGCGCTTCCCATCAAAGCCAGGCAGGGAAGCAGAGCAAATCGGCCGCCGGACTGATCGCCGCCGGTTGCGACAACCACGACTCCGGCAAAGCCCAGCGCGATGGCGGCAAATTGGATTGGGTGAAGCCGATGCGCTTTAAACACAATCGCTTCAAGGAAAACCGTCCACAGGGGGATGGTGGCGACGAGTACCGAGGCCACTCCGGAGGGCAGTGTCTTCTCCGCCCAGAAAAGGCCTCCGTATGGAACGAGAAACAACAGCGCACCCAGAATGGAGACGTTCTTCCATTCGAGGCCGCTCAGAGGAATCCCGCCTCTCAGGCGCATCCAGATGAAAAGAAGCAAACCCGCGATGGCAAAGCGTAGCCCTGCGGCTAGAAAGACGGGTACGGTCTGAACCAGAACCCGGATGGCGAAGAACGTGGATCCCCAGACGATATAGATCGCAGCGAACGCCAGGACTGTTTTGAAGTCATAATGCGACATTGGAACGGCGCTCGCCCATATCGCTTCAGTTTGCACGACGGTAGTCGTTGGACTGTGTAACAGGTCTGGATTAAATTGCGACGGCTGCGGGTGCAACGGTCGTTTTGTTGGCGGATTGTAAGGCCCGATCCAGAGCCTGGAGGCTGGTTACGGTTTTCATCGCATCCTCCTCGCGAACCACGTCTTCGAGCGGTCGAGTGATCGTGGACTGCTCGAGTATGCGGCTGTAAATCGCGTCCACCATCTTCTGGTATCGCGGATCGAAGTTCTGAAAGTGAAAACGAAGCGTTTCCATGGTGCAGCCGTAATGGGCGTCGTCGTAGGGCGGGATCACCTCGTCGTTGTATTCGAGGCTGCGGCCTCCGATGCGGCGGAGCATCGACGCGGAGCTGTTTCGGAACGTTGCAGTGCAGCAACCGATCGCTCCGCCCATCGTCCGCGCCCACGCAAATGACGCAAGCAGGATCTCGAGCGCGGCCCTGGTGTGTCGGTAAGCGTTTTGGATTGCCCAGCCGCCGACCTCGATAAACGTCAACAGGTTCTGGCGGGCAAGTGTCAGATCGGCTTCAAGCGCGTTTCGGAACTTAGCACCCCAAATCGGATCGCGGGCAATGGTCGAATGGCCGATCGCGAGGTCTTCGGGACGCGCTGTTGCCGGATGAGCCAGGTATCTGACGCAGCCCACGACTTGCTCTTCCGGATCGATCAGCAAAAGGTGCCAGGAGTCTTCGTCGCGGTCCATACGGAAACCGCCTTCGGCGTCCAGTTGTTGTGGTCCGATAGCGCCATCGGCAAGGTAGCAATCAGCGCGAAGTTTTCGAAGCGAAGTCAGGTAATGTTCGTACGAATCGATATGACACCGAATTGGGCCTGATACGTGCTTCGGTGCTGTGCCCGGGGGCGCGAGAAGTTGAAAACGGTACGGCGCTGTTTGCATTTCGCTTTGCATCGGCTCAAAGAGAGTAGTTGAACCCGTAAATTGAGTCGGCGGAAATGCGACAAAGTTTCGAGGAGGTTCGATCGGAATAGCCTTTGGCCCTCTCCCAGAGTGGCTACTCCCGTCTTTTTTTGCGCCTGTGCGAGTCCGCTCTATAGCGGGTTCAGGCTCCGGCAATCGCGCTCGACGAACTTAGAACGCGAACACAACGCCTGTGCTGGCGCCGCCTTGCGCTTTGATCCCGTTCTGCAAGCTCATGCAAACCGCGCATGTGGGTTGCTCCGGATCCAGGCACAAGTCACAGTCCAGCATGTGTGCCAGCAATTGCTCGCACAGCTCGTTTGCTTGACCCCGTATTCCCGAACGGGAATCAGTGAAGGGCATTACAGTGGTGTCGATTGGAGAGAGAGCTGCGGAAGCCATAGTGTTGTGTGCGTATTTGTCTCAGCACGCAAATGGCCAGCGCGGATCGCGACATGCCGTTCTGCCAAAGCCTTGAAAAATAAGGGGCAGGTTAGCAGTCTATTACCGTGTATCTGGTACGGATTAGGACGTAATTATCCCGGTAAATTTGATTCGTTATGTAAATCATTCCTAAGGACTTATCCGTAGTACTCCTATATGAAAGGGGCTAGATATGGGTCATTGAGAATTGAACGGAACGGCATTACTGCCGCATCAGCCTGGCGGCCCTGGATCTTTTGGGGCGAGCGGAAATAGGCGCACCCCAGCGCCAACTGGCGCGTGGTATTGTGCAAATCAGACCTCCTCGTTGTCCTCGGGGCCATGGCAGCAACCACAGTCGGAACAGATTTCACCGTCGAAACTCAAAGCGCGACGTTCGATTCTCTTGCGCTTGACTGCGGAGTGACCCTCAAAGAGGTAAACGTCGCTTACGAGACCTATGGCAAGTTAAACGCGGATCGCTCGAACGCCATTCTGGTCCTGCACGCTTTCAGCGGTGATGCCCATGCCGCGGGTGTTCATCTCCAAACCGGTTTGACAGGCTGGTGGTCCTGCATGATCGGTCCGGGCTGGCCTTTGACACGGACCGTTATTTCGTCATCTGCTCAAACGTTCTGGGCGGCTGCCAGGGAACAACCGGCCCCGGCTCCTTCGATCCGGTCACGGGTGAGCGCTACGGACTTCGCTTTCCGGTCATCACCATCGGCGACATGGTCCGTTTGCAGAAGCGGCTGGTTGAGCATCTCGGCATTGAGCGCTTACTTGCGGTCGCGGGCGGCTCGATGGGTGGTATGCAAGCCCTCGAATGGGCCGTCTCCTATCCGGATTCCGTCGCTGCGGTGATTCCGATTGCCGCCACTTCACGTCACAGCGCCCAACAGATCGCTTTCAACGAGGTAGGCCGGCAGGCTATTATGGCCGACCCGGACTGGAGCGAAGGCAATTACTACGACATCAAGCCGCCGGGTCGAGGATTAGCAATCGCGCGAATGGTGGGGCATATCACCTATATGAGCGATGGCTCCATGCGGCAGAAGTTTGGTCGCAGACTGCGCGACAAGGACGCGTTCGGTTTCGATTTCTCCGTCGACTTCGAAGTTGAGAGCTATCTGCGTTACCGCGGAAGCCAGTTCATCACACGCTTCGATCCGAATTCGTATCTCTACATCACGAAGGCGATGGATTATTTCGACCTGTCCGCGGGGCATGCTTCGCTAGCGGCAGCGTTCGAGCGAGCGCGTTCCCGATTCCTCGTCATCAGCTTCACCTCAGACTGGCTTTATCCCACGTATCAGTCGCTGGAAACGGTAAGCGCCTTGCGCAGCCGTGCCCTGGATGTCGCTTTTTGCGAGCTGAAATCCACTTACGGGCACGATGCCTTTCTGCTCGAAAGCGTCGAGCAGAACCAGGTGATCTCGGGATTTCTCGAGAGCGTGCTTCGGGAAGAGTCGCGGAAGGCCAGACCCGGCACGGCCGTTTTCACTAAAAGCGTCCCGAGCCCTGCCGATGCCGAGATGTACCCCGAGATCTCCAGCCGATCGGATTACAGCTTAATTGCCGAAATGATCACGCCGGGATCGACGGTACTGGACCTGGGCTGTGGTGATGGCGAATTGCTGGGCTGGCTGCGGGAGAACAAAGGCGTCACGGCTCAGGGTGTTGAGATCGATCCAAAGAAGATACAGAGAGCGATTGCGCGCGGCGTGTCGGCCTATCAAAGCGACATCGAAACCGGACTGGCCGATTACCCGGATAGGACCTTCGATTTTGTCATTCTGAGCCAGACTCTGCAGGAGATGCGCTATCCGCTCAAAGTACTGCGAGAGATGCTGCGGGTGGGACGTCGTGCGATCGTGGCGTTTCCGAATTTCGGCCATTGGAGCACTCGCCTTGCGCACCTGGTCAGCGGACGATCTCCTCGTACGGAACTGTTTCCATACGACTGGTTCGAGTCACCCAACCTGCACTTTCTGACGATCAAAGACTTCATTATTCTTTGCCAGGCCCAGCACTGGCGAATCGAACGTCAGATCTTCGTAAGCGGCAATCGGAAGGTCAAGGTCGCACCAAATCTGTTAGCGACTGTTGCGGTGTTCTCAATCCAGAACGGCAGCTAGTCACTTCCGCCGAGCGTTACGGCTATCTACCATCCTCTTCGCCCTCTCTCCTACACTGGCAGGATGGCCACCAGCTCCGAGTCCAGCACCATAACTGAAGCCGAGCACCGTCGCCAGCTTCGCCGGGCCGTGCTGGCGAGCACGATAGGGACGGCGATCGAATGGTACGACTTCTTCCTGTACAGCACCGTAACTGGCCTTGTGTTTGCAAAACTGTATTTCCCACGAGCCGATCCTCTCGTTGGCACGGTGGAAGCTTTCGGGGTCTATGCCGTGGGCTTTGTTGCCAGGCCAATCGGCGCTGCAATCTTCGGCCACTACGGCGATCGTCTGGGGCGTAAGGCCGCTTTAGTCGCGACCTTACTGCTGATGGGGATTGGCACGTTTCTGGTTGCGCTCGTCCCGGGCTACGAACATATTGGCATCTGGGGCGGAGTCATCCTGACCGATCTTGCGCTTTATTCAGGGTATTGGGGTGGGCGGCGAGTGGGGCGGCTCCGTGCTTCTCTCCATGGAATGGGCGCAGTCGAACCGCCACCGCGGTTTCATCACCTCCTGGCCGCAGTTCGGCGTACCGGCGGGCCTGTTCCTCTCGAACTTAGCGGTCCTCGCGATGAGCGCCATATCGGGGGAGCATTTCATCACGTGGGGCTGGCGCGTGCCTTTCCTCCTCAGCATCCTTCTGGTGGGGCTCGGCCTGTACATCCGGTTAGGCATTCAGGAGACCCCGGTGTTCACCCGGCTTGTAGCGGAGCGCCGGATTGAGCGCGCGCCGGTTCTGGAGGTCCTCCGCCGCCAACCGCGCGAAGTCATTCTCACAGCCTTATGCCGCATGGCGGAGCAGGCGCCATTCTACTTGTTCACTGCGTTCGTATTCGCGTACGGCACCGATATCCTGCATCTCAAGCGCGACTTTCTCCTCACCGCAGTGCTTGTGGGCGCCGATGGTCTCGTTCGTCTCTATTCCCTTGTTCGGGCACTTGTCCGACCGGCTCGGACGCAAACGGGTTTACATGTTCGGAGCGGCTCTTACCGGGGTCTATGGCTTTGTGTACTTCAGGCTGCTCGATACCAGAGTGCCGTGGCTGGTGGCGACCGCGATCATCCTCTCGCTGGTTCCGCACGACATCATGTACGGTCCGCAAGCTGCGTTGATCGCCGAGTCTTTCACCGGACGCCTTCGCTACAGCGGAGCGTCGCTGGGCTACCAGTTATCGTCTCTGATTGCGGGCGGTCCCGCTCCGCTGATCGCCACCTGGCTAATGAGCCGCTACCACTCCGCCACGTCAATCACCGTGTTCATCTTTGTGTGCGCGATCATTTCACTTGTCGCGACGGCGATGCTGAAGGACCACACCAACAAAGACGTCTCCTGTTTGACAATGAGCAGAATGATGCGGCCGCGAGTTTCCTGAACGGCGCTGTTCAGTACGACCTCGATCTAAGCTTTCGGAAACAAGGAAGCGCGAGAACTTGTCCAATAAGGGACTCTGTAGCGCTGGTAGAAGAACATCGTGATGGTACATACACTCTGGTTGGCTCTCGTACTGCTTGGCAGTTTGACACTTCCGCCTTTGCGCTCCGGCCAGCAGGAGGTCGACATCCACGCCCCCTATGTCACGACACCTCTGCCGGTTGTCGATGCCATGCTGAAGCTTGCGCGTACGCGGAAAAGCGATGTCGTGTACGACTTGGGCTGTGGTGATGGCCGCATCGTCATTGCTGCCGCGAAACGATACGGCGCACGCGGCGTAGGCATCGACGTCGATCCCGAGCGAATACTGGAGGCACGAGCGAACGCCAAACGCGAAGGGGTGGAGTCGTTGGTCAGGTTCAGGGCACAAAACGTTTACGACGTGGATTTCCGCGAAGCGACTGTAGTCGCGATGTACCTGCTGCCGGACATGCACCGGAAGCTTTCACCCAAACTGCAACAGAACCTGAGACCGGGCGCAAGAATCGTGACCCATACGTTTGACCTGGGCGACTGGAAGCCTCACAAAACCCAAAACGTCGAAGGATCGCGGATCTTCTTTTGGCAGGTGGGCAAGAAGGCTTAAGAGCTGTCATTGAGAAGGCTGTGCATCACGCATCACGGCTTATGATGCGTGATGCTAATCTAGAAGAGATGCGGACAACCGTGGAAATCGAAGATGAACTTCTAGTGACTTTGAAGGATTTAGCACGTGAGCAGGGAGTGACACTTGGGCAAGTCATATCTGCGTTAAGCCGCCAGTCTCTCGCTGAGCATAGTTCAGTGAAGGTCCGAAACGGAGTACGACTATTTGCACCCAAAGCCAGCAACGTACGATCCGATTTGCGCATTGTGAACTCGCTACGGGATTAAGATGTGAGCGTTGCGCTTCTGGACGTCAACGTTCTCGTCGCCCTCTTCGATCCCATGCATGTTCATCATGAGGACGCTCATCGCTGGTTTGGACTGAACAGGAAACGCGGTTGGTCTACCTGTCCAATTACCGTAAACGGATGCATTCGGGTTTTAAGCAACCCCGCTTATCCAACAATTAATGCAACACCCGCAGATGTCGCGGAGCGGCTCAAGGCGTTCTCTGAAACGCCGCATCACCATTTCTGGCCGGACGATGTTTCTCTCAGCAATGAGCTGCTCTTTCGATGGCAAATGATCGGAGGGCATCAGAAAGTAACGGATGTTTACCTCCTAGGCTTGGCGGTGCATCACCACGGGAGGCTCGCTACGTTCGACAGATCTGTTCCCCTTAGAGCGGTATATGGTGCCGAGCCGAGTCATTTAGTTATCCCGACCGGCAACTCCTAAGCCCGCCTCGCTTGCCCGGTGGGATCAGCGTCTGACACAGCCTCCAAGACAATCTCACTTCTTTCCCCCATTGCTACATTCGGGGTGAGGCATTCCCCCGTGCAATCCGCAATCCACGACTAC
Source organism: uncultured Acidobacteriaceae bacterium (assembly GCA_963744795.1). Taxonomy (GTDB): domain Bacteria; phylum Acidobacteriota; class Terriglobia; order Bryobacterales; family Bryobacteraceae; genus Bog-105. The sequence continues at coordinate 102,534 of CAVUVF010000013.1, forward strand.
GTGGAGCAGAACAAATCACGTTTTCTCGAAGAACTGCTCGCATTCCTCCGCATCCCGAGCATCAGCACTCTTCCTGAACGGAAAGAAGACGTTGCCAAAGCTGCAATGTTCGTCCGTGACAGTTTGACCGGAGCGGGTCTCGAGAACGTGGAAGTCATTCCGACAGGGAAACATCCGCTCGTCTACGGTGAATGGTTGAAGGCGCCGGGTAAACCAACTGTTCTCTGCTACGGACACTACGATGTGCAGCCGCCCGATCCTCTCGAACTTTGGAAGTCTCCGCCATTCGAGCCCACAATAGAGAACGGCAACATCTACGCTCGCGGCGCGAGCGACGACAAGGGCCAGATGTACATGCACGTGAAAGCGGCCGAGACCTTGCGCGCCGTCGGTAACGGAAAGCTTCCGGTTAATCTCAAGTTTCTGCTCGAAGGCGAGGAAGAGATCGGCGGAGAGTCCATCTCGAAGTATGTGGCCGAACAGAAGAGCCGCCTCGAAGCTGACGTGGCGCTCGTTTCGGACACGGAACTCTTCGCGGATGGCGTTCCCACTCTGTGCATCGGCCTGCGTGGATTGATCTACATGGAAATCGAGGCGACAGGACCTGCGCGCGATCTCCATTCGGGGATGTACGGCGGAGCCGCTCCGAACGCGGTCTACGGCTTGGTTCAACTGCTCGCCAAAGCGAAAGACGATGCAGGCCGGATCCTGATTCCAGGCCTCTACGACGGAGTCACTCCGCCCGAACCAGCCGAAGTACAAAGCTGGGAACGCCTGCCGTTTTCTGAAAAGGAGTTTCTGGAAAACGAAGTCGGCGCATCCTCGCTCACCGGTGAGCCGGATCAGAGCGTATTTGCTCGCATCTGGGCTCGTCCTACGTTCGAGGTGCACGGCATTGCCGGCGGATTTACCGGCGCCGGCTCAAAGACCGTGATCCCCGCCAAAGCACTCGCCAAGGTAAGCGTACGAGTTGTGCCTGATCAGGATCCACAGCACCTGGTCGATTCGATTCGCAAGTGGATGGCAGCAGAATACGCCGGCCGGAATCAAGACCGAATTGCGTGTTTTGGGCGCGGGTCCCGCGAACTCGGTGAATCCGAACCATCCTGCGATTCGGGTTGCCGCCAAAGTGTTCGGAGAGGTTCTGGGCCGGGAGACCGTGTTCGTCCGGAGCGGGGGCTCGATCCCGATCGTCGGCGAGTTGGCAGCTCATCTTGGCATACCCACTGTGCTCATGGGATTCGGGCTTCCCGACGACGGCCTTCACTCGCCCAACGAGAAGTTCCGCGTGAGCAATTTCTATGCGGGAATTGAGACGATTTCACGCTTTCTGACGGAGTACGGTGAAAGCGCTTGAGCTTGCATCGCTACAAAGCTTAGAGACGCGAATGCATGCTACACTTCGGACTAAATGCTGAAAGACCTTGCCCTCGCGCTTCGTCTTCAAGCTGTCGATCGTAAGATAGCGAGCCTCGAAGCGGAGATCGCAACCCTTCCTAAGCACGTCGCCGAGATCGAGAAAAAGTTGGAAGCGCACACGCGCCAGCTCGAAAAAGATCGGGCTGCACTGGCTGCAAATGGCCGTGACCGCAGGCAACTCGAAGGCGATATCCAGACCCACCAGCAAAAAATCTCCAAGCTCCGCGACCAGAGTCTGCAGGCAAAGACGAACGAGCAATACCGCGCCTTTCAAAACGAAATCACTTACGCTGAGGGCGAAATCAGAAAAGCGGAAGACCGCATTCTCGATTTGATGGAGCGTTCCGAGGCGCTCGAAAAGAACGTCGCCGCTTCGGAGATCGAGCTGAAGAAGCAGACGCAGCACGTGGAAGCGGAAAAGAAGAGTGCTCGCGACCGGACGGCTATCGATCAGAAGCAGCTTGCCGAAGTGAACGCCGAACGTAAGGCGATCGTCGGCGAGATGACCCCGAACTTCTACGCTACTTACGAAAGAATACGCAAGAAGACGAAGAATACGCCCATCTCGGATGCTACGGACGGGCGTTGCGAGGCTTGCCGCATTGCTTTGCGTCCGCAGTATTTTCAGGACTTACGTCGAGGCGACCAGATTCTGTTGTGCGAGAGTTGCGGGCGCATTCTGACCTATAACCCGGTCGTCGATGTCTCGGGCGATCTGGCCGCTTCCCAGCAGACCGCCTGATCTGACCTAGCAGGCGTTCCGCCGGCAAGAGTCGTAGATATTCAGCACTAATTCCAGTGCGCGATAACCCTCTTCGCCATTGACGAGCGGTTCGCGGTCGTTTTTGATCGCGTCGGCGAAATCCAGGAACTGCCTCTCGAAAGAAGTCACGCTGATCGCCATGGGATCGGATGATCCTGACGCTACGTTGCTTTCAAGCGGCGCCGGGTCACGTTCGTTTGCTTCCTTGTCGTCTAAGACGTCCCATGTGGTCAGGCGGTCTCCCGAGATGATCGCGGTGCCTTTCGTTCCGTGAATCTCAATCCTCTCGGTGTAACCGGGCCAGAACGCAGTGGCGGCCTGGATCACTCCCGTTGGTCCGGATGCATACTGCAGCAGGGCATTCACGACGTCTTCCGACTCAATTCTTGTGCCGGGCGCCGATCTGCCACATGCCTTGCACTTTGCTCACCGGACCAAACAGGTAGAGCAGCACGTCTACCTGATGAATGGCCTGATTGATCAGCGCGCCGCCGCCTTCGGTTTTCCAGCTACCCTTGATCGGCCGCGAATAATACTCGTCGCTGCGGAACCACTTCACGTAGGCATCGGCTTCGAGCAGCTTGCCCAACCGTCCCGCGGCCAGCGCCCGTTTCAGAAAGATAGTCGAATCATCGAACCGGTGCTGGCTGGCGACACCAAACTTGATTCCGGCTCGTCGAGCGATGTCGACCATCTGCCTTGCGCGTCTCAAGATTCGTGGCAATCGGCTTTTGCACTTGGACCGCTCGTTTGATTTCCGCGCAGACCTCGACCGGTTCGCAGGTGAGAGTCCGGAAAGGTGCAAACATCGATGAAGTCCAGACCCTCGTAGCGGCAGAGATCGCGAAAATCGGGCACAAACTTCGCGCCCCAGCGATCCGCGAACTCTTGACCGCGCTCGGGCGTTCGATTCGAACAGGCAACCAACTCAAATCCGATATTTTTGTATGCTTGCGCGTGCTTGTTGGCAATCGCGCCGGTTCCTATCAATCCAACTCTCATGCCTAGAGACCCGTTTCCGATCCGCAGATGCTTACATCCAAACCTGCTTCCTGGAAAAACGCAGCTTTGACGGCAAGAGCGCGCTTTGCAGATTCCGCATCCGGCGCATACGCCACCTGAATGTGGTTGGCTTTGTGGCGCGCCATCATCTGGTCGCGCGTGATTCCGTAGAGCACCGCGTGCATGATCGGCCATTGCGGAGTCGTGATTGCCCACCGGCGCTCGGTTTCTTCTCGCGGCAACTCAACCACGCGCGCGCGCCCCAGGTCAGCCTTCAGAACACCAGCATCCACGAACACGCGGCTCCAGACGATTTCGCCCGGCTTGGCAACGCCCTTCAACGATCCGCCGCCGAGCCGGAAGTACATGGGCGGTTGCCGTTCGCTGGTCGATCCCTTGTATCCGTCGATATGGTGAGCGGGAGGTGCAGCGCCCGAGATTTCGAATACCCACACGAAATCGTCGCCGTACTTCTCGCCGTATCGCACATCGTGAAGCGTTGTTTCGGGCGAAAGCTTCAGAGCGTTCCAAACCCGCTTCGTGACGAGTGCGTCAAGGCCCGCACATTCATCCACTTCGTTGAAATGAGGAAGCGGTTGGCCGTCGTAGAGCGTGCGTCCGTCCGCTGACTTCACCGGCGGGCGATCGGAGTTGTTCAGGAGACCTTCCGCCAGATCAGAAGCGGGCGCCAGGTCCTTCAATCCTTGCTGATACTGGATGCCGACAGCATCGCAGCCGAACTCATCGGCAATGCGCAATGCCGAGATGTACATCTTGCATTGTTCAAGAATCTGGCTGTCGGTCAGATCCGTTTCCGGATTCGGCCCGGTCTTAAACTGCAGCCCTTTCCCGTCGAGCCACGAGCGGACCGCCTGCGCTTCTTCGTCGGGAACAGTTCGCATCGCGGCATACAAGGCGGATTGGCTTAAACGCTCCTTGAACACGCCGGTCGGATTCAGAAGATGGTCGGGAACGATGGCATTGAACATGCCCATGCAGCCTTCGTCGAAGACGCCGATGATCGCCTTCTCGCGCTTCAGCTGCTGCGCCAGGGATCGCCCAAGCTCTTCGCTCTCTTGCGGGATACTGCAACCCGCTCAGCGCTCTGCGCGTGAGACGTATCGTGCTCTACCGGTTCTCCCTTCAGCCACTTTTCCAGACGCGTGAGAAAGTACTCGTCGCGTGAAGTCCTCTGACCAAAGGGTTGTGTACGGCACCCCGGCCTTGGTCAAAGAACCATTCAGGTTCAACATTCCTACGAGTCCTGGCCATTGCCCGCTCCAGTTGGCGACCGTGAGGATCGGACCTTTATGAGTGGTCAATCCAGGAAGCACGTGATGGCTGTACTGCCAAACCGCTTCGACCACGATCAGCGGCGAGTTGCTCGTCGATCTGACGGAAGATCTTCCATCCCATATTTCTGTGAGTCAATAAAGCCGTGCTTTTTGACAGGATCGTAGGGGTGCGCGCGTTTAACGCTGTAGCCAAACTTCTCAATGGCACGTGTGAGCGCCTCTTCCACCGACTGCTGGGCCGGCCAACAAACCTGGTTGGCGGAGAGACGCAGATCACCGCTCGCGACGAGCGTAATGCTTCCGGGCATGTTTTTCATTCTGGCAGAGCAGCGAAACTTGCTCTGCCAGATTTCAGCCGGAGATTAGTAGTTCCAGCCGAGCGAGACCTGGTAGCTGCGAGGCGTTACCCAATGCGTACCACTGAAGGTGGAGAGAAAGTTGTAGAGGGCCGCTTCGTTCGTGATGTTCACCGCAGTGAACTTGATATTCGTTTTGATCTTGTCGCGGTGGAAGACATTATCGATACCCACGCCGATATCGAACAGGTTGCGGGCTGTCGATGCGGGGCGGGTTGTGGTCAGGATCGAAAGTTCCAGGGGCCGGGATCGTGAGGCGTGTAGCCCCGTAGGCTCCCGGGCACGCTGTGATGCGATTGCCCAGACTCGCGTAATTGCTTCCGCAATAGAAGCCGATCGTCGCTTGCTGATCGGCGCTGAGACTGATTGCATCCGCCAAATCAGTGACGCTGCCGGCCACTTCGCCGCTGTCAAACCGCCATGTGAAGGCGGCCCAAGGTCCATGTTTCTTGTATTGATAACGCACGTAAGTGGTCTGCTGAAAGACCTGGTCGTGATCGATCCGGAAGACTTCCGCCTTGCAGTGGAGAGTTGAACAGCAGACCGCCCACTTCGGGACCGAAGAATCTCGCTCGTGTATGCCCGATAGTCGTGTATGCCTGGAAACCGTGAATGGATGAGGTCGAAATCCGCGCCGAGAAGCCGTCGAGCTTCGACTCGCGCCAGCTGATAGGGAAGGCGACAGGAGTATTGAACAGCGTGTCGAAATCAAAAGCGTTTTTCGTGTACTTCCAGAAATAGTTGGCATCGAACTGAACAACTTTCTTCAACGACTGCTGGAATCCGACCCCGAACTGGTTGCGATGTCCCGGTCGAAGGGGGCTCGACCCAAAGGGATCGAAAGCACTAGTTGCCAATCCTCCGAGTCCGGTCTGGCTCGAAAGTACGAGGTTTTCGTTGTAAGGAGTCTCTAACGTGCGGCGTATAAGAAGCGCGCAGCACCGTGCCGGTTGGCTTCACCAGATAAGATATGCCGACGCGAGGCTGCAGAAGCTTGTCCGTCGAGATGCCATTGTAATTATCGAACCTCAATCCCAGGTTCAAAGTCAGGTTCTTGACAGTGATCTGGTCCTGCGCATAAACATTCTGCTGATTGATGTTCGCTCTTCCATGAAAGCGAAAGGGCGCTCCTCCACGGCTCAGGTCGAACGGTATCAGCCCTACAGACACGTCGGGATTTTGCAGGTATCCTGCTGCTCCACACGCAGCGGGATTGCTTACGGAAGGCGCAACGACCGGATCGCCATCGGAGCTCAAGCACAACGGATTGAAAAGTGGATCAGTGATGCCGACACCAAAGTTCTCGGCCAATCGGGTCTGCATAACCTCGGTGCCGATCTTTACGTTATGAACACTATTCGCGTAAGAAAGATCGGCCCGCGTTCCCCAATTCGTCAAATGCCGGTCCTGCGAAAGCGTTGCCGGTGTGTCGAGGGAAATGTCCGCACTGGGATAGTAATTTACACGATCCTGCCGGTAAAACGGATTGATTGTAAGCAGCGTTTGTGGAGTGAACGTGTGTTGGTAACCGAGCGCAAAGCTGAGCGTGCGCGCCTGCTGGCGCTGATCCTGGTCCAACTGGTCATAAGTGTTCGGAATCTGGAACCAGTTCCGTGCCGCGAACAAGTTCAAATGGAACGAATCACGGCTGCCCGGTTGATAGTCGATCCGGTCAAACAGCGTCTCATTGTTGCCCTTGTCGTGAAAAGGCGTGAACTCGGGGGTGTCCAGAAATCGGCCGGTGCGGCTGAAATTGGCCACGAGATAATTGCCCCATTTGGCACTGCCGAAGCCGAAAGTAGCCTCTTCACCGACTGTGCCGAAAGAACCGTAATTTAAGTCCAGACTCGCGGTTGGCTTCTGACCGAGTCCCGATCGGGTAACCGCGCTGACGACAAGGCTTGTCTTGTCGCCGTATTCAGCGTTCGGAGCGCTACTGACCAATTCGAGAGACTGGAACGCGTTGGGCGGCAACTGAGTCGAGAAGGTTTTGTTCTGCTGATCTGAGATGGGCTGACCATCAACGACATAGCTTGTCTCGCCGTGGTCGCCTTGCGGATGAAAGAAGCCGTTTGAATCGGCAACAACACCACCCGAGGTAAGCGTAATCGCATCGCTCAAACCTTGGCCGGCGGAAGAAATCGGTAAGCGCTGCATCAGGTTCTGGTCTACGTCGGTATGGGCCGTGGGAACGTTTTCAAGCGCCTCGTTGGATGCTTCGACGGTGACGGTTTCTACCGATCCTGCGAGAGCCAGGGCTGGCTTGATCTGGATTGGGACCTGTGTGTAAACGGGAACGGTTTGCTGGAAAGCCTGAAATCCACCTGCGGTGACCTGCAGCTTGTACTGATTATGGGGGATATTGGTCAGGCGGAACGTTCCTGCGTTATCCGTCTTGGCAGACTGGCTATAGCCGGTAGCCGAGTTCGTCAGAGATACCTCCGCATTCGGAAGTACCGCCCCGCTCGGATCCGTAACCGTACCGTTGATCGTCCCTCCGTTGCCGGTCGCCTGACTCATCGGAGACCCGGAGAGTACAGACGTCGTGAGACAAAAAGCAAAGCTAATAAGAACAGCAGACCTTAATTCGAACAACAAAACTACTCCTCAGTTCTGACACGCCCAAGACACGGAAGACTAGCGAGGAAAGTGCCCGCACAGACTCCCAGAGCTATTGGAATGAGGAGTTACTGGGGAGGAGCGCGGGGTGAGCGAGCGAGCGGAAGCGCTTCGGAAACCCACAAGTGTTCTGTAGGCGTGTCGATTCGACCCGATGCGGAAAGGTGTAACTTGCCTGCGTCGCTTGCGATCGGGACAGTGTCCGCCGTTTCATCGCTCGCGTGACAAATCAAACACGTGGCATCCTGAGCGGATGCGTGTTTATGAATCGTGCCGGCGAAGCATGCAAACAGAAGGACGAAAAAGCAGGTAAGTGCGACAAAGCGAGCCGCAACTGTCTTTTTGCCAAACCTGTTCTGCACGTCTCTTCGATTATACGAGGATCTGGCGACCCAGTGACGGTAGTTTCACGATTTGATAGCCGAGGGCGCTCGAACCTCTCCGTATGGCCTTGATTAAAACAAATGATGACATCTTTGTTGGGCAGCCGTTAAAATAGCGCTATGCAGTCCAGTAAACCTTCGAAAAAGCCCTTGAAGAAAGAAGAGGAGAGGCTCGCCGAAGCGACCCCGGTTACCGAGGCTCCGAAGAGCCGCTCAACTCGTTCTTCGAAAGCGCCCAAGGAGAAAGTCGAAGCCACTTCTGCCAAGGTTCACCGAAAGTCTCCTGCGGTCTCAAATGTCCGAGTCGAAGCGAACGATGCGGGCCAGCCGAAGGTGATGGCGGCGGCCGCAGGCGCTGGTGTTACAAACGGTGGAATCGTCGATTCCGTGGGAGTACTGGCCGCTTCGCCGGTCGCTGACGCGCCCGTCACGACTCAATTTTCAAACGGCAAGCCGATGGTTTCGCCGGAAGAGATCGCTCATCTCGCATATTCGTACTGGGCAGCTCGCGGTTTCACGCACGGTCTGGCCGACGAGGACTGGATCCGCGCCGAAGCCGAACTCCTCGCCCGAGGCTAAGCGCCGCTTCGACGCCGGCGCGCAAACGTTTTTACGTTTCGCTCGTCAAACCAACAGCAGCGGCGTAATGTCGCTGTTTACCAGGTTTTCCTAATCACAATCGTTTAGAGTTGAATTCAGATACCCTCGTGTTTATGGGTGAGCTCGAACCAGAAGGACTCCCGCCGTTAGGAGCTTCCACGTCGGTTGCACTGCAGGCTTCGCAGCAGAGGTCGTTCCTGATCGGAACGATTTCCTGGTTCCGAGACCTCATGCTGTCGGTGTTGATTGCCGTTTTGGTGATCTTGTTCCTCTATCGTCCGGTCAAGGTGGAGGGGACGAGCATGATGCCGAGCCTGTTCGATCAGGAGCGGCTATTCATCAATCAGTTCACTTACAAGTTCAAGCTGGGCGACATCAAGCGCGGCGATACGGTCGTGTTTTGGTATCCGGAAGACACCACCAAGTCATACATCAAGCGGGTGATTGGATTGCCTGGAGACACCGTTGAGGTCGATGACGGCTACGTTGTCATCAACGAGAAGAAACTCGTAGAAAACTACGTCCCGCCTGAATATCGCGACGATCGCAGTTACGCAAAACGGGTTGTTCCGCCCGACGAGTACTTTGTGCTCGGCGATCATCGGGTCTCGTCGAATGACAGTCGGGCGTGGGGCTTTGTCCCCCGCAATTACATCTACGGGAAAGCGGTTTTTGTCTTCTGGCCGCCCGAGAAGATGGGAACCGTCCGCTGATCGCTTTCAGCGAAAGCGGCCGGCAATCCAGAGAATCAGGCTGCCGAGAAGGCTCAACAGCAGGCACGTGACAACCGGGAAGTAGAAAGAACTACGCTTTCCCCGCCACACGATATCCCCGGGAAGCCTGCCTAATGGCAGGTTTACCTTTTGGAGCGCTACGAATGCGACGCCCAGGCAGATCAGCAAAATGCCGGCGAAGATTAGCAGGCGTCCCACGCTCACTTCTTCTCATCATATGCTCCCGCAACGGGCGTAAACGCTTCTTCTCAGCTGGGGTAAACTGACCGCTGAAGAAGCCTCGTCCGCCATGAGCGATCAAACCACCTTCAACCCACCTCCCGATTTCTCGGCGCGGTCTAATATCAAGAGCCTTGACGAGTATCGCTCGATGTACGAGCGGGCAAAGGCGGATCCCGAACGATTTTGGGGAGATCTCGCGGCGAAGGAACTCACCTGGTTCCGGCCCTTCGCGCAGAGTCTCGAGTGGGATCCTCCTCAAGCCAAATGGTTTGCTGGCGGCAAGATCAACGCAGCGTACAACTGCATCGACCGGCATCTACAAACGGACCGGAAAACCAAGCCCGCCATCGTCTGGGAGGGTGAGCCCGGCGACCGGCGCACATTGACGTATGAAGATCTTTACCACCAGGTCTGCCGGTTCACCCACACTCTGATGCAACTCGGATGCCGCACTGGCGACCGGGCCGTCATTTACATGCCCATGGTTCCTGAGCTACCCATTGCGGTACTCGCCTGCGCGCGCATGGGGATGACCCATAGTGTCGTCTTCGGGGGCTTTTCGTCTGAGGCCTTGAAACTGCGCATACAAGACCTTCAAGCCTCCGTTGTGATCACGGCGGATGGGGGTTGGCGGCGCGGTAAAGAAGTGCCGCTGAAGGGTGCGGTCGATGAAGCGCTCGAAGATTGTCCAAGTGTGAAGAGCGTTGTCGTCTACCGGAGAACCGGATCCGCGGTAAGGATGAAAGAGGGCCGTGACTACTGGTGGGACGAGCTCGAGCGTGAACTGTCGGCGACTCCGCCCGGCGCGAGAAGCGCGGAAACCGCAGCGGCACAGGATCTCGATCCTGAACACCCGCTTTTTGTTCTGTACACATCCGGGACGACCGGCAAGCCCAAAGGTATCCTGCACACGACCGCTGGTTACCTTCTGCAGACGATGATCACCATGCGCTGGGTCTTCGATCTGCAGGAGAACGACGTTTTCTGGTGTACTGCCGATGTCGGCTGGATCACCGGACACAGCTATGTCGTGTACGGCCCTTTGGCAGCAGGCGCAACAGTGGTCATGTATGAGGGCGCGCCAGATTATCCGGCCTTCGATCGTTTCTGGAAGATCGTGGAAGATCACCGGGTCACAATCTTCTACACTTCGCCCACGGCTATTCGAGCATTGATCCGACAGGGAAACCAATGGCCCGAGGCTCACGACCTGTCGAGTTTGAGATTGCTTGGTTCCGTCGGGGAGCCTATCAATCCTGCGGCCTGGGAGTGGTATCACAAAGTCATCGGGGGAGGCCGCTGTCCCATTGTGGATACGTGGTGGCAAACCGAGACTGGGGCAATCATGATTGCGCCCCTGCCCGGAGCAACCCCCCTCAAGCCAGGTTCCGCCACCTTGCCGCTTCCCGGAGTGGTGCTCGATATCGTCGATTCCGATGGGAAGGTCCTCGGCAATAACAAAGAAGGCTACTTACTTATCCGCAATCCCTGGCCCAGTATGGCCCGAAGCGTCTGGGGCGACCCCAATCGGTTCAAAGAGCAGTACTGGTCGCGCGTTCCGAACGCCTACTTTACCGGCGATGCGGCGCGGCGCGATGACGATGGATATTACTGGATTCTGGGCCGTGTCGACGACGTGATGAACGTCAGTGGTCACAGGCTCAGCACCATGGAAGTCGAATCGGCGCTGGTCCATCATCCTTCCGTTGCCGAGGCCGCGGTTGTTGCTAAGCCCCACGAGATTACCGGGCAAGCCATCTGCGCCTTCGTCACGTTGAAAAAAGGCGACTGGAACGTCGAGGCCTTGGGGAAAGAGTTGCGCCAGTGGGTTGCGACGGAAATTGGGGCGTTTGCCCGACCCGAGGAGGTGCGCTTCACGGACGCGCTTCCGAAAACGCGAAGCGGGAAGATCATGCGCAGACTCCTGCGGGAGCTTGTCACATCGAACGGCGTCACCGGCGACGTGACAACGCTCGAAGATATAAACGTGATGACCCGCCTGGCGACGCAAAAAGACGAAGATTGAACGACCGGATCAAAGCGAGAGTTAACTCGGTAAAGTTATTTAACTCTCTAGCTTTGCATCCAGAGTGATTTCGGTATCGAATAACTTCGAAACCGGGCATCCTTCTTTGGCCTGCTGAGCGGCACGGTTGAATGCCTCCTCGGAGGCTCCAGGAATCTTTGCGACAAGTTTCAGCGCGCTCTTCTTGATCGCAAATCCATCGCCCTCCTTGTCGAGAGTCACCGTGCAGGTGGTCTCCAGGCTATCCGCCTTCAGTCCTTCGAGCCCCAACGTCATGGATAAAGCCATGGTGAAGCATCCCGCATGGGCGGCAGCCAACAGTTCCTCGGGGTTGGTATTCGATCCGTCCTCGAAACGATCCCGGAACGAGTAGGGTGTGTTCGAAAGCACTCCGCTGCCCGAAGACAGCAAGCCCTTGCCTGATTTAAGATCGCCCGACCACTGCGCTTTAGCGCGTCTATCCATCGATTCCTCCTTAGTTTCCGGAGGTGAGATGCGTTTCGCGCCGGAAGTGCCGCATCAAAAACGCTACGCGATCCTTTGAATCGAAGAAATCATGCGGCCAGGGTTGTCCGGTTCACGCCGGTACGAGAACAAGTCCTCCCCTTGGCAAACGGTACAGGTGTCCAGATCAAAGATGCGGTCAGGAAGGATTCCGCTTTCGAGCAGCTGCCTGCGATTTGCGGCGGCAAGATCCAAGTGCCACTTGCCGGGCTGGTCATCCTTTGTCGTATAGGTCGCAGAGAACCGCTCCGCCACTTCCGAACCCACCTGGTAGCAACAGTGCCGGATGCAGGGTCCGATTGCGGCGAGAAGGTCGTTCGGGTCACAGCCAAAGTCGTCCTGCAGTTTCTGTATTGTTCGGGACACAATCTGAGCGGCGGTTCCACGCCATCCGGCATGGATCGCGCTGACTGCACGTTTGCTCCGGTCGAGCAGCAGGATCGGAACGCAATCTGCGGTTCGAACGCCGACCGCTCTGCCGATTTCGTCTGTGACGAGAGCATCACCTTCCCGCTCGCGATCCCCGAGACCGCGAGCGTTCAGAGTGATATTGGAATGTATTTGCCGTAGCGTGACGTCAACCGGCGGATTTGCGGAGCGACTACCGAAGCCGTGACGCTGCCACGGAAACTCGTCGAAAGCGGAGCAGCGATAAATGCCGTCTCCGCCCCGCTCGAACAAACTCACAGAGCGCCGACGGGCTACTCGCGATTCTTTCCGTTCAATCTCGGCACGGTACCAGTCGAGAGTCAGCCGAAGGCCCTGTTCAAAGGAGAACCGCGGCGCGTGGCCCAACTCATTTACGGCGGCGGTTGTGTCTGCCTGCGAGTCCTTCACATCTCCCGAGCGCGGCGGTCCGTAGTTTGGCGGCAAACTCACGCCTTCAATCCGCTGCAGAAGCGTCCATGTCTCGTTCAAGGTATAGCGGTTTCCGTTGCCCGCATTGAAGACTTTTCCCGAGACGCTGGCCGGTGCAGACGAAGCCTTCAGAAGCAGTCCGACGACATCTTCCACATACGTGAAGTCGCGCGACTGTTCTCCGTCGCCGTAGATGGTGGGCGACCGGCGCTCGATCAGGCAATTCAGAAAAATCGATAGGACGCCCGAGTAGACGCTCGTCGGATCCTGGCGCGGGCCGAAGACGTTAAAGAAACGCAGAGATACCGTTTCAAGTCCGAAGCACCCGGCGAAGACACTGGCGTAGTATTCGCCCAGAAGCTTTTGGACAGCGTACGGAGACTTCGGACGCGGCGCCATGGTTTCGACTTTGGGTAGGACCTCAGTGTCTCCGTAAGCGGACGAGGATGCCGCATAGATTACGCGGCCGACCTTCCCTTGCGCCGCTGCGTGGAAAACGTTGAAAGATCCGTCGATGTTGGACTCGTGACTCGGAACGGGTTGAAGGATTGATTTAGGAACCGACGGTAAGGCGCCTAGATGGAATACACGCTCGGCGCCTGCAATGATCGGCGCAATTTGATCGTAATCCCGGAGATCGACCCTGTGAACCGTGACGTCCCGGCCACTTCCTCGAGGTTCTCCAACTTCCCTGTGGAGAGATTGTCGATAACGTGAACAGACTTCCCGTTAGCCAGCAAGGCTCTGACGAGAGCAGAACCGATAAATCCGGCTCCGCCGGTAACAACGTAGTGACTCATACAGCCTGAAAAAACGCAGCCTCCTCGGGCATATCCTTTTTTAAGAAATTGAGTGCGGATCTGGCGATCTCAACGCCATCACGGCTGAAATCGAAAACTTCGAGCGAGACCCAGCCGGAATACTTCACTGCCGAGAGCGCGTTGAGGAGAGCATCGAAATCGTAGTCTCCCTTTCCGGGTTCCCGGCCGTCCATTTCGTTCACGTGCACGTGCTTGATGTACGAGCAGTAACGCCGGATCAACTCGGGGTGAGGATCGGTTTCAGCGACAGCGTTGTGCGTGTCGAACATCGTCTGCACAGCAGGACTTCCAATTTGTTTCACGATTGCTGACCGCTTCAGCGAGGCTGGTCACAACATTTGTCTGTTCGGGCGAGAGCGCCTCAACCAGGATTTTGACTCCGCGGCTCTCGGCGTGGGGCGCGGCATGAGCTAATTCGTGGGTCAGGATGTCAGTTGCTTCTCGAGGTGTCATTCCGTCCACTGCCGATCGCTGTTTGGGAGAACCGAGGACCATGACGCCATTGTGCTCGCCCGGGCAGATGGCGAGATCCGCGCACAGGTCGATCAACCGATGAATGTATTGCCAGGTCCGCGTTCGAGTCGACTCGTCGCGCGTGGTCATATGCAAGCCGGGAGGTGTAGCCGTCAGCCAGTGCAGACCGGCGAAGCACAGGTCGTTGTCTTGCATCGTTTTTCGCATCTCCCCGCGGCTCTCCGGAGAGAGTGAACCCGCGTCCTCGGCCAGAGTGAACGGTGCAATCTCAATCGCCTCATACCCAAGAGAGCGCGCTTCCTTGCACATCTGATCGAAGGGCATTTTCCCGAATATCTCGTTGCAAACAGCGAATCGGTAGGGAGCCATTAAGCTAGTTTAACCTTTCCGCCGAGTCTCGCGGAGACCTACGGGTTTTCCTTTGAGATACTCAGACGTATTCATGGCCAAGGACGAGGTACTCCTCGAAACGAAGCTTCCCCTTCCCCTTGCCGGACGGGGCAAAGTTCGCGATATCTACGATTTGGGCGACCAACTTCTGTTTGTCGCTACAGATCGCATATCGGCATTCGACTGCATTTTGCCAACGGGAATTCCCCGGAAAGGGCCGCGTTTTAACCCAGATGTCCCTCTTTTGGTTCGAATTTCTCAGGGATCTGGTGCCTAATCACCTGATTACCGCGGATTCCGGTGCATATCCATCTGACCTGCAATCCTTCCGGGAGGTCCTGGAGGGCCGGTCCATGTTGGTGAAGCGCGCCCGCATGGTGGAAGTCGAGTGCGTCGCTCGGGGCTACCTGGCGGGTTCGGGTTGGAAAGAGTACCGGGAGACCGGACGTGTCTGCGGTATTCCTCTCCCCGCCGGGTTACGGGACGGGGATCGCCTGCCCGAGCCCATCTTCACGCCGGCTACGAAAGCCCAGACCGGGCACGACATGAACGTTCCGTTTGAACACGTTGCTGATCTCGTCGGAACGGAACTCGCGAACCGGCTGCGCGAGTTGACACTGGCCATCTATGGGAAAGCCTCCGATCACGCGCGCGAACAGGGCATCATCCTTGCGGACACGAAATTCGAATTCGGATTCGTTGAACGAGTCGCTGGTTTTAGCCGACGAAGTGCTTACTCCTGATTCCTCGCGATGGTGGCCTGCCGATACCTACGCTCCGGGCGGTGCGCAGGTCTCGTTCGATAAGCAATTTGTCCGGGATTATCTGGAGACGCTGGACTGGAACAAGCAGCCGCCAGCGCCCCCGCTGCCGGAAGAAGTTGTCCGGAAAACCAGTGCGAAGTACGTCGAAGCTTACGCCAGGTTGACCGGACGTGACCTGGAGGCCGCGGCGGGCGCGAGCTAAAGAAGTTGAAATGCTGGTTTTGAACTGGTTGGATATCTCGCTGCTTGCGGTTATTCTCTGGTCGGCGTTTTCCGGCCTGCGTGCGGGACTGGCGCGTGTGGTGGTCGGACTGCTTGCCACGCTCGTCGGCTTGGTCGCCGGATTCTGGTGCTATCGGCTGGTGGCAGCAAAGCTTCTGCCCTGGGTGAAAACGGAAACGATCGCTAATGTCGTCGGGTTCCTGATGATCCTCTTAGCTGTACTGGTATTGGGAACACTGATCGGATCGCTGCTCTCGCGGGTTTTCAGTTGGATCGGGCTCTCCTGGTTCAACCATCTGCTGGGCGGGCTTGCAGGCGTTCTGCGGGGAGCGTTGATTATCTCCGCGCTGCTCGATTTTTTCGTGGCTTTTTCTCCCTCGCCAACACCTGCCGTGCTCGAGAAATCGCATGTATTGCCTTATGTCAGCCGGCTCTCGGGATGGCTGGTCGATCTGGCGCCTCGTGAGCTGAAGGATGCGTTCACGGAGCAGATCCAGAATTTGCGGCAGATCTGGAGCAAGCCGTCGGGGAGAGACGAAGCGGAAGTCTAGCTTGGATTCACCGTCTGCGAAGATCGAATTTGCTGCTTATTTTCGATTTAGACGGCACTTTGATCGATTCGAGCCACGACCTGGCCATCTCCATGAACGCAACTCGCGAGCACATGGGGATGCGGCCACTCGATCCGAAGCTAATATTTTCTTACGTTGGCAATGGCGCTCCCGTCCTGGTTCGGCGTGCGTTGGGCCCGGAGGCTTCAGAGGAGGCCGTCGACGGAGGCCCTTGCCTTCTTTCTGAAGTTCTATCGCGAGCATGCGCTCGAACACACAAAGCTATACGAAGGGGTAAGAGAGGCGGTCGAAGCCCTGGCGGCTCAAGGACACACCATGGCCGTTCTCACGAATAAACCCGTGCGGATCAGCACCGATATCGTCGCTGCACTCGGACTGAGCCGGCAGTTCCCCAAAGTCTATGGCGGCGACAGCTTCCCAGTCAAGAAGCCAGATCCCATTGGGATTAATACGCTCCGGGAAGAAACACGAACGGGACATTCGGACACTCTGATGATCGGCGACAGCGCCGTGGATATTGAAACGGCAAGGAACGCGGGAGTCTTGAGTTGTGGAGTCGCGTGGGGCTTTCAGCCGGAAGGCTTCGCCGCGACCCCGCCGGACTTCCTTGTCACGAAGCCGCAAGAACTGGTGGAAGTCGCCGGTTCGAAATCGAGTCGTAGCTTAGAGACTCAGGGAAGCTCGAAGGCGACATAGAGCAACTGGTCCGATCGTTCGACGAGTAACGCAACAGCATCGCCGGTTTTAAATTTGCTCATCGCGTTTCGCAGGCCGTCGATGTCGTAGACGAAATCGTTATTCACGGAGTGCACGACGTCACCGGGCTGCAGTCCACTATTCACCGCGGAAGGCGACTGGATTCGCGTGACCATGACGACTCCCGTCGGAAAACGAAGCGAGCCGAGCATTTCGTCTATTTTCTTGTCGACCGTCAGACCGGCGAAGCCCAGACTCGGGATGAGGTTATTGGCGGAATCGACAATGTCGGCGAGACGATCAGCCTCGTGAGGCGCCTCGATCGGCGTTACATTGAAGGACATCTGATCGCCGCCCCTCATAACCTGCACCTTAACCTCCTTGCCCCCGTGATGCTCAAAAAAGAATCCCAGCAGCGCCGGGACGCTTTCTATGCGCCGGCTGTCAATGGAGATCAGAACATCATTCACCTTTAAACCAGCCATCGCAGCAGGTCCATCGGTCGTTACATCGCTGATCAGAACACCGCTGCTCACCTTCAATTTAAGAGCGTTCGAAAGTAACGGGTTAATGGCCTGCAGCCCCACTCCAATCGTTGTTCGGTCTACGTGGCCGCGTTTTCGAAGCTCCGGCCAGACCCACTTGATCAACATACTCGGGAACAGCGAAACCCACGCCTTCGTTCCCGCCCGACTGAGTCAGTATGAAGGTATTCAGCCCCACGATCTCACCGGCAGTGTTAACAAGCGGTCCGCCGCTGTTACCGGGATTGATGGGCGCATCGGTCTGGATGTAGAGAAAGGGACTGTCAGGATCAGGCTGGCGCGCGATGGAACTGACCACTCCCATGCTGATCGAATTCTGCAGTCCAGAGGGACTTCCAAATGCGAACACAATCTGACCTTGACGGAGCTTGTCGTAGTCTGCCAAGCGGAAGAGCAGGGAGGTTACCCCCGGGTATCTTGATGAGAGCGAGATCGCCTTCCTTGAAAATGCCGACCAGCGTTGCCTCACGCGGTTTTGTATTTCCTTGTGCAATCACATCGGAGATCGATTGCTCGCCCGAAGGCTGGAGAAGAACCAGAATCTTCTGCGCCGCTTGAATCACGTGGGCATTCGTGATGATGTAGCCTTCCGGGTCGATGATGACGCCCGATCCAACAGCCTCCTGCTTGCCGCTTGCAATGCCTGTAGGATTGCTCTCCTCGGCTGCACGATAACGTGTGACCTCAATTTTGACGACACTCGGCGATACATGCGCTGTGAGGTTTTGAACAGAGTTGCTGAACTGGTCCAGTTGCGGCAACACGGCTCCGAAGGCACTGCCCGAAATGGCGGCTACGGATAAAAGGGCAGAGCGGAGAAGAATCCGCATAAGTTTCTGACGATTCACTGTGATCACTTTCGGTTACGGTCTTACCTAGAGGCTTCCATGGTTTGACCTCTTCGGCGGAGTATATGTAACCTCCGTCACTCGAAATAGGACGTTTCTCCGGTTGCCCGGGAACTAAAAAAATCTTAAATCACTATCACACTCGGTAACTCGGGACTGGCGCCTAGTCGATTGGTCTATGGTCACAGCAACCAGGTAGTTCAACTGGTTCGATCGGGGATAGATCGTTGCGGATCCACAAAAGGTGTGTGGGTACTGAAGGTGTGTATGTGCCTCCACCGCGAACGTGACCGGGCAAAGGTCACTAGGTCCAAGCTAAAAGAAATCACCCTCACCGCGGAATAATGCCTGGCTCCGCGGCATCCGGCGAATGCGTCCGGCCTCGAAAAGCGGCACAGTGGGCCCTTCGCAATTGGCGGACTTTTCGACGGTTACTACAGAAGCAACGGAAACAATCCATCGACGGGCAGAACCAATATCAGGAACTTTGATGTGCGGTTGCCGACAGCTTGCCGTAAGATCGCGAAATTTTCTGAGGCGATACGTGGAGTCGTGACGGTCAGGGTCTCGCGTAATCACTCGATCACGACTAACAAGTCGCCGGCTTTCACACTATCTCCGCTTTTGACTGCCAGTTCCCGGATCGCACCTTCCTTCGGTGCGTAGACCGTCGTCTGCATCTTCATTGCTTCCATCACAAGCAGACTGTCGCCTTTCTTAACGGGCGTATCGACCTTGACGTGTATGTTCGTGACCGCGCCCGGAATGGGAGCACCCACCTCGCCAACGTTCGCGGGGTCTGCCCGTCGTTGTTGGGCGCTCGCGACTTCCTTGAACGACTTATCTCGAATCTCAATTTCTCTTGGCTGGCCGTTCAATTCGAAGAATACGCTGCGCATTCCGTCCGGCCGCGGCTCGTCGACAGTGAGCAATCGAATGATGATCGTCTTGCCCGGCTCAAGGTCCACCGTGATCTCGTCCCTCTCTGGCAGTCCGTAGAAGAATTGCGGCGATGGCAGCACCTCGAGTTCGCCGAACTCTGCACGCGCCGCTGCGAACTTGGCGAATACATCGGGATACATGAGATAGCTCATCAGATCCGTACGGCTTGTCGCTTCAAACTGTTCGGCAATGTGGGCGGCGGCTGCATCCAGATCGGCGGGCGGAAGCTTTTCCCCCGGCCTGCCGGTTTCCGGAGTTTTGCCGCGCAAGACGACGGCGGCAATGTGCGGCGGCCATCCCCCTTCCGGCTGACCGAGCGAGCCCTGGAACATATCGATCACCGAATGGGGCAGGCTGAGCTTGTGATCGACGGGAAGGTTCTTGAATTCTTCGATGCTGATTCCATGGCTGAGGAGAAACAGCGCAAGGTCCCCAACCACCTTGCTCGAAGGCGTGACTTTGACGATATCTCCGAAGGCGAAGTTCACGTCCGCGTACATGCGCGCAACGTCGGGCCACCGGTCTCCCAGCCCCATGGCTTCGGCCTGTTCTTTAAGATTTGTGAATTGACCGCCGGGCATTTCATGGATGTAAACATCCGCACTGCCGGACTTCGGCGCATTGTCGAACGGAGTGTAGTAAGTGCGCACGACCTCCCAATAATCGGAGCACTTCGTCAACGCCTCGAAACTCAGCTCCGTGTCGCGCTCCGTGTGTGCGAGCGCAGCGACAATCGAATTGAGATTGGGCTGGCTCGTCGTGCCGCTCATCGCGGAGATTGCCCCGTCGGCAACATGCACGCCCGCGTCGGCAGCTTTCAAGATCGTGGCCGCATTGATCCCGCTTGTATCGTGCGTATGCAGGTGAATGGGCAACCCAATTTCCTCGCGTAGCGTTTTCACGAGCTTGTACGCTGCGTAGGGCTTCAAGAGGCCGGCCATGTCCTTTATGCCGAGGACATGCGTGCCCATGCTCTTGAGTTCCCTAGCGAGTCGCAGATAGTATTCGAGCGAGTATTTCTCTCGGGACGGATCGAGGATATCGCCGGTATAACAGATTGCCGCTTCACACAAGCGGCCTGTTTTCAGAGTGGCCTCTACTGCGACTTGCATGTTGGGCATCCAGTTGAGCGAATCGAAGATCCGGAAGATATCGATACCCTGGGCGGCCGCTTCAGCAATGAACTCGCGAACCACATTATCGGGATACGCCGTGTAGCCGACCGCATTCGAAGCTCGCAGCAGCATCTGGAAACAGATGTTCGGGATCTTCTCGCGAAGCGCACTCAAGCGCTTCCAGGGATCTTCGAGCAGAAATCGCATGCTCACGTCGAAAGTGGCTCCGCCCCACATCTCCAGACTGTAGAGTTGCGGCAGTTCCTTCGCGACGTAATCGGCGATTCTCAGCAAATCATAAGAGCGCATCCTGGTCGCCATCAGCGATTGATGGGCATCGCGGAAAGTTGTGTCGGTCAGCAGGAGCCGCCTCTGCGTCCCTGTCCACTCGGCGAATTTCTCCGGTCCGAGACGATCGAGCAACTGCCTCGTTCCCTCCTGGATCTCCGTCCGACCGGATTGCGGAATGGGAGCAACCCGGATCACAGGCGGCCGCGGCCGGTTCGCAACTTCTGGATTCCCGTTTACGATGATGTCGGCTAAATAACTAAGAAGTTTCGTCGCTCGGTCTCGCGTCGCTTGAAACTCGAACAGCGCCGGCGTCTCATCGAG
Organism: uncultured Acidobacteriaceae bacterium; assembly: GCA_963744795.1. Lineage (GTDB taxonomy): Bacteria > Acidobacteriota > Terriglobia > Bryobacterales > Bryobacteraceae > Bog-105. Next base: position 123,316 of record CAVUVF010000013.1, read on the forward strand.
GAACGAAGTTGTGGCCGCACCAGCTTGGAAAGTCGGGTGCCGGACCACATTCTCGAGAAAAGGGATGTTCGTCTTAATGCCGCGGATTCGAAATTCCCGCAGTGCCCGGTCCATGCGATCGCAGGCTTGAGGAAAGTTGTTTCCCCAGGCCGTCACCTTGACGAGCAACGAATCATAGAACGGGGAGATGACAGCACCGCCGTATGCCGATGCTGCGTCGAGCCGGATGCCGAATCCCGCGGGGGAGCGATAAGTGGAGATCTTGCCGTAATCGGGTGTGAAGTTGTTGGCCGGATCCTCCGTCGTTACGCGGCACTGCAGGGCTGTTCCGTGTTGTGGAATCAATGCCTGGGCCGGCATGTTGATTTCAGTGCCAAACAAACTGGCGCCCTGTGCAACCAGTACCTGCGTACGGACGATGTCGACGCCGGTGATGACCTCCGTGACGGTATGCTCCACCTGAATCCGCGGATTGACTTCGATGAAATACCAATCGTGCGTTTCCGCGTCGACAAGAAACTCGACTGTTCCCGCGTTGTAGTAGTTCGCCGCCTGTCCCAACTTGACGGCCGCATTGGCAAGTTCCCGCCGGACACGTTCCGGTAAGCCGATCGCGGGCGCGATCTCGACCACCTTCTGGTGGCGGCGCTGCACCGAGCAGTCGCGTTCGTAAAGGTGCACGATATTGCCGTGCTCATCACCGATGATCTGGATTTCGACGTGCTTAGCGCGGCGGATATAGCGCTCCAGAAAGACGGCGTTGTTCCCAAACGCAGCTCCCGCTTCCTGGCTGGCTTCCTGGAGCTTCTGTTTGAAGTCGCCCGGAGAATCGACCACGCGCATGCCGCGTCCGCCTCCTCCGAACGCGGCTTTGATGATCAGAGGGAACCCGATCGATTGGGCAATCGCCTCCGCTTCCGGGCTCTCAGGGTCGACCGGGTTCTCGGTCCCTGGTACGACGGGAATTCGTGCGGATTGAGCGAGTTTCCGCGCCGCGGTTTTGTCGCCCAGCATGTCGAGGATCTCTGCGCTAGGTCCGATGAATGTGATGCCGGCTTTCTCGCAGGCACGGGGCAACGCTGGGTTTTCCGAAAGGAATCCATACCCGGGGTGAATCGCGTCGACCTCTTTTTCGACCGCCAAGGCTACGATTCCGTCCACATCCAGGTACGCTTGGACCGGGCCTTTTCCCTGACCGATGAGGTACGCCTCGTCCGCCTTGAACCGATGTAAGCTCAGGCGGTCTTCCTGTGAAAATACGGCAACGGTTTTGAGTTTTAGCTCGTTGGCCGCTCTCAGGATACGGATGGCGATTTCGCCTCTGTTAAGTGCAAGGAGTTTCTTCATCGCTTAGAAAAAGAAAGAGAGGGATAGATTGAGTGGAACATTTCGCAATGAGTTTCGTACTCCCATGGTCATACAGAGCAATTCGTTATCCGGAAGGAAGGACCTTATGGGAAGAGCATTGGCAATAGTGAGTTCCGTGTTCGGCCTTGCCCTGCTCGGCGGCTGCGACGCGAATGGAGACTTCGGACAGGTGACTGAAGACTTCCACTACTCGTATCCGCTGCAGTCCGGAGGACAGTTGGAACTGAATAATATCAACGGGTCGGTCGAGATCACGGGTTGGGATCGCGAGTCGATCGACGTCTCTGGTACCAAGTACGCCTCCGATCAAGCCGCTTTGGGGGAAATCAAGGTGAAAGTCTCGGCCACCGGCAACCATGCCAGCATTGTGACCGACCTGCCGAAAACTTACTGGCACGGATCCCGCGGAGTTCGGTTTCACGTCCGGGTTCCCCGTAAGATCATGCTGGAACGCGCCGAGACGACGAATGGGTCCGTTACGGTGGAAGATCTGGAAGGCGGAGGCCGGATTCGAAGCACAAACGGAAAACTCTCGCTTGCTCGCCTTTCGGGAGACTACGATGTGCAAACTACAAACGGAAGTATTCAGGTGGACGATTGCACCGGGCTTGAGAAGGCAGAGACGACGAATGGCGCTATTCGAGGCCGCATCAAACAGGGAACGATCCAAGCCCAATCGACCAACGGCACGCTCGATCTGACTGTCGAAAAGCCCACAGACTCCCGGCCCATCCGGCTTTCGACCACGAACGGGAGCCTGACGCTCGCCTTATCCGAGTTTCACGGTAATCCGATCAACGCGGAAACGTCGCACGGGAGCGTGACGCTTCGGCTGCCGAACGATACGAACGCAAATCTCGATGCCGAAACCAGCATGGCAAGTATCTCGAGCGACCTCTCGTTATCTTCCGTCGAGGAGCGGTCCAAGCACGCCCTGCGCGGACGCCTGGGAAATGGCGGGCCGTCCATCTCAGCGAGTACCAACATGGGAAGCATTCGTATCCAGCGCTACTAGCTAGCGGCCCAGAGACTGCACGATGGATTGCCACAAAGCCATAGTTTCGGCCGTTTGCGGATCCGCAGGGCTCGTAATTACCGCAGTTTGCACCAGGTAGAGCTTCGACGCCGGATCAACCAGTATGAACTGGCCGTCGGCTCCGATCAAAGCGAACATACGGCGGGTTCCGGGAAGGATCCAGATCTGGTACCCGTAGCCGAACCTTTCCGAGGCGATGCCGGGCTCCAACTGGGCGTCACTCGCTTGAATGGTTGTGGCGTCGAGGAGCCATCTTTTGGGAATGATCTGCTTGCCGTTCCAGTAGCCGTCTGAGGCAAGTAATCGCGCCACGCGACCCCAATCGCGCAAGGTTGCATTCAAGCCAAAACACGTCAGCTCCTCGCCGGAAGTATCGACGGACCAGGAACCGTCTTCCTCCGTCCCAATCGGCTGCCAGATCTTCTCGCTGAGATAGGTTGCCAGTGTCTCGCCCACAAGTTCGTGCAGCACGAGACCCAGAGCTTCACTGTCGCCGCAGGAATAGTGGAAATGTGCTCCAGGCTTGGAAGGCCGCTGGTAGAAAGCCGCCAGCACGGCCGCATCGCCCGTAATCCGCTGCGTATAGAGTTTGTGCAGGAGCAGACCGTCATTGGCTACGACGCCCGATGTCATATGGAGCAGGTCGCGAACGGTGGTCTCGCCGTAAGCGGTGTGGACGAAGTCCGGCGACGAAGTCCTGCGCCGGGCGGTTGATTGAAAAATTGGGATGGTCGGCCGAGGCCACCCCGAGCAGCATCGCGACTATGGACTTGGCCATGGACGCCGATGTGAATCGATCGCGGTCGCTACGGCCGTACTGATATCGCTCAAACAGAATCTCGTCGTTTTTGCCGATGAGTAAGTCCTGTCACCGGGATATGTGAGAGGTAGTCGTCCAGCGAGTTGGAGCGGCCGTTGAACCGGTAGGAGATGTTCGATGGGACACTGTCCCGCCGGAAGCTCCAGACGTCAGCAGGATGAGGAATCCCTCGAGCAGGGAAGATTGCATCGAAATGGCTGTAGCTTCCCACCAGGCGTGAAGTTTCGCTCCAGGTATGGACGTCACCCACCGGAAAACCCTGCCGTTCCCCGTATACCGCTGCTTTGGGTCCTGAATGCGAAAATCGCGGAGCGACGGTGCTCTCCGATGCGAAGGAGACAAGGCAAAGTAGAGCGATTGCGTACCGCACTGATACGAAGGAGCGAGAAATCAATGAGTGGTCGCTACGAGATCAATCCCACCGGCCATTTCCCTTGCTGCACCCGCGAGGCTGCACATTGGGACGCATTGCGGTCCTGAAACTTAGCATGATAGCGCTGCCCAGTCGCGTTGAGTTTCCTGCCGATATCTGGTTCGCGGAGAAATGCGTTTGTTCCGAAGCGATAACCCCACCGTCTGCATCACACGGTTACAACGCAAAAGAATTCCATGTCTACTACTAAGCCCGACGCATCTTCGCTCCGGAAAGCTCCCCTGGCAACGCCATCCGATATCGACCGCGAGGCGATCCAGGACATTACCGGTGCACTCAATGCATTACTTGCGGATGTTTTCGCGCTCTACCTCAAGACCAAGAACTTCCATTGGCACATGAGCGGTCCGCACTTCCGCGACTACCATCTGCTCCTTGATGAGCACGGGGATCAACTCTTTGCCATGACGGACGATATCGCAGAACGCGTACGGAAAATCGGTGGCACCACTCTGCGCTCAATCGGCCATATCGCAAGACTCCAGCGCATTGCTGACAACGACGCCGAGTATGTAAGTGCAGAGGGCATGCTCAGCGAACTCCGGGAAGATGAGAAGGCGCTGGTACTGAGCATGCGCGCCGCTCACAACGTTTGTGACGAGGCGGGCGACGTAGCGACAGCAAGTCTTCTTGAAAATTGGATTGACCAGACACAAAGGCGAATCTGGTTCCTGTTTGAGGCAACACGCCGATAAGCGACCCGAGTTTCGGGCGCTCGCTCTCCTCGCTGCCACGCTGGCGCTGCTCGCGCTCGCGTTTGCGGGCGAAGAGCGGATTGGTTCCGTAAACGATCTTTACGACGGCAATCTGCCTTTGACCGTTGAAGTGAACACCTTTCGACACATGGACCGGGTGTTCCCTTCCGCGACCGTCCACCATGGCGGAAAAACGGCTCCTCTGCCTCGGGCAGCCAGACAAATAGACGACGTTACCTTTCAATCCGCCGGCCAGCAGCTTCGGCTGGCGGATTACATCCGGCTTAATCGCGTAGCCGGGTTGTTGGTGTTAAAAGACGGGCAGATCGAGCTCGAGCGGTACACCTTTGGAAATACGCCGCAAACCCGTTGGGCGTCGTTCTCCGTTGTCAAATCAATTACATCGACGCTCGCCGCAGCGGCGGTAAAGGACGGGCTGATCACGTCGCTCGACGATCCCGTTACGAAATACCTTCCGCAGCTTCGAAGCAGCGGCTACGAGCGAGCAACGATCCGCAACATCCTGCAAATGGCCTCAGGCGTCCGGTGGAACGAGGCTTACACCGATCCGGACTCCGATCGCCGTCACATGCTCAACCTTCAGGATGCTCAACGGCCGGGTGCTCTTCTCAAGTTCATGGCCACTATGCCGTCAGCCCACCCTCCCGGCACGTTCTGGAACTACAACACCGGCGAGACGTATGTACTCGGCGCTCTGGTTCGGGCCGCAGCGCATCGACCGCTTTCGCAATACCTGTCCGAGAAGATCTGGTCGACCTTCGGCATGGAACAGGATGCAACGTGGTGGACGGAAGTGCCCGGCGGGACGGAGTTCGGTGGCAGCGGGTTTGCCGCTACCCTGCGGGATTACGGCCGCTTTGGGCAATTCGTCCTGGACGGCGGAAAGTCCGGAGGGAAGCAGGTTGTGCCCGAATACTGGTTTCCTGATGCCGGCTTGCCTAAACGTGTGGGCAGTCGAATGATTCCATACGGGTACATGTGGTGGAGCGAACCCGGTCGCGCGTTTCGGGCCTACGGCATTTTTGGACAAAGCCTGTATATCAACCCCGAACAGCACGTAGTCATCGTCGTTTGGAGCGCACAGGAGAAACCGACCGGATCAGCGCAAGTGGAAGATCTGGGCTTTTTCGAGGGTGTGCTGCAAGCGGTCCGGTAATACCGTAAACAGTTGGACGGACGAACTGCCGGCCACCCGGCGGAACACCTAAGCGATCACTCGGTTTAAAAACGCGGCAAAACTGTGCCATGCGTTTGTCATGCCGATTGGAACGGCGAAGCCATTCAGGACGAACGTGACGGGCACTGCCCACATAGTAGACCGGTGAATCCGGTGGAGCGAGAACAGGTCATAGGCCAGCACGAACACCAGCAGCAGAACGAGGCCAGTCACAGCGCCAGCCGCCGGAGCAAGCCCGATCCGAGCCCAGGGAAACGGCCAAAGGCAGCTTCGACTAAGCCAACCGTAGCTAAGAGGATCAGGCGCTTGTGCGAAGCAGGGTTTCGACGCGCTCTCCAGGACGCGAAAATCAGTATCGCGAAGGACACGATGCCGAGTAGCGGAATTGCCAAAGACGTGGCGGTATCGAGAGGACCGATCCTCACTCCGCGTTTCAGGGCGTCCAGTGCCGCAATCACGCCAAGAACGATCATGACGGGCGGGATACAAAACGCGATCGTTCCCAGTGAGCGATGCCAGGCGATTCTCTTAGCTGAGATCAGGGCAGTCTGGGTGAGATACAGAAGCATCCAGAGCGTGAATACCGCTCCATGAATGTGAAGGACAGGGCTTTGGAGCGAAGCCCTCAAGAATCCGGCTCCGTAGTAAGTCGGAGAGAATCCAATAAGCACGACCGCGCAGAGGAGAAGAGCCATGCCTGCGAAGAAGATCCGTTCCGGTAAGCGGCTAGCTGGCCGATAAACGCGTTCTCTAATCAAAGGTCCCGGCGTACCGATTGCATCTGTTGCCACGTGTTCTCCTGCCGCTGCTATTCATCGAGACTAATAAGGCATAGGTCGTGCCGAGCCAAATTTGTCGGAGGCTAGTTACGGGTTGGAGTAGTATAGCAGCCAATTGGCTGCCAACACTAATGGATCGAAGTAACTCGGTTCTGTGACGAGCAGTACGGTCAAATCACTGCTGCCCCGATGTGACGTGTGGGGCGCATGTTATCCCTACATCGTGTCTGTTGGCCCTAAACTAAGAACGTGAAGATCTTTGCGTTCATGTTCTTAGTCCTTGGCTTAGCGTTTGGTCAACGGGATGCCAATTTCAATATTCGCTTCGAGCCGACGGCTGTATTGCAAACGGGCGCTCCAGTTCCATTTCGAGTGCAGATTGATGATGCACGGCATCAACCCGTACGCGGTGCAAAGGTCACCCTTGAGATCAGCACGAAAGAGCCAACTGACACCAAAGTTTTGCCGGCCACCGAAACCGATCCGGGCACTTACATCGCAAAGCCAGATTTTCCGCACTCCGGGACCTGGAGTGTCTACGTGGAAGCGGAGCGAGCCGGAGCGAAGAGCACGCGGACGAAAGACGTCCTGGTGCCCTGAGCGCATGTCGCGCAGTTTCAGGAGAATTCAAGCTGCGGGAAGACAACGGGTTCGTCGGACACAGTGGACTCTGTGAGCGAGCGCCACTGCGCAGCCTCATCGCGTCGTGCCTCTTCCCATTGCTGTAGTCGGTTCGCGGCGTCGACCCCGAGTATCAAACGCTTCGGCGCGCTCTCGCCTGCTGTTAGTTCTAAAATCGCGTGGGCAATCTTCTTTGGATCGCTTTCCTCGGAGCCGACCAGGTTTCTTAACAGCTTGAGCATTGTTCCCACGGATGCTTCATAGTCCGACAATAATTCCGGAGCGTCCTGTCGCGCACGTTTGGCCCAGTTGGTTCGGATCCCGCCGGGCTCTAACATGCAGACCTTTACGCCAAAGGGAGCTACCTCTGCGGCCAGCGACTCGCTGAAGCCGCCGACGGCCCACTTCGCCGCATGATAAGGCGTGTTGCCGGGGACCGTGATTCGTCCCCCAACGGACGAGATTTGTAAGATCCAGCCGCTCCTCTGCTTCCGCATGACCGGAAGGGCAGCGCGGGTTGCGTAGACCACACCATAGAAGCAGGTATCCATTACGGCCTGAAAATCAGCGGGCGCAATCTGCTCGAATGGTGAGATCAACCCGTAACCTGCGTTGTTCACAAGCACATCGAGCCGGCCGAACGCGTCAACTGCTGATTGCACGGCCGCTTGTACCGCTCCTTCATCTCGTCACGTCCAGAGTGACCGTGCGGATCCTGTCGCCATGCTGGGCCACCAGATCTCGCAGCTCTTCCGGCTTTCTTGCCGTTGCGATCAGGCGATCGCCCGCGTCGAGAACCGCTTCGGCAATCGCACGGCCAAGACCGTTGCCAGCTCCCGTTATCAACCAAACTTTCGACATGTGGAACCTCCGTTCTGGCCCTTTGATGAATGATAACGGAGTAATTACTCAGTAATTCGTGCCCGAGCGAGCTACTTTTTTGCAGCTGCACTCCAGAAAGCTTCGAATCCCGCGGCGCGGTACCTGTCTGCTGCTGATGGGTCTTCCATCATGGCAACGATCGTCGTTTCCGCCATAGAGAGCAGTAGTGAAGAAACGAAGCGAACCGGCAAATCGGAAAGCCTGCCACGCTCTACCACCTGGTGTACGGTTGCACCGATGTCTTCGAAGCCGACGCTCCCGGCCATCCGGCTCTGTTCTTCGATGAGGCTGGATGTCGTCAGCTGCGCCATGGTTCTACGCTTTTCGGGCGAGTTCAGGCCCCACGAAACGTAAGCGTCCCAGATGTGATGCGCTCGCATCTTCAAAGGTCCGGCCGCCGGAAATCCGCGAGGTCATGGCCTCGCGCATATCGTCTTTGAGGTCACGGTAGAGCTCGTTGAGCAATTCGTCCTTAGTAGCAAAGTACCGGAACAACGAACCTTCTCCGATGCCCGCAGCTTTTGCGATGGAAGCCGTTGAGGCGCCCAAGCCGTGCGCAGCAATCATCGCAGTTGCGGCCGTCAAAATGGCGGAACGTTTGTCTCCTGTCTTCGGTCGCGCCATCAGGTCTCAGTGTAATCGCGCTTGCAGGACCACGCTCCGGTGCACTGGATTCCATTCGGCCCCATGGCCAAGGCACCATTAGGGCACGAGCACGGTTTTCGGGATCGAACCCTTTTCCATGCTTTCGAAGGCCGAATGTACCTGATCAAATAGAATCTGCATAGGCTCAGCGGATCGTAAGTTGCCGGCTTCGAAGGAGGGACGCAGTTCACGATAAATTTCGGCTGTTTCCTGCGTGTTGACCAGTAATGAATTGACCCCGAGCAACTGAAGTTTTCTTCTGTAAAGGTCTCGCAAATCGAAAGTAACTTTGCCGTCTCCTTTCGCGACGATAACTGCCAGACGTCCGCCCGTTGCGAGCGATGCCATGGCTGCAGGGAAAGACAGGGCCGCTGACCGTGTCCAGGCAGACATCGACGCCAAGGCCTGCTGTCAGTTCCCGGACCTTGGCAACGATGTCTTCGTTCGACTCAATCAGTTCCACGCCCTCGATCTCCGTCCGATCTTTTACCAGTCCGAGCACGCGTGCGCCTCTCCCGAGAGCGATCTGGCAAGCAGCCGAACCTACCGCACCCGCAGCTCCGGTAATCAGTGCCGTCTCGCCGCGTTCGATCCTCGCTGCTTGCACAAGGGCCTGATACGCGGTTGCGAACGGAACACCTGCCGCGCCCGCTGCCGAAAATGACAGGTTCCTTGGCTTTTCGACGAGCGAAGAAGACGGGACCACGACGAACTCGGCATAAGTTCCATCTTGAGAGAAGCCCAATTCGGCGCCGCTGCCCCAAACGGATCGGCCAATCCACTCGGCCGGGCCCTTCTCAACCACGCCTGCATAGTCCCGTCCCGGCACACGCGGCAAGCTTGTGTAATGGAACGCGCCTTTGATGTTCATCAGATCACTAGGATTCAGTCCGGCCGCCTTGACTCGAACGAGGCAGTCCCCGTCATATAATGCCGGGATTGGCACGTCTTCGAGCTGAAGTCCTGCCAAAGAGAAGGAACGGAGAACGAGCTGTTTCATGCGGATTTGGTGACCTGCCTCTCGCAATTTGCGGCGCAACGCTGCGGCCTGACGAAGTCTAACGGATATGGCCTCTAAGAAAACAGCGATCCGTAATCTCGAAAGCGCTCCCGATTCCGAAGGCGACCGGCGGGCCGGTAGTGTAGGGGAACGACCAGAACTGGCCGGCAGCCGCGATAACGATGACCGCTCGGAACGATCGAAGCGGACGAACGCAAAATCGGACGCCAGTTCGCCCGATCCGACGTCGGACAGCGAGGACTAGCACCAGCTCTTTGCCAACCAGACGCGGCGTCGAACGTCGAATCGGGAATGCTCAGCAGGAGAAGTTTGTTGGCGGCGGCGCTCGCGCCGGCTGGCAACCGAATGGTGCGGCTTCCGGGTGGCACGTTTCGCATGGGCTCGGATGTCGAGACTCTGGAGCACCAATTCCCGGCAGCTTCCAAGGGAATGAAGGAGATGTTGTCGACTGAGACTCCGGCCCACGAGGTCAGAATCCCCTCCTTCCAACTGGACCGTTTTGCGGTGACCAATGCCGAGTTCCAGCAATTTACACGCGCGCGGCCTGAGTGGCGGAAGGATCGGATTGGTGGTGATTACCTTCGCCATTGGAACGGCAACGATTTTCCGGCAAACTACGCGAACCTGCCTGTCGTTTTTGTGTCATGGCCTGCCGCTGTGGCTTACGCCGAACATGCGGGTAAGCGCCTCCCGTCGGAAGCCGGAATGGGAATTCGCTGCGCGCGGAGGGTTAACTGCATCCCAAATACCCATGGGGCGATGAAGAACCAACGCCGACGCGAACGAATTTTGGAGCGTCCGGCATTCATAAGCCAGTGCCGGTGGGAAGCTATCCGCCGAATCCGTACGGCGTGTTCGATCTCGTCGGCAATGTCTGGCAGTTCTGCCTGGACCCTTGGGGTCCATACACGACCGAATCGCTGCGGCAGTCGGAAGATGAGCTGCGCCGCATGCGCGAGACAGTGGCTGAGCGGCGTGTCATTCGCGGTGGCAGCTTCGATGCCAGTCCGATCAATCTTCGCGTGACAGCACGCGATAGCCACAAGGCTAATAATCCCGTCGCTCATGTGGGATTCCGGTGCGCCAAAAGCGGGTGAAGGCAATGATCCAAGCGCAGTGGCGAAAATCCGAAGCTCGGATGGCTACAGGTCTTTTACGGTAATGCACGCATCGATCTACCACCTCGAATCCCAACGCTTCGTGAGCGATCTGCGATTTCGGATTGCTGAGCCAGACATCCGACGCTATTTCGCGACACCCTTGTGTTCTGGCCCATTCCTCCGCTGCGGCTACTAACCGCGCACCGATTCTGTTTCGACGGTACGGTGGCGCTACGTACCATCCCTCGATGTAGCCAACGCAATGCGAAGGGTCGCATCCATCCGCATGCGATCGCAAGCTCAACCTCAACGAACCCGATAGGCTGCCGATCCGATTCCTCGGCGATCGAGAATGACGCCAGGCAGATGACCGGGAGCTTTGCCCTCGAGTATAGGCAGGAAACCGGCCGCGTGCTCCTCGACCTCCGCGTCCGGCCACAATTCATGACACATCGCCTGCAACGTGCCCGATGTCTTCGGGACCTGCTTGCCGCACCACTAGTTTGCTCATTTCACAGTGGGCTAAGGAACGAACTCAGCCGGATCGTGCCGTCAGCCTTGTTCAGCAGGAATATTCTTCCTTGTGAAGCCAAGATTGATGCGCATGTCGGCACGTTTCGCCGGCTCCTTTCCTTGCGCTATGTTCTTCTCCTGAATGAGTTGCAGCAGTGTTTTCGCCTTGCCGTTGTCATCGATCAGAATCCGGCGGATCGCATCTTGTCCTCCCTTCGGGAAGATTGTCGGCATCGACATAAAAGAGTTCACTGCTCGGGTTATCGCCGAAGATCAACTTATTCGTAAGCTGCTTGACAGCGGTGTCCGCGATACACGAATACGCCGGTAACGGCGACACTGCGCTGGAAGAGCGGATCGGAGTGGTCGAACTCAACAAAGGGATAAGTCACGCCCGGATCGTGTGGCGTCGTCGTTCCTACCTGGCCCTTGCCATAAGTGAAGCTGCCTTCCCAAATGCTCCATCCGAGATTCGCGCCGGGAGTGACGACAGTGATTTTTTCAACGACTTCCTGCCCGATATCAGCCATGAACATGCGGCCGTTTTTTGGATCCCACGAGAAGCGCTGCGGATTCCGGCATCCGTACGCATAGATCTCGCCGAGGGCTCCCGGCTTCGGAGCTTTGACGAATGGATTGGTAGTTTGGTATGCCGTACTTGCCATTCGCGCTGTTCGAGCCGAGAGGATCGATGCGAAGTATCTTCCCGAAAGCTACCGAAAGGTTTTGGCCATGCTTGTAGGGATCCCCACCATTCCCTCCATCGGCCACGCCCACGTAGAGTAAGCCGTAATCCTCGCTACCCGGCGTCGCAAGTGGATTGAACGCGATCTGGCCGCCGTTATGAATAGAGAACGGCTTCGCAGTTCGGAATAGCTCCCGCGGAGGACCACCGTCGTACGTAGCGGCTTCAGGATTCTTTGCCGTCCATTCCAACAAAACCGTATCGTGCACATGGCCTTTGCCATTGGGCAAAAAGTCAGCCTTCGGCGTCATGTTCGCTGTATCGGTGTAGGTGTAGAACTTGCCGTATCCGCGCGTACCCGGTTTGTTAAATTGCGGATGAAAAGCAAAACTCTGGAAGCCTTGGTCGTGAAGAGTGGATTGGACGTTTACGCCCCATTGGGCCGCGTTCACATCGAGATACTCCGTGACCGCCTTGCCGTCGTAACTCACGGAATAGATAGCTCCCTTCATCGTGTGGACAAACAAACGATGCGTGCTTTGCTCATCGACGAGCAGCATCATACGAGGCGCTACTTCGCCGGTGTAGGGAATCGATGCGAACTCGACTGCCTTGACAAGGATTACTCCTTCGCTTGCGGGAATCGGCGTTGGAAATGGATCTTTGGTGGTCTCACTGGCAGTGGTTTGAGCATAGATGCCAGCAGCGCTGAGGAGAGTAATCGCTAACGCGGTGAAACACGCGCCCGGCCCGGCCGTAGTTAGCAGACGATTTCTTTCTGGTTCGTTCATCGCTTGTAGGAACACAAAGAGCTTATCGTCAGGCCGGAGAAATCAGGTCTTTGTTGAGACTCACACCGAGGCCCGGGCCCTGTGGAACGGAAATCAATCCGTCTTTTCCTACACGAGGCGCGTCCTGGAAAATCGCAAACCGGTTCTCATACGAACCGACGGGAGGATCGTGCAGGAGTTCCCAGTAGGGTGCATGTGGCCACGAGGCGACCAGATGCAACGTTGCGATTGTTCCGACATCTCCGCCGCCATGATGCGGGACGATCCGGAGGTTGTGCGCCTCCGCTAGCACGCCTACCTTTCTAAGCCCGGTTATGCCCTCCATGACCAGCGGCTCGGGTTGCAACACGTCAAAAACACCCTGGTCGCACATATAACGAAACTCGTGAAGTCCCCGATTATTCTCGCCCCCGGCGATCGGTATCGCTACATTGCGGTTGAGCTCGGCGAGCTGCGCGAAATCGTACCGGGGCAAAGGTTCTTCTAACCAGTAGACGCCCAGTTTCTCGAGTTCGCGTGCAGTCTCGAGTGCTCGCTTGAAATCCCAAAGAAAGCCTGGCTGCCAGTTGCCCGACGACTGTGCCTGATTCGCGTCCACCATAATGGTCATCGCATCGCCCGTGGCCTTTTTGACCAGCTCCACCGTACGCAGGTCTTCACGCATGGACTCGTGGTGGAGGCGCAGTTTAATGGCTTTCCAGCCTTGCTCGAAGAGTTGCTCCGCTTGCCGTGAACGCTCTTCCGGAGTGCCCAGCACGACCATGCTCGCGTAAGGCGTCACGCGGTCCTTCGCGCCTCCGAAAAGCTTGTAGAGCGGCTGGCCGCACGCTTTGCCGATCAGATCCCATAGCGCTACATCCACGCAAGAGCCGCCCCGATAGGAAGCGCCGGAGGCGTAGTAGCGCAGCCGGGCCGCATGTTGCTCGGTGTCGAAAGGATCTTGCCCAATCAACTCTTTCCGCACGGGTTCGAGCAAGACCGGATCGATGCCCGGCCCTATGCCCGTTATGCCCTGATCGGTGCTAATCTCGAGCACTGAACCGCCGCCCGTTGTGAACCGCATAGCGCCGCCCTTGTCCCATGCCGGCTCGAGCGTTCCGGCATCTCGAATCATCCGCAATTTGACCAGGCGAACTTCAACGATCTTCGAGCGCCCTGTTCGTTGTTGCGCGAGGGCTCCGAGCGGGCCCACGGACGCGGCGAACACGGCGAGAAAATCCCGACGATTCATGGGCAGAGTTTATCAACCAACGCTTGGCTATCAACCGTTCTCGTTCCAGGCACTTTGCACAGTTGCAAATTCTACCGGGTAGCGAGTTGCGGTCGGATCTGCTCCAACGCAAGAGATAAGCTCATCAGGAAGACGATCGGGACGGAAGCACGAGAAGCAACCGATCTAACCTAAGACATACGGAATCGAGGAAAAATGGCGAGAAAAACCAAAGACAAAGGCAAGCAGAAAACAAAACCTCCAAAGCATAAGTAACCACCTCGGAGTGCGCTCCGGACTGAACAAAAAAAGGCGGGACCCAACCGGGTCCCGCCTTTTGCTTTTCGAGTACTCGCGCTTAGAAGATATACAGCGGTGTCCCGGGTGTGGGCGCCGTTTCTTCCACGCCGCCCGCCGGCACTGGTTGACCTTCCAGGTCGCCCACCTGCCTGCAATAAATCCCGTTCTCGCTCAGATAAATGACGAGCTCAGCGGGGCGGGGCAGGGTGCCCTGAATGAGAGCCTCGGAGAGACGGATCTTCGATGTACTTCTGGAGAGCACGCCGTAGCGGTCGCGCTCCGTAGCTCCGGTCGGCGCAGGTCTTATCGAGAATGTACTTGGCCGCGTCGGGCTCAAGCCGGATCTTGATCTGCTTGGCGACCAGATTCATGTTGATCTGCTCTACCAGGAGATCGATGATCTGGATCAGGTCCTCATCAACCAGCGAAGTGAACAGAATCACTTCATCCAGTCGATTCAGGAACTCGGGGTTGAAGGCGCGTTTTACTTCGCCCAACACCTGATCTTCAATCTTCTGCGGAATGCCCGTTGTGGACGGCGCCGAGAACCCGATCTGACCGCGTTTATCCAGGAATCGCGCTCCCAGGTTCGAGGTCATGATGATGATCGTGTTCTTGAAATCGACCGTATTGCCGAGCCCATCCGTCAACTGGCCGTCTTCGAAGACCTGCAGCAGGATGTTGTAGATGTCCGGATGCGCCTTTTCGATTTCATCCAGCAGAATGATCGAGTAAGGAGCTCTCTTGACGCGCTCGGTTAACTGGCCGCCCTCCTCGTAGCCGACGTATCCCGGAGGCGATCCGATCAGCTTCGAGATCGAATGCTTCTCCATGAACTCCGACATATCGAAGCGGATCAGCGATTTCTCGCTGCCGAACAGGAATTCGGCAAGAGCTCGGGCGACTTCGGTCTTTCCAACGCCCGTCGGACCAAGGAACAGGAACGAACCGGACGGCCGCTTCGGAGACTTCAAGCCTGCACGGCTGCGGCGAATGGCCCGCGACAGTGCGTTGATCGCCTTCTCCTGGCTGATGACGCGCTTGTGAAGCTCTTCTTCGATCCGGAGAAGCTTATTGATCTCTTCTTCCTTGATGGAAGTCATCGGCACGCCGGTCCAGCGTGCTACGACGTCTTCGATATCATCCTTCGATACGACACCCGTGGAAGTGTCATCCAGGTTGTACTTCTCGCGCAGTTGCCGCAGGTTCTCGCGTTCTTTGCGTTCCTCGTCGGAGTAGAAGCGAGCCTTCTCAAATTCATGATTGGCAATCGCGTTCTCCATCCGGTGGACGATGAACTTGATGCGCTTCTGGATATCGGCAACTTCGCTCGGTAAGCGTGGTCTGCCGCAGCTTGACCCGGGCGCCTGCTTCGTCGATCAGATCGATTGCCTTGTCTGGAAGGAAGCGATCCGGAATAAACCGCGTCGAGGTGTAAACGGCCGATTCGATTGCCTCGTCGGTGTACGCCACGGCATGGAACTTCTCGTACCGTTCCTTGATTCCAAAGAGGATGCGGATAGCATCGCCTTCGGTCGGGGGCGGTACTTTGACGGCCTGGAAGCGGCGCTCGAGCGACCGGTCTTTTTCGATCGACTTCCGGTATTCGGCAGGCGTGGTTGCGCCGATGCACTGGATTTCGCCACGGGACAGGGCGGGCTTCAGGATGTTTGCTGCATCCAGCGATCCTTCGGCTGAACCGGCTCCCACGAGCGTGTGCAATTCATCAATGAAGATGATGGCGTTCTGGTTCTCCATCAATTCCTTCATGATGGTCTTCAAACGCTCTTCAAATTGTCCGCGATATTTCGTGCCCGCAACGATCAGCGACAGATCCAAGGCAAGAATCCGCTTGTCGGACAGGAATGACGGAACGTCGCCATCGGCGATTCGCTGGGCCAAGCCCTCGACGATCGCGGTTTTGCCGACGCCCGGTTCTCCGATCAGCACCGGATTATTCTTCGTTCGCCGGCACAGAATCTGAACAACCCGGTCAACTTCCGAATCGCGCCCGATCAGAGGATCGAGCATGCCGTCGACCGCAGCCTGGGTTAAATCGCGGCTGAATTCGGCAAGCAGCGAACTTTCCTTGGGCCGGCTCGCGGAGGTTTTCTCCGAGGCTGACCGCGCAATCTCCTCGCGCACTGCGGAGAGCCGCAATCCGCGTTCGTGAAGGATTTCAGCGGCAAAGCTCTTCTCTTCGCGCAATAAACCCAGAAGAAGATGTTCCGTACCGATGTGCTTATGGCTCAGGCGCTCAGCTTCCTCCGCGCCATACGCCAACACGCGTTTGCACTCATGGCTCAATGGCAGATCGACAGACGTCGACACCTTTTCACGTACTGTCGTGTGAGCTTCGATCTGCTTTCTGATCGATTCGATTGCAGCGTGCGACCGCAGGAAGCGGTTTGCAAGCGCCTTGTCCTCTCGCAGGAGACCCAGCAACAGGTGCTCTGTCTCAATGTAAGGACTTCCGAATTGGCTCGCTTCGTATCTTGCGAAGAAGATAACCCGCCGAGCTTTCTCCGTATATCGTTCAAACATAGGTACCACCACCAAGACGGGTTGCGTCTTGAAACACTCCCGCTTCCTGCAATTCCTTATCGGTCAGAAATTGCAGGTTGCCTTTTCTCAACTCTAAAACCCGGTCGCACTGCTGTCGCGAACGAGTGATTATGCGTTACAAAGATCGACGTAAGCCCGTGGGACTGGTGCACCGCTTCGAGCAGTGCCGTGATTGCTTCGGCAGTTCGGAAATCGAGACTGCCCGTTGGCTCATCGGCCAGAAGAACCTTAGGCGACCCGGCCAATGCCCTGGCCAGGCCGATACGCTGTTGCTCTCCGCCCGAAAGCTCGCCGGCCAGGTGCGCCGCGCGAGACTCCAGGCCTACTTCCCGCAGGCAGCGTACGGGCAGCGTCCTTCGCTGTCTCTTTCGCCACACCCCGGATCAGGAGGGGCATAGAGACGTTTTCGAGGGCAGTAAACTCCGGCAGCAGCGACGGATTCTGCCAAACGAACCCAACGTGGGAATTCCGAAACTCGGACAGCTCGCGCTCACCCAGCTTCGTAATATCTCTCCCTTCGTGATAAATCCGGCCCTCGTCGGGCCGCTCCAGACCTCCCAGGAGGTGAAGCAGCGTCGACTTTCCAGCCCCGGATTCGCCCATAATGGCGACTCGTTCGCCTTTGGGCACACGGATAGACAAGCTTTTGAAGACTGTTACCGTCGTACCTCCGGACCGGTACGTCTTCGTAAGAGAATCCGCCCAGATCGCATCCTCAGCGCTCAAACTCCCGCCTTCACCTTTAGGGTAAAACAGCATTGGCCAGGTTTACCTGACCAAACTGCTAGGTAATCAGAATTACTTCGTTGGAATTCGGACTTACTTCCACTTTAGTAGACGTCGGCGAGCGCGGATTGGATTCTCCGGTGCTCAAATAAGGGATTGCCTTGTAGAGGCAAACGCCAGTACTCTAACGCACAACAATGTTTATGAGCTTATCGCTCACGACAATGATCTTCACGATCTGCTTGCCGTCCGTAAAGACCTTGACCTTTTCGTTGGCCAAAGCAAGCTTCTCCAGGTCTTCCTTTGGTGTTCCGAACGCGACACGCAGATGGCCGCGCAGCTTCCCGTTTACCTGGAGCGGCATCTCGGCCAGTTCTTCCTGGGCGAGTTCCCGATCGTACTCGGGCCACGGCTGCAGGAAGACTTCGCCCTTCTTCCCTAGGTCGGACCATAATTCCTGTGCCGTGAACGGCGCAAAGGGCGCAAGCATCAGCACGAGCTTCTCGCAAACTTCGCGTCGCGACCGAACCGAGAAAGGCCTGACTCCAGCCCGTACAGCTCATTTACCAGCTCCATCAGCGACGCGATGGAGGTGTTGAAATGCCAGCGGCTGTCGAAGTCGTTCGTGATCTTGCGAACGGTCTGATGCAGCTTCCGCAGGGCTTGCCGGTCGGAATCGCTGGCTCCGGTACCGCCTTCGCCACTTCGGCCCGCGTTCCGGGTGACAAACCGGTAGACACGGCCGAGAAACCGATGCTGGCCTTCAACGCTCGACTCGCTCCATTCCATGTCCTTCTCGGGCGGAGCGGCGAACAGGGTGTAGAGGCGGCATGTGTCGGCGCCGTAGCGCTCGACCATTTCGTCCGGATCGACGATGTTTCCCTTCGATTTGGACATGGCGGTACCGTTCTTCAGCACCATGCCTTGCGTGAACAGATTCTTAGTGGGTTCGTTGTTGGCGATCAGTCCCAGATCGCGCATGACCTTTGTCCAGAATCTGGAGTAGATCAGGTGGAGGATGGCATGGGTAACGCCGCCGATGTACTGATCGATCGGAAACCATTCGTCGATGACCTTCGAATCGAATGGCGCTTTGTCGTTATGCGGGTCGCAATAGCGATAGAAATACCAGGACGAATCGACAAACGTGTCCATGGTGTCGCTTTCCCGGCGCGCCGGCCCGCCACACTTCGGACATGTCGTGTTGATGAAAGAAGGGACGGATTCGAGGGGCGATTTGCCCTTTCCCGTGATCTCAACGTCCAAAGGCAGCAGCACCGGCAAATCTTCTTCACGTACCGGCACGGTCCCGCACGTCGGGCAGTGAATCATCGGGATCGGCGTGCCCCAATACCGCTGACGGGAGATGCCCCAATCCTTGATTCGGAAAGTGGTCGATTCGGTACCGAATCCACCCTCCGCCGCGTAGGCCGCCATCTTCTGGCGTGCTTCGGCGCTGGGCAGCCCGGACCACTCGCCCGAGTTCTCGACAATGCCGTAATCGAGGAAGGGCTCGGTCATGGTCTCGCCGTCTGCCAAGGTGCCGTCGGCAGGTCGAATGACTGGTAAGACGGGTAGCCCATAAGACCGGCAGAATTCGAAATCGCGTTCGTCGTGAGCGGGAACGGCCATAATGGCGCCCGTTCCGTACCCCATCAGGACAAAGTTGCCGACCCAGATCGGTATCCTTGACCCGTTGAACGGGTGAATGGCCTCTACCCCGGTATTGAGACCGACCTTTTCGAGATCACCTGGTTCCTGCCGCGCCGTGGCATCGATCATCTCCTTGATCCGCATGCGGTCGTCCGCATCGGTGACAAGCTCATTCACCAGGGGATGCTCAGGAGCGAGAATCAGGCAGCTCGCGCCGTAAATGGTGTCGATGCGGGTGGTGAAGATGCGGATTTTCGCGCCGCTTCCGGCCACGGTGAAATCCACCTCGGCGCCCTGCGAACGGCCAATCCAGTTCCGCTGCATGGCAAGGACGCGCTCCGGCCATCCGCCCTCCAGCTGCTTCATGTCATCCAGCAGTTCGGACGCATAAGCGGTGATCCGGAGGAACCATTGCTGCATAGCGCGCTGCTCGACCGGAGTGGTTTCATGCCGCCAGCAGCAGCCGTTCACAACCTGTTCGTTGGCGAGTACCGTAGCGCATTCGGGACACCAGTTCAGCAACGCTTCTTTGCGGTAGGCAAGGCCGCGTTCGAACATCTTCAGGAAGAACCATTGATTCCAGCGGTAGTATTCCGGCTCGCAGGTGGATAATCTCACGGTTCCAGTCCAAGGCAAACCCCAGCCGCTGCATCTGCGCCTTCATGTGCGCGATGTTGCTCAGCGTCCAGTCCCGCGGGTGCAAGCCTCGCTTCAGAGCAGCGTTCTCGGCCGGGCAGTCCAAACGCATCCCATCCCATCGGGTGAAGCACGTTATAGCCGCGCATCCACATATAACGGGCGAGCGCATCGCCGATGGAGTAGTTGCGCACGTGTCCCATGTGAAGCTTGCCGCTTGGGTACGGCAGCATCTCAAGGACGTAATACTTCGGCTTATCGGGACGATTCGCTACGTAGAGCGCGGGATTTTGCGCCCACCGGCTGTGCCATTTCGGCTCGATTTCCTTTGCGTCGAACGCTTTTTCTGAGATACAAGCTCCTTCAATGCCTTCACGTTACGAAGGTCGTCACCCGGTTCGTCGACGGGAGTCTCGAGGATGAACGCTTTCCCGCTTAACTCCGGATGGTTGAGAATGCGCCGAAAGCCTTCAAAACCAATATATCCGGCGCCGATGTTCGCATGCCGGTCGCAATGGGAACCAAGCGCGGTTTTCGCGTCATTCGTGTGGATCACCGGAACGTTGTCCAGGCCGAGAGTGGCGGACGCGTCTCTGCACCATAGCTGACAAGTCCGCTCTCCGTTGCGATATCCAGCCCGCTCACATAGCAGTGGCATGTATCGAGGCAAAATCCGACCGGAATGTCCAGGTAAGGGCTGACAAGTTGGCGGATTGTCGCCAACTCCTCAAAATTCCCACCGAGTTGCGCGCCCGCTCCGGCGGTATTTTCGAGCAGAATCGAGAGCTTTCGCCTTCTTCTTTAAGCAATCGTCCACTTCCCGCCAGGCAAGCGCCAATGCCTTCGGCGACATTGAGGATGCCTTGCTCAACCGTGAGCCCTTTGTAATTGCCGGGATGTGCAACCAGGTAGTCTGCTCCGATCAGAAGCGCCCTTTCCAGCTCTCCGCGAAAGCCCTCGATGGACTTCTCACGGATGATTGAGGGCGGAGCCGCGAGGTTGATCAGATAGCTGTCGTGAATCACGAGCGGATAGAGATCGTGCTCTTCGCGCTGCCGGTTCAGGAGCTCGATCTTTTCGGGATCGGGCGGTTTCGTCCGCCACATGCGCGGGCTCGCAGAAAAGATCTGAAACGTGTTGGCGCCCAACTCAGCGGCCTTTGACCGCAGCTCTCTCGAGAGAGCCCGCTGTGGACGTGTGAATGCCGATACGCAAGTCTCAGAATACGTCTGTCCTTGCTATACGTGGGGGCGTTCGCAGCGTGCCACGATTCTTCAACCTGCCTCAAGCCGAGGAACTGCTTCCGGAAGTCGAGCGTCTTGTTCGCAGTCTGGTGCAGGCGAAAAGAGAATACGATTCAGGTGAAGCGGAACTCGATGCGCTAAGACAACGCATCACCATTCTCGGGGGCATGGCGCTGTCTCACGACCGGGTGCTTGCGTCGCGGACTCGCAAAGACTCGGCTGCGCGCACGTTGAAGTCGGTCGTCGAGAAGATCACCGAACTCGGTATCCAGATAAAGGATGCCGATACCGGGCTGATCGACTTTCCAACACTGTACCGTGACCGCGAGGTGTATCTGTGCTGGCGCTTGGGTGAATCTGGAATCGGTTTCTGGCACCACGTTGAAGACGGATTCCGCGGCCGGCAGGCGATCGACCGCGAGTTTCTCGAAAACCATCGCGGCGACGATGAAGCTTCCGAATAAGGCCCCGTTGTTAAACTAGGCCTCGGATGCTATTGGCCCGCGAATTCATTGGTTACTTATCACGTCAGCTCGTTAATCGGTTAAGTCCAACTGCGTTCGAAACCTCAAATCCGACAGTAGCGGCGAGTGTTATCGAGGGAATCATCGACGAGGATCTTTCGACGGAAGATCGCTTGAACGATGAAGTTCGCGACCTGTTGGATGACTACAGCGAGTACATGCGGCGCGAAAACATCTCGTATCAGGAGATGTTCCGGAAGATCAAGAATCAATTGCTCGCACAGCGCAAAATGACGCGCGCGGCCGGGCGCGATACGGGCGATCCAATGAAATTGTCGCGCGATCGCGTGAACGAAATCTCGCATAAAATTGTGGCGGGAATGCGCAAGTCGCGCGATTTCCGGGTCCGCAAAGATCCGAACGAACTGCGTCTTGCGCTCGTGCGCGAGATGACGGATATCCTGCAATTGGAAGAGCGAATCGATCGCGCAGCGCGCGACAAGATTCGCACGCAGAAGCGCGACATTCCCGAGGGCGGGGAAGAGTTCGATCTTCTTCATAAGCGCTACTATTCAGAAGAGTTAAAGAAGCTCGGCATCAACCTCAACAGCTAAGGTCGCTCTCCGCGAATCAGCTTCAGAGGGGCTGTTTCATTGCGCAAAGCATGTCGTTCATATACGACGAAATCGCGCGTGCTATACACAGGCCGGATCCGGTCGAGAGCGTTCGCGCGGCGCAGAACGTAATAGTCAACCGGAAGGTCCAGCGATGCTTCGAGCCTCCGCGCCGAGAAATCGCCAGCCATCGTGGTGCGCCAGCGCTTATCCCATTCGCGGGCGAAATTCTTCGAAGTACTTCGACAACTCGCCTCCATTCCAATCCACGTAGACGGCGCGGATCGATTCGGCTCGAAAAATGCCGGGATAGATGGCGCGTCCTGCATCGGGGAACAGAAACATCGAGCCGCCCCATGTGTTGTCTCTGGCCCAGGACGCCAACTCGCGAACAGACGAACGGGACACGCTTTCAAGTCGGAGGCGATGCCTCACCTGAGTTCCGACCGCAACGGCAAGCACGAATACGATCCAGCCGGCCATTTCGATCCGCTTTCCGGACGAGGCGTCACGCATTGCGGCGATTGCAGCCGCGGCAAGCGACAGCGCAACCGTAAAGAGCAGGGCTCGCGCCGGCTGGAGTTGCGGAATGAGAGACCAGCGGCAGACCTCGAGCAGGATTCCGGACAGAGGCAGGCTCAGCAAGCCGCCGAACACGAGAATGGCGCCCATCCACCTCGACTGCCGGTTCAGAAATGGCCAGACGCGCGCGCCAGCTAATACGCCCCCAGCGAAGACGAGCAGGTAAAACGACGATGCGCTCGGCCCGACCAGGTGGAGATCATCACTTCCGGAGTGCGCTCCCGCAAAATCCGAAGCCATACCGGCGACATCCTTTGGAAGAACGCTCCCGTGTCGACCACACCGGGTTGCAATTGCGCCAGGTTAGCCAGGAGCAACAGAAAGACGAGCAGAATGGTCAGCATAGGCCGCAGCAGGGGCCGCAATTGCCGATTCAGAATAAATGTGAGCGCAACAGCCGCCCACAGGAGCCCGGCGGTCGGCGGGTTGATAAATCAGCGCCAGGCCCGCGGCAAAACCCGACAGCAGAGGCTTCTCCGTTGCCAGGAGACCGAGCGCCAGAAGGCACAGACTGAACGCCATGGCGTGCGGCACCGGCTCCGGTTCCGTGATCGAGACGTAAGCGCCCGGAAGGGCGGCTCCCAGGTTGACTAACGCAGCGATCAGCAGGGCCAGAGAGTCTCTGATCTCGGCCGAGGATGCAAGAAGAAAAACGCCAAGAACGGCAGCTCCGCGACAAATCAGTTGCTGCCATGCCAGCACACTTTGGAAATCCTGATGTGTGATGCGGTGAAGGAACAGAGTGATTTCGTCATAGGCCGTGAAGACCAAATGAGGCGGGCTGGCCACGAAGTCGCGCGAAAGAAACGCAGGGGCGGCCAGCCTCTCGATCATGGCTACGAAGATTTGAGAATCGGACCTGAGATAACTGTGGCCCGGAAAGAAATGGAACTCGAGCAGCGTAATGGCAACGAGGGTCAACGCTATCGAGAGCCAGCGCCGCATTATTGCGGAGGAAGCTTCTGCAGTTGCTCTTTGATCCAGACGCGATTCGGAGCAAGTTTGGCTGCCTGCTCCAGCGCCTGCCGCGCTTCGCCGATGCGATTGGCTTTGCGAAGCGTGATGCCCTTCCAGAGATAAGCGTCCGACAATTTCGGATCGAGCGAACTGGCTTTGTCGAAATCTTTCAAAGCAAGGTCGACTCCGCCGCCCATCGCCGCGGGGAGATAGAAGTTACCAACACCTCTCGTCACGTAAGCAAGCGCGAGATTCGGATTCAACTGAATCGCCTTGTTGATTTCGTCGCGGGCACACTGCCCATATTTGAGGGCGCCCATGAGGGGATTCGCCGGAATGACCTGGCCGCACAGAGCACCCTGCAGCCGATGAAACTCTGCATTGCCCCCGTTTGCAGCGACGGCCTTTTGCGCCGGCTCCAAGCCTTTCTCGGCGAACGCTTCCGATTTCTTCTTGTCGCGCTGTTCCATGGCCACTTCGGCGCGCGTACGAATACGCGAGGGCAAGTTTATACTGCCCGTCAGGAGAATTGGCGGCCCCACTCGCCTGCGCGATCAGACGATCGATCGCGGCCAAGTCGCCGCGGTCTCGTGCCGCTTCGAGATCTGCCACGGTCTGCCCGTTGCCGACAATCAAGCTTGCAACTGAACAGCAAAAAAACAGAAACACTTTGGGGAAGCCTCTACCCATCGCCTCCGTCCACATACTTGCCTTCATTGTAGGGGTGACGTCTCGAGTGCTTTACAGTTTCGAAAGTTTGCGGCCGGCAAAGAGAAAAGAGACGGCCACCGCGGCGATGACAATTCCGTTTGCAGCCATTGTGATCGGAGCCGAGGTTCGGCTCATCAGAAGACCAGAGATGAAGGCTGCCCATCGGCATGCCGCCGCGGAATGCAAGATTATAAACACTCATGACGCGCCCACGCATGGCGTCCGAAGTATGGGACTGGACGAGCGAGGAGTTCACCGCGAACACAATCATGAGCAGGATGCCGCAGAAAAAGATGAGCAGGCAAGTCAACCAGAGGCTCTTGGAGAACCCGATTGCAGTTATGAAGCGCTCCAAGCAGGAGCATGACAGCGAGTGACTGCCGTGCTTGTCCTTTCTGGCTGTGCATGGCGGCGACGGTGAGCGCACCTACAACGGAACCAGCGCCTGAGAGGCACAGAAACAACGTGAACGTGTCGGCTTCTCGGTGGAATACGTTACGCGCGATGACAGGCAGGAAGGTGATCAACGGATAGGACAGAAGCGTGACGAGGAAGCCGATCGACACTAAGCCGACCATTCCTTCGCGGCTCCAGAGGAACTGGACTCCTTCCCGCATGCTGTCGAGCACGGAGCGGGGAGTTTTAGGCGGGACAAACACGGTATGGATGGAGAGCAGCGAGGCGATAACGGCGAGGTAAGAGATTCCGTTAACGGTAAAGCACCAGGCAGGCCCCAACTTGATAAGAGCGAGACCGCCGAGAGCCGGACCAACGACGCGAGCGAGATTGAACTGAATGGAATTGAGAGCGATTGCGTTCTGGAGATCTCTCCTTTCCCACGAGCGAAGGCACCAGCGCCGAATAAGCGGGCCCGCCAAACGACTGCGCCGTTCCGACCATGAACGACAGGCACCAGATATGCCAGACTTTCACCACGTTGGTGGCCGCCAGCGTAGCGAGAACGAAGGCACAGGTGAGTTGAATGCACTGCGAAATGATCAGGAGCGTGCGGCGGCTTTTCCGGTCGGCATAAACGCCACCGAGCAAAGAAAAAAGGAAGATGGGGATTTGCGCGAAGAACGCGTCCAGGCCCAGATAGACGGGAGAATTCGAGAGCTTATAGACCAGCCAGCTTTGCGCCGTGGATTGCATCCACGTGCCCACGCTGGATGTGCAGGCCCCGAACCACATCAGCCGGAAATCGCGATACCGAAAGGCTTTGAAGACGCGATCGAACAATTATTTGAGCGGCTTCGAGCGATAGATCAGGTGCAGGAGATTCCCGTCGGGATCTTTGAAGAAAGCGAGGCGGTTTCCCTGTACTTCATAGGGCTCTCCTTCAAATTTGATCCCCTGCTTCTGCAGATGGTCGTAAGCGGCGTCGAAGTTTTCGATCGAGATGGCGATGTGGCGAAGGCCGGGCGTTCGCATGCCTGATTCGGGCCGGTCTCCTTCGGCCGGGATGATTTCGATAAGGGCGCCATCTTTCGCCTGGACGAAGTAGTTGCCGGCGTACTCGAATGTGATTTCGAATTCGAGGGTGGAAACGTAGAAATCCGCCAACCGCTTGGGATTGGGGGAGGCGATGGCGAAATGCTCGATCCCGGTGAACATCACTCGGGATTGTAACAGGCGTGCAAAGACGGTGATTGGAAGCAGAGCAGATCAGATGCCCGTATGGAACTAGTTCTTTTTGATGCGAGCTGTCACTTTCAAGCATACGGAACGGAGAAACAGGGATCTGTCGATTGTCTTTTCCTAAAACTTCGTTAGCCCTAGTTATAAGTGGCGTTTAGGTGTTGGAGGAGCCGCGCCTGTCAGTAACGCAGAGGACGACCACCGACGATGTAACTCTAGTCGTCACGTTCTGCCTGTTAGCGTTGACGAGATGTATGCAGTCGATATTTGGATCTCGTTGCGGGTATCTCGTGTGGTGATGGAGCGGCCCCCGCCTTGTCCATTTACGGCTTGTCCCATCAGCCGAGCGAAATGCGATAACATCAGTGCCCTGGAGAGCCAATGCTATCGCCTACTGCTTCCGACGTGCAGGTGAGACGTGAAGCCACAGTGGATGCGCACATCCGGGCGGAAGCAGTCCACCCATGATGTGGCGTCAACCTTGGCCACCTTCCGCCATCCACGGTACGAGGTGCCCGCCCTCGGTGTCGTTGCGGATGGCTCGGAAGCCGTTACTGGCGTCGTCGGGGCCGTTCTGAGCGCATTTCCCGATTTTTACTTGCGCAAAACTGCTGTTCATCATGCGGAGAATGCAGTCATTGTTGAGTGCGTGTTCGGCGGAACTCACGAGGGCGTGTGGGCGGGAATTTCTCTGACTCGACGGCGGATGGAAGTTGAAGCGGTATTGATCTTCATGTTTGAAGGAAATGATCTGGTGTGCGAGAAGGTGTACTTCGACCACGCCACGATCCTGACCCAGTTGGGAGCAATCCCTTCAACCCTGACCTAAGTGCGCGGTACCAAGGAGAACAGAATGCGGGCCGTCGTGTTGCGAAACAAAACGCTCCAATTAGACCAAGTGCCGGCTCCGGAACCGGAGGCGGGCGAAGTTCTTGTCAGGACGCTTGCGTGCGGTATCTGCGGCAGTGACCTTCATGCAGCCGCCCACGGTGAAGAACTTGCTGATGCCCTGCGCCGTTCGGATTCGCCTTTCAGCTTGGATCCCTCCCGCGATATTGTGATGGGCCACGAGTTCTGCGGAGAGATTGTCGATTACGGGCCGAAAACAACAAGAAAACTAAAGATCGGCACGACAGTATGCTCGATGCCCTTCTTAGTGCGCCGCGACGGGTTGCGGTTTATCGGTTACTCCGATGAGACACCTGGTGGCTATGGCGAATACATGAGGCTGACCGAGGACTTACTTCTGGAGGTGCCGAACGGCTTGGTTCCCAGCCACGCCGCACTCACCGAACCAATGGCCGTCGGTGTGCACGCCGTGGAAAAAAGCCGTATCGATCAAAACGAAGTTCCTCTCGTCGTTGGTTGTGGCCCCATAGGCCTGGCAGTAATCGCCGCACTGCATCTTAAGGGGGTTCACCCGATAGTTGCCGCAGATTTTTCTCCACGGCGACGACGGTTGGCAGAGTCGCTGGGTGCGGATGTTGTCGTTGATCCGAGTGTCGAGTCGCCTCACCAGAAATGGAGAGAGGTGGCAGTATGGAGCGGCCCCGATTCCCCTACGCTCCCACCGTGGATGCCGGGTCCGCCTCTGCGGCCATCTGTCATATTCGAGTGTGTCGGCGCACCTGGAGTCTTGGACCAGATCGTAACCGCCGCTCCCGTCAATGCACGCATCGTGGTGGTGGGCATCTGTATGGGTCGCGATTACATAGAGCCGGTGATCGCCATTAACAAAGAACTTAATATGCAATTTGTTATCTGCTACACAGCGACTGAATATGCCACTACGCTTCGCAACATTGCCGAAGGAGTTCTGCCCGTCGAAAACTTGATCACAGGGAGAACGTCCCCAGAAGGCGTCCCTGAGGCGTTCACTGCCTTAGCATCTCCCGATCTGCACGCGAAAATGATCGTTGAATTCGGCGAAGGAGCCGGAACGATGCGCCTCATGTAGGTACGCACCGCGCCGTCCGGGTCTGCTTCGCCGATTCTGTAAAGGATGTGCTCTCAGCCTTGCGGGCTCTCTCCTCCGCACCGTGTGCCGTGCGTGCGTACGTTGGAGCGACTGAGATAATTGAGCAGTTCTCGCCGTGTCTAACTTGGTTGAGAGACGATTCGAAGATACGGTTTCGGGGCTTTCCAGCCGTCCGGATACTTCTGTTTGGCCTCTTCATCCGATACAGCCGGCAGGATGATCACGTCCTCACCGTTCTTCCAGTTCACCGGCGTCGCCACTTTGTGCGCAGCCGTGAGTTGCATTGAGTCGACAACCCGCAGAACCTCGTCGAAGTTGCGCCCGGTGCTCATCGGGTAAGCGAGCATCAGTTTAATCTTCTTGTCGGGGCCAATGACGAAAACCGTACGTACGGTGGCATTGTTCGCCGCTGTGCGGCCTTCCGATGTACTGCCCGATTCGGCCGGCAGCATGTCGTACAGCTTTGCAACCTTGAGTTCCGTGTCGCCGATCATCGGATAGGTCACTTTATGACCTTGTGTCTCTTCGATGTCCGCCGCCCACTTCCCGTGATTGCTTACCGGGTCCACACTCAGTCCGATCACTTTGCAGTTTCGCTTCGCAAATTCAGGCTGCAGGCCGGCCATGTAACCGAGTTCAGTCGTGCAAACGGGAGTGAAATCTTTCGGATGAGAGAAGAGAATCGCCCAACCATTTCCAATCCATTCGTGAAAGTTGATGGGACCTTGCGTTGTCTCAGCCGAAAAATCAGGCGCTTCGTCATTGATGCGTAAACTCATACTTCTGTCTCCTTCAATTAGGGGGAAAGTTGATGATACAAGGTTTCAGCGATTACCGCTAGCTAAAGGGAGAGACGCGGCCTCCCAAGCTGCGAGGCCGCCTGCCATCTCTACCAAGCGAGTAACTCCGTTGCGATGGAGAATACTGGCCGCGATGGAAGAGCGGTAGCCGCCCGCGCAATGGACGGCAATGCGACGATCGCGCGGGATTTCTGCCATGCGCTCTCCGAGCTGATTTAACGGCACGTTCAGGCTGCCGTTGATGTGCTTGGCTGCCCACTCGCGTGGATTCCGTACGTCCAGCAACAGAGGCGGACTGGTACTCGCCAACTCTTCCGCAAGTACAGGAGCGCTGACACGCTCTGTCGACTGCACCAGGTCCGGCCTGCCAGCGAGTGCTTCCATCCCGCCTGCGAGATAACCTTTGACGTCATCGAAGCCGATTCGGCCCAAGCGTAATGCAGCTTCGTGCTCGCGGGCAGGCTCGGCAATAATCACGATCGGCGTACCGCTATCGAGTACGGTGCCGGCCCAGTTGGCGTATTGGCCTTCGAGCCCGATATTTATGCTGCCTGCGATGTGGCCTTTGGCGTATTCAGCAGGGTCGCGAACGTCCAGGAGCTGCGTACCCGTCTCCTCCATCTGAAGCACCTCATCGAGCGTGATGGCTTGCAGAACGTGCTCCAGATTCTTGTCCAGGGTTGTGCGCTCGCGGGTGTTGAGTACCGCGTCATAAGTAAAGTACGGCGGGGCCTCGGGCTGGTCGGCCGTAACGAGGCGGATGAACTCCTCTTTTGACATTGGCTGCAATGCGTAGTTCAAACGCCGCTGATCTCCAAGAGATGAAACCGTGTCGGAAGAAAGCTGTTTACCGCAGAGAGAACCGGCGCCATGGGCAGGATAGACAAGAGTCTCGTCGGCAAGTGTCAGCAGTTTCGCGTGAAGCGAATGATATAGATGTGCGCCGAGGTCGCTTGCTGTCCACCCGAGCGAAACGCGCAGGTCGGGGCGGCCCACATCACCGATGAACAGAGTATCGCCCGTGAGCACAGCGTATGGTTTGGCCCGGTCTTTCGCGAGATCAAAAACCAGAATGGAAATCGATTCAATCGTGTGACCGGGAGTTTCGACCACCTGCAGTCGCATACCGGGGAAGTCGAGCGTGTCGCCGTCTTTCATCGGCACGAACGCGTATTCGGCCTGTGCACGGGCACCGAGACGGATGGTTGCGCCGCAACGGTCACGTAGCTCCAGATGGCCGGCCACGAAGTCTGCGTGAAAGTGGGTCAGAAAAACGTGACGGATCGTAAGCCCGAGTTTCTCCGCGTCGGCAAGATATTGCTCGACGTCGCGCTGCGGGTCCACAACGATGGCTGTCGACGTCTTCTCGTCTCCAAGCAAATAAGATGCGTGAGCGAGGCAACCGAGATAGTACTGCTTCAAAATCATGAACTCGCTCGGGCCTTTCTCCTGATGGGTAATGGGAAAAGATCTTCAAGCTTACACGATTTTTTGTCTCTCTATGTTGCAGGTTCGGTACCCGATTCTGATCGTTCGAGAACGGAAGCCGCGAGCGCGGGTGTGGCTCACGGTTGGATGGGGAGAGTTACATGCGAGGGCAGTTTGGGTGTGCAGTAGACCCGCTGTGATGCCGAAATGAAATCGCCGGCCTTGGCCGTGTAGATGCTCGGAACAAACTTCTGAGGGTTGCGATCAATAGCGGGGAACCACGTGGATTGCACCTGCACCATGAGCCGATGCCCCTTTAAAAAGACATGATCGTGATCGCGCAGCGGAATGGCGAACTGGGTTGGCGCGTTTGAAACGAGCGGCTCCGGACGGTCATAACTCTTGTTGAATCGGCCGCGGCGAACCTCCATCGCAATCGGCAATTGATACCCGTTCAGCGATTTGGCAAACTGGCCCTGGCTCAGGACCTGCGTCCGGGTTCCACGCATTCGGAGTGGCGTTCTCCGGATACACATCGATCAGCTTCAGGACGAAATCGCTATCCGTGCCCGACGTCGAGGCAAATAAATCCGCGCTTACCTCGCCGGTCATCTTCAGGTCGTGATCCAAAGGAGCGCTGACGAAACTCAACACGTCCGGCCGACGATCGACGAAACGCTGATCCGCAACTTCCCACGCCGTCCAGTCACCGCCGGGATAGGTCGGAGAAATAGGGCGTTGCCGATAAGGTACGGGGTTTGCAGGATCGGAGATGTATTGGGCATACTCCGCCTCGCCCGGTTGCGGCGCTTCGAAGGAGAGCGTTCCGTTTGCATGCAGATATAAGTTGGTTGCTCTTGATCCTTTGGGAGGCCACGCGTCATAGCTTTGCCACCTATTCGATCCCGATTGAAACGTGCTTGCCTTCCAGGCGAACTTGTCGCCTTTGCCGTGGAGGTAATAACGAAAGAACGGAGCCTCGATTCGTTCCCGAAACTCGCGTGCGGTCTCATGACCGCCGAACGTGATCTCCCCGATCCGGTCTCCTTTCGACCTTTGCCACTCGCCGTGAAACCACGGTCCGGCAACGATAAAGTTCTGTCCCTGAGGGTCGCTCTCTTCGGAGTGGCGGAAGATTTGCCAGGGGCCCCAAGGATCTTCCTGATCCCAGAATCCGGCAACGTTCAAGTTAGGGACCGGGCTGCTATGTAACTGATTGACCCAGGCCTCGCGACGCCAGAACTCGTCATAGTTGGGATGCTCCACCGTTTGCGTCCAGAACGGGATGGAGCCGTGCAGATATTTCGAATCGAGATTCGCGATCGGCCCAACATTTAAATACCACTCATAGGTGTCATATTTGTCGAAAGCAAAATGCGTGTTCGAATTTTTATCCGCCTGCTCCATGACGGAGTATTCGAACGCATAACTCAGGCGCAAAGCGCCGAACCGGTGCATATCGTCGTTCATCCACTGGTCCACAGGCGATGCCTGCTCGGAGACCGCTTTCAAAGCAGGGTGGGGCTGTAAGAGAGTCATTCCCGCAGTCAGACCCAGGTAGGAGACGCCCCAGATACCAACCCGTCCATTGTTGTCGGGAACGTTTCTGACGAGCCACTCGACGGTGTCGTAAGCGTCGGTTGTCTCGTTCGTAACTTTCGGGTTCTTCAGATCGACAAACGATGAGAGGTGGAACACGCCTTCCGATTTGAAGCGGCCGCGAAGGTTCTGGAATACGAAGATGTAGCCGTCTCGCGAAAATTCCTTCCAATTGTCGGGCACTGAGTCGGGCGCCTTGTCGGGAATGCCATAAGGACTTCGCTGCAGGAGAATCGGAAGCGGTCCGGCTTGTCCCGCCGGCTTGAGAATGGCGGTCTGCAGCTTCACGCCATCTCTCATAGGGATCATGACTTCCGCATAGCTGAAGGCGGGCGAGTTTGAAGCTTGAGAGAGTAGATGGGCTCCTTCCCCGAAGTTCAGCAGTGGAACGGCTATGAACAGGAGCAGATACTTCGTCACTTGATTCATCCAGCAACTCCAATCATCCATCGAGCTTTCGTAGCACCCCAGGCGCTTGGCGCCATGAATATAAGTGCGGCCCATTGTGACCAGGTCGAGCCGGCGCCGGGGGCCGCAAGTAAGGAGACGGTCGCTCCGAGCGCGATCAGGAGCGAAACGAGTGCCGCGTGAACTGTAGGCTTTTTCGGAGCGATGCGGGCGGCGAGCAGACCTCCGAGGCCGGCGAACAAGATCCCATACACCACGGTAAAAATGATGAACCCAAGACTCTGCGGAGCGTGTGGATCTCTTCCTGCGGCGTTGAACAGAAGCACGGCCGAGCCCGCGAACACGACGTATCCGATGAGGACTGCGGCGACGCTTCTGACAGTGTTCATGAGTTCCAGATTAGCTTCAGCGCGCAGGGATAGCGCGAGAATAAGTCACGAAAACTCGACAAAACGTGCGCCAGATGTTTTAATGCGGTCTCCGGGCGTAACGTGAAGGTCGAACGATGCACCAATACAAGATCCGGCACAAGAAGGCAACGTGGAGACCGGCCGTAGCGGATGTTTCCGAGTTGCCTGGCGATTACCTCGTACCGTAGTCTTTCCTCATTCCGGATCAGGAGCGAATTTTAGATCAGAATGCCATTTCTACGTGTACGCAGCCGAATGATTTTCTTAGGCTTCACGCTTGTCGCCTCGTGTTTATGGGGACAAGGCGGCGGGAGCCGGCGCGCGAGCCCCGGCGGACAACAGCCAGGCGGACAGAATGCGACCCAAGCTGCCTCCCAGCAAACCAACTCGCAAGCAGGAGCGCCACAGGTTGCCGCACCGCCAGTTACCGCGCCGAGCACAGCGGGGCGTCCGGCCGAAGGCGGACGTGGAGGTCAGGCGACACCAGCGCCGGACGCATTCTACGACTTCGATCCGAACGCTGCGCAAGTTCGAGCGGGACAGAAATTTGATGCTCCGCCCGTAGAGACGCACGGGAAGATCACGTGGCACGGACAGCCCCTCGCTTATACCGCTACGGCCGGCTTCCTGCCTTTGCCGAACGCGACCACTGGACTGCCCGAGGCCTACCTATTCTTTACGTCGTATGTGAAAGATGGCGGAACCGAAGAATCGCACCGCCCGCTCATGTTTTTCTTCGGCGGCGCGCCGGGAGTATCTGCGGCATGGCAGGAGTTCGGCGGCGTGGGACCAAAACGAATGAAGACGGAGGGCACTTGGGAGGAGAACCCGAATTCGATTCTCGGGGAAACGGACCTGGTATTCGTCAACCCGGTCGGGACAGGATACAGCGTTCCGGCCCAGGCACATCGCGGTTCCATTTTCTGGAACACACAGGGTGACATCGGCTCGCTTGCCGCGTTCGTGCGGCTCTACGTCGCTCGTAATAGCCGCGAATCTGCTCCGCTTTTCCTGGCCGGCGAGGATGCGGGGACGGGGCGGGTTGCCGGTTTAGCGGCTTATCTCAATGAGCACGCGGTGCCGGTGCGGGGCGTTGTTTTGCTTTCGGTCGGGAACGCGCCGGATGCGACGGCAGGGGACACGAAGTACATCACATTGCTGCCGAGCCTGGTCCTGACGTCCTGGTATCACAAGAAGCTCTCGCCGGACATGAATGGCACGAGCGAAGAGCAGATCGCCGGGCAAGCTCGTCAGTTTGCCTCGCGCGAATATCTGCACGCGCTTTACAAAGGGGATCGCATGAGCACGGAAGAGCGCGCGAAGGTAGTTGCCGATCTGGCGCGCATGACCGGCCTCTCGAAGCAATTCATCATCAGCAACAATTTACGCATCTCGCTAGACCGCTACAACTCCGAACTGATGCGCGACCAGCACCAGGCGGTCTCCCGATTTGACGGACGCGTCGTCGGGTACCAACCGCCGCCGCCTGCGTTTGGTTTCGGTGGCGGAGGAGGGCGCAACGCGCTCGCTGCCCGCCGCCTCCCCAGGACTTCCACCTGAGCGAGATGAGCGGGCCCTTTGCGGCTGCATACCAGGCTTATCTCCACCGCGAGCTGAACTTCAGCGGAGTCAAGGACGCAGTGTTTTATCTGAACAGCGGCGGCATCGGAACATTTACGTCAACCGGAAATGATGGAACGAGCATCTCCTCCGCATTTGCCAGCAATCCCAATATGCGCCTGTTTGTCAGCGTAAATTCGTTTGATCTCGACTCGCCCTTCTACGCAGCCGAATACACGCTCGCGCATCTGAACGTTTCGCCTGACGTGCGAGCCCACAAAATCAGCGTCAGTCATCAGTCTGCCGGCCGCTGGGCGTATATGGATAGCAAGGCGTCGGCGAAGCTGGAGCACGATCTGGCCGGATTCGTAGAGGAGGCGACGAAGTAAATGGCTCAATTTACGATTCATTCCATGAGGAGTTCCAAGCCGTTGCGCAACGTTTACCTTTCTGCATTAGCCATGGCGCGTCATGAGCCTGCCCATGTTCGCGCAGGGAGGCCGGGGGCCGGCTGCGAACACGAACGACTTCTACCGCTTCACTTACACGTACACGGGTGAAGATCTGCAGCCGGTCAAGTATCCGGCGCAGCCGATCACCAGTCAGCACGAGATCACGCTGCATGGCGAGACCATCCAGTACACCGCGCACGTCGGCTTCATGCCGATCAAGCATGCGACCAGCGGCGTGACGCAGGGGCATCTGTTCTACGTTTACTACTCGAAAAACAACGTGACCGATAAGTCGAAGAGGCCGGTTTGGTTTCTGTTCAACGGCGGTCCCGGGGCGGCAACGGTCTGGCTGCATATGGGCGCGTTCGGTCCGAAGATGGTGAAGATGGAGCCGAACGGCCTGGCTACTCCGCCGCCATACACGTACGTCGATAACCCGAATTGCCTGCTGGACACCGGCGACCTGGTGTTCATCGACGCCATGGGTACAGGCTTCAGCCGTCCCGAGAAGCCGAGCTATGGCCCGGATTTCGGCGGCGTCGAGAACGATCTGGCTGCGTTCGGCGAATTCATGCGCATGTTTCTGAACCAATACAACCGTTGGGGCTCGCCTTTGTTCGTCGGCGGCGAGAGCTACGGCACCACGCGAGCGGCGGGGCTCTCCGGCTATCTTGACCGATCACGATATTCCCGTGAACGGCGTGATGCTGCTGTCGGCCGTGATCAGTGCGGATGCCTCGGCCGGGGAGCAGCGCCAACTCTCGACGCTTCCGACCGAGATCATGACGGCGCACTATCACAAGAGGCTGCCGCCGGATTTGCAGAAGCTGAGCGTGGAGCAGATTGCGAACAAGGCGCGCGAGTTTGCGTCCGGCGAATACCTGGAGTATCTCTTCGACGGCGATCGCGCCACGCAAGCTGAACGCGAGAAGGTGGCGACGAATTTTGCACGATTCACCGGGCTGCCGAAGCCGTTTGTCAGTTCCCTGGATATCCGTGTTCCGCTGGGACCGTTCAGTACCGAGTTGCTGCGCGAGCAGCACGTGATGACATCGCGTCTGGATTCGCGCTTCGCGGGCTATCAGATCGACGGCGGCGCTGCGAACACCAGCTTCGATTACAGCAACGCCAACATCGAAAACTGCTTTCTGACGGCCTTCGAGGCCTACGTTCGGAACGACCTGAAATACGAGAACGACAACATTTATTACGTGGCCGGTAACGCGCCGCCATGGTCAGGTGAGTACAACACGGTGGTCAATCTGGAGACTGCGTTCGCGAAGAATCCGCACATGCATCTGTTTGTCGGGATGGGTTATTACGATTTCGCGTGTCCGTTCTATCCGAATGAATGGATGATCAATCACCTGAAGGTGTCCGACGAGATCAAGAAGACTCATATCCAGAAGGGCTACTACGAGTCCGGCCACATGGTGTACATCGATCAACCCTCGGCGACGAAGTATCATGCTGATCTGGCGAAATTCGTGCAGGATTCGCTTCCGAATTAGCGCAACTATTTCGACCGGCGCCCTTTTCGAACGCGTTCGCCTGCAGTTCTATCGAGCGAACGTTTGCGGTTCCCCGTATCCGAGCCGATTGCTACACTAACCGAATTTAGAAGGAAGCTCTTGCCAACTCGCTCGCGTACTGCCTCCGCCCTCCAGGCTGCTTTTTTTCTGCTCTCACTGCTGCCGTGGTCAACGGCCGTCACGGCCCAAACGCTCGATTCCAAGCTCTACAGCGAAATGCATTGGCGTCAAATCGGGCCCACGCGTGCGGGCCGAGCCCGTGCTCTTTCCGGAGTGCCGAAACAGCCGAATGTGTTTTACATCGGTTTCGACAATGGCGGTGTGTGGCGCTCCACAGATTACGGATCGACGTGGCAGCCGCTGTTTGACGCACAGTCAACCGGTTCCATCGGAGCGATTGCGGTAGCGCCTTCCGATCCGAACACTATTTATGTCGGTACCGGAGCAGGAATCATTCGCCCGGACTTGGCGGTTGGGGACGGCGTCTACAAATCGACGGATGCCGGTAAGACCTGGACACATCTCGGGTTGCGCGACTCACAGATGATCGCGAACATCGAAGTGGATCCTGCCGATCCAAATCGGGTGTTTGTTGCCGTTCTTGGTCATCCCTACGGTCCTAACGCGGAACGCGGCGTCTTCCGTTCCACGGACGGCGGCGCTCATTTCGACAAGGTCCTTTATAAGGACGAGTACACCAGCGCTAACGATGTTCGCATCGATCCTTCTCACCCGGACACCGTATACGCCGCGCTGTGGCAGCAACAACAAGGGTTTTATGAGAACGGATCTTTCGGAGGAGAGGCCGGCGGAATTTTTAAGTCTACGGACGGAGGTACCACGTGGAACCAACTGACCAATGGATTGCCGGCAGTGGTGCAGGCCAATCTTGCGGTCGCGCCTAGCCGCTCCGATACGATCTACGCCACTGTGGCTGTGAATGCGCCGTCATCTTCCGGTGCTCCGCCGGCGCGTGGCCGCGGCGGAAATACATTCATGTACAAGAGCACGGATGGAGGCGCTACCTGGTCGATTGCTACCGGGAAGAACGATCCGCGCCCTCTCATTCGCATTGGCGGCGGCGACTTGCCCACGATCACGGTCGATCCGAAGAATGATTCAGTCGTCTACAGTTGCTCTACGGTTCTGTGGCGAACAGAAGACGCGGGCGCGACCTGGACGGCCGTTCGCGGCGCACCGGGAGGAGATGACTACCAGAAGACATGGATCAATCCCAATAACTCTGACATCCTTCTGGTCGTTAGCGATCAGGGCGGCGTGATTTCTGCGAATCGCGGGCAGTCATGGAGTAACTGGTACAACCAGCCCACGGCCGCCATGTATCACGTCACGGCCGACAACGCGTTCCCATACCGGCTCTGTGGCGGCCAGCAGGATTCGGGGTCTGCTTGCGTTGCAAGCCGCAGCATGGATGGGGAAATCACCTTCCATGACTGGCATCCGGTCGACATAGAGGAGTACGGAATGGCTGCTCCGGATCCGAAGAATCCTGATCTTGTCTATGGCGGCAAGGTCAGCCTGTACAACCGACTGACGGGCCAGAAAACCAGCATGACGCCTCCGCGTCCAGGGCAAGGCGCACCCGATTCTGCTCCACCGGCTCGAACAGTTCGCACACAGCCCATCATCTGGTCTCCAAAGGATCCGAATATCTTGTACGCCGCTACTTCAGGCGTCTGGAAGACGGTGGACGGAGGACACATCTGGAAGCCGATTAGCGGCGATCTGACCCGACAAACATGGGACGTTCCTGCGAATGCCGGTAAGTATGCGACGGGAGTGAAACCTGCGGCTCTTGGCACTGTTACCGCGCTAGCGCCTTCCCCGCTCGACGTGAACGTGCTTTGGGCGGGCACGGGCGACGGGCTGATTCAGATGACCACGGACGGCGGATTGAAATGGACGAATGTTACACCGCCGCAGATCAAGGCGTGGACCCGCATCTTCAATATGGATGCCGGCCATTTCGACACGAAGACGGCATATGCAGCCGCCAATACATCTGCGGCTCGATGACATGAACCCTCATCTTTGGCGTACTCACGATGCAGGTAAGACCTGGACCGAGATCAATAACGGCATTGCACCGGGCGCGGTAACTAACTCGATTCGCGAAGATCCTCGTAAGCGCGGACTGCTCTACGCCTCAACAGATACACAGGTCTGGGTTTCGGTCGACGATGGAGACCACTGGAGTTCGCTGCGCCTCGACATGCCCCCGATCTCGGTTCGAGATATCCAGATCAAAGACGATAAATTCAACTCCGATCTGGTGGCCGGCACTCATGGCCGAGGGTTCTGGATTCTCGACGACATTACGCCTCTTCGTCAGGCGGCCGAAGCCGCTTCCGCTGCAAAAAGCGTACCTCGTACAAACCGGCCAATGCGGTTCGAGTTCGATTCGACACCAACGATCCGACACCCTGGCCGCCCGAATTGCCGGCGGGCGAGAATCCGCCAAACGGTGCGGTCCTCGACTACTACTTACCGTCCGCGGCAAATGAGGTGAAGCTGGAGATACTGGACGCTCAGCGCAACGTGATCCGTACCTACCAGAGCTCGAATGTTCCTCCGGGGCCCCATCCGGCGACGGATCCGGAAGCTTATAACAAGATCTGCCAGCAGAACCCCAGTGCCCCGGACTGCGGGCTTCCGCTCTATTGGCCTGCGCCCCCGCAGATCTTGAAAACCTCTGCCGGCATGCACCGCTTTCTTTGGGATATGCACTACGATGCCGTGCCGGGCACCGTCGGTGGTCGGCGTGGAGGCGATGACGAGGGAGGAGCCGTCCCGCATCGAACGGCGCCAGAGATCGATGCTCCCTGGGCGGCGCCCGGCCAGTATTCAGTCCGTCTCTCCGTTGACGGCCAAGCACAATCGCAGCCTCTACTCGTTCTTCTGGATCCGCGTGTCAAGGTGACACCCGAGGCCGAAGTAATCTTCACGATGACGAAGCAGGTGGAAGATGCAGCCCGACGTGCAGCGAAGGCGCGCTCGGAGGCGGAAGCAATGATTGCGAAGCTGCAAGGCGCTACTTCAACCGCGACCTCGCAAGCTCAGCTCAAGAGCCTGCAGGAGTTGGTTCCTGCCGATTCGACGGCAAGCTGGTACGCAAGGTACAGAAAGTACGTTCGTGCCCAGAGCAACTCCTCCTACTTCTCCGGCGAACCTGGCGAACATCAGTGGGCGACTCGTCACCTCCGTTATGGGCTTTCAGGGTTCAGAACTACCGCCAACGGCGGCGCAAATCGCCGCTTGCCGGAAGCAACTAGCGGCGTACACAGCGCTCATGGCTCGCTGGACGGCTCTTCGCGCAGGGCTATAACACCGGCCAGTTTTGACGGGTTAACGCCCGCTCCCGCTATCGCCCGTAACTGCGTGTGTGCCTCTCTTTGCGCAAGTCGCGATTAATTTGGGTATATGATCTGAAGCTGTAGTAGTGTCTAAACATTTCAGGGAGTCCACGTTGCCAGAACCCAAACCGTCTATACGCCGCCGCGATGGTATCGCTGCTGCCTTCTCGGCTGTCGGTCTGAGCGCTCTTTCGCCCGAAGCTCTTGAGGCGCAAGAGCAACAAAATCGGAATGCTCCGGTCCCCGCGAAAGACAATCTCAAGATCACGAAGCTTGAGACGATCCTCGTAAAGCCTCGCTGGCTGTTTCTCAAGATCCATACCAACGCCGGTATCGTCGGACTGGGCGAACCCATTACGGAAGGCCGCGCGTTGACGTGCGCCGAAGCCGTCAAGGAAATCGAGCCGTACCTGGTGGGCAAAGATCCGCGCCCGGTCGCCAAACACTGGCAGGCCATTTACCGTCACGCCTTCTATCGCGGCGGCCCGATTCTTACGAGTGCGCTGAGCGGGATCGACCAGGCCCTGTGGGATATCAAAGGCAAAGCTCTCGGCGTGCCCGTCTACGAACTGCTGGGCGGACCGACACGCGACCGTGTTCGGGTCTACGCTCACGCGAGCCAGCCCGACCAGATGAAGAAACTGCAAGGGCAGGGCTTCACCGCGTTCAAGACTGGTGTTGCCAAGCGAAAGCCGCGCGGCAATCGCTACATCTTCACAGAAGGTGACGTCGAGTACGCCGCCGAGGTCTTCGCGGATCTCCGAAAAGCGATGGGGAAAGAGGTAGACATCGCGATCGATTTCCACGGCGCGATCAGCCCCGCGACCGCCAAACTGCTGATCAAAGCCTACGAGCCGTATTACCCGATGTTCATCGAAGAGCCCTGTCAGGCGCAGAACCATGATGTTATGGCGGAGATTGCGCGCGGCACCCACCTGCCCATTGCCACCGGCGAGCGTGTATTCACGAAGTGGGGTTTCCGCGAAGTGCTGGAAAAGAAGGCAGCCACTGTTCTCCAGCCAGACATGTGCCACGCGGGCGGCATCACGGAAGTGCGGCTCATCGCCGGTATGGCGGAGGCTTACTATGCCGATGTCGCGCCGCACAACCCGCTGGGTCCGATCTCACTTGCTGCGGGCGTACAGATGGCCTGCAGCATCCCGAACTTCCTTTGCCAGGAGCAAGTATCGCTCGGCGAAGGCTACATCAAGAGTCCATTCAAGGTGCGCGAAGGATTCCTGGAAGTTCCCAAAGGCCCGGGGCTGGGCGTTGAGTTAGACGAGCAAGCGATGGCCGATAAGATCGGACACGATTGGCGTAACCAGGAATCGTACGACCCCGAGGACGATTCGGTGGTTGACTGGTAAACGGGTTCGATCTCAGGGGATGGTGATGAGAAAGCTTATTACGGCCTGCTTCTGCGGGTTACTATTGCTTGCGCCTGTTTACGCGCAGGTGGCAACGGCTGAGTTGAACGGGGCCGTTCTAGATCCTTCGGGCGCGGCAGTCGCCAACGCCAAGGTGAATGCGATTGCTCTCGCGACGAACCAGTCTCACGAAACGGTTACGTCTTCAACCGGCACCTACGTCTTAACGCTGCTGCCGCCCGGCGATTACCGGATTGAGGTGGAAGCGGCCGGTTTCAAGAAACTGGAACAAACGGGGATCTCGCTACAGATCAATCAGCAGGCGGAAGTCAATCTGACACTGCAGGTAGGCGATGTGTCACAGATTGCGCAGGTCACTGGCCAGGCACCGTTGCTCGAAACGGAATCCTCGTCCATGGGAGCGGTGGTGAATCAACGCCTGACCAACGAGCTGCCGCTGAACGGACGCAACTTCATTCAACTGGCCACGCTCAGCCCGGGCGTCAACGGCGTCGGCTTCTCGGCGACCGGCACAATCATGAGCGGCACACGTCCCGATGACCGGCGTCCGGGAACGGAGATCTTCGCGAACGGAAATCGTGAAGGCTCTAACAACTTTCTCTTTGACGGCGTCGACGATAACGAACGGCTGACACTCTCCATCGTCTTGCGGCCTGCCGTCGAAGCCGTGCGCGAGTTCAAAATTCAAACGAACCTCTATAGCGCGGATATCGGACGCAATTCCGGTGCAGTTGTGGACGTCATCACCAAATCCGGCACCAACCAACTCCACGGCAGCGTGTTTGAGTACCTTCGCAACTCTGCTATGGACGCCCGGAACTTCTTCAACCCTGTCGGCACCGCGTTCCCGACGTTTCGATTGAACCAATTCGGTGGATCATTGGGCGGGCCTGTCGCCATACCCAAGCTTTACAACGGTAAAGACCGCACGTTCTTCTTCGTCGACTACGAAGGCT
Organism: uncultured Acidobacteriaceae bacterium; assembly: GCA_963744795.1. Classification (GTDB taxonomy): domain Bacteria; phylum Acidobacteriota; class Terriglobia; order Bryobacterales; family Bryobacteraceae; genus Bog-105. The sequence continues at coordinate 165,088 of CAVUVF010000013.1, forward strand.
ACCGGCGCGATGCACAACAACTCCTGCTCGGCAACATCCCGACGTCGCGCATGCGCAATGGCGATTTCGGCGAGGTCGGCACGATTTACGACCCCACTAGCACCCGTGCGGTCGGTTCCGGGTTTGCGCGTACTCCGTTTGCCGCTAACCAGATTCCGGTGAACCGCTGGGATCCGGTCGCTGCCAAAATGATCAACGCCTATCCCTCGCCGACCGGCGCCGCTCGGTTGAACAACTATCTTTCGAACACTCTGCTGAACCAACGCTGGAATCAAGGCGACGTGCGAGTGGATCATCAGATCTCATCCAAAGACAATTTCTTCGCGCGGTACTCGATTCAGAACACCGAGACGCGTTGTCCCCAGCACTTATCCCGCTACGACGATCCCCGGTATCTCGGGGCCGGTGAACTTATCGGATGAAGCTTCATTTGCCGGCACCTCATTTCAGCCCGCCCAACAAGCCGTCGCCAGCTACGCACGCATTATCAGTCCGACTCTGGTTAACGAACTGCGCGTCGGATTCAATCGGTACCGGCTCGATTACACCCCAGACCAGTATTCTCCTGGAGCGCAATTGGGAAACAAGCTTGGAGTGCCGAACGCTAACGTTACGCCGCAGGAGCAGAACTTGCCCATCTTCTCGCCGGCAAATTACCTGGGCATCGGCCAGACTCGTTCGCTTCCCATTTACCGTCGCGAAAATACTTATCAGGTTGTGGACAACCTCTCCTGGACGTCCGGAAAACACACCTTGAAGTGGGGTGCCGATTTCCGCCGCCGCCAGCTCACGATTTATCAGACTAACCAGGGCAACGGGCGCTTTAACTTTTCGCCTGCCCTCACCGACTCCCGCAACCCTGCCGGTTCCGGCGGTGATTCCGCCGCCAGCTTCCTTCTCGGGTACCCAACAGGGATCATTCATGATTACACCCAGAACTGGCCCGGTGAACGCGGATACGAACTGGGCGTGTATATGGCGGATGATTGGCGCGCCACGAGCAAACTCACGATCAATCTGGGCGTGCGCTGGGATTACTTCAGCCCCTTCACGCGAAGTGGCAAATCGCTGGGCCAATTTTAATCTCCAGACGGCGAAAATCGACGTTGCCGGCCGCAATGGTGTCAGTTCCACAGCGGGTATCCGTTCCTACTATCCCAACATCGGCCCGCGCTTCGGGTTTGCCTATCAGGCTGCCGAACACACGGTCGTGCGAGGCGGTTTCGGCCTTTTCTACAACCCGACTGGCAGTGAAGGTAACAGTCTGCGCCTTTTCCGGCAGTTGCCCTACGGAACGACAACGTCTATTTCGCCCGGCGACATCTTCCCCGGACAGCGTGTACAAGACGGATTTGCACCGTTGGCTCCTCTGAATCTGGCTTTCGCCGACAATCCGAGCGGCGCAATGTTTGCGGTCGATCCGGCTTTCCGTCCATCGTACGCCGAGCAGTTCAACTTCGGTGTGGAGCACGAAATCGCCCCGCTGGCGATGGTGATCCAGGCTTCTTCTGTTGGGAACCTGGGCCGTCACTTATACAACACTTGGAACGCAAATCAGGCCATTCCGGGCGCTACCGCTCTTAATACCCGGCGACCTTACTACGCGGTCAATCCGAATCTAAGTGATGTAAGTTACTTCAATACTACCGGACTTAGTAACTACTATGCGTTCCAGTTGAGCGTGAATAAGCGTCTGCGCCAAGGATTGAGTGCGCTACTCGCTTACACCTGGTCCCACTCGATCGACAACGTACAGCTCGAGTTCGGAGGGGGAGCCGCTGGTCCGCAGCCCCAGGACCCGCGCAATCTCGGCCCGGAACGCGCGGCTTCAAACTTCGACATTCGCCATCGCTTAACGCTGAGCTACGTTTGGGAACTGCCCTTCGGCAAGGGGCACGCCATGCTTAATCGTGGCGGTTTCAGCAACTTCGTCCTGGGTGGTTGGCAGACTAACGGCATTCTGACGATTCAAACCGGTCTGCCGTTTTCACCTGTGTTGCAAACGGCAACGACCAACACGGGAACTGGTAGCAGGCCCGATGTAGTCGGCCAAGTCTCCTACCCGCAGACGCTTACAAGGTGGTTCGACCCTACGGCCTTCGCTAATCCAGCCGCCTACACATACGGGAACGCTGGTCGCAACATCCTGGTAGGGCCCGGACGCTGGAATTGGGATATGTCCCTCTTCAAAGACTTCCCTATCCGTGAACGGATGAAGTTCCAATTCCGAGCTGAAGCCTTCAACATATTCAATCACCCGCAATTCGGTTTGCCGAATTCAAATATCGGCAACGTGCAGGCTGGCACTATCACCAGCACAGTGGGCAATCCACGTCAATTGCAAGGTGCATTGCGTTTTCAATTCTAGGTTGAGCTAGCCAGCGCTCGAAGGCTGACGAAGGCGGATCGCCGATATGCGGTGATCCGTCAGGTTCGGGCTGCGAATTGCGTCTGAAGCCAGGGTTCCAGTGCCGGGTCGGTGAAGTCGCGGATGCGAAGAGCTACGCCGCTTTGAAATTCCGTGGGTGTCGTTTCTACACCAACGACTCGCATTCCCGCCGGTAATGCCTGCCTCAGCACCGGGAGGCGAATCCTCGAATACGATGCAGTCTTTCGGCGTCTTACTTAGCAGTTGAGCCGCTTTCAGATAGATATCGGGAAAGGGTTTCGGCCGCTCCACTTCCATACCGTTCACCGTTACGTTGAAAAAACGGCGGAGGTCGAAGTGGTCTAACGTGAAATCGATGTTGGCGGGTTCGGCGTTTGACCCAATTGCTTTCGGCACATCACGGTAGCGCTCAAGAAAATCAATCAGGCCCGGAATGGCGAACTGCGCGAAACCAGCCTCGCGCATCAATTTGCGAAACAGCCGCTCTTTCGAGGCGCCGTGTTCGATGGCCACCTCGTCGCTCGCTGCCGGATCCAAAAACTCCCGCACCAGTTCTGGATTGCGCTTTCCATGCATGCGGGCTTCGAGATCCTGCACGGTTATGCCAAGTCCTTCCAGATAGCGTTCCCACGCGAGGGTGTGCAGCGGCATGGAATGAACCAAGACGCCATCCAGGTCGAAAATCATGGCGATCCCGTTCGGGTTTGTCGCACTCACGGGCCGAGAATAGCATGAGGAGCTCTCCTGCCTTCTTAGGTCGACCCGCCTCACAAGCGGAAGGCAAACGACGGTATAATCGGGGCACGTCAACCTAACGAGATGACTTCCTGTCTTGCTTCACTCGACACTCATCCGTAAATTCATGCCGAGCCGCCGGCGTGCGTTATCGGTCGATCCTGCCCGTTGCAGGGACCTTTGTCCTTCTCGGAGTGGTCGCTCCCTTTCTTGGACGGTTCCCGATTCGCGCGGGCAGATCAAACAAACGCTGGAATCAACCCTCGGCAGAAGAGTTGAGTTTCAGGAAGTTCATTTCACGGTCTTTTCGGGACTTGGATTTTCTCTCGAGAACGTAACGATCGGCGAGGATCCGCGTTTCGGTCTGGAGCCATTCGCATTCGTGCCCACGTTACAGGCCAGAATTCGGCTGGACAAGCTCTTGCTCGGACGAGATTCGCTTCTCGAGTTTTCGCTTGATTGATCCATCGCTCAATCTGGTGAAGCGAAGTGATGAGACCTGGAATGTAGTGGAACTGGTGCAGCGGCTCACGGCTCCCCGCCGAATGCCACTCAATTCTTTCCGGTGTTCGTCGTCTCAGGTGGCCGTATCGACTTCAAATTCGAGACCCGGAAAACGACTCTCTACATATTGGATTCCGATCTGAGTATTTATCCCGCACAATCGGGCAAAGTGTCGGTGCAGTTCTCGGGCTATCCGGCGCGCACCGATCGGGCCGGCCATGGGTTTGCTTATCCTTCGGGGAGCGCTGAACTGGTATACAAATGCGGAAGCTCTGGTGTGAACAGCCTGGATGGTGACGTGTACCTCGACCCGAGCAACCTCGGGGAGCTCACGACGTTGGTTGGAGGGGCACGATGTCGGCGTTCATGGAACTGTCAGCACGCATGCGCGGATCGCGGGGCCGCTGAATGCGCTCTCCATCCGGGGCGAGTTAAAAGCGACGGATGTGCGTCGCTGGGATCTTCTGCCGGAGAATAGGCGACGACTGGCGGATTCTTTATGGCGGCACCGCCAATCTGATTGACGAGCGAACTCCGGTTGCGAAATTTTCCTCCTCCGCCGAGCACGGTGAGCCCAGTCGTGCTCGAGATGACGGTCCGCGATTTCCTGAAGAACCCGAAATGGTCGGTCAATGCGCACCTGGACAAGATTCCGGTGCAGGACGTGCTGCCGATCAGCAGCCGGATGGGCCTCACCCTTCCCGAGTCGCTAAACATTTCCGGAACGCTGGGCGGCGTGGTGGATTACGTGGGCGGTGTCGGGTCTGAATGGCCACATCCAGATGGAGAGCCTGGCTGGCGACCTTGCCCGGCGTGCTTCCGCTGCGGGCGGAAAGGTGACCGCCACCATCTCGGACGGACGCTATCCGATTTGATCCGGCTCGCCTGGAGACTGCCAACGGCGTGTTAACGGCCGCGGGAGACTCTACATTTTTCCGAACGTCAGGCTGATCTGCGCTTTAAGCGCCCAACGCTATCCGGTTCAGGACTTAAAAGAGGTTTTGCATGCGTGGGTAGGTGATCCGCCGGTTTTGGAGGCCATGAAGGACGGATTGGTTTCGGGAGCAGTTCAGTATCGCCGCGCGGAAGATAACGACGAGGATGTCTGGTCGGGGAACTTCCGGGTGGATGAGGGTCTGGTTAGCTTTCCGGGCATGGTTGCGCCGCTTGAAAACGTAGAAGCACGGATCGCATTCGACCAGAGCGGGATTGAGGTCAGCCATCTCTCTACTTCAATCGGGTCTGCGAACTCTACGCGGCACATATCGATATGTCGTTGGTGCGAAGAGGCCGGAGCGGCTTCACCTCGAACTGGCTTCGGCGAAGATGGAAGACCTGGAAGCGATGCTCGAGCCGACACTCGAATCGAAGAGCTTGGCTCAACCGCCTGGGCGTGACGCGACGAAGCATTCCTCCATGGCTCGCAAGCCGAAATCTGGAAGGCGATCTCACCATCAACAAGTTCGTCGTGAGCGATGCGCCTGCTGGGACGATTGTCGGCTCGTTTCCTGTGGCAGGGGACCTACGCTCGATGTCTTGTCCTTACAAGTCAAGATGCCCGAGGGCAGTTGCAAACGGAAGGCAAAGATCAGCCTGAGCTCTTACGTGCCGCGTTTCGATTTCAAAGGGAGCGTCAACGACTTTCCCTGGCGCGGAGGACTGGTAGACGCGGAAGGAACATTCCAGACAAAGGGAACCGGTGAGGAGCGATTACGCAATCTTGCAGGCGACGGGTAGTTTTCGTTGGTACAAACGTTGCGCTCGAAGGAGACGAGTCGTTCGACAAAGTGACGGGCACGTTTGAATTCTCGTTTGCTGATGGATGGCCCGATTTGCGGTTCCCGAAGGTGCAGGCTTCCGACGGCGAAAACGACTGGATCGGCGATGCGGCCAGTCAGAGCGACGGCAAGCTGGTGTTTGAACTGGCGCACGGCGGCAAGCAGCGAAAAGTCATCAGCCTGCTCACTTCGGATGGCCGCGGCGCTCTCTCCGCGCCTATCGATCGATGAACGGCTGAAGCTATTCTTCGGAAACTCAGATAAAATCGGAAGAGTTCCGCATGAATTTTCCCGATCGGGCTTGGGAAGAACTCAAGCGTGAGTTAATTTCCTTGAGTTTGCAGGCCGTGAAGGCCGCCCGCTCCGAGCTGACGAAAGAGCTCAATCAATCTATCCGCCGTTTGCGCCAGTATCAAGGCGAGCGGGAATGGTCATCAGCGTTGATTGATGCGCTTGCACGGTTTACCCCGCAAGCCGCCGTGTTCGAGGTGAGAGAATGATCTGCTTGTGCTCCGCAGGCAGATGAATCTCGATCTGCCCGAGGATCTTCAGTTCTCGGTTGCGTCTGCCCCCGCGTTTCAAAGCGCTATCGAAGCGAAGGATGCTGTGGTGGCGCTGCGGTCAGCCTTCGGAAGTGACGGAACATTTGAGCCGTCCGGATGCGTCCGGGCGTGCGCATCTCTTGCCTGTCGTGAATGGCGATCGCGTGGTGGCGGTTGTGTTTGCCGCGGATGACGCGGAGGCAGACCTGAACGGACTTGAGTTGGTCGTCGGCGTGGCCGCCGCGGTGCTCGAGCGCCAATCGAATCGCGAAATGCACGGACAGATTGCACCCGCTCTGAAACTGACGGCCGCTGCCGCCGCAGGAGAGCCGCCGAATCAGACGCGACGGAAACCACCGGAGACCTCCGCCCGCCGGCAACTCCGCCCGGCCGCTCGGACGCGGGCTCTTCCAAAGTGGGCGGATCTCGATGAGAAGGGGCAGACGCTGCACATACGCGCGCAACGGTTTTCGCGTGTCACGGTAGCGGAGATGCAGATTTCGCGACCTGAGGCGTGTCGAGCGGGCAGAGAAAAAGGGAATCTTTATCTATTCCTCAAAAACGAAATCGAAGCGGCCCGAAATGCATTCCGGACACAGTTCATGGTGATTCCGAGCATGGTGGATTACCTGCATATGGAACTGGTTCGCGTGGCCGCCGACGGCGATGAAAAACGGCTCGGAGCCGATTATCCTGGGCAACTCATCTAGCGTGATTGCATTCGGACGAAGCGGGGCCGTTCTGCTCCTTCGCCTTATGTTCTGGCCCGTCCTGCCCGGCGCCAGTCAGAAAAAACCCGCACGCAAAACGGCTCGAGCGAAAGCTGCCGCTCCGCCGCCTGCGCCTCCGACTCAAAATGGTGGGCGCGGCAGGTATGATTGCGGCAGCACAGAACCAACTCGACCGCAAGAACTTCAGCGCTGCCGTGCAATATGCGACGGGAGCTTCGAGCAAAGCGCCTGCGCTTCGGGACTATGCTGAATATCTTCGAGCCCAAGCCGAATATGAGTTGAAGAACTACGGCAACGTGGGCGAATCGGCGAAGAAGATCTTCGACTTCGTACCGGCATCGCCGCTTGGTGAGTCCGGCTGCTGCGCTTGCCGTTCGCGCTGACCTGGAGGGCGACCGTCCCAAGCAGGCGCTCGAGCTCATGACGAAGTATGCCGATGTCGTTCCACAACCGGAGAGCAGCCTGCTGCTGGCCGCTGCTACCAGGCAAATGGTGATCTGCTACGAGCGGCCGACTAATTTCAGCGGGTCTACTATGAATACCCGACGTCGAAAGAAGCGACTGATGCGGCGAACGCGCTGGTGGACCTGAAGGCCAAGTTAGGCGACGCACTTCCCCACCCGACTCCGAAGATGCTTCTCGGCCGTGCGCAGCGGCTGTTCGATGCCAGGAATCCCGCACCGGCGCAAGGTTGGAGCTTGCGGCGGCCATTCCGCAGTTGACTGGCGCGGAGCAGGATCTTGGCTCGCGTCCGGCTGGGCGTCGCAGACTATCAATCGAACCATGTGGCCGATGCATTTGCATACCTGTCGGCACTGAAGGTAGATGATCCGGAAGCGGATGCCGAGCGGCTCAACTACCTGATCCGGTGTGCCCGGAAACCCGATCGTCATGCCGACGTGCGCCAGTACTTGACGGAACTGGAGCAGCTTCATCCTACGTCAAAGTGGCGGCTCGATGCTCTGGTCTTTCTCGCGGACCAGGCCCGGACGGAGAATGATTCCGGCACGTTTGTTCCTCTCTACCAGGCCTGTGCGACTTCGTTCCCGACGGATCCTAGCGCTGCACATTGCCATTGGCGGCTGGCGTTTCAGAGTTATCGCACGGATGGAGCAGACGCCTACGATCTTCTGCGAAGCCACGTTCGTCAGTACCCGAAATCGGAGGACATCAACGATGCGCTTTATTTCCTCGGCCGGTTGCAGGAGCGGAAGAACGATACCGGTGCGGCGCGCGTCTGTTACGAGGAACTGCAGCGGCGCTATCCGAATACTTACTACGCGCTGGTGGCGCGAGAGCGGTTGAAGACTCCCGACTATGCAGGCGGCGACGCCAAGCCCCGCGATGAAAGAGTTTCTCGATGCGGTCAATTGGCCGGCGCGGCCCGAATTCCCGAGTTTTTCGCCGGGCGAACTTGCTTCGAAGCGTATCAGCAGGTCACAAGCCTTGCAGGTGACGGGTCTGAACGCATTTGCGGAAGGTGAATTGAAGTTTGGGGCGGCGAATGATGGAGACCAATCGAACGTGTACGCGTATCGAACTGGCGAAACTGGCGGACGAGCGAAAGGCTCCGGATCAAGCCTTGCGCTACATCAAGCATTACGCGCCGGGTTACCTGTATATGCCGTTTGACCAGGCACCGGTCAAATTCTGGCAACTGGCATTCCCGATTCCGTACCGATACAGCATCGATGAGCGTAGCCGCGCAGCAGAGCCTCGATCCGTTTTTTGTTGCGGCCCTGATCCGACAGGAGTCGGAGTTCAACGCCACCGTGATCTCGCCTGCGAACGCATACGGATTGATGCAGGTGGTGCCCACTACCGGGAGACAACTCGCGCGTCGCGTTGGCGTAAAACGGCTTGCGGCCCCTCAGCTTCTCGCCGCGGATCGCAATATTCAGCTGGGAACCATGTACGTGCGAGACCTGATGAATACGTTCGGCGGCCAAGAAGAATACGTGCTGGCTTCCTACAACGCGGGCCCGAGCCGTGCCAAGCTGTGGCAGACCTGGGGACCTTTCCGGGAACAAGCCGAATTTGTCGAGACCATCCCGTTCCACGAAACTCGCATCTACGTTCAGGTAGTTCTCAGAAACGCTGATACTTACCGACGCTTGTATGGCGGAACAGTGCCGGAGATTCCGGCATATCGTCCTAAGCCGGCTCCGAAGGTGAAGGCGCGGAAAAAACGTCCAGTGCGACACACGTGATACGCGAGATAACATACCGCTTTTTATACTGAGGGGATGTCCCCGCGAACATTGCTGATTCTCTGTCTCGCTTGCTTGCCGATGGCAGCAAACCCGGCCATCACGAGCTCCGTTTCGTGCAGTTCTCCCGTTGGCGTCTTTCCAAACGGGATCTCCTCTGTCACTTCGACCGCAACTACGAATTGCAGCCTCGATACGCAGATAGAGGTTCCACCCGGCTACGCCTTGATTCAAACCAATCAATATGCCCGAGCGTTCACTTCCTCGACGTACACGCAGAATCAGAGTGGCTTCGATCTGATGATCAGCGCAAACGCGAATGCAAGTGCCGAAGCTGCTGCCAATGCCAGTCTCACATTTTCGGATACTTTCGAAGCCGGTGGCCCGGTGCGTAACGGATTCCTCTATGGAAGTTTTATGAGCGGCGTAGGGCGCTACGCAGGATTATTGAGTCTGGGGCTTAATGTGGCCGGACAAAACTATAACGAGTTCGGGCCTGGTGCGCCGTTACGGCCGATTGTTCTCGGGCAGCCGTTTACCGTGACAGCCTATGTTTCCGCACGCCAGTTGAGTGACGACGGGACTCCTTCTTTCGTCAACCTGACAAGCTACATTAAGTTGAACTTTGTAGAAGGCGACGGAGTGACACCGGTGACCTTGTCCGAAGTGCCCGAGCCATCATCGGCGTTTCTTTGTGGTTTCGGCGTGGCGGGCATGGCATGGTTTTCGCTCGCGAAGAGGCGCTCTCGTAGTTTTCCCCGTGATTAGTCAATAAACTTCCGGCCTGTGGTTCAAGCAGATGCTTGGACCGCGCCTTGCCCGCATCTCTTACAATCACAGGATGGCGGCGATCGTCGAAAACCGTTTCCAGAGCGCGCGAATCAAGGGCTTCAAAGAGTCTGTCATACGTGAAATGACGAGGCTCGCGCATCAACACGGAGCCGTCAATCTGGCCCAGGGATTTCCGGACTTCAGTGCGCCCGCATCCGTCAAGCTTGCGGCACAGGAAGCCATCGGGGCCGATATCAATCAATACTCCATCACGTGGGGACTCAAACCGTTCCGTCAGGCAATCAGCGAATACTATCGCCGATTTTACGGGCTTCAATTCGATCCGGAGCGGGAGATCACGGTCTGTTGCGGAGCCACGGAAGGAATGATGGCCACCGTGCTCGCGCTCCTCAACCCCGGTGATGAGGTCGTAATCTTCGAACCGTTTTACGAGAATTACTGGCCAGACTCACTCTTGAGTGGGGCGATTTGCCGCTTCGTGCGGTTGCACCAGCCTGACTGGACGTTCGATCCGCAGGAGCTCCGACGAGCGTTCAGTGGGCGAACGCGCGCCATGATCCTGAACACGCCTAATAATCCGACCGGGCGAGTTTTTACCCGGGCTGAGCTCAATGTGCTTGCAGGATTGTGCAAGGAGTTTGATTGTCTGCTCATTACCGATGAGATCTACGAGCACATCATCTTCGACGGAGCGACACACGTACCCGCGGTCGCTCTACCGGAGATGCGAGAGCGTTGTGTCGTGATCAATAGCTTGAGTAAAACTTTCTCTGTCACAGGGTGGCGCGTCGGTTGGGTTATAGCTCCACCGGATCTGACGAACTCCATCCGAAAAGTACACGACTTTATGACAGTTGGGGCGGCGACGCCGTTGCAGCAGGCTGGTATCACAGCTCTCCAATTGCCTGACGAGTATTTCTCGGCACTCGCCGCTACGTATCAAGCTAAACGCGACAGCATCGTCTCCATGCTCGAACAGGTCGGGCTCCGACCTTTTATTCCCAAAGGCGCGTACTACGTAATGTGCGATATGGGAGAGTTGCCGTTCTCGAACGATTTTGCCTTCGCGAAGTATTTAGTAGAAGAGGTAGGAGTGGCCGCCGTACCGGGCTCAAGCTTCTTTAGCAGCGAAGGCGGAAGTTCGCGTCTGATTCGTTTCTGTTTCGCTAAGCGTCCGGAAACGCTCGATTTGGCGGCCGAGAGGCTTCGGAAGCTTAGAGAATAAAAACTCAGTCGTCCCTCGGACGTGACTCCGCGGTTCGTAGTAAGCAGTGAAACGAAGACGCGCCAATCCCGCCTAGTCGCGTACAACGATGACACGTGTTTCGTAGGGCCCAAGAGGAAGAGCTACGATCAACGCGCCATTCGAACCTTTCGCGGCTAGTTTTGCAATCTCTGCCGTTTGCGCATTCCAAAGCTCGGCATTACCCCGGGTCTGCAACGTGATCGTGTGAGTTGAAGTGTTTGGGCCCTCGTTAAATAACAGGTAAACATCAGCGTCTTTCAAACGCCGCTTCATTACCCTCAGAGCAGTGTCGGGCATATCAAGCGTGACCGTCGGCTCTCCGACTGCCCGGTTGATTGCCTGTAACATGCCTTGCGGGATTTCGAGCGGCTTAGGAGCTTCGGACGGCGGGTTGGCAGGGGGAGTAGGTGTCGCCGGGAGAGTGCCGGGGGCGAAATCAGCCCAGGAGAATTCATCCGCCTTCGGCTCGCGAGCGTCTTTGTACGTTCGACCTGAGATGAGTCCGGGCGTTCGGCCGATGAACAGCACCTTGCCGCCAGCTTGGCGGAATGCTTTCAGCCGGGCCAGCGCTTCTTCCGAGAGCACGCTTACGCCGGGAAGGATGACGGTGCGGTACCCGTTTCCACTCGCGGTTGTGAAGACGCCTCCCTGCGATTTGAGATCACGGCTCAGCGCGTCTTCGCTCACGATGTCGAAATCAATCTGGTGCTCGCTCAGCATGCGCTCGGCTGACACGAATGCCACATCCGCGGAGGCATCCCCCAGCCACATGGAACTTGAAGGCAGATATAACGCTACCTTTGCGTCCGGCCGGCCCATGCTAAGCAGGTAGCTCATGTGTCTCACGTAAGTCAATATGTCCGAAAAACCTGGCCGACCCATGTACGACGGTGGCGGCTTTGGACCGGCAGAGGTGGCCGGGAAGTACATGGCTTCCACAAGATTTACGCCGCGCACAAATTGCTCGTCCAGGATGTAGCGTGCCATCGGCAGATCAGGCGTTGGGCGATAGGCGGCGAAGGTTTCCGTCAAGGTTCGCGGTTTGCCGTACACGTGAGAAACGGAACTCGCAAGGCGCGGAAAATCAGATACCGTGTCCTTCCAGATCTGATGCCAAATAGCGTCGATGCCCGGAATTTGCACGGAACGAAAATCGCGGAAGAATTCACCTTCGCTGCGTACCAGTTCCATCTCCATCTCTTCGTGGTTTAGGTGCAGCTGATACTCAAGATTGTTCGCCGCACACCAATCCGCTTGCAGCTTGAAGAAGTTATCAGCGAAGAGCCGGGAGAAAACATCGTAGTAGTCGGCCCTTGCCCGCTTTTGTTCCTCCGTTAGCCTGACAGCAATCCCCGGATGTCGTGGGGAGGGAATTTGGACGAATGAGCCGACGTAAGGCCGGATGTCGTAGCCCTTCATCTGCTCGAAGTGGGAGAAGAAAGCGGGTGTCCAGGGGAGGCCAGCGATGGAGTAATCCGGTTCGTCACCCCGGAAACCGAGAATGGTTCTCCCAAATTCCTCACCGACGTTTTTCTTATACTGCTCGTGCGTGAAGTCGAGGTACTGCTTTGTTGCCGCCGCGTTTAGATAGTCTTCGAGCGATTGCGATGTGTCCTTCACGCGGTTCTTGTTGGTATCGGATCTCGTCGGCGACGTCTGGAACTGGTGCTCGACAACCAGCACGGTCCAGTTTCCTTCGGGCGCTGTCCAATCGAGCTTGCCTTCGTGCAGCGGAACGGACCTGGTGCTGCCGTCCGAATTTACAGCGATCGCACTCACCGCCTCCGGTCTCAGCGCCTCATGCAGAGACGCGCCGCCCGCAAGCCGAGAATTCTGCCCGGCGACCAAGGCTTGCATGCGCAGCGTCGGGGCCTCCGCTGTGAACTTACCGCCAGCGAAGCCACTTGGATAACCAGCGTCGTCGACGATCCAGATGCGCATGTCCCGTCTTTTGGCTTCGGAAACAAACAGCGCGGAAGAACTCGAAGTACTCGCGCGACAAGTAGTCGAATGGCATGTTGAAGCCGGCCTGTACCGTGACGGCTCGGAACCCCAACCGGCGCATGGTGTCCAGGTCGCGTGCGATTACTTCGCGAGTCACCGGACCGCTCATGCCGTAATACGGTTCAGGTCCATACTCCGGCGGCGGAGCTTTTCCAGGCCGCAGCTACTTGTTTCGCAGTGACCGTTTGTAACTGTTGCCAAGGCATGGCGGCATGTGTCGGAACGGCCACGGCGCAAAGAATCATAACGGCGACCGCAAGTGCACGTTGCCGGGAGAGCTCGATCAAGAGTTGTCCCAAATCCCCCTGAGCGCGGGACGAGGGTCTCATGAGGACCAGCTTAAAGGGTTTCTGATCCGCTAAGAAACTCGTCCGGTTGCCAGATTGATTGTTGCCGAATCGGAGGCCTTTGTCCGGTTCGCTCCTAACTTCCAGAACTCGATGGCAATGCGCCCGAGCGAAGCGGTGACGTAAAGATAGCCCAACGACGATAAGGCGGCTTCGTAGGTAACGCCTGGAGAATTTTCGACCGGCTGTCCGCTGGCGGGAATGACGGGCTGCCGGGGCATGCCTCCGGTTCCCGCGACGACATAAACGATCTGTTTACCCGCCAATTCGTCGCGTGTATCGCTGATAGTTATGGGCGTGGCCGGACAAAAATAAGTCCGGATAGATCCCGGCCTTGTTACACGCGTCATCGATGCTTGCGTTGAGGTCATCGCTGCCGCTGTGGCCGCTCTTGCTATAGGGCGGATGGTGGGTAGCGATGATCAGAGCCTTTTTTGTCGCTTCGATTTCGCAATGGAGACCAGGGTCTCTACCAGCCACGTCAGTTGGGAGTTGTCCGGTTTGGCGTTCGTGATCCCTCCGAGATATCCCGGGTTTTCAAGCCAATTGGAATAAAGCCCAACGATACGTACGACCGGTGTGTCGAGCAGCCAATACACCCCTGGCTGCGTCATCGTTTCGCGATAGATTCCGCTTTGCGCGGCCTGCTTAGGGACAGCCGCTCTAGTGGCACAGAAGTTGGCAGTGTAGGCAACAAGGGACGGCTGATCCGCTTTGCTCAGGGCTTCGCCGTCATGATTGCCGGCGATCGCGATGATCTTGCCGGGATAGTGTTTGTACGGCGAGTAAAATCGTTCGACGTAGTTACTCTCCTTGTCGATTCCGTAGATCACGTCGCCAAGATGAAACAGAAACGCCGGGTTGAGCGCGCCCGCTCCGGGTTTATAGTCAGTCGCCATATCATCAGCAACCGTCTGTGCCGAGGAGGCATGACCGACACCAGTGTCACCAAGCGCGTGAAACCGGATCTCCTTCGACCGTTTCGATTTCGCGAGCGCCGGCGGCGCCAATCACATCCGCAAGGGTCATTCGCCCGCCATTGCGGACCTTCGGGATCGGGCCTAGCTGCTGTTTACTCCAATCCGTGATCCTCGTGTGGCCGTCAATCGGCTGGCGTGCGGACTGAGGCGCCGGCAAGAAGAAGGGTGCGCGTATCGTTCTCGCGAGTACTCCGTGGAGTTGTATCTGGCGGTGTCCTTCAGCGGTGGCGTACTCTGTTTGCGCGGCATTCGTTATTTGCCTCAAGTGTTAGGGCTTTCGGCCGCGGAGTAAGCGGCGGCTCGCGCCATAGTAGCGCACCGGTAAGTTATTAGTTCTCGCGATACTCAAAGATGGTGCCGCGGCCCAGAAGGTTATCGAGGATCGAGGTGCCGCTTCACGTCACGCATCGCGTCGATCTCGTCTTCGGAGTACATGAGCTTCAGTAGATTGGTTTTCAACTTGCCGACTCCGTGTTCGGCCGCGACCGTTCCGCCGAGCGACACCACATAGTTCGCGAAATCTTCCATCACTGCTTCCGCTTTTACCGCGCCTTCGTCCGTGTCGGGCAGTAAGTTGACATGAACGTTTGCATCCCCAATATGTCCGAAGATCGTGTACTGGTTGGGAAACACGTCGTTGCAACGTTCGCGGTAGTAGTTATAGAGATCGCGATTGCGTTCGAGCGGAACTGCAAAATCGGTTCCGAACTTGCGGCAGTTGCCGTGTCTCGCGCGATCGACAACCATGGCGGGCAAAGCATGCCGGAAGGCACGAAAGCGTTCCCGATCTGCAGCCTGCATCCCGAACCAGGATTCTTCTTCGAGGCAGCCTTCGCGTTCCAGTCTTTCGCTCCAACGGTCGACCTCAATGTCTTCGTCTGAGGCAAGATCGGACTCGATCAGGAGAGCCGCATTGGCGGCAGGGGAGATGTCCGGATAGCGCGGGCCGCAAAAGGTCGAGGGCACGTGCATCCATAGACTCCAGAAGACGTAATCCGTCCAGAGTTCGCCAGTCATCGACGGCATCGAGCATTTGTTCTTCCGTTCTAAAGAACACAACGCCGCTGAGGATTGCCGGAGGCTCGGGTAACAGCGTGAGTTCGGCTTCGGTAACGATGCCGAGCGTTCCTTCGCTGCCGGCCAGCAGATCCACCCATTGCAGGTCCGGCTGGAGATAGTAACCGGCCGCATTCTTCGTCGTTTGCGGCTGGCGTATGGCTTGATACGGGAAGTCCACACGCTCACCCCGTTTCAATTCGACGGTGCGGCCATCGATAAACGTGACTTGAAGCGCTTGCACATGGCGGCGAACGGCCCCGAACCGAAAGCTGCGTGCGCCACCGGCATTCGTGCTGATGATTCCGCCAATGGAAGCAGAATTTTCCGTGGGGTTCGGTCCGAAGAACTGCCGGGTCTTGGCCGCCTGAAGTTGCAGTTCGCTCAAAGCGAGTCCTGCGCCGCAGCGCGCCGGGCCCGTGCCAATTTCAAGCTTCTGGAAGCGTGCGAGCGAGATCACCACGCCGCCGTGGGGAACACGAGCCCCGGTCAGTCCCGTACCGGCGCCCGCGATTGTGACGGGAATTCGGGTTGCGTTCGCCTCCCGGACGATTCAGTCAGTTCCGAGAGCGTTGCCGGCTGGAGAACCCGATCCGCCGTTCCCCGGTAACCAGAGGAGTCTTCGAGGAACTGGTGTGCGGCGGAGTCGGTGACGTGCATCATCCCTAAAATACAGCCTCTCTTATCGCGATTTGCCGAGAGAAAGTGAACCGGCCAGCGACCTGGAAAGAGTTCGAGGCCACTCCTAGATTTGTAGTACTCCGACCGTATCATATGCGACCATGACAAAGCATGCGTCGTTCTCTTCAGCTTCTTTCTTTTTGTCTCTTCGCCGGTTTGCAGGTGCATGCCGGCGTCGAATCAGTTAGGAACTTTTGTCGTGGTCGGAGATTCGCTTTCGGCAGGATTCCAAAATTTTTCTCTATACACCAGCGAGACGCTTCCAAGGACTAGCCTCCGCGGTGGACAAGAGCATGGATACGCGCAGTTGATTGCGCTACAGGCTGGGACAGACCTTCGGAATCCGACGGTTTTGTATCCCGGGTATTCCGCCTAGCTTTGATCACGCTTAGACCGCGGAGAGCAGATCATCCGAGCGCCCGGGGTCGGCTGGGCGCTTAAACCCTGAGCACCCAGACTCTCAACTTCTCGGTTCCGTCGTACACGGTCGCGGACGCAATTGGCAGGCAGGCTGAATCTCTTGCAAGTCCTCACAAATCCCTTCGGAGCTAATCCGCAAGACGTTCTGGCGTTGACGGTGCTTGGCTTCCCGAACTCTTGCGGCGCGCTCGACTTTCCGCTGCTGCCTGTAACTGTGACTCTAAGCTCCGTTGACTGTGCCGTTCAAGCGCATCCGCACACGATCCTTGTTTCGCTCGGCAGCAATGATGCATTGCAAGCGCTTACTTTCGGAGTTCATCCGACGACCGAGTGAGTCTTTCAGGACGTCATATCACGAGATGATGACGAGGTTAAAGCAGAACGAATGCCCGGATTATGGTTGGCTAACGTGCCGGATGTTAACGCTATTCCTTATCTGTGGACTCGCGCAGAATTTCATTGACAGGTGCGGCGCGTGTGCCGGACGAGTGCAAATCCAACGATTACGTTGTGCCGAACTTCATCTGATCCCGACTGCCAGCGGCGATGTTTGCACGAGCTACGTTCGCTCGATCCGCTGCAATTGGTACATCAGGCTAAGTCAGCAGTCGACGCGTACAACCAAGTCATTGAGCATGGAGGCACAGACGCGAAGAGCGATCATTCTCGACATAAACGCATTGGTCGCTGATATCGCTAGAGAACGGCATAGATATCGGAGGCAAACACCTGACAACGGCCTTCCTTGGCGGCTTGTTCTCCTTGGACGGTATGCATCCGACCAACACCGGGAACGCCATGATCGCCAACGAAGCCATCAAGACGATGAACACTGCCTGGCACACTCTCAATACCGCCGGTTAACTTGGAGCGGATGGCCGCGACTGATCCCCTGATTTCCTGACCAAGTAGAGTCGTATGTGCGGATCGATGTGGCTCGTTACGGCATCGAGCAATATCTTGCCGCCGACCGCGCCTTGTTCGGCAAGCCTCTGGGCTTCCGCTGCCTCACTCAAGCTCATTTTCCTGGCGATCGGAATGACCAGTTTGCCATCGCGAACGGCATCGGCCATCTGACGGAGAAGAGACGCATCAGGCGTTGCCATAAACGCTTCGACGCGGATGTTTCTTCCCTCTGCTGCCTTGGGTTTCCCCAACACGGAACCGAGGACGCCGCCGTCTTTCAATTTCGGAATCAGTTTCGTGATCACGCTCGTGACCGACCGTGTCGCCGATTCCATCGAGTTCCGGTAATGCGGCGATTTCTTCGTCGCTATCGATTGCTATTACCTGATCGGCGCCGAGCGAACTTGCTTCCTCTTTCTGCGACGCCTTGACTCCGGCGATTACGCGCGCGCCCATGGTCTTTGCGGTGTAGACCGCTGTTCGTCCAACGCCTCCTGCCGCTCCGGTCACCAGAATAAGGTTCCCCGGCTTCGGTTGCATGTGATGAATGAGCTGGGCGCCGGTAGTGACAACAAGCGGCAATGCGCCGGCGACCTCCAGATCTACTCCGTCGGGAACGACTGTGAGGTGCTCGGCTTTCACGGCCACGTATTCTGCATACGTCCGGTTCGTCAGACCCATCACTCTTTGACCGGGCTCGGGGTTGCGGACATTCGAGCCTACTTTGGCGACAGTCCCGGCGACGTCACGCCCCAAGATGGCGGGAAACGTGAGCTGCATCAGATGCTTCGCAGCCCCGCTGCGAAGTTTCCAGTCGATCGGGTTGACGCTGGTGGCTGCAACCTTCACCAGCACTTCACCGGGCTTGCGGCTCCGGTGTTTCCACGTCCTCATATGAGAGTTGATCGACGCCGCCATAACCGTGTAGTAGGACTGCCTTCATTTCAGGTCTCCAGAACCATAGACACACCCCAGGTTTTCTGATCTCGCGGATATTACGCGCTTAGCGCACACGAGACACGACTACAATCGCCCGAATTTCGCGACAGCCTCGCGGATGGACTTGTACTTCTCGATGAAGGGATACATACTGTGCTCCGTCTGGTCGAGTTGCTGTGCTTTGTTCAAGATTTCCCGTGCGTTTTCGTGGGGCACCACAACCACGCCATCCATGTCGGCAACGATAATGTCGGTCGGCCGAACGGGAACACCCGCGCATACGACCGGCACATTTTTGCCCGTAACGCGGAAGTGGTTCACGGTGGTGGAGGGAACGACGCCCCGGCTGAAGACCGGAAACTGCAGCTTGGAAATCTGCGGGGTATCACGAACTGCCGCCGTCCACTACGGCTCCGGCAAGCCCGCGATACTTCATGGCAGTGCTCATCAGTCCTCCCAGGCCGGCGTAATCAAGGCCGTCTTCGAGCGACATGACATAAACCGAGCCCGCCGGTGCTTCGTCGATCGCATCCATCATGCCCTGCAGCGCTTTTGAGCCTTCCTGGTGTTCTCCCTTTGTCAGGCGAACGGTTGTGGCGGGGCCGGCGAACTTGGCCGTGGCAAGCGGCCGCATGTCGTGGGTCATGTACATCTTCTTGCCGTAGAGTTGCTCGATTGCGTCCGCCACGGAAGCGACCTCTACCTGGCGGAAGCCTCCGACCAGATCGTCTGGCGCCGCATCACCTTTCAAGCGATCCGGAATAACTTTCAGACAAACAATGGCAACGATTACTGCCGATAGACTGATTTTTTTTCTCATAGCTGTGACTCCAGGTGAGGCCTGTGAAACATCACCTCGATTCGTTTCTATGTAAGATTACTCCTCGGGAGCTCAGCTCATGAAACAAATATCTCGCCGCGCTGTTCTCAAGTCCGCCGGCATGTTCGCCGCCGGTCTGACGTGCATCGTCTCCGCTGTTTCCATCGCCGTATGAAGCGCAAGCGGCAAATCTGCGACGCAAGATCAAGATCACCGACGTGAAGTGCATGATCGTCCGCGGTACATGGGATTGGAATCTGATCCGAATCGAAACGGACGCCGGGGTTTACGGGCTTGGGCGAAGCCTATTGGGGATGGGGCGTCAAGGACCTGGTCGTGAACAAGATGAAGGGCATCCTCTTGGGCGAAGATCCGCTGAACGTCGACAAGCTCTACACGAAAATGCTCATGGAGAGCGCCGGGGCAGGTGCGATCGGCGGCGCGACGGTATCCGCTGCGAGCGGGATCGAGATCGCTTTGTGGGATCTGGCGGGCCGAATACTGAATACTCCGGCGTGCAATCTGCTGGGCGGCAAATTCCGCGATCGGGTGCGTTTCTATCGCACTACACAGATTCCGAAAGAGCGACCCGAAGATCCGCAATCCTGGCGCAAACTGGTGCGAGACACGCGTGCGGAGCGCTGGGGCTGGACCGCTTTTAAGTTCCAGGGCGACGCGATCCCCCGCATGCTCGATCCGAAGATACGAGCAACCGGGCCACGATCGCTATCTGCGCAACCTGAAGCGCTCGGATATCGATCACATTGTCAAGTACATGGAGATTGTTCGGGAAGAGCTTGGCCCCGAGGGCGAGTTCGGAATCGATCTTCACTGGCACTACGACGTGCGTGACGCGATTGAGTTGGCGCAAGCACTTGAACATGTGCACCCGATGTGGATCGAAGATCCTGTTCCGCCTGAGAATCCCGAGGCGATGGCAACGGTCCGCCAGCGCTCTCCTGTTCCGGTCCTCACAGGTGAAAACCTATACGGGCTTGCCGGGTTCCAGAAGCTCATCGAGCTCCAGGGTACGGACGGCGTCCACATCGACATTCCGAAATCGGGTGGATTGCTCGAATCGAAGCGAATCTCAGACTTCGCCGCGAGCTATGGCATCTGGACTGCAGCCCATAATCCAGCGAGCCCGGTCGGAACCATAGCGTCTGCTCATGCAGCCGCAGCGATGAGAAATTTCCGGGTACACGAACTGGCGAACTACATCGACTGGTGGCCAGATCTGGTCATTCACGAAGGACCTATCTGGGAGGGCGGCTATCTGACGATACAGGACAAGCCTGGATTCGGCGTCGAGCTTAACCCGGACGTGGCAAAGGCGCATCTTGCTCCTGGCGAAACGTGGTGGGCCTGACCGTTCTTGATATGCTGCGTAGCTGACATGAAGAGGTTCCAGCTACTCTGTCTTGCCTTCCTGGCATGTGCGCGGATTGAATGCGCAGGTTATGACGTTCAGTCGCGAACAACTGATCGACTACACGAAGAACAATCCATTCGAACGGTCTGCGGATGGGCGGCCGAAAGTGCCCGACGACCTGCTCAAGAAATTGGAGGGCGTCAGTGCCGAGGAGGTCTGGACGATCCTCAACCGCCACCATTACATGAATCAGTTCGAAGGGCACTGGCAGATACGTCCATCCCGATAAGAAACTGGTGGGCAGAGCTGTGACGGCCCAGTTTATGCCGCTTCGCGAGGACGTGCAGACGGTTGCAGAAGAGAAGGCTAACGCGGGCGGTGTGAAGCGGAATGCCAATCAGCGCGTCATCGACAGCCTGCAAAACGGCGACGTCATTGTGGTCGATCTATACGGCAAGGAAGAAGGGGGAACTTACGTCGGCGACAATCTGGCGACGGCGATCAACGTGTTCACTCAGAAAGGATTCGTCGTGGACGGGGCTGTTCGCGACCTGGGCAGCATCTCGGAGAAGGGGATGCCGGTTTACATTCGCGGCTCACACCCGACCCCGATTGCGAACTGCATGTTGACCGGCGTGAACGTTCCCATCCGTATTGGGGCCGCGACCGTGATGCCGGGCGATGTGGTGTTCGGGGATAGTGAAGGAATCTACTTCATACCGCCGCAGTTCGTGAAGGAAATCATCGAAAATGCGGAAGAAATTCATGTGCATGACGAATGGACACAGATGATGTTGAAGACGGGAAGTACAAGTCGAGCGACATCTATCCCAGCCCTCACGATCCCGGCACTGAAGAGCCAGTACGAAGCGTATAAGCGGGAGCATCTGGGGCGCTAGAACGCGTGTGTGATAAGCTTCGCACCCGAGGGGCGGTGTACTGTATGGGTAAGTCTTTGAACGGCGTAGGTCGCCGAAGTTTTCTAAAGGGAGCGGGCGCGTTAGCGGCCTCGTCCTTCTGGGCGGATGAAGTGCTTGAGGCACTTCCGCACAACACGAATACAAACTCCAAGCCTTCGGAACTGAAAATCACCGACTTGAGGGTGGCGACTGTGGCCAAGGCGCCGATGAACTGCCCGCTGGTGCGCATCGACACCAATCAAGGCATCTACGGCCTCGGCGAAGTTCGCGATGGCGCAAGTGCTACGTATGCGCTGATGCTAAAGAGCCGGATCCTCGGTGAGAATCCATGCGACGTCGAAAAGATCTTCCGGAAAATCAGACAATTCGGCGGGCAATCGCGGCAAGCCGGTGGCGTATGCGGCGTAGAGATGGCCCTTTGGGACCTTGCCGGGAAGGCATTCAACGTGCCTGTCTATCAGATGCTCGGGGGCAAGTACCGGGACAAGGTTCGAGTCTACTGCGACACCACCGAATCGACGATCCGAAAGTCTATGGCCAGCGTCTGAAGGCGCGAATGGACCAGGGTTTCACGTGGCTCAAAATGGACCTGGGAGTCGATCTCATCCAAAAGGTGCCCGGTGCGTTGACCCACGCCGTTGGGCATGGATCCGACGCGCGATATTTTCTGGAAGGAGCATCCGCTCACAGGCATCGAGATCACGGACAAGGGCCTCGATCTGATGGCGGAGTATGTTTCGGTGGTCCGTTCTCAGGTCGGTATGGATGTGCCTCTCTCGGCCGACCACTTCGGCCATATCGGCGTGAACTCTTGCATCCGGCTGGGCAAAAAGCTGACGCAGTTCAATATGGCGTGGCTCGAAGACATGGTTCCCTGGTACTACACCGACCTGCTGAAGCAGATTTCGAGTGAAGTCGACATTCCGATCCTGACCGGAGAAGATATTTATCTGAAAGACGGCTTTAAGAAGCTGTGCGAGACGCACGCGGTGGATATCATCCATCCCGATCCAGGAACCTCGGGCGGCATTCTGGAAACGAAAAGAATCGGTGACATGGCGGAGGAATATGGCGTGGCCATGGCCGTTCACTTTGCAGGAACCCCCGTCGCCTGTATGGCCGGCGTCCATTCGATCGCGGCCACGAGCAACTTCCTCGCAATGGAGAATCACTCGGTCGATGTGCCCTGGTGGGATTCAATGGTGGAGGGCGTCGAGAAGCCCATCGTGAATCACGGTTTCATCACCGTGCCCGACAAGCCGGGGCTTGGAATCACTTTGAACGATGATGTCGTCAAGCAACACCTGCTCGTGCCCGGCTACTTCGAACCCACTCCGCTTTGGAATACGGAGAAGTCAGCCGACCGGCTGTTTTCATGACGATTTACAATCTGAAACGACGAGATGAACAAACTTAAAACCACTTCGCGCAGGCATTTCCTGGGGGGCGCCGCAGCCGCGATTGTGCCCGTCATCGTACCTGCGCGGGGCTGCCGATCCCGAAGATTAGGAATGTCTCGGTCATCTGTACGGCTCCCGCAGGCGTCCGGCTGGCAGTGGTGCGGATTGACACAGATCAGGACGGGTTGTACGGCTACGGTTGTGCCACGTTTACGCAACGTGCGGACCTCGTCGTCGCCGCAGTGGAGCGGTACTTAAAGCCGTTCCTGCTGGGGCGTCCGACCGACGCCATCGAAGATCTGTGGCAGGCCATGTACAACTCCTCTTATTGGCGTAACGGGCCGGTGCTGAACAACGCAATCAGCGGCGTGGACCAGGCGCTTTGGGACATCAAGGGACGGCAGGCTGGCATGCCTGTCTATGAGTTGCTCGGGGGAAAGCAAAGACGTGGAGCGATGATCTACTCGCACGCGTCCGGGCGTGAAATCTCGGAAACGATCGATCAGGCGCGCAAGCTGATGGCCCAGGGGATCAAAGTCGTCCGGCTTCAGGTGGGCGTGCCGGGCATGGCAGCGTATGGCGCCGCACCGGTGGTCACCTCGCAATCTCCCAACGTATCGCCGGAAGACGAGATCTTCGAGCCTCTACCGTATGTTCGGCGCACTTTGCAGCTCTTCGAGACCGCGCGCAAGGAACTTGGAAGCGAAATCGAACTGCTCCACGATGTTCATGAGCGCGTGCCGCCCCGGCTTGCCGTTACGTTCGCAAAGGATATGGAGCAGTTTCGGCTCTTTTTCCTCGAGGATGCTCTGTCGCCGGAAAACATAGACTACTTCCGTCAGATTCGCGCGAACTGCTCAACGCCTCTGGCGATGGGTGAACTCTTCAACAGCCCGCACGAATGGAGCGGAGTGATCAAGAGCAGCGTCATCGATTTCATCCGCGTCCACGTGTCTCAAGCAGGCGGACTGACACCCTGCCGGAAGATTGCTTCACTTGCCGAAGCCTTCCAGGTGAAGACCGCATGGCACGGGCCCGGTGATGTTTCTCCGGTTGGGCACTGCGCAAACGTGACACTCGATCTTGTGTCCACCAATTTCGGCGTCCAGGAATGGACCTTCGCCAATGAGCGGGTGCAGGAAGTTTTCGAGGGCTACCCGGTCGTGAAGGATGGGTATGTTTACGCAAATGAGAAGCCGGGCTGGGGCGTCGAGATCAACATGAAAGCTGCCGAGAAGTATCCCTATGGCGCTGAGAGAGGGTCACGCAAAGCTCCTGAACGGCGGCTGGGGTGTTGTGCGCCGGGCTGACGGAAGCGTCATCAATCAGTAAACGTCCGTAAAGCTTTTTCTTTCTGCGAATTCAGTACTTACTATCTTGACCTCGCACACGGAATGACTATAGAATCCGTGCTAGTCGCGATGTACTAAGTCCACGTTTGGCCGTACATCTCCAGGGTCTATCTGTAGCCGTTCGCGGGAGACGAGTTCTTCTGCTCAATCAAATCGGTGGTGAGGTGGGTGTATGATCCCTTGTCGGGTCGCGCTGAAGAGAGCGCTTGTCGGTGTCACGACGTTGTTCGTCCTTGGTTTTCTCGCATCTGCGCAATCGGAGCGGGGCACTGTCTCGGGTACGGTTCGCGATACATCGGGAGCAGTGGTTCCCCAGGTCAAAGTGACCGTCACGAACACGGCGACAAATCAGCCGGTCGAAGTACAGACGAACGACTCCGGTGACTTCAGTGTTGTCGATCTCCGAGTGGGTAATTACACGGTAAGAGCTGACAAGCCGGGGTTTCGGCCCGCTGAGATCACCGGTCTGTCGGTAGACGCGGCAGCTTCCGTGCGAGCTGATATCAGTCTGCAGGTCGGGCAGTCTCAACAGGTGGTCGAAGTGCAGGCAGCCGCCGTGCAACTGAATTCTGAAGATTCCAAGACCACCGTCACCATCAACCAGAAGCTCGTCGACACATTGCCGCTTGGTCGTGGGCGGCGCTGTGCGCAGTCCTTTCGATCTCGCGGCGTTAACTCCGGAATCGAAAAACATCGGCGGCGACGCTGGGTTTTCACTTGGCGGCGGGCAGGCGGCGAGTTATGGAGCGACGCTCGACGGTGTAACCGTCACAACTTCGCGAGCGCTCCAGAAGAGCTGGGTTGCGTCGAATGCTCCTTCGGTGGAAGCAATCACGCAGTTCACTGTCGATACCAACGGCTTCAAGGCGGAGTACGGGCATGCCGGCGGCGGTGTGATGACCTTTGTCGCCAAATCCGGCACCAATCAGTTTCACGGCTCGGCTTACGAATTTCTTCGAAACAACGACTTTGATGCGAACGACTGGTTCAGCAACAAGCTTGGAAGAGCGCGGCAAATCTACAAACAAAACGACTTTGGGGCGACGGTAGGCGGCCCTGTATGGATCCCGAAGCTCTATAACGGGCACAACAAAACGTTCTTCTTCTTCTCCTACGAGGGATTCCGGAACCGCAATGGCGCTACCAACGCAACAGCAACGGTCCCTACGCCCGAGATGTATAACGGCGATTTCAGCAACTGGGTCACATCGACAGGTGCACAGATTCCGATCTACGATCCGACGACGCAGGTCACTGGCTCGAATGGAGCGGTCACACGAACACCAGTTTCCAGGCAATAAGGTTCCCGTGAGCTTGTTCAACTCGGCATCGGTGCAAGCTCTCAAAGTTTTCCAGGCGAGCGGTGCATTGGCGCCGAATACAGGCGCACGTCCAGGCACGGCCGCTTACGTCAACAACAACTACATCATCGCGAATGGCTCCAACGTGCAGCCGGTCAACAAGCTGAGTGTCAAGGGCGATCACCTCTTCAACGAGAAGCATCGGATCTCGGGCTACTACGGCTACGACCGTGAATCCACGGTTCCTGGTGCGGAGGGACCGGCTACGCTGCCGGGCTTGTATTCGAACTACAACGATACGCAGCAGGACTCAGATGTTGTTCGATTCAGTTGGGATTGGACGCTAAGCTCGACCAAGTTTAACCACTTCTACGCGGGAGGAAACAACTGGCGTCAGAATCACAACCCTCCGCAGGAATACATCGGCAACTGGAAAGATAAATTCTGCCTCGGGAATGTGCCCGATTGCAACGACAACCTGGTGCAGTTGTTCAACTCAAGTACCGGGAACCCGTATACGGCGTGGGGCGGCCAGGCCAACAACGGTTCGGAAAACACAGTGTACTCGTACAACGACGATTACACCTGGATCAAGGGTTCGCACACGCTCAAATTCGGCGGCGGATTACAAATCAACCACTACAACGGATTCGGCCGGCAATGCGAGGCCGGTTGCGTGGGCTTCAATTTCACCCAAACCGGAGTGCCGCTCTCCACTGATGCGAACCGCGGAGGAAACTCGTTCGCCTCGTTCTTGCTGGGCTACGCGGACTCGGGTCAGATCGACACGGTGCGCTTCATCGGACAGCAGTTTCCTTACTATTTCGGCTTCGTACAAGATGATTGGAAAGTCTCGAAGAAGCTGGTATTGAATCTCGGCCTGCGCTGGGAAACGAATTTGCCTCCGACCGGCCTTGACGATCGCTGGAGCGATTTCTCGCCAACGACGCCGAATCCGGGAGCAGGCGGCAGACTGGGAGCAGTGATCTTCGCCGGAACCGGGCCAGGCCGTCAAGGATCGCGAACACTGGCCGATTCTTACTTCAAGGCCTTCGGGCCGCATGTCGGGTTTGCGTACTCGCTCAACGAAAAGACGGTTATCAGAGGAGCCTATGCACGTTCCTTTGCGCCACTGATGGCGGTTACCGGGTCGGCTCACAACATGGGTTTTACGCTCACGCAAACGTTCAACAACCAGAACAACGGATTGCAGCCGACGTTTCTCCTGAGTAACGGTATGCCGCCATGGACGGCCCCTCCGTTTATCAACCCGTCCGTATCGAATGGAGCTTCCGTCTCCTGGTGGCAGGGTGCTGAAACCACGCGCCCGCCCGAGACGAATAACTTCAACTTCTCGATTCAGAGGCAACTGACTTCCAGCATGATTCTGGAAGCGTCGTATAACGGAGTCACGGGTTCGCACTTGCAAGCGCAACTGCTGAACTATAACCAGGACAATCCGTCCGTGCTGACACAGTTCGGCAGCATCGCACAAAGCACACTGGTGCTGAACAGCAGCGTTGGTTCTCCGCTTGCGAACTCGTACGGAATTACTGCTCCGTACCCGGGCTTCACAGGCACCGTGAAGCAGGCCCTGCGGCCATACCCGCAATACACGCAGATCGATACCTTCGCCGGCCAGGGCGACCACAGCGGACATTCGACGTACCACGCGGGCATGGTGCGGTTCGAAAAGCGTTACTCGGCGGGTCTGACGTTTCAGACCAGCTATGTGTTTTCGAAGCTGATTACCGATGCCGACAGCTATTGGGGCAATGCGGCGACAAGCACAGGCAAACGGATGCTGCCTGGCGGCGGATCAGTATAATCGCCGTCTCGAGAAATCGATCGGGCAATATGACGTGACCCACAACTTCAAAGTTGGCTTTGTTTACGATTTGCCTTTCGGAAAAGGCAGGCAGTATCTGACGCACGGTGCTGCGTCCTGGATTCTCGGGAACTGGGGCGTAAATGGAGTGTTGACTTATTCGAGCGGTTTGCCGGTCGGTATCACCTCCCAGTACATTCTGCCGCTTTATCAATCCGCGGGACGAAGCACGCCCTACATCACGTCCTACACCGGTTGGCAGCCGACTTGGAAGAACGGAAGCTTCGATCCGTCGGTGGACAACTTCCTTGTTCCCAGCTGCACGAGCACATCTACGACTTGTACGGGGCCATTCCCGGCGCAAGGCCTGGAATACGAATCTTATGGGCTTCGGCAACAGCACTCGCTACAACCCGAAAGTCCGCGAATTTCCGAACCTGAACGAAAACGTTTCTGTAACCAGAAGCTTCCCGGTTCACGAATCCGTTCGATTTGAATTCCGCGCGGAAGCGTTCAACTTACTGAACCGGGTGCGGTTTGGAACGGGCAACACGAGCCTACAAGCACAGGATTTTGGCAGATTAACGAGCAGTGCAAATCTGCTGAACACACCGCGGCAGTTGCAGCTTGCGTTGAAGCTGTATTTCTAGCTGCCCGCTAGTTTCTTGCGCGTAAAGGCATGGGCAAAGGCTGCGGGTGGATTATGCCCGCGGACAGCCGCCGCTTTCCGCGTACGCTTCGTTCGCTGTATTCTGATCGCCTAATTTCTCATAGGCCATGCCTATGAGGCACTGGATAGATGCGTCGTTTGCGTTCGCAGATTGCAGCTCTGCCAATGCGGCCTTCGTGTCGCCAGTGTAGAGAGCGACGTAGCCGGTCAGGTAAGGGAGGAAGCTCTTCTGGCCTTCGTACAGCTTCGGGTCTTTGTCTTTCAGATCTTCAAGAATGGATTTAGCTGCCTCAATGTGCTTGTCTGCGTCAGCCTTATTGCCGCGCCGTGATGCGAGGCGCGCTTCGGCGTGTTCCCAGCGGTATTCCCAAAGGTCTTTACGGCCGGGAGAGACGTTAGGCTCTCTCAGACCGAGGTCGTGTCCCCTTTTATAGAGCTGCCGGGCGGTATCGAGATCACCATTGTCGAGGCAAACCCGAGCTGCCTCATCTGCTATTTCGCCTTCCTGATAGAACGCGTTAGCCGGAACCGCGGTTTCCTGGGTCTTCCAGTACTCAATCACAAGTTCTTCGTATTCCGCGGTTTTCTTGCAGTTGCCGTCGAAGGCCCATGACATGGCCATGGCACGCTGGGCATTGGCTTTCGAAGCGGGTGTACCGGCAATGTCAATCTCCTTCTGGAAGGCGGCACGGGCTTCACTGCCCTTACCTTCAAGGTCGAGTTGAATGCCCTGACGCATGCCTTCGCTCATCGGTATGCCACGCCCTTGAGGAGGTTGCGCGGCGAGAGTAGCGGTTATGACAAATAGGGCAGAGAGGGGTCGACAACCTGGTGTCATGCGTGAAATTATGTCAGAAATGAAAGACTTCACAACGTACCTGACGTTCGATGGTAACTGCCGGGAGGCGATGACGTTTTACAAGAAGTGCCTGGGCGCCGAAATGGACATCTTTCCGTTCGCCGACGCGCCAACGCCCATGCCGCCGGATACGAAAGATCGCATCATGCACGCGCGGTTAACTAAGGGGAAGGGCGTGATTATGGCTTCAGACAATATGCCTGGCATGCCTTTCACGCAAGGGAATAATTTTTCTATCTCGATTGATTGCGATACGGCCGAAGAAATTGAGCAGCTATTTACTGCGTTTGGAGAGAACGGCAAGGTAACAATGCCGTTACAGAAAACATTTTGGGCTGCAAATTTTGGGATGCTGACCGATCAGTTCGGCATCAACTGGATGTTCAACCTCAACGAGCCCGGCCAACGATAGGTAAATCGTCTGTGCGGGTGCGGACGCGTGCTTACCAGGCGTGCCTGTAAAGCTGGACAATCTCGTCGGCAGTGGGCACGACGGGATTGTTCTGCGGGCTGCCGGATGCGAGCGCGTCCTCAGCCATCTTCCGCAAATGTGTTTCGAATTCCGCCTTCAGACTTCCCGACGTAATCGCGCAATCTGGACACTCCGAGTTGCGCATTGAATTGTTCAAGACCCGCAACGAGTGCCTCACAAGCCGCATCGTCCGATGCGTTCTCTGAACCGAAACCCATTTCACGTGCGATGCGCGCGTACCGTGCCGTTGCACCGCGGACCGAGAATCGTGTGACGGCCGGAAGCAGGACCGCATTCGAAAGCCCGTGCGGGAGATGGAAGACCGCACCAATCGGACGGCTCATTCCGTGCACGAGACACACGCTGCTGTTCGTGAATGCCATTCCGCCCTGGCAGGCGGCGAGCGCCATCGCCTCGCGCGCCGTCCGATCTCCACCTTCGCTGTAAGCCACGGGCAGGTAGCGAGACGTGAGCCGGATACACGACAGAGCCAAGGTGTCAGTCATGCCGAAGGCCTTCTTGGATACGAACGCCTCGATCGCATGAACGAGCGTGTCGATCCCCACATGGGCAGTTAGAGACGGCGGCATGGTCAGACTCAATTCATAGTCGACGATGGAAGTCCGAGGCATGATCTTGCGATCCAAAATCATCATTTTGACTTGCCGTTCCGTGTCAGTGATAACAGCCGCTTTCGTCGCTTCGCTGCCCGTTCCAGCAGTCGTGGGAATGACGACCAAAGGAATGCCGGGTTTCGGTATCCGGTGGTAACCCTGAAACGCCGAGAGCGGGCCGGGATTTTGCACTGCGATCGCAATGATCTTGGCGGCATCGATTACGCTGCCACCGCCGACGGCTACGGCCGCTTCGGCCTCCGAACGCTCGCAACACCTCCAGGCCTGCTATGACATTGCTATCTGTTGGATCCGGCTGAACGTCAGCGAAGACGGTTGACTCGATCCCTTCGTTCCGGAGCTGAGTCTCAAAGGTGTCAATCAGGCCTGTCTTCACCAGATAGCCATCGGTCACCAGCAATACGCGCCTGACGCCTAGTTGGTTCAGCTCTTCCGGAAGGCGGAACCGCGCGCCAGCTCCGAACAACACGGTGGACGGCGTATCGAAGGTGTGTTCCATCTTGACAGCTTACGCGCTCTCAAGTTCTGCCGGATCGATCTCGATTTCGGGTTCCTCGGCGTCCTTGGCATTCGCGAGGGTCTCCACGCCAAATAGCGCAGCTACAGATTCGTCGCCGTAGCGGGCAAGATCGTTCCGAAGCCGAAGCAGAGCCAGATCTTTCGCTTTCGCCTCGAGCATGACATCGACCTCGAGTGGCCCTACCATTCGCCAGAAGCTGATGAATTCGAACGGATGGATAAAGTCCGCGTGACCTGTCCAGACAGGAGGTAGCAGAACGCTCTTTTTCCTCCCCGTTTTGGGATTCTTCCGCTTTGCTTCTCGCATCTGGGTACGTGGAGAGGAGAAGTGCAGCTTGGGGCGAACGCCTGACGGCCAGGTGCCGAGGAAACGAGCGAGCGTGTCTCGCAGGTCCAGCCGCTCCGGATTCAGGCACCAGAAGTGCTGGAGGTCAAAGATGAGGCGTACACCGGTGCGTTTGTGGATCTCGAGAACATCGGCTGCGCTGTACCGCAGGTCATCGTGTTCCAACACTAAGCGTCGCGAGACCTCGGCAGGGAGACGGTCCCAAGTTGCGCACCAACGGTCGATTCCACTTGGCTTATCGCCGTATGAACCGCCGGCGTGAATGACGAGAACTGCCTCCGGCCCTTGTTCCATGCGGTCCAGAATTTCCGCCTGAACCCGCAAATCCCAGATGCTCTTCTTCCGGAGCGATTCGTCTGGGCTGTTGAGAACGATGAACTGGGACGGATGGAACGAGAGCCGTAAATCGAGATCAACAGCGCGTCGTCCGAGCGCTCGCAGCTCTTTGCGGCTTTCACGCACCTGATCGTGAAACTGCGGCAGATCCGGATGAGTGGCGTATGGCGCCAGATCGGAGGACATCCGGTACATGGAGATGCTGTTGGCGTCGAGATAATCGAAGACCTGATGCAGGTACTCAAGTGAGGTTTTAAGGTGTGGGTTGGATTGCCACCTGCGGGTATCGTTGCTCTTGATGCCAGGCGCCCCCAGCACCGAAACAGGAAACCCAATCCGTGAACTCATCCCCGATGGAGATGCCTTCCGTCGAGGATGCCGTTCAAAAAAGTTGCCGAACAGCCCTCGTCCGGCTAGTGGCCTGGGCGTTGATATTCTGAAATTTGTCCCTGACAGTCCGGCGATTAACGGGTGAGGCCTTTTCTGTCCCAACTTGGCCTCGACGGCGGAAGGCTTTTGCTTTCGCGCTTGCCCTGCTGCTCTCCATCCCTTTTTCCGTGTACCCTTCGGACGGCGCAATGGCACCGCTGATCGGTATCCTCAACGATGAGTTGAACCGCGAATTCTCGGCGTTACGCTCCAAAGCCGATCCTGCCACCCTACTACATGGCGTACGAGGTGACCGAAGAGCAGAACGACTCCGCCTCCGCCACTATGGGCGCACTTCTGCAGCACTCAACAAATCATTGGCGGACTGTCGACACAACTGTTCGCCTGGGCACGCCAGCCTTCGATAATTACCATCCGTATAAAGGTTTGCCTGTTCGGTTTACGTCGCCCACAGTTCTCAGCCTGGACGACAATTCGAACGAGATCAGGCGCGCGCTGTGGTCCGAAACCGATCGTGTCTACCGCGCGGCGGCACGCCGTTTCTCGCAGGTAACCACAGATCAGCAACTGATCGCTGAGGAGAAGGAGAAGAACGCCGATTTCTCAACCGAGTCTCCCGAGAAGTTTGCCAGCCTGCCGGAAGCTGTCAGTTATGACTCGAATGCGTGGGCCAACAAAGTACGCGGATGGTCGGCGAAGTTCAGATCTCATCCCGGTGTCCTCGGTTCGAATGTGAACTTCTCCGCTCGCCGCGAGGTCCGAACAATCGTGGATACCGAAGGTTCTGCCCTCGAGGGAGGAAATAATCTGTTTCGCATCGAGGTGAACGGCGTCGGTATTGCGCCTGACGGCATGGATGTTCAGGCATTCGATTCGATTGAGGCCGCTGACCCGGCGCGCTTCCCGAAAGACGACGCGATTCAGGCGCGCATCGAGCGCGTAGCCACTCGAGTGGATTCGCTCGTTCAAGCTCCGCCTGCTGAACCGATCGTTTGCCCCGCAATTCTTTCCGGAAAAGCCTCGGCAGTTTTCTTTCACGAGATCTTTGGGCATCGGATCGAAGGTCATCGGCAAAAGGATGTTTCGGAAGGGCAGACGTTCACCCGCATGCTGGGACAGGAAGTCCTACCCACCTTCATCAGCGTCGAGTTTGATCCCACGCGCCGGAATTATAACGGAGCAGACCTGATCGGATACTACGATTTCGATGATGAAGGTGTACGAGCTCGTCCTGTCAAGGTTGTCGAAGACGGCGTACTCAAGACCTTTCTCCTTTCCCGTTCGCCGGTTGGCCAGTTCGTGCAATCGAACGGGCATGGACGCCGCCAAGCGGGTCGGGAAGTCGTGTCCAGGCAGTCGAACCTGATTGTTCAGTCTTCAAAGCAACTCAGCCAAACGGCTCTCCGGGCCGAATTGATCAGAGAGATCAAGCGACAGAATAAGCCCTACGGCCTGTACTTCGAAGAGGTTTCAAGCGGTTACACGACCACCGGGCGTCAGGGCCTGCAGGCGTTCACGGTCGTTCCACTGGTGGTCTACCGCGTCTTCCCGGACGGTCGCCCCGATGAACTGATCCGCGGTGTAGACATTGTCGGAACGCCGCTTTCAAGTTTTCAGAAGATCGTAGCAACGTCAGATCACCCGGAGGTTTTCAATGGTTTTTGCGGGGCCGAGTCGGGCAGTGTCCCGGTTTCAGCGGTTTCGCCTGCCATCCTTGTCTCCGAAATAGAAACGCAGAAGAAGCAGAACATACAGCGGAAGCTACCGCTTCTTCCGCCGCCGGGAGAAGGGAAGTGAAGTTGAGCCACTTGCTCCCGATCGGCCTGACGGCGCTTTCCGCCTGGCTCAGTCTATGCGGCCGATGTTCCCAAGCAATTATCTTCCGACGCGCAAATTCGCGCGATGCAGGACGAATTAGCGCGCTCGAAGACGCTCTCGCTTAGCAATCTCGACAAGCCCTACTTCATTCAGTACACGACCAGCGATACCGAGGAGTTCACGGCAACGGCAAGTCTGGGCGGATTGCTCGGCTCAACGACGGCGCATGTTCGCCAACCAAGGATCGAGATCCGGGTTGGCGGCTATGATTTCGACAACACTAATTCGGTTTACTCTGGAACTGCCAGCTTCGGTCTGTTCCCGCTCGACGACAACTACGGAGCAATGCGCTCCATTCTTTGGCTTGCGACTGACTCGCTCTACAAAAACGCCGCAGACCAGATCAGCCGGAAGCGTACAGCTCTGCGGGAGATTGCGGATCCGGACAAGACCCCCGATTTTGCGACAGCGTCTCCAGTACAAATGGTCGAGCCCACACCTACAGCCAAAGTTGACGGACGGCTTTGGCAGGATGTTATCCGGAAACTCTCGGCTGTATTCGCGGCGCACGAATCGATAACCGCTTCTCAGGTTCGGTTTAGAAGTATTTCCTCCACATATCGACTGGTCAATACCGAAGGGACTACCTTGCGTGTTCCGCAGCAGCTTTCGGATATCAGTATTACGGCGAGCGCACTTGCTCCCGACGGTACTCGAATCTGGAATCACCAATTCTTGACGGGATTAGTTCCTTCTCAACTTCCCGACCCCGAAGCCCTGCAAGCGATTGCTCGCAAAACAGCCGACGAAACGGACCTTTTGTTGAAGGCGCCCAAAGGAGAGGAATACGCAGGCCCGGTTCTTTTTGAGGGTGAAGCGGCGGCTCAGATGCTCGCCCAGGTCTTGACCGACGCCCTCCGTCTCCCTCGCAAACCGCTGGCCCCTCCCGGCTCCAACAGTCCGGCGACCCAGATGATCGATAGCGTCTGGGCCACGCGGCTCGGCGCGAAAGTTGTGCCCGAGTGGCTGACCATTGTTGACGATCCGACGCAAGAACAATCTGAAGGCGCAACTCTCGCCGGACAATATCGCGTTGATGACGAAGGCGTACCCGTCGGGCGTCTGGTGCTCGTCGATAAAGGTGTTTTGAAGGGGTTTCTATTGAGCCGGCAACCGGTCCGAAAATTCAACGGTTCCAATGGTCACGGCCGCTTGCCAGGCCGGTTTGGCGGTGAAGAGGCGGTGATTGGCAATCTCTTCGTCGACGCCCAGGGCGGTGTTCCGGACGATCAGTTAAGACAACGGTTGATCGACAAGGTGAAGTCAGCCGGTTTGAAGTACGGAGTGATTGTGCGTCGTCTGGATTTCCCCTCTACCTCTAACTTCCAGGATTTGCAAGCCTTCGCCCGGCAGATGCAGAAGAGCGGGTTTAGCAGAACGCTGAACGCGCCTTTGCTTGCTTACAAGGTGTACCCGGACGGACGGGAAGAACTGATTCGCGGCTTGCGATTCGGGGAATTTAGCGCCAAAGATCTACGTGACATCGCAGCCGTTTCAAGTCGGCGGTACGTGTTGAATTACGTCAACAATGGATCAAGCCTGAATCTGGCGGATGCGGGTTCCGATGCCACGAGTTCCTCCGTAATCGCGCCCTCCATGTTGTTCGACAGCGTTGATTTGAATCCGGCCGAGAACGAAGGCGGACGGCTGCCAACCGTGCCTCCGCCGACCCTCGTTGCGCAGTAAGACCGCATGCGGATTCTGAGCAGGGCGATCTTTCGCGAAGTATTTGCGAGCGCGACACTGGGCACGCTGCTCTTCGTGTTCGTTCTGTTCCTGCGAACCATCGAACATCTGTCGGTTCTGCTGGTTCGCGTAGCCGCACCGCCCGGCGTGATCGGGAAGCTGTTGCTCTATGCGCTGCCGGCGACGGTGCCGTTTGCTCTTCCGTTGGGCGTGCTGGTCGGCATCCTTGTCGGGCTGAGCAGAATGTCCGCAGATAACGAAGTCATAGCTATGCGGGCGGCGGGCGTGTCGAGCGCTACTATCGTTCGGCCCGTGCTCCTGTTCTCGTTTTTCGCGTTCGCGTTGACGGCGATTGCATCTCTTTGGCTCACGCCCTTGTGCCTCCACCTCGAAACGAAAGTGGCACGTAATTTCGCCGCTGCACAACTCACCGGTGAGATCGAATCCCGCATCTTCAACGAGCAGTTTCCAAACACAGTCCTTTACGTAGACGACGTGACGGCGACAGGCAAACAAGTGACCTGGCACAAAGTATTCATAGCCGATACGACGTCGCCCGGGGAACTGCAACAACAGGGAAAGAATCGCGGCGAAGGTCCAAGGATCATCGTTGCGCGCGAGGCGATTCCGCACGCCGATGCCGCAAACAACCGCATCATCCTCGATATGCGAGACGTCCGCAGCAGTGAAACCGACAAAGATGGCAAGGTCATCACAACGGCTGCCCCGACGCAACTCGAGGTTCTTCAGGCACAGAAGCAGGAAGAATTGCAGCTCAATAAGACCGTGCAGGAGATGGACACGGGCCCGCTTTACAAGCGCGTTTACCGGTCCGCAAAGGCGTTGTCCCACGAAGAGTACGTCGACGCTGCGATCGAACTTCATCAAAGGTTTGCGCTTCCGCTTGCCTGTATCCTTCTTGGACTTGTTGGCGTGCCCCTGGGTATCTCGTCGCGAAAGGGCGGTCGATCAGGCGCGTTCGTCATTACCGTGCTGATTGCCTTCATCTATTACCTCAGCTTCATCACCCTGATCGGATTAGCGCGGAAGGGTAGTTTGCCTGTTCCGGTGGCGGTATGGACGCCCGATGCGGTCTTCGCAATCGTGAGCATCGTGCTGTTGTCACGGCTGGAGAAGCCGGGCGACACGGATGTCTTCCGCTGGATACGCGGTGTCGTGATGCCGCTGATTCTCCGCAAGCGCACGCCACGGGCTCGCACCAATGCGGCAAGAGGTCCAAAGAAGTATCGTTCCTTCCCGTTCAGGCCTCTGTTGATTGATGCGTATGTCGTGAACAGCTTCCTGTTCTACTTTGGCGTGCTGCTGACGTCCTTGCTTGCTCTGATTGAGGTGTTCACGTTTTTCGAGCTTCTGGGCGACATGGTTAAAAACGACATCGAGATGTCCACCATGCTCGATTACCTCTTCCATCTCGCGCCGAAATTGATTTACGATGTCACGCCGATAGGAATTCTCGTTTCTTCGCTGATCTGCTTCGGCATACTTACCAAACACAACGAAGTAACGGCGTTTAAGGCCGGTGGCGTCAGCCTTTATCGTCTCGCCGCGCCGGTCCTCGTCGTGAGCTTAGCTATCAGCGCGACGCTCTTCGCCTTCGATCACTACTACATCCCGGAAGCAAATCGCCGTCAGGAACGGCTGCGGGCGGAAATCAAAAAGAAGCCGGTTGCCACGTATCTTCGTTCGGATCGGCAGTGGGTGTACGGGCAAGGCTCGCGCATATACAACTTCCACTTCCTTGACCCGAAAAGCGCGGTGATGTCCCGCGTCAACGTGTACGAGCTCAATCCACACAATTTTCAACTGCTCAACCAGGTCTCTGCACAACGAGCCACGTGGAACTCGACTGCCGGTACCTGGACTTTTCAGAACGGGATGAGTAAAGAAGCGGGCCGTACCTTTGATAATTACCGGCAGTTCTTCGGCCAGACCGCCTCGTTCCCACAATTGACCGAACCTCCCTCCTGGTTCTCGAAGGAAGAGAAAGAGTACAAGGAGATGAACTTCAAGGAACTCGGCCAATACATCAATGAACTAAAGGCAAGCGGACTCGAGACCACGCCGCTGCGCGTTCAGTACTACAAGAAGTTCGCTGTACCTCTCTTTGCATTCGTGATGGCGGTTCTGAGCATTCCTTTTGCGTTCCTCGCCGGCAACAAGGGTACGATGGCGGGCGTTGGGATCAGCTTCGGGATTGCCATCGCTTACTGGAGCGTCAACACCGTCTTCGAGCAGATCGGCGATCTGAACCAATTGCCACCGGCGATGGCTGCATGGTCTCCGGATGCGATATTTCTGCTGGCAGGCTTGTACCTGATGGCAAGAATGCGGACCTGAAGAACGTGTTCTGGGGCGGCACTGTACAGGTGTGCTCCCTTGAAGTCAAGCTTGAACGCCAGCGGGCGTCTACTTCATTGCAAGAGGCAGGAAGTAGCGAGAAAATCCCATCGCGGTAAGGAATTCACTGATGCCCGGTACCGCGCAAACGGTGTAAGGAATTGCTAAGCCTTTCTATTTAGTCAATTCTGAAATCCTCGAAGGAAATCAACACCCATGATTACGAATTCCCGCGGACGCGAGGATGGTCAGAATCTTATCGAATGCGCACTGGTGGTTGCGCTCTTTGCTTTTATCGCAACTGCCACGATCATCATTTTGAGGCAACTGCCGGCATAAGCACGCGGGTGACCTGCCCCGCAAACTGCGATCCGCACAAGCGAAACGTCCGTTTCCGAAGGCGCCGAACCGCGTTCCGGGGTAATCCGGAACACCTCCAGCTAGCCGACTAAAACTTTGCCGTCGTGCAGAGTATATATTCCTTGACAGTCATATGCTGTAACGGGTATATAAAGTAAGTGGAATCTGTGTTCGAAGTCATTGCGGAGCCGAACCGCCGCGCGATATTGGGTCTCCTCGTTTCGTCGCAACAGTCCGTTGGCGATATCGAGCGTCAACTTCGGATGCCGCAGCCAACCGTCTCAAAGCACCTCCGAGTGCTGCGCGAGGCCGGTTTTGTGGAATCGACGGTGGACGCACAGCGACGTCTCTACCGTCTGAAACCTGAACCACTTCAAGAGGTGGATGCCTGGCTGGCGCCGTTCCGTCGCTTCTGGTCCGCTCACGTGGATGCTCTCGAACGCCACCTGGACCGCATGGATCAATCCACACGAACGAAAAAGAAACAGGGGGAGAAAGTAGATGGCCGACCGTGAGCAGTATGTACCGGGTCCCGCCAGCGGGGCGCAGGTACGTAAGGACGGAGAGAAGTGGACGCTCATTCTCGTACGGGAATTGCGCCACTCGCCGGAAAAAGTCTGGGAGGCGCTTACCGACCCGGCGCATCTGCGCGAGTGGGCTCCCTTCGACGCCGATGGGAGCCTGGGTAAGGTTGGAACACGGTGAAGCTCACGACTGGTCGGAGCCCCCGCGCCGCATGTTTCCGAAACCACGGTGACGCGAGCCGAGGCTCCGAAGATGCTTGAGTACAACTGGGGTGGCAACGATATGAGGTGGGAACTCGAACGCGCTCGCTGGCGGCACGCGCCTGACGCTGTGGACCAACATTGATCGCCGCTTCATCTCGATGGGTGCTGCCGGGTGGCATATCTGCTTCGACGTTCTGGAGCGGCTTCTTGCGGAAACTCCCATCGGCCGCATAGCCGGCCTTGAGGTGATGAAGTTCAAAGGGTGGCAGCGATTGAACGCGGAGTATGCAAAGCAGTTCGGCGTTGAGGCTCCCGCGTCGGCCGCCAACGCTCCGAACCGGTAAAGGGCTAGGAGGAAGAAATCCATGGAATCGACCCTGCAGAAGCCGGCCCTCGTCGCCGGAGGCGGTACTTCCAGAGCCAGGACTATTGCCTATTGGATCGTCACGGGGCTCTTCTGCCTTCAGATGAGCTTCACCGCATATGCGCAGTTGCGCGTGCCGCAGGTGGCGGAGGCGTTCACGCACCTCGGCTTTCCGGCCTACTTCCGCGTGGAACTCTCGTGGGCTAAGTTCCTCGGCGTCGTGTTATTGCTTGTGCCAGTGCCGGCCCGGCTCAAGGAGTGGGCTTACGCCGGGTTTGCCATCATCCTCGTCGTCGGCGCTTATCGCCCATGTATCGGTGGGCGATGGCCCGGAGGCCTGGGGCTGGGCGGCGGGGACCGGCGTGCTGTGGGCGCTTTCGTACTTCTTCTGGCGCGAGTTCCGCCGGGCCGGCAGGCACGCTCCGGCCGTTCAAGACGTAATGAGATAGATGGGAGAGTTGGAGCTGGCATGAAAAAGCCCGTCACGGCGGAATCTGCCTCTACATTGATCGACCAGAAGATCAAGGAACTGGGGGACTGGCGTGGGAGGACGCTCGCGAAAGTGCGCGAAATCGTGCACGAGGCAGACCCTGAGATCGTCGAAGAGTGGAAGTGGATGGGGACTCCCACCTGGTCTCACGGCGGCATTGTTTGCACGGGAGAGACGTACAAGAGCGTTGTGAAAATGACCTTTGCCAAGGGAGCCGCGTTGAATGATCCTGCAGGTCTATTCAATTCCAGCCTCGACGGAAACGTCAGGCGCGCCATCGACATCCGCGAAGGCGAGAAGATCAACGAAGCGGGCTTAAAGGATCTGATCCGCGCGGCGGTGGCGCTCAACCTCGAAGCTAAGAGCAAGCCGAAGTCCCCACGAGCGAAGGCCAAGCGGGTCGACTAGCGGAAGCGGTCGTGTGATCCTGGCGCGTTCGTTCCGCTGAAGTGGCAGAACTGTCGCAAGGCTTGCGCGGAACCTAGCGTTCCCAAGCTGTCGAAGATCTTCGCGATAGCGGACTCGGTGTTCGCCTGACGGGTTATTGGGCAGACCTCAATTGCTGCAGGACGTCTCGACTGGGCTGAGACGGTATCGGCTCGCATCGCATGGAGCATGCATGCAATCCCTACGGAGAGAACTGCTAACTTGGGAAAGAGGACGTGTACCGAGCCTTAGCCAGTTGGCTTCTTTCGTTGCTGCTGTTGACAACCCTTGTGTGGGGTGGCTGCATCTCGTGCGAACAGTTTTTCATGTGGCCGAGCGTCAAAAGCTGCTGCAGCGCAAATGGCCAATGCAAGACGAAGAAATCGCAAGAGCGTCAAAGCTCACGCGAATGCAAGCAGATTGCTTTCGAGCACCAAAAATCCGTCGATCTTCACGCAGACCTGCCCGTAGTCGCTGCTCATCGACTGGACTTTCTGCCGCGCATCGCTGAGCCGTTCACGCGTCCGTCCTGTCTGCATGTAATCGAGCCTTCGCCGCCCGACCTGCAAGCTCTTCACTCTACATTCCTGATCTAGTTTTCCTTTCTCGCGACTTGGGAGTTGCTGAAAGCATGCCTGCGTCTGCACGCCTGCGGCCCATCGCAGGCAATGAAAGAAAGGAGAACTTATGCAACGCTGTCCGCGTTCGCCGGCGCTAGCTTTGACAGCTATGCTCACGGCCACGCTTGTACGTGGTGCCGACCATGGGCCGGTGTTCGGGCTTGCCACCCCGACCAATCCCAAAGGCGGGTGGAGCTTCGACCTTGCCGTTAATGGTCGAAGCGGCACGGCGTCGAATCTCGAAGCCCTGCTCAGTTATGGCATCACGCAGAATCTAAAGCTGTCTGTGTCAGGGCCAGTCGTTTTTCAGCCTGACCCTTTCCCGCGCTCGTCGGTCACTACCAACACGCCTATAAGCAGTGACTTCAGTGGGTTGGCGTGGTGGCGATTCCAGAAAAAGGACTATGCGGGCAAGCGCGTGGAAAGCAGCGCTGTGGCTGGTATTCTGGCTCCCGGCCCGCAGGCCGAAACGGGCATGTATCGCGGCTTGCATAGCGGGCCTGGCTATCTCGTCGGCGGCGTCACCGGCCTTGCGTCGCGCAGCCACTACGTCTGGGTTGGGGCCACGTATCAACGCTATGCGGGATCGAATGGCGACCGCCGCCCCGACCTGCTGACTTACACCAGTGTTTACGGCTATCGCCCTCTCTCTTGGCGCACCGATTACCCCCGCTGGGACTGGCGCATTTTCGGGGAGATGACCGGAGAGCGAGCGGGCCAGATTCGAACGACTGGGCGCGGAGTTGCCGGGGAGCCAGGCGCAGCAAATCTTACTCGGGCCCAGCGTCCTTGGTGTGTACCGCGCCATCGGCATTGAAGCCGGAATGCAGTTTCCTGTTTACCGCGATGTCGGGCCGCTCTTTCCGAAGGAGCGCTACCGTTTCACGGTCAACTTTGCCTACTTCTTTTGAAAGGAATTGATGATGCGAAAACGACTTTCATTGCTCGCTCTGCATCACTGCTGGCTGTCCTTCCGGGACAGGCCGAAGTGCTGCAAGCGGACTTGTCCATCTTCGGCATGGATTGAATGACCTGCGCCCACGTGGTCGACGTGGCATTGAAGAAAGTGCCGGGAGTGGAATCGGTGGAAGTGAGCTTAAACAAGGGGCTCGCAACCGTAAAGCTCAAGCCGGGGAATACCGTATCGGTCCCGCAATTCTGGCAATTGCTCCACGAAAAGGGCTATACGCCGAAAGCAACGGCGGTTTCCATTCGTGGCGAATTGGCACAGGCGCAGGGCCATATGCAGTTGAAAGTGACAGGCACTAAAGACACGTTGATGCTCGCTCCCGACCCGAAGAATCCGGGCGCATATAGCGATGTTTCCAAGAAACTCGG
Source organism: uncultured Acidobacteriaceae bacterium (assembly GCA_963744795.1). GTDB lineage: Bacteria > Acidobacteriota > Terriglobia > Bryobacterales > Bryobacteraceae > Bog-105. Next base: position 206,816 of record CAVUVF010000013.1, read on the forward strand.
CCAGAGCGTCATCGTGCAAGGGGTCATGGTGCCGGGAAAGGATTTGAAGGCGGCAACCCCGCTGCAAGTCAGGGAAGTGAAGTAAGGAAAACAAATGCAATCTACTGTATCCACAGCCCCGCCGCGCATTCGCAGCGCGGCGCTTAGCTATGTTTCGCTGTTTACATCGCTCAGCACGCTACTGTGCTGCGCTCTGCCTTCCTTGTTCGTGCTGTTCGGGCTTGGGGCAACCGTGGCCTCGGTACTCTCGCAGGCTCCTTGGCTGGTGACGATGTCCCGCCATAAGCATTGGGTGTTTCTCACTGCAGGCGTTCTGATCGTCGGGAATTTTGTGTATGTGTACCGGGTAGCTCCCAGGCTTCAGGCGAAACAGCGGGGCGTGTGACCCGAAGGACCCCGCAGCTTGCCAAACGGCGAGCCGCTTTAGCCGCGTGATCCTCTGGTGCTCGGCGGCGCTGTATTCGATCGGCTGCTTTACCGCCTATCTGCTCGGCCCAATTTTAGTCCATTTCGATTCATAATTATTGAACGGGCTGGTGGTGCACCCCGCAGCGTGAAAAGCTGGGGAATGCGAGGCTGTGTGCTCGAACTGGAAACATACAACTGAGCGTGCTGGGCCTACGGCCGCAGCTTTCGGCAGCAATGGAGCCAAGAACTGCGCACTTGGTCTCCCTCATTCGCGGGCATCATCATCGCCTCACGGCCCAGCGGCTTTCACACACCAAAATGGAGTCTGACAACGCCAAGCCTAGGGTTTTAGAATTTCCAGAACTACCGATTGCGCGTTAAGGTACTGTGTTCTTGGGGTCAGTCAGAGGCAGGGTTGCCTCATGAAGTGCGTAGAGCCTTGGGATCTAAGTCGATCCAGTCGAGCTTAGAATTGGTGCGCCCGGAGTGATTCGAACACCCGACCTTCTGGTTCGTAGCCAGACGCTCTATCCAACTGAGCTACGGGCGCAGCAATTGCGAGTATAGCAATTGAGTGCTACAGTTCCCGGTGCGAAGATTCGCCTACCGTGAGCCTCGAAACGCAGTTCCGGCCGAGCCCTTTCGCTTTGTACAGCGCTTCATCGGCAACCCGCACAAAGAGGTCGGAGTGACGCTCAGAACCATCCGAGACCGTGACGCCGAAACTCGCCGAAACAGAAAGCTCGACTCCGTCCACGATCATGGGAGATTCGTGAAGCTTCATCCGCATGCGTTCAGCCTGCTGGTGAGCCTGCTCCAGATCGCAGTTGGGCAGAACAACCAGAAATTCTTCGCCGCCGTAACGCCCGACCTGGTCATACGGCCTGGTATTTGAGCGAAGACGCGCCGCCGTTTCCCGCAGCACGGCGTCTCCGGCGAAATGGCCGTACGTGTCATTGATCCGCTTGAAATGGTCGATGTCCAGCAGAATGACGCCTACGGTGCGGTGATCACGATGGCAGCGGGCGATTTCTCTGTCCAGCGCCGACCTGATCGCAGACCGGTTCGACAACATCGTCAACAGATCTTTCTCTGCTCGCTCGCGGAGTTCCTCGCGCGCTTTCAAAAGGTCGAGCTGGAGGTCGATGATCCTCTTGCCGGCGCGGAGGCGGACCTGCAGTTCGTGTTCGTCGAAGGGCTTAACGATGTAGTCATCGGCCCCTGCCGTCAGCCCTTCTACTGTCTCGGTTTTAGAACCCTTCGATGTGAGCAGCAGGATATAGGTATAGGGTTCGCGCAGCGTCTCACGGACTTTGTGGCAAACCTCCGGTCCCGTCATGGTCGGCATGACCCAATCGAGGATGACAAGAGATGGGGCATCCGGCTGGGAAAGGATCTCCCAGGCTTCGCCGCCATCCTTTGCCGTGACAACCTCGTAGCCCCAGCCGGTTAATACACTTCTCAGCAGGGCGCGCGACGTCGCACTATCGTCAGCGATCAGAACTTTCATGCGTGAGGCGTATTTCCCATTGCTAAAGACTCAATCGACAAGACGAGCGCAATAGATTAGTCGCCAAACGGCGACAAGTTATCTGCGGAAATACCTACAAATGATATCCCGGTGTCAACTTTCCTCCAAAACCGATCGGCTTAACGCATTCTATTCGGGTAAACCGCGCGCAGCCCGGCCGCTTCCCAGGTATCATGGGTGCAGCTTAACTGCTTATTCACTAAGAGCTTGGCAGTAAAGGAGCTTCGATGAACAATTCTGTACTCGTGCCGATGGTGGTCGAACAAACCTCCCGGGGCGAACGCGCTTACGACATTTACTCTAGACTGCTGAAGGAAAACATTATTTTCCTTGGCACCCCGATCGATGACAACGTCGCAAATCTGGTAATAGCTCAGATGCTTTTCTTAGCTGCCGAAGATCCTGAACGGGATATCTCGCTTTATTTGAACTCCCCGGGGGCTCTATTACCGCCGGTTTAGCCATTCTGGACACGATGAGACTGGTGGAACCAGATATCGTGACCTACTGTGTAGGCCAGGCTGCATCCATGGCTGCCGTTCTGTTGGCGTGTGGTACTAAGGGCAAACGGTTCAGCCTTCCCCATTCGAGAATTCTCATTCACCAACCTTCGATGAGCGGATCTGGGCGGCCAAGCGGCGGATATCGATATCTACGCCCGTGAGATTCTCCGGATGCGACAGAATCTAAACGAGATACTGGCCGACGCGACAGGCCAGCAGGTGGACAAGATTGCCCGCGACGTCGATCGCGATTATATTCTGGAGCCCGAAGCGGCCCTGGAATATGGGATGATCGATCGCGTCATTTCGAGCCGGGAACTGCAACCGGTTCCAGCACGCTAAATGAAAGAAGACCCCCGCAGGCGCGTCATATAAGAACGCGGGGGCTCTCCCGAAACCCATAGGTCTCCTACCGAGAATGAAATCGGAAGCTTGACTGATCCTTCATTCTCGGTTACATTGTGGTTTCGCCTAGAGTTATAAACAGCGCTTATTGAATGATCCTTTCCTCCCGGTCGTTTCTCTATAAAGCTTGCCTCTTTGTAGCTCTTCTGGGGGCAGTCACCCTGCCAACCAAAGCCGGAAGTTTGTCCGGCGATGCAGCGGCTGACAGGGGCTTCGGCCCAGAGCGTCTCTAGCGATGGCGACTCGTTAGCAGAGGCGGAAAACCTCGGCGATGCGGACGATCTGCAGACTGGCCTGCCTCACTCCCAGGAAGGTGACGATCGGCTGAAGAAGGCCGACCTGCATCTTCACAACGGACGGGATTTCTACTTTAAGGGAAATCTGGCCGGTGCCCATCGAGAGTTTGACGCCGCTGTTGATGTCCTACTGAATGCTCCTGAGTCGATACCTGATCACGCGCGAATCGAGCGTCATTTGGAGCAGATCTGCGATCTTATTTATCGCTTCGATGTTGAAAAGCTCGGCGCAGGACAGTCAGCTGCCAATGAGGAGTCCTTCGATCAGGCTCCTATCGACGAAATCAGCCACATGACCTTCCCGGTCGACGAAGCCATGGCGGCCAAGCTCAAAAGCGAGTTAAACCGGACACCTTCGGCCATACCGCTGGAGCTTTCCGATCCCGTTTTGAGCTTCGTCCACTATTTCTCGACCGAGCGCGGCCGGGCCATTCTGCTTTCCGGTTTGCGGAGATCGGGTCGCTTTCGTCCTCTGATCGAGAAAGTATTTGCCCAAGAGGGCGTCCCAGAGGAATTGATCTATCTCGCACAGGCGGAATCCGGATTTCTTCCGCGCGCGATCTCTCGTAAGCAGGCAGTCGGAATGTGGCAGTTCATCGCCGGCACCGGTGCGGATTATGACCTGGTCCGTACCCCTACTTTCGACGAGCGCTTTGATCCGGAGAAGGCGACCCGAGCCGCCGCAAAATACCTGAAAGATCTCTACGCCCGCTATGGCGACTGGTATCTTGCTATGGCCGCCTATAACTGCGGTGCTGGAGCTGTCGACCGCGCGGTGGAGCGCACCGGCTACTCGGATTATTGGGAACTTCTGAAGCGTCACGCTCTCCCGAAGGAGACGGCGAGCTATGTGCCGATCATCGTGGCTATCACGATCATGGCAAAGAACCCGCTTGATTACGGACTTCAGAGCGTCGACCTTGATTCACCGATCGAGTACGATTCCATCCAGGTTTCCGCTCCTACCAACCTGAATCTGGTGGCGGATGCGACTATGCAGCCCGTTTCGGTGATCAAAGAACTAAATCCATCTCTTCTGAAACAGGTCGCCCCGGCAGGCTTTCTCCTGCATGTGCCGAAAGGTTTAAGCGAGGCAACGCAGGCCTCCCTCGAGATTGTTCCGGCAGCGAACAGGAATGCCTGGAGACTTCACCACGTTGAGTCGGGAGACACGCTGACAACCGTGGCGAAAACCTATCACCTGACCGCGAATAGTATCGCCGCTGTGAACCCGGACAAGAGTTCGTCTCTAGAAAAGGGAAATGTACTTCTGATTCCCGCGGTTTGGCATGAAGAACCCGCAGGCGCCAAGACCAGACGCACCTCGAACCGGAGCGGCCATTCTCAGCGTCAACTGGCCAATGCCGCCATCAAGTCGAGCAAATCCTCCGTGGCACGACGAGGCACGCATATTTCCGCTTCTCGTTCCCTGTCGAGCCGCAACGCCCGTTCCTAAGAACGACGGCCGACGCCCTCCCGCTTCGTTCCCTTGTAGCGGGTGCGATAGCTGGCTCGCCCTCCACAACGCTGCCTTTGCGAAACTGCGAATGTTATGAGAGGATAATCCTGCTTCTCTTCCGAAGGGGGTACGATTTCCGTGTCAGCGATGCCAGCTTTACGGCCAGGAAGACGATGATTTTGCCTACCAGGACGAACACATTGAGATCGAGTCGGACAATCAGGAATACGACGATCTCGACCAAAGCGAGTTCGATAGCCAGCCAGCCCTGACGAGAGGCGAAGTCGGACTCTCCGATCGAAGTCAGAGTTGTTCCCAAAGCGGAGCCAACTTCTGCGACGGGTGGGCCGGCACCGAATCCTAAGCCTCAGATTCGACGTGAACCGGTCTCAGCCCGGAGGACTGTCCCGAGGAACCCCGAACCCGCCTCGAGGCGTTCATCCGTGAAGGGTGCCGGGCCAGCGCAGGCGCGGGCCGACGCCGCCCACGCCTCCAAGCGTCCGGCCAAAGCCAAACGCGCTGGGCAATCGGCCCGCAATGCCGCACCTCAGGTCCCGCCGAAGAAACGGAAGCAGCCGACCCGGAAAAAGGCGGTGCAAACCCTTCCGAAGACTTCGGCAAAGAAAGCAAAATCGCCTGCGAGATCTTCCTCGTCGCGAAGGAATATCTCCACTAAATCTGTCGGGAAATCGAAAACGAGCGGACCGGCGCGAACGAAGAGAAGAAGAGCTTAGGAACGATTCTAAAACCTGGTCGCTCTCTTCGCTCGCATCAACCTACTGCCTTTGACTATTTGGCCTTCTTGACGACCACTCGACAGCGCTCGAACAGTTCGAGAAGCGCGTCGGCGTATTCTTCGCTCGAGCGCTGGCCCTTGCCGCCGAAGCCGGCAGTGGGGGTGCCTTTGCCATAACCGGTAGTCACCGCTATGAACTTCATCAGTTCAAGCGCCACGTCATCGGTGTTCTTCAATTCCTGCTTATCCGATTTATCCGAAGGTCCTTCGGCCATAGTTAGTTGTAGTCCTCCGCCCTATGAGCGACAGTTACTATTGTCATTGTCATCATCAGTCGATCTGTGAATCTAGCCTGATTCTCGCATTACTCGACTGCCAGACCGTTCATGTCACTTCAGGCTCGACGCTTGATCCGGAAAATGCGAGGCGGCGCTCAGGCGCACCTGCTCGAAGCAAGCGACGGCGCTTTCTATGTCGTCAAATTTGTCAACAATCCGCAACATCGCCGAATTCTGGTAAACGAGTGGCTTGCAACGTCCTTTCTGCGGCACCTTCAGATTCACGTGCCCGATTGCGCGGTGATTGAGCTGACCGAGGACTTCATTGCGGAGAGCCCGGATCTTTACCTTTCCGTCGGTACGCGACGCGAATCTGTCCTACCCGGGCTGCATTTCGCTTCGAAGCTCGCGGTCCATCCGGATCGTGTCGCTATCTTCGACTTCCTGCCCGACAAGCTTCTGGGCAAGGTCGAAAACTCGACAGACTTCCTGGGAACCCTGGTATTCGACAAGTGGATCGGAAATGCCGACTCGCGCCAAGCGGTGTTCTTTCGCGCTCGGGCAAAGACCTGGACACCGTTGAAGGGGCAATCCACCAAAACCGGATTTTTTCGTCCAGATGATCGATCATGGGTTCGCGTTCAATGGTCCGAATTGGAGTTTCCAGGATTCGCCGATCCAGGGCCTCTACTTCCGAACCTCCGTCTACGACCCGGTTCATTCACTCGAATCATTCGAGCCCTGGCTGTCTATGGTCGAGAATTTCCCGCCAGAGATGATCGATGCCGCCTGGCGTCAGATTCCCAGCAGTTGGTGCGTCGGGGATGAGGACGCATTGGAGCAGTTGCTTGAAAGGCTACTCAAACGCCGGACGCTGGTGCCGGAACTAATTCAGTCCGTTCGCGAGAAACGCGCTAGCGCCTTTACAGGCTGGCGTTGATCTCGTCCGACAGCTTCCGGGCTGTCCATGGGGCGAATAGAATGCCATTCCGGAAATGGCCGTAAGCGAGCCACAGACGCGGCGAATGCCACGAGCCGACCTGCAGCGTGCCTCCAGGCCGAAAACCGGTCCAGACATCGGTGGGACTGGTTTCGGCGAGGTGAGGAAAGAGATCTCCCGCCCGCCTGCAGAGATCCGCAACGATATCGCTCTGAACCGTGCGGTCCCACCCGACATCTTCGACAGACGCCCCGATGATCATCAGGCCGTTTGCCCTTTGCAGAGCGTAAACGTTCTTGCCTCGAACAATAGTGCTGCAGGTTTGTTCCGGTTGATGGTAGCCGACCAGGTGGCCTTTGACGGGCTTCGAAACCGGAATGGATGGAACCCCCGTCAGGTGGATGCCGCCGCTCCATGCGCCCGCTGCTATCACGACTGCGTCGAAGCGGGAACGTCCCGCCTCCGTCTTTACCTCAGCCGCTCCCCCTCTACATGCACGGAGTTGACCTGACGATTTTCAATGATCTCCACGCTGAGCGCGTGGCAGCCCATGGTCAGCGCCGCGGTCATATCGCGCGGATTCACGATTGCGTCCTCAGGGTAGAATCGCGCGCCCCGTAAGCCCTCGCTCTGGATGCGCGGCCAGAATGCAATGGTGCGTGCACGATCGAGTGCTTTCGAAGGAATTCCCAGCGTCTGTTGACGTGCCGCTTTCGCCTCTAGAGCATCGAGTTCGGCAACTGAGTAAGCGAGTTCCAGAGCGCCATTTTCCTGGAAATCGATGAACTCTCCCGATGCGGCGCGAAGCTCTTCGATGAAAGAACGATACAGACCCCGGGACGCAAGTGCGAAGTCAGTGAAACTGTAAGGCTCGTCGTACTCTCCTCCAGGCGCAAGCATACCGGCGGCTGCCCAACTGGCTTCGCCTGCACTCCTGCTTTTCTCGAAGAGGGTGACTTTCCATCCGGACTGAGCGAGCCGCCAAGCGACACTGAGCCCAATGATCCCCGCTCCGACGATCGCAATAGAACCCGACTGTCGCGCGGGATCGCGCACGATCACGACAGGCTCAGCCGGCGGAGTCAGATCAGCGCTTGCTTTCTTTACGACTTCCAGAAAGGCCTTTGCAGCATGGCTGAGAGCGCGCCTCGCTGGATAGACAAGCCGAATCTTTCGTTCGACGGTGAGTTCTTTCACTCGAATCTCGCGAAGTAGATTTTGCCGGATCTCCTGCTCGACACACATGCGCGGAAGAAACGCAACGCCCTCGTTATGTTGAACAAGCATCCGAATGGTTTCCACCGTCGGCATCTCGACGTCCATATTCAAGGGAACTTTGTGGCGTTGAAATTCCCGGATAACAGTTTCGCGGAATGGCGAGAGCACGTTGTGAGCAATAAACGTTTCCATATCCAACTCAGATATGGAAATCTCTTCACGATTAGCGAAACGATGCTCGGGCGACACAATGAGCGTGAGCCGATCACTATATATGATCTGCGAAGAAAGATGATCGTCGCCAGGATCATAGCTGATTACGCCAAGTTCCAGCTCGCCATCCAGAAGCTGAGACGGAATCTTACTTGATTCCGAACGCCTCACTTGAACCTTTACCTTCGGAAAGAGGCGCCGGTATTGTTCGATGTGATGGATCAGATAAAGGCACGTACTTTCGTTCGCGCCAATAGACAGCCGTCCTGCGTAATTGTCCTTGAGCTCACGCAAGGCGTTCTCAAGATCTGCTTCCAAGTTCTGAAATCGACGAGCGAACTCCAGAACTACGCGTCCCGCGTCTGTAAGCAAAAGCTCACGACCCGAACGATCAATCAGCTTCTCTTTGAGATCGCTCTCAAGACGCTGGATTGCAATAGAGATCGCAGGCTGCGTACGGAGTAATTTTTCGCCAGCTCTCGAAAAGCTGCGCTCCGTCGCAACCGTCAGAAAGACCTTCAGAGGATACAGTTCCATCACGCCCACCCACCCAGGCGCTTATTGAATGATTGTAACTAATACTAAGCTTCATTAGTATAAATTTGCATAATTAACATCTGTCAACTTAGGATGGTTAAGTCCCCCTAGGCCACGGCAGGAGCACAAATTGAGTCGAGTCTATATTTTTGACACTACGCTGCGCGATGGTGAGCAATCTCCCGGATGCAGCATGACGATCGCAGAGAAGTTGAAGGTTGCTGCGAAGCTTGTGGATCTTGGAGTGGACATTATGGAGGCAGGTTTCCCGATTGCCTCCGAAGGGGATTTCGAGGCGGTCGACCTCATCAGCCGTCAGTATCCCTGGATACAGGTCGCTGCACTTGCGCGAGCTAGAACCCTCGACGTCGAGAGGGCGGCAAAGGCTCTCAGCGCGGCGAAACGGCCGCGCATCCATACATTCATCGCTACGAGCGACATTCATTTAAAGTACAAGCTGAAGAAAACACAGCAACAAGTCTTAGACGATGCCGTTGCTGCCGTTTCGCTCGCCCGTAATTATACCGATGATGTGGAGTTTTCCGCCGAAGACGCGACTCGTACCGATTTTGCCTTTCTCGAGCAGATCTGTAAGGCCGTGGTAGAGGCTGGTGCGCGAACTGTGAATATTCCGGACACGGTGGGATATTCGGTCCCGGAAGAATACGGAGAGCTGATCGGCCGGATCGTTGGATTCCTGGGAGATCGGGCCATTGTCAGCGTTCATTGTCACGACGATCTGGGTCTGGCAGTAGCAAACTCGCTCGCCGCAGTGAAGGCCGGTGCGCGACAGGTGGAATGTACCATCAACGGAATCGGCGAGCGCGCCGGAAACGCGGCCCTGGAAGAAGTGGTCATGGCGTTCAAGACTCGCCACGACAAGCTGCCGTTCGAGACCAAGATTCAAACGGAGAAATTGTTCGGCACGAGCCTGGCGTTGACTGAGTGCATCCGCTTCGGTCCTCAACCGAATAAAGCGATTGTCGGCGAGAATGCCTTTGCGCACGAAGCCGGCATTCATCAGGACGGATTTCTCAAAGAAAGAACCACTTACGAGATCATGGAGCCCGGATCCGTCGGTGTGCCCGAGAGCCGGATCGTTCTCGGTAAGCATAGCGGCCGCCATGCACTCAGCAAGCGCGTTGAAGATCTGGGATTCACGCTCACTAAAGAGGAGCTTGACGATCTCTACGAGGTATTTACTTCGATGGCAGATAACAAGAAGGGTATGCGCAACGGAGACATAACCGAACTGATCCGTCAACGAAAAGAGCGTGACGCAAGCGGTACGTCTGTTCCCGTGGGGAGCACCTCAATCAAGCAATGAAGCTGAATATTCTGACTCTGCCGGGTGACGGAATAGGCGTAGAGGTAACGAAGGAAGCAGTCAAGATCCTCAACGAGATCGCCTCATCTTTTGGGCACGAGCTGACTATCAAAGAAGGACTGCTCGGCGGCACGGCAATACACAAGACCGGCAGTCCCTTTCCGGAGGAGACCCGCCGCCTTGCCGAACAGGCCGACGCAACGTTGATGGGCGCTGTCGGGCTTCCCGAGTTCGACAATGCTCCTCCGGAGAAGAGACCAGAGCGCGGTCTTCTGGAAATCAGGAAAACGCTTGGTGTATTTGCCAACCTGCGGCCGGTTCGATCGTACAAGCCTCTTATCGACTCCTCCCCGCTCAAGAATGAGCTTGTCGACGGCACCGATATGATCATCGTCCGGGAGTTGACGGGTGGGCTCTATTACGGCACGCCACGTGGTATTTCGGGATCGGGCGCTGAAGAGCGTGCGGTTAACACCATGGTCTACACGCGGCCCGAGATCGAACGTGTGGCTCACACCGGCTTTCAGCTTGCTCGCAAAAGAAGAAAGAAGCTGACGAGCGTGGACAAGTCGAATGTGCTTGAAAACTCGCAGCTATGGCGCAGGGTGGTGTGCGAGGTTGCCGCTCAATATCCGGATGTCACTCTCGATCATCTGCTTGTGGACAACTGCGCGATGCAGCTCGTTCTGAATCCCAAGCGGTTCGACGTCGTACTAACGGAAAACCTCTTTGGGGACATCCTGAGTGACGAAGGCGCGGTGCTGGCCGGCTCCATCGGAATGCTCCCGTCGGCGTCGATTGGGAGCCAGCGAGCGTCGGGCGTCTCCGTCGGGTTGTACGAGCCGGTGCATGGTTCCGCTCCCGATATCACGGGCCAGGGTAAGGCGAATCCGTTGGGTGCAATCGGCTCAGTCGCCGCCATGCTGGAGTACAGTTTCGGATTATTAGAAGAAGCGGGAGCGATCTACAACGGGATCGAGGCAGTGTTAGAGAGCGGGACCGTAACGGCCGATCTCAATCCGGCAGGTAAACCCGCAAGCACAAGTGAAGTGGGAGACGCAATCTGCGCCTTCCTCGCCCGCAAATCGAAATCCGAAGTTGTTTCGGCCAAGTAGTTCCGCCGTAGCGAAAATAGAAGGACAAGATGTCAACAGATCAGTCGGCCGCGAAGCCGCGCACAATCATTGAGAAGGTATGGGACCGCCATATCGTCGCTGAACGCAAAGGTGCGCCGACGCTCATTTACATTGACTTGCATCTCGTACACGAGGTGACGTCGCCGCAGGCATTTTCGGGTCTGCGTGACCGTGGTCTCAAGGTGAGGCGTCCGGACCTGACCTTCGGGACAACCGATCACAGCATTCCTACACACGACCGCAACCTTCCCATCATCGATAAGATCGCCGAAGCCCAGATCACGCAATTTGAAAAGAATTGCAGGGATTTCGGCATCCCGTTCTACGGGCCGCATAGCCGCAAGCAAGGTATTGTCCATGTCATCGGACCGGAACAAGGCCTCACACAGCCGGGCATGACCGTTGTTTGCGGAGATAGCCATACGGCGACGCATGGCGCGTTTGGTGCTTTGGCATTCGGCATCGGGACGAGTCAAGTTGAACATGTGCTCGCCACCCAATGCCTGCTGCAGAGCAGGTCCAAGACCTACCAGGTGCGGGTGGATGGCGTTCTCAAGCCCGGTGTAGGCGCGAAAGACATCATCCTCAACCTGATCTCCCGGATCGGTATCGGCGGAGGAACCGGTTGCGTGTTCGAATACTCGGGCTCCGCCATCCGGTCGCTCTCAATGGAAGAGCGAATGACCGTCTGCAACATGTCGATCGAAGCTGGTGCTCGAGCAGGTCTCATTGCTCCGGACGACACCACTTACGAGTACCTCGCTAACCGGCCGTTCGCTCCCAAAGGTGCTGCGTGGGATCAGGCGCTCGCGTCGTGGCGGCAATTGCCGACAGACGATGGTGCCGCGTTTGACCGCGAGATCTTCATCGACGCCAATACGCTGGAACCGATGATTACGTTCGGTACGAACCCAGGAATGGGCATTGCCATTACCGCCGCCGTCCCGGATCCGAGCGCGATCAAAGATCCGGTGGAGCGCGAGAGCCTGGGTAAAGCACTCCGCTACATGGATCTGCCGTCCGGCATCCCGCTGCTCGGGCATCCTGTGAACGTTGTGTTCATCGGCAGTTGTACAAACTCGCGCATGTCAGATTTGCGCGCGGCTGCGAACATCCTGAAGGGCCGAAAGGTCAGTCCGAACGTTCGCGTGATGGTCGTGCCCGGCTCTCAGGTAATCAAGGAGCAGGCTCAAGCCGAGGGCCTGGACCGTGTCTTCCGCGAAGCCGGAGCGGATTGGCGGGAGGCCGGCTGTTCCATGTGTATCGCGATGAACGGCGACCAGCTTCAACCGGGTGAATACAGCGTCTCGACGAGCAATCGAAATTTCGAGGGCCGTCAGGGCAAGGGCGGGCGAACCTTCCTGGCAAGTCCGCTGACCGCTGCCGCAAGCGCTATCACCGGGGTCGTCACGGATGTTCGGACAATGCTCAAGGGCAATTAGAACGACATGGAAAAGTTCACCCAATTCACCAGCCGACTCGCGCCGCTGCCAATCGACAATATCGATACGGATCAGATCATCCCGGCTCGATTTCTAAAAACGATTTCGAAAGTTGGCTTGGGAGACAACCTGTTCTCCGACTGGCGGTACTCCGCCGATGGTACTCCCAAGCCGGATTTCATTCTGAACAAGCCCGAAGGCCATGCGGCGGGTGTTTTGCTGGCCGGCGATAACTTCGGGTGCGGCAGTTCTCGAGAGCATGCTCCTTGGGCCTTGGTCCAATATGGGTTCCGCGCCGTGATCAGTACTTCGTTCGCGGATATCTTCCGCGGCAATTCGTTGAAGAACTCTCTTCTGCCGATCGTAATCCCGGGAGATAAGCACAAAGCTCTGATGGCTGCGGTCGAGGCCAACCCGGAATCGGAAGTCACGGTCAATCTTGAGAATCAGACCGTGACATTACCGGACGGATCTACCGTCACGTTCCCGATTGATGAGTTTGCGAAGTACTGCATGCTCCAGGGTGTTGACGAACTCGGCTACATACTTCAGCTGGAGTCCGAAATCGCGGCGTACGAAAGCAAGAGGACGCTCAGCATCAATACGTTGAGCGAGGCTTAGTTCGAAGCCGGTTCAGCTTACCGATTCTGCGCTGTAGCGAGCGATAAGACCGGTCCGAACCGCAAAGCGGAACACGCGGGAGAACGTGAATCCCGCAAGCGCGATGTAAAGCGTCGCCAGCGTGCTGCTCAAAAGCAGGCCGAGCCACCATGGGCCTTGGCCATTCACCGTCGCGCGAAGGCTTTCGAAAACATACGAGGGCGGAAGCAGGCGCGCCGTCCACTGCATCCAGACTGGCAAGGTCGAGAGCGGGTAGAACACACTCACGAACGGCGAAATGAGGGCGGGCAGCGGCCAGATGAACCACTCGGCCGCAGGGCCCAGGCGCAGGACAATCGCGGTCGCAAAGATTCCCATCGCGATGCCAAACAGGAAGAGCACGAGGATGAACGGCACCAGTGCGACACCATAGCTGAACATCGATAGGCTGAAAATGGCGTTGGCGAGCAGCATCATCACTGCCAAGCCGACGCAACTGGTCAAGATACTCGAGAGCACAAGCCCGCCGACATATTCCGATACCGTCATCGGACTCGCGAAAAAGTTCAGGAAATTGCGCGACCAGACATCTTCGAGAAATGCGGTGGTCACGCCAAACATCACACGTCCGAGGAAATCCCACAGCAGCACCGCTCCGAGCAGGGACGGAACGAAGTTCAGGCGCGGCGCGCTGATGCTGTTCAGGTACTTCGACATGAAACCCCACAGGATGATGTCGATGGCCACCCACGCAAATAGCGGCAGTACACGGGCGGCACTGCCCCGCATGAGATAGAACTGACGAAGCACAATCGCTGTCGTGGGACCGAAAGACATTCAGGCTGCTCCCAGACTCGATCGTTCGCGCGCGACCGCTACAAAGAGTTCCTCGAGGTTTTGCTTGCCATATTTCGCGGGCAGTATGCGTGGATCGCCTTCGAGCAGAATCTTGCCGCGCGACAGAAACAGGACGCGATCGCAGACTTCCTCGACCTCGTACATGTTGTGCGACGTCCAGAGCACACCGCCGTTTCCGGAGCTCACGAGACGGCGGATATGCTCGCGTACGTCCCGGGCAGTGGCGGGGTCGAGTGATGCTGTCGGCTCGTCGAGCAGGAGCAGTTGTGGTTTATTGAGCATCGCCTTTGCGAGAGAGACGCGCGTCTGCTCGCCCGAGGACAGCAGGCCGCATTTCGTGTTGCGAAAGCGGCGCAGATCGAACTCATCAATCAGCCCTTCGATCCGGGCGTTCAATTTCGCGACTCCGTAGATCAACCCGAATACCCGAAGATTTTCGAACACCGTAAGATTCCCGGGCAGCGGCGCGTAAACGGCGGAAAAATTTGCTTGCTGCAGTGCTGTTTTTCGCCTGCGCGCGAGATCGATTCCGGTGATCGTAATTCGCCCGCACGTCGGCTCCAGCACGCCAAGGATCATGCTGATGGTGGTGGTCTTACCAGCGCCATTCGGTCCAAGCAGGCCGACGATTTCATTCCTGCCAACGTGGAAGCAGATATCGTCTACGGCAAGGGTCTCGCCGTAGCGTTTGGTCAGGTGTTCGACGGCTAGAACCTCGCGCACATCTCTATTGTGCGCAGGCGTGCACGGACGCCATGGCTCCATGTGAACTATGCTGCTGGTATCGCAGGATTCAGGCTATCTTTTCGTCTTCGGCGTGCGCCGTTCAATACATTTCCAATCACCGTGTGCCGAACGAATAACTCGTAAGTGGAGAGCGTGATGGCGGTTGTCGATAGAACCACGACGAAAAACTTGATCAGTGCTGGCGCATTCCAGTTCACTTATGCGATTTGCAGCCACAGCACGATGGGCAGATGAACCAAGTACATCCAATACGAGGCATCGGCCATGAGGGGCCAGCAGATTAGGCTGGCGGAGACGAGGCAAGCCAACGTAACAGAAAGCGATCGTCGGGAGCAGACTTATTCAGCCGAACTTGTTGTCCGCCCGGTAAGTGTCTGCCTGAATCAGCGCACAATCAAAGTAAGCGTGAGCGTACGCTATTAACGGGAACCACCTTAGTTTGCGGATTCAACAACTCAGCGAAAATCCTCCCCGCAGGGTGAAATGGCCCGTGATGTTACAGGGTTGGAAGTGCCTGACCTTTTTGCATTGGCGCTATCAAGCCTGAGGTCATTCGTCCTCTTGTACCTCCGGAACTCGAACTCGACACATTCGACGGCGCAGCATGGATTGGCCTGACTCCATTCCTCCTGACTGGCTTGCGCCCGCCTCTGATTCCGTCCTTTCCCTGGATCTCGTATTTTCCGGAGATGAACGTACGCACGTATGTCCGTGGTCCCGATGGCCAGCGCGGCATCTGGTTTTTCTCCCTTGAGGCTGATCGCGCTCTTGCCGTCATCGGAGCGCGATTATCGTACGGATTGCCTTATCGCTGGGCGAAGATGAGCGTCCGCTGCAAGTCCGATAAGGTCGAATACACGAGCGACCGCTATTTCGGCCGCGGCCGGGCGCGTATTCTTGTGCTTCGGCACTCGCCCGTCCAGCCAAGTGAGCGCGAGCTTTTTCTTACGGCCCGCTTTCGACTGTACACAAAGCTCGCAGGCCGCCTCGCTTTTGCTCAGGTGGATCATCCGCCTTGGCCGCTGGAATCGGCAAGCGCACTAGAGCTGGAACAGAACGTGATTGAAGGTTCCGGTGTCCCCGCCGCGACCGGTAACCCAATTGTTCACTTCTCCCCCGGAACCGCCGTTCGCGTCGGAAGGCCGATGTTCAATCGCAGTTAGCTCGATCTCGCAACCGGACCAAAAGACGTCAGCAACACGGCATTCATCCGAACGTTGTCGTCTCCGATCTATACTCGAAAAGTTACGCGCCAGTTGCTCTAGCATGCAATGACGAGTATTGACGTTCGAAGTGCTTATTCCAAACAGGATCAATCTCAATGAATCCCGTTGTTAGTTCGAGTCTGTACCGGCCCCGCGTTCACTCCGTCCGGCTTTGCGCGGCTGCCGGCTTGTTGATGTTCGCATTCCTAGCTCGCGGGCAAGTCGACACGGGATCCATCACGGGTCAAGTGACAGATCCGTCCGGCGCAGTGGTGCCGAACGCAACGGTAAAGCTCCTCAATGAAGCTACCCAGCTGGAGCAGGCCAGTTCTACGGATGACAGCGGAAAGTACACGTTTTCTCCAGTTCGTATAGGAACCTACACACTTTCCGTCGAGAATAGGCCAGGTGATTCAATCGCACGAGATCCAGGCTTTACCTCTTAACGGGCGCAACTATACGTTCCTGGCGCAACTTTCGGCGGGGGTCACGTTCGGTCAGCAGGATACCCGAGGCGAAACTCTTTCGGACGCTTTACTGCCAACGGAACCCGTCCTACGCAGAACAACTATTTGTTAGACGGCATCGACAACAACTCATCGATCATCTCGAGAACAAACGGGAAGGACTTCGTGGTTCTTACGCCAGTGGATGCGCTCTCCGAATTCAAAGTGCAGACAAATAACTATAGTGCCGAGTTCGGACGGGCTGCTGGCGCTGTGTTGAATGCCACGCTGAAATCAGGGACGAATGAGTTCCATGGCGATGCTTGGGAGTTTCTGCGCAATGATGTGCTGGATGCACAGGATTTCTTCGTCAATGCGGCTGGGCAGAAACGCAGCGAGTTTCGGCGTAATCAACTTGGTTTCACTCAAGGCGGGCCGGTGTGGCTGCCCCGGATTTACAATGGCCGAAACCGTACGTTCTTCTTCTTCGATTACGAAGGTACACGTATACGGCAAGGCAATCCTTTTGTGAGCACGGTGCCTACTCTCGCGGAACGGGGCAGCGGGTACACCAACTTTTCTGACCTCATCACGGGGCAATCCGGTTCGCGGGCAGACGCTCTGAACCGAAACTTCCCGACCGGCACGATTTTCGACCCCGCGACAACGAGATTGGTGGGCTTTTCCTACGTTCGCGACCCCTTTGCCGGGAACATCATTCCTGCGGGCCGGCTGGATCCGAACGCAGTGAAGTTACTCCAGTTGTTGCCTGCCCCAAACGGGCCCGGAGTGACTTCCAACTACACGAACACTCCGGTATTCGGCGACAATACCAACAGTTTCGATATACGGATTGACCATAACTTTAGCCAGCGCGATCAGCTCTTTGCGCGCTACAGCTATTCTTTTCACGCTCAACTGCGCTCAGGACCTTTCGGCGGCTATGCCGATGGCGGCAATTCCAAAACGAACAGCAATCTCGATGATCGAAGTCAGAATGGACTGATCGGCGCGACCCATTCTTTCTCACTGGCATTGCTCAACCAGATTCGGGTAGGTATCAATCGGGAATCGGCAATCTGGTTGCAGCCATTCGGCACCCAGACAGGCGTGCCGGATCAGTTCGGCATCGCAGGTATTCCGCAGTTTGAAGATAACGGTGGCCTGCCTTCATTCAGCGTGGGCGCACTCACAGGGTTCGGTTCTTCCACCTTTCTTCCGTCTCGAAAATTTGGGACCACTCCGCAGTTAACGGACGACCTCACCTGGAATAAGGGCTCACACACAGTCAAGATCGGGTTCATGACTCAGCGTATTGCCTCTCCCTTCACGCAACCGCCGGCGTCGCGAGGCAGCATGAGTTTCTCGGGCGCTTACACATCCGTGGTCAACAAAACGGATTCGAGCGCTGGGATTGCACAGTTCCTTCTGGCTCCGGGAAGCAGTGCCAACCTGGCGGGTGCGAATCAGGTCTCGTTATCGAACTCATTCGACCATGCCCTTCGCAAGAACTACTTCGGCACTTATATACAGGACGACTGGAAAGTTACCCCGAAGCTGACGGTGAATATCGGTTTGCGTTGGGAGTACTTCTCCTTCCTTCGAGACACGTTCGGCAACAATGCGAACCTGGTTTCGAACGCCGGTTTTGCAGGCGGGACGTATCTTGTCCCGGCATCTCTTCAGCCGCGGCTTCCGGCGAACTTCATAAGCGCACTCCAGTCGGAAGGCATTGCAGTCAAGACCACGGGCGACACAGTGGGAACGGCGCAGACCAAGAACTTTGGACCCAGGATTGGCCTTGCGTACCAAATCACCTCGAAGCTAGTGGCGCGTGCCGGCTACGGCATTTTCTTCGGCGGGGCCGAGGAAATCGGCGGAAGTCCGCTGCTGGTCGAGAATTTCCCAATCGAATATCCACTGACTCGCACTGCCGTGAACGCGGTTACTCCGATCACGCCGGATGCCTCTATCGGCCGGATCGGAACCTCATTCCAAAACTTGTCGCTAGCTCCTTCGGCGGTAAATCCGGCAGGAGTCACATTGATTGGCATGCAGTACGACTGGAAAACGCCGTACACGCAAAGTGAAAACCTGTTTCTGCAGCGAGTCCGGCCAGCAGTCTATCGATCGGCTACGTTGGGTCGAATACGCGCCACATTCCTGTGGTTCTGACCTCAAATCCGGTTCTCAAATTACTGCCGCCCGGCGCAAACACCACCGCGTATGTGCCCTATCCAGCTACTGCATTGACAGGCGGATCGTACACGACGAGCCAGGGCATCAGTAACTACAATTCGCTGCAGATTACTTACGAAAAGCGTCTGACCCAGGGCCTAAGCCTGCTGACGAACTTCACATACGCGAAGGTTCTGTCGGACGCGCGCGATCCCCTGGAGAACAACGTAGGCGGGTACCGGGCGCCTTACTTGTACGGCTTCGGCGTCCGGCAGGATTATACGCGCGCAGACTTCAACGTTCCTCGCGCCTTCCACCTCAGCGGAACTTATGATTTCCCGTTCGGTGCGGGGCGGCGCTTTGGCGCCGGTGGAAAACTCGGGGGATTACTGATCGGCGGTTGGAGCACGAATTGGATCTTAACGCTGCAGGATGGCCAACCGTTTACGATTGGTTGTCCCACGGCAACAAGCAGCGGTTTTGGATGTAATGCGCTGCTTGTACCGGGAGGCGATCCCTACGCGGGGAGCACTGTAGACCACTTTGTCAACGCCGCTGCATTTGCGAACCCGAATGCTGTTGCGACCGTTGGCCAGAGTAGCGTGCTTCCGCTCGGCGGATCGGGCGGGCAGGTTTCAGGTCCTCCGTTCCACCGATTGGATTTCTCGCTCTTCAAACAATTCAAGCTTTCAGAACGGTTCAGCACGGAGTTTCGCGCTGAGTTCTTCAACCTCTCGAACACGCCCAATTTCGCGCTTCCATCGCAGAGTAACTTTCTGAATACTGTCGCCTTCGAGAAAATTACGGCTACACGGGATAGCCCGAACGATCCGAGACAGATTCAATTCGGGTTGAAGCTCTACTGGTAAGGAATCTCCACCGCGATGAACCGACGAGGCTTTCTACAATCCATGGCCGCAGGGGGCGCCTCTCTCGCGAGCGCTGCGGGACAGCCGGATCTGAACTTCCTCTTTGTGCTGATGGATGATATGGGCTGGCACGATCTCCGGCCGTACGGAAATTCGTTCATTGACACGCCCAATGTGACCCGTTTCGCAAGTGAGAGTGCACGCTTCACTAACGCCTATGCGGCGTGCCCCGTCTGTTCTCCAACTCGCGCCAGTATCCTGACCGGAAAGTATCCGGCACGTCTTCACCTGACGGACTGGATTCCGGGCAGGAAGCAATGGCCCTACGCGCGGCTGCTCACGCCGGAGTTCAACCACGAATTGCCTGCGCAAGAACGAACGATTGCCGCGGCTCTTGGCGAAAAGAACTATCGAACCGCAGCGGTCGGGAAATGGCACCTCGGCGGGGCAGGTTCGCTTCCAACAGACCACGGCTTCGGGTTAAACGTCGCTGGAACGGAGGCGGGACAGCCGAAGACTTATTTCGGCCCTTACGAATTGCCGAATCTGTCCCTGGCGCCGGGCGAGTTTCTCACCGAAAAGCTGACTACGGCGGGAGCAGACTTTGTACGCAAGAAAAGTCCTCAACCATTCTTCCTCTATCAGGCGGAGTTTGCCGTCCATTTGCCTTTACAAGCCCGTCCTTCCGTCATCGAGAAATATCGGAAGCGCGATACGGGAGGCACAGACCCCACGTACTGCGCGATGGTCGAAAGCGCTGATGACTCATTCGGCCGGCTGCTGGAAACGGTCGAGGGACAGGGTTTAGCCGACCGCACCGTTGTCATTCTTTTCTCGGATAACGGCGGCTTGCGTTTCGAAGGAGGCAATCCGAAAGCAGTGACAAACAACGCCCCGCTTCGGGCAGGCAAGGGACACCTCTACGAGGGCGGGATACGCGAGCCGCTTTTAATCCGCTGGCCGAAGGTAACCCGCCCCGGAACCGTCATCGAGCAACCCGTATGCAGCGTTGACTTCTTTCCTACAATCTGCCGGGCTGCCGGAGTTTCCCAGGGCACCGTTGACGGTGTGGACATTGCGCCTGTTTTGAAAGGCGCATCGCTGCCGGAGCGGCCGTTGTTCTGGCATTATCCGCATTACAGCAATCAAGGCGGAACTCCGGGTGGCGCGGTCAGACTCGGAGACTGGAAGCTGATCCAGTTCTATGAGGACGGGCGGCTCGAACTCTTTAACCTGCGAGATGATCCGGGCGAACGGTCGAACCTCGCGATGCGAGAAAAAGGCCGTGCCAGGGAGTTGGCACAGGTACTTGCTGATTGGCGCGTCTCGGTGAAGGCTTCCATGCCGAAACCGAATCCCCAGTATGATCCCAGGCGCTCCGATCAACATTTGGCTGGCCCGGAGCGCCCCACACCGCCCGTGTAACAGGATCGCTGCTTTGACTTTGAGAATTTTTCTCGCGGCGTTTGGCATGTCGCTCTTTGCCCTTGCGGAGCAGCAACCTGCTCCCTCGTTCTCATTCGGCTTGATGTCCGACATTCAATATGCGGACGAGGACACGACGATTGGTCGGGATTACCGCAGCTCACCGGAAAAGCTCCAGAGCTGTGTGAACTGGTGGAACCAGCTGCCCATCTCGTTTCTCATCCAGGTGGGAGACTTCGTGGACCAGGGGCCGATGAAAAACCTGGACGATATCGCGCAGGTTTTCAACCAGGTGAACGCTCGTAAATACCACGTTCTAGGCAACCACGATTTCTTTACTGCGCGTCGCGCTCTTATTGGCCGCTTGGGCATGCCTGCTGCGTACTATCAATTCTCGAGGCAGAACTGGAGATTCATTGTTCTGGACGGAATGAACGTCAGTGCCAACGGCGGACGGCCCGAATCTGATCCGCACGCGGTACAAGGTCGTCAAATGCTGCAGGCGATTGCGGAAGCGAAGGCTGTCAATGCTCATCCCTGGAACGGCGCACTGGGAGCGGAACAGCGGCAGTGGCTTGATCGTGTTTTGACGGACGCCGATCGCGAGCGCCAACGTGCCATCGTGTTCTGTCATTTTCCCGTACTTGCCGCATCGTGTCGGCCGGCGCATCTGCTCTGGGACCATGCGGAGGTCGTCGAAATCCTTGAGGCACATCCTTCCGTTGCGGCGTTCTTTGATGGACATGATCATCGAGGAGGATACGCCTTCAGCGCAAAGATCCACTACGTCACTTTCCCGGCGTTGGTAGAACACGAACAGGGAGAGTCATGCAAAACGGTGGACGTCTATGGCGATCACCTGGTGATTCGTTCGCTCTCGGGGGCCGAGCAGGCGCTTCCGATGGAGCGACGCTAGGGTGGTTGGCAGCGGTGTTGTGCCGTTATCCTGAAGTTATGACGGGTTACCGCTACCGCATCACTGTCGAGCCCATCGAGGGGCCCAAAGGAGAGCGGATAGAACAAGCTCCGCTGATATTTGAAGCGGTGAACCACGACGAGATTCTTGGCCTGGTCGAGCGGAGACGTGAGCGTGGCGAGTTCGATAACAATACGACGGCCTGCCTGATCGTCGGTTTGAAGTTATTCTCCGAAGTCATGCTTCAGAATAAGGACAAGCCGCTGTTCTCGCCTTTGATGCCGCACTTCCGCGAGTTCATGAAGCGCCTCAAGAGTCCGGCGCAACCTGATTCAGCCTGATCAGCGATGAGTCCGTGGATTGAGGGAGCAAAGACCATCATCGAGGTAATCGCTCGAGGTGTGGAGTTCGCGGCGGCCCTGATCATAGGAGTTGCGGCGATTGAAGCGACGGTAAAAGCAGCTATCATCTTTGTTCGTCGTAGCTCGCCGGCAAGCGCGAAGAATGAGGTCCGGTTAACACTAGGTCGCTGGCTGGCTGTTGCTCTTGAATTTGAATTGGCGGCTGACATTCTCAACACCGCCGTGACGCCCACTTGGACCGATATCGAAAAACTGGCCGCTATCGCCACGCTGCGAACCGCACTTAACTACTTTCTGGAGCGCGAGATCCGGCAGGAGGCCGCACCAGCTCAGGAGGAAGCCGAGCGGCGAACCACAATGGCTGGATGACAGCCAACCGGAATGTCGCAAGAGGCATCTAGCTCACTGGGTTGCCCGCCGTTTTGTGCAACACGCTGCAACTAACAAGGCTGTACGGAATCGAATACGCAGGGCAATATGCCGACTTATCAAAAAAGCTCCGAGGCGGTCTCCCGCCTCTCTCCTGAACAGTACCGAGTCACGCAAGAAAGCGCCACCGAGCGGCCCTTCCGGAACGAGTACTGGGACAGCAAGGAACCGGGTCTGTACGTCGATATCGTGTCTGGTGAACCGCTGTTTACCTCGCTCGACAAATTCGATAGCGGGTGTGGATGGCCCAGCTTTACGAAGCCGATTGAAGGTGAGAACGTGGTTGAGAAGCGTGACACAACCCACGGTATGCTCCGAACGGAGGTTCGCTCCAGTGCCGGGGACAGCCACTTGGGTCACGTTTTTCCCGACGGACCTCGTCAAACCGGCGGCCTGCGGTATTGCATCAATTCCGCCTCGCTTCGCTTTATTCCTGTTGACAAGCTGGAAAGCGAGGGATACGGCGAGTACCTCAAGCTGTTCCGCACACCGGAAGAAGGAAAAGAGAGTTAATCATGGCGACAGAAACTGCGATTCTCGCGGGCGGCTGCTTTTGGGGTATGCAGGATCTGCTGCGCCGCTACCAGGGCGTAATCTCCACACGCGTGGGTTATTCGGGTGGCGAGGTTCCTAATGCGACTTACCGTCACCATGGAACTCACGCGGAGGCGATCGAGATCGTTTTCGATCCCGAAAAGCTTAGCTATCGGCAACTGCTGGAATATTTCTTCCAGATTCACGACCCCACGACAATGAACCGGCAGGGAAACGATCGCGGAACAAGCTATCGATCCGCGATTTTCTATGTGAACGACGAACAGCGGCGGATTGCAAAAGAAACGATCGCTGACGTCGAGGCTTCCGGTGTTTGGCCTGGGCAAGGTTGTGACAGAGTTGTCGCCGGCCGGCGCCTTCTGGGAGGCTGAGCCGGAGCACCAGGATTACCTGGAACGCTACCCGAACGGCTACACCTGCCATTACGTTCGGCCCAACTGGAAGCTCAAGAGCGCGGCGGAAGCTGGTCGGGCGGTCTAATTAGGGTAGAGCGGGGCTCACCTGTTACGGGAGTAGCGACGGAGAAGCGCGCATCCTGCAGAAATCAAGCCCAGGCTCACAAGAATGCCTTGAGAGTGGCGCGCAGCCTTGTCGAACAGACTCGAGGTTTTGGCTGTTTCATCGAAAACGCCGTGGGCCGCGAATTCACTTCCGGGCGCCGTTTCGAAGAGATTATCCGGCCTGTCAGGTGAAATGGGAGTGGACGTTTCCTGGCCTTCGACAGCGTGTTTGGCCAGATACCGGTCGGCAAACCAAGGGGCTATCCTCTGCCCGAGAATGGCTTTGTAGGTTGAACCTGCAACCCAGACCTCCCGTTTCCTTTGGCCCGATGCCCAAACAATTGCCTGTGCCGCCACTTCCGGCTGAAAGATGGGCGGGACTGGTTGCGGGTGATTCGGTAAGCGTGTCCGGCACCAACTGAATTGAGGCGTATTCAACCCGGGCAAATGAACGACGGTGAGGTGCACATTGCTTCGATCATGGATCAGCTCGGAACGTATGGAATCGGTGAATCCCACGATCGCGTGTTTGGCGCCGCAGTAGGGCGCCTGCAGAGGAATAGAACGATAGGCCAGGGCCGAGCCCACTTGAACGATCGTGCCTCGATCTCGTCGCTTCATTCTCTCGAGTGCGGCCATCGTTCCGTAGACACAACCCAGGTACGTGACCTCCGTGGCCCGCTTAAATTCGTCCGGACGGATCTTGTCAAATGGGGAGAAGATCGTCGTCATGGCATTGTTGACCCAGATATCGATAGGCCCAAATTCCGTCTCCGTCTTCTCGGCGGCCGCTTCTACTTGGTCGGGATCAGCAACATCGGTCGGCAAAACGAGCGCCTTCCCACCTAGCTCTTCGATTTCCTTTTTCGCCGCATTCAGTCGGTCGACACCTCGCGCCAGTAGAGCGACTTGAGCTCCGCACTTCGCAAATTCGCGGGCGGTGGCGCGCCCCACGCCGCCTGATGCACCCGTCACGACGACAACCTTGTTTCGAATACTCGCCATTTCCTCTCCTCGCTCCTTCGGCATTCAGTAAGACACGAAACGGCGAGTATTTTGACCTTCGAACGTGAAATTCCAGAGTACGTTTGGCGATTTTCTACGCCCCTTCTGGCAGTGCTATCTCGTTCGCCGCCCGAGTGCGCCCGCCTCATGCCGGCCGGGGGCCCGAGCCTAACTTTTGCATGTTATGGTGTAGCTAGTGTCGTCGGCCCTCAACTTCCATCTGGAACAATACGAGGGGCCTCTGGACCTTCTGCTCGACCTTATCCGCAAGCAGCAGGTCAATATCTACGACATTCCGATTGCGAAGATCACGGCGCAGTACCTCGAATACATGCAGAAGGCCATGGAGCTGGACATCGAGCTGAGTTCCGACTTCGTCTACATGGCCGCGACGCTGATTCACATCAAGAGCAAGATGCTGTTGCCGCGTGATCCTGAGCTGGAGAAGATTTCGCCTGAAGAAGACCCGCGTCAGGAACTGGTCGAACGCCTGATTGAGCACGAGCGCTTCAAGAATGCTGCCGAAATGTTGCAGCAGAAGCGGATGGTTGAGGAGGCGTCTGGTCGAATCCACAGATTGAGCAGTTTCTCTCGGAGGGCGAAGGCCCGGGCCTGGCCGCCACGATTCACGATCTGGTTCGAAGATTCGAAACGGTTCTCGACCGGGCCAAGAGCCGTCCCACCTATGAAGTCGGCAGGGAAGACGTCAGCGTGCCCGAGATGATCGAGTTTCTGCAAGACCAGATTGGGAAAGGCGCGAGGCTCCAAGGGCCTTTCCGCAACTCGTCTCTTTGAAGAGTTAGCGCAGCCAACGCGCCATGATTTGCCTGTTCCTCGCGATCCTGGAGCTTGTAAAACGGCGCAACGTCGAACTGGTGCAGGGAGAGGCATTCGGCGACATCGGTCTGCGGCGGGACCTGAATTTGGTTCGGATGGTGAAGCGACTGAGAGCTATGCTGAGGTCGAACAGGAATATCGCTGACGAGCATGGAAGCAGTTGAAGATCCGGAAACTTCCGGACCAGCCGACGTCGTAAACGACGAAACGCAAGGCGAACAAACGGATCTAGAGCTTGAGCCAACGGAGCTTGGCGAGGCCGTCGGATAGCGAAGACGTACTGATTGCGGAGGCCGTCTCTGAGCGCTCCGCCTGACTCCTCCGAATCTCTGTCTCTTAAGGCCATCATCGAAGCCGCAATCTACATCACCGACGAGCCGCTGACTCCGGAACAGATTGCCACTGCCACCGAACAGCCACTGACCGTCGTGAACGAAATTCTGCGGCAACTTGTCACGGAGTACGCTGCGCCGGGCCGGGGACTCGCAGTCCGCGAGATTGCGGGCGGCTACAAGATGTCGACAAAGCCCGAGTATCATGAATCCATTCGCCGCTTCGTCAAACGACTGCAGCCGCCGCTGAAGTTGTCTCTGGCTGCGCTTGAAACGCTCGCCGTAATTGCCTACAAACAGCCGATCACGGGCCCGGAAATCCTGGATATTCGCGGCGTACAAGGCGCAGGCGTGCTCAAGACTCTACTTGACCGGAAACTCATCGCGCAGCCGGTCGGAAAAACGTCTTGGGCAAGCCGATGATGTACAAGACGACCCGCGAGTTTTTGATTCAATTCGGTCTTGAATTCGCTTGCGGAGTTGCCGACTCTCAAAGAGTTTGAAGAACTTGGCCGCTTGGCATTGACCGATGAAGAAGTGAGTGCCGCGCCGGAGACTACGCGCAGCCTGCCCGAAACGATAGAGGATGTTCGCAGCGGAAGCGGGCGTATCTGACAGTCCAGCGCTGCGATCCCGCAAGAGCAAGCGGAGACGGAAATCGATTTGGTAGAAGAGATAACCGACGAAGCTTCGGCACTGATTCCGCTATGGACGAACCTGCCGCTTCTGCAACGGACGAGCCGACCGCTTCCGTGACGGACGTACCCGCCGCTCCGATTGAGACGCACGACACGGAACCACATGCCTGAAGAACGTCTCCAAAAAATACTGGCGCATGCGGGGATCGCGAGCCGCCGTAAAGCCGAAGAACTGATCACTGCCGGAAGGGTATCGGTCAACGGCGAAACGGTGACGGAGTTAGGCTCAAAAGCCGACCTGTCGACGGACAAGGTCAAAGTGGACGGCCAGGTCATCAGGGCTGCCGAAGCATCATCTCTACATCGCCTTCAACAAACCGAAGAACGTTGTGAGCACGGTGCGGGATCCCGAAGGCCGTGAAACCGTGATGTCGTTCTTCAAAGGGTTCCACGACGGCTCTATCCGGTGGGCCGCCTAGATTACGCGAGCGAAGGTTTGCTGTTGCTGACCAACGACGGTGAGTTTGCGAATCGTCTGCTGTCGCCAGCCAGCCATGTCACGAAAACCTATCTCGTGAAGGTTAACGGACCCCTCACGTCCGAGCAGGAAGAGACCTTTCGCCGAGGCATTCCCATGCACGGGCGCAAGACAGCTCCGGCCTATATCAAGCTGATCAAGCCGAGTGTGAATCCCTGGTACGAAGTGCGCCTGGTCGAGGGCCGGCAAAATCAGATCCGCATCATGTTTAAGCACTTCGGCCGGCTGGTGGAAAAGCTGAAACGTATCAAAATCGGGTTCCTGGATCTCGGCGATCTGAAGGCTGGCGCTTATCGTACCTTGACGAGAGCGGAAGTGGCTCGCTTCCAGAAGTTGCTTGAGATCGGGAGTGAAGGGGAGAAGGATCCAGCAAATGATGAACGACGCAGAGATGGCGCGGCTGCTCCGAGAAGCAAAGACAATCGCCGTCGTCGGCCTGTCGAGTAATCCGATACGGCCAAGTTTCGGGGTCTCGCGCTTTCTTCAACGACAAGGCTTTCGCGTCATTCCGGTTAATCCCAACGAAACCGAGGTGCTTGGCGAGCGTGCTTATCCGACCCTCCGGGATGTACCCGATCACATCGACATCGTAAACGTTTTTCGACGCCCGGCCCGAGTTCCCGAAGTTGTGGACGATGCGTTGGCCAAAGGCGTTCGTTGTATCTGGATGCAAGAAGGTGTGGTGAATCAGGCTGCCGCAAATCAAGCCGAGCAGGCGGGCATGTCTGTTGTGATGGACAAGTGCATCCTGAAGGAGTTGGCTCGCCTTTTGAGCTGATCCTCCGTCGCCTTGCCTCTGATGTTGTGAATACGTCCACATTTCGAGAGGTCCGCCGTCGGGCGACATTCTCGCGCGAATTCATTGCGATCCTCTTCTCGTCCTTTGCTGCTCTATGCGCTCTCACGAGCTGCCGGGCGCCTCACTCCGATTCCATCGGAGAAGGCTACGTTGCGCCGCAGACTTTGAATCTGCGCCGCGATTTGACCAGCAAAAGCATCAGCTCCGTCCCGCTGAAGCATGGAGATCCGGTCGATATCATCGACGTCAGAAGGCGATTCGTAAAGGTAAGGACAGCCGCTGGAGACGAGGGCTGGGTGGACGCTACCCAACTGCTCAGCCCCGAGCAGATGACCCGCATTCGTGAGGATGCGGCAAAGGCAAAGACTCTGCCATCGGAAGGTTCGGCCAGTGTCTATGAGTCGCTGAACATCCATATCGAGCCCAACCGTCAGTCGCCGGCTTTCGCAAAGATCCAGGAAGGTCAGTATGTGAGCGTTCTTGCCCACCATCTGTCGCCGAGGATCGCTCCTCCCGCGCCGCCGCCAGCCTTGATCCACGAACGGCCGCAACCCGAATCACGAAGACAGCGGCGCGAGAAGCAACGTACGAAAGGACCACCAGCTCCCGTTCCGCCCAAAGCGCCACAGAACTGGGAGGACCTCTCCTCGGAGCGAATCGCAGGGTCGGAAAGCACGGCTGACGCTAAGGCGCGCCGGGAGAGCGAGGAAGCGGCAAGAAAGCGGGAAGAATCGTCGAAGCCGGTGTCACTCGAAGACTGGACACTGGTACGCACCAAGGCTGAGCAGATCGGCTGGGTTCTCACGCGCAACCTGACCATGGCCATCCCCGATGAGGTGGCGCAGTACGCTGGTGGCGCGCGCATCACTTCGTATTTCGACCTCGGCGCAGTGAAAGATGAAGAGAAGGGCACGAAGCACAATTGGCTCTGGACCACTGCTTCACAACAGATCGGCTACGACTTCGATGCCTGGCGTGTTTTCCTCTGGAATCGGCGCCGGCATCGCTATGAAACCTCTTATCGTCAGCGGAGAGTAGAAGGTTACTATCCCGTTCGTGTCGACGCGCCGGACCCGAACGTTTTCGGGAGAACCTTTCACCTTGTGACGAAGGATGAGGATGGCAAGTTTAGAACACGTGGCTATGTGTTTGACGGAAGCCGCGTGCATCTGATCAGCACGGAGGACTACCGCCGCAACGGAACGGCGCCAGCCAAACCGCCGGCGAACCTGGATACGACCAAACTGGAAGGGAAGGTGCCTCGGAACGGCTGGTTCCGTGAAAAGTGGAATGCGCTGACCGGCCTTTTCAAACGCTCGAGCTAAACTTCTTCGATCTTGCCGGCGACTTCCACTCGGTCCATGGCGAGAAACTGCTTCACATGCGGATGTTCGCTTTTATCGAGATCCGCTACAGGTCCGAAGTAGATCGCTTCTCCTTTGAACAGAAAAACAACAGTGTCGGCCACCTTCCGCATCAGGTCTAAGTCGTGGGTCACTACCACAGACGTGAGGCCAAGCTTGTTCTTGAGGTTCAGCATCAGGCTGCCCAGGTCATCCGACATGATCGGGTCGACCATGGTTGTCGGCTCGTCGTACAAGATGCACTCCGGTTGAGCGGCAAGGGCACGGGCGATAGCCACGGCGCGTTTATAACCTGTCGAAAGGTCGCCCGGATAGGCATCCTTGAAATGCTGAAGATCGACCATCTTCAATAGGCCGTCGACCACTTCCTCCTTATTCTCTTCGTTGTAGTCTTCCCGTAGTTCCAAAGAGAAAAGAATGTTTTCTCCTACGGTCAGAGAATCGAAGAGAGCGCCCGACTGAAACACCATTGTCACTTTTCTGCGGATCTTGCGTAGATCTTCCTCGGCGCAGCTTGTGATCTCGGTATTGGCAACGATTACCTTGCCTGAATCGGGCTTCATGAAGCCCATGATGTGGCTCAGCGTGACCGATTTCCCCACGCCGCTCCGGCCGATAATGGCCAGCGTCTGCCCCGCATCGACGTAGAAACTGACGTTCTTGAGTACCGGGCGATCGAAGGTTTTGTTGACGTTGCGGAACTCGATGTAGTGCTGTGGATTTTCCGAGTTCACGTCAGGATTGGCCATCCCTCGCGAGCGTCCTTGCTCTGCTTCGAATTCCAGCGAGTCCATTCTTCCGGTGTGTTGATGTTCTCAACCACCGATTCCAGGCGGACGTACTCGGTTGCGACTTCGTCGAGCAGACCGGTCAATGAGAGACGTTTCTCGTCCAGTCTGCACTGAATCACTGGCAGGCAATCCTTCTTGTAAACAGCGCACAGAGGATGGACCTGTCCCGTCACATCGTGAGTCACTATGCAACTGGCCTTCGAAACACGGGCTTGTTCGACGAGAGATCGCAGATGAGCAAGGTCAATGGCCGGCATGTCGCAAGCTAGTATCAGGTTCAGATCGTTGTGGCTATTTACTAGCGCGGCTTCCAGCCCCGAAAGCGGCCCCAAACCCGGCCGAAGATCGGGAATGCAAGGGTAACCGATCTCTTGATAAAGGCTTGGATTTCCAATCAGAGTAACGTTGCCCGTTGCCGCTTTTACGCTCTGCGCGACGTCATCCAGAACGTATCGGAACTGCCCTGGCAGGAAGGCTTTGTTCCTTCCCATTCGCGAGCTGTTGCCGCCCACAAGCACATAACCGGCGGCTTGCATGCCCAAATAGTAACATTCGCTGCCCGATTTCCGGGTATAATGCGATCAAACAATCTCAGGGTGTCTTGTCGTGTCTCGAATGGGTTGGCGCTCCGTAATCTGGCGGAAGATTCCCGGAGGAAAAGCAATGTTTCACGGGAGAAGAGAGGCTTGTCGCGTGGCTCTCGCCTGACGTAAACGCATGCTTCATCTCTCTACCCGAACCCTGCTACCTCTCGCCTTAGCTCTTACTGCATCTGGAGCGTCCCGTTCCTCGGTTCAGGTCGTTACTCCTCGAGTGGAAGCAGTCCGGTTCTGGTCTTTCGGAGATGTCACCCGCATCGCCATCCAGACGCATGGAGACTATAAGCTGGTTAAAGACCAGATCGAGCATCCTTCCCGGGTTTACTTCGACCTGAACGGATTACGTCCGCCCTCTTCGTTGCGGCACGGGCTCCAGATTGTTCAGGTAAGCGATCGCCAGGTCAAACAAATCAGGATCGCCGAGGTAAGTCCGAAGCGCACCAGAATCGTCTTCGATCTGGTTGGGCCGGTAGAGGTGAATTCGTCTCAGCTCGTGAACCCGGATCGCCTCATGATCGAGTTCCGGCCTAGAGGTACCAGCCTGCCTGCGCTTGCTACAACTCGCAGCGTGATCTCTGCTCCACCGGCTTCTCCAGCCGCGGATCGCTCGCCTTCCACCCAGGTCATCAAAACCGTCAAAACGGCTGACGGGCTGGTTGTCAATCGCACAACTCCATCCGAACCGACCTCTCCGGCTGCAGCGACGCCCGAAGCTACTCCTCCGCCTGTCACCGTCCCACCTTCTGCCTCGGCGGGACGTAAAGTTGCCGGAATACCGTCCCCGGCTAAACGCAGGAACGCCGGGTGATTCTTCCTTGGTCCGAGTGTTCGGCCTGAAGTTGGGCCGGGTTGTCATTGACGCGGGACATGGCGGACACGATACCGGGACCATCGGTCCGAACGGTTTGATGGAAAAAGAGCTGGTTCTCGATGTAGCGCTCAGGTTGGGCAAGCTTGTCACTGAGCAACTTGGCACAGAAGTGGTCTACACTCGGCCGGACGATACCTTCATCCCGCTCGAGGACAGAACCAAGATTGCGAATCGCGAGAAGGCGGATCTCTTCATCTCGATCCACGCAAATTCCTCGCCCGAGTCGAGCGCCACCGGAGTGGAAACTTACTTCTTCAACTTCAACTCCGATAAGAGCGGCCTCGAGCTCGCCACGCGCGAGAATGCCACTTCCACCAGCTCGATCTCCGATCTGAACGACCTGCTTCACAAGGCAGTGATGAAGGCCAAACTGGAAGAATCGCGCGCATTCGCTGAACAGGTTCAGAAATCGCTTTGGGCGAGTTCGGTGAAGATGAATACGCGTTCTCGCGATCGAGGAGTGCGTCAGGCGCCCTTTGTAGTTCTGATCGGGGCAACGATGCCGTCCATACTTGCTGAGATCGGGTTTGTCTCGAATCCGCATGACGAGAAGCTCTTGCGCCGCACTCAGCAGCGCCAGGCAATCGCCGAGGCACTTCTCAAAGGTGTCTTGAGCTACGCGAATAGCTTGAGTCATGTCCAGATGGCTCGATCCGCAACCGAATAGCTGCTATTCGCTGTCCCGCTTATTCTCTCGACAAATCCCTCGCTTGCTGCTGCGAATGAAATCAGTTAAATGGCGGGTATGCTCTGAGGACAGTTCGCTGTCGATTCTGTCGAGCGCATCCGTGAGCTTCAAACCCGAACGATACAGCAGACGATAAGCCTTCTTCAACCGCTTGAATGTCGTCGAAACTGAACCCTGCTCTCTTCAGCCCCACCAGGTTTAGCCCCTTGGCTCCGGCATTGAAGTCGGAGAACATAAAGAACGGAGGACAATCGCTATTCACCCGCGTGTTGCCGCCCACCATGGCGAGCCGGCCAATCTTCGAAAACTGGTGAACCACTACGCCGCCTGAGAGGAAAGCTTCATTTTCGATTTCGACATACCCGGCCACCAGTGCACAACTTGCTACGACGATCCGGTCACCTAACGTGCAGTTGTGAGCGATGTGCCCCGACGTCATGATGTAGTTCGCGTTTCCGATCCGCGTGTAAGACTCCGGTTTTGTGCCGCGTGAAATTGTGTAGTGCTCGCGAACCTTGTTGTTGTCGCCGATGACAAGATAGCTGCGCTCTCCTGTAAACGCTCTATCGAGCGGATCGGTTCCCAGTGCTGTCCCGGCCGAGATCTCATTGCCGTTCCCCAGTGTGGTCCATTGCTTTACGAAGACGTAGGGCTCAAGAATGCATTCGCGCCCGATCGTCACATTGCCCTCGACAACGCAGTATTCGCCGATGCGTGTTCCTGCTCCGATATCTGCGTCGGGGTGAACGCGCGCTGTCGGAGCGACGTACGCGGAGGGATCAATCGCCATATCTACATGCTAAGTATGGGAGATGCCCGCTCGAACAGTTGCCGAACTTGCCGCCATCTGTGAAGGCGAGATCGAGGGCGATGCCGGGCTGCTGATTACAGCTGCAAATGCACTGGAGAGCGCGACAGAAACGGAGCTTTCTTTCGTTGCGAACAATAAAGCAGTAACGCTTGCGCGATCTTCACGTGCGGGTTGTCTCCTGGTGCCGAAAGACTTTGGAGAAGACGGAACGTGGGCCCGGATCCGGGTTGGCAATCCTCGAGTTGCTTTCGTGCGTGCCTTGGCCGTCCTATATTCCCAACCAAAGCACGAAGCCGGGAATTCATCCCACCGCGGTCATCGCATCGACTGCTCAGATATCCAAAACGGCAATCGTCGGAGCATTCGCTACGGTCGGCGAAGGCACGACCGTTGGCGAGCAATGCGTTATTGGAACTCACTGTACTGTTGGCGATTCGGTTCGTATCGGCGATTGCACGATCCTACGTCCGAACGTTACCGTATACGACGGAGTTCGAATCGGCTCCCGCGTTTTACTTCATGCAGGTTGCGTGATCGGAGCGGATGGCTTCGGCTTTGCGCTCGTCGAGGATCATTATGAAAAGTTCCCCCAGGTGGGCACGGTCGAGATCGAAGACGATGTGGAGATCGGCGCAAACTCTTGCGTGGATCGCGCAGCGCTTGGTGTCACTCGGATTGGGCAGGGCACGAAGCTCGACAACATGGTTCACATAGCCCATAACTGCCAGATAGGGCGTCACGTTGTCATTGCGGCCCAGACCGGCTTTTCCGGGGGCGTGACGGTGGGCGATTACGCTGTCGTCGGAGGGCAGGTAGGCGTCGGGGATAAAGCGACGATCGAATCCAGGGCGGTTGTCGGCTCGGGGGCGGGCATTCTGACCTCGGCACGTGTGGCCGCGGGTGAGCCGGTTTGGGGCGTTCCCGCCCGGCCTCTGCGCCAACATCTGAAGGGGCTTGCTTACATCGGCAAAATCCCGGACCTGCAGAATGAACTGCGGGAGACCAAGCGCAAACTGCAAGCTCTTGAAGCTCAACTGTCTGAGGCGGAAGCAAAGGACCAGCCCTGAGACGGCAACCGCTGCCTATGTTATTCTCAGGACGTAATCAACCTTCGGGGGCCTGTGGCGCAGTTGGGAGCGCGCTTCCATGGCATGGAAGAGGTCGACGGTTCGAACCCGTCCAGGTCCACCAAATTGCACCGACCATCGCGGATTGAGTCTTGGCTCGGAACACCACGCATTTCGGCGACGGCTCGACCTCACACCTGCCGCAATCTGACGTTCTCTACCAGGTGATCCTGTCCTTTTTCGAGCACAAGGTGAGCACGCTCGCGCGTCGGGCCGATATTCTCCCTTAAATTCGGAAGATTGATCTCGTTCCAGATGCGCGTTGCCGTCTCAATTGCCTCCGCCTCGGTCAGGTCGGCGTATCGATGGAAATACGAGAGCGCGCTGCGAAACACCGTCTCACGCAAGCGCAGAAACCGCTCCACATACCACGTCTGTACTGTGCTCTCAGTCGGCGTCCAGGTAAATCGAAAAGTCGAAGTAATCGGATACGAACACGCGCGAAGCGTCACGCTGACGTTCGGGCGATTGCAGCACATTCAATCCTTCGAGGATCAGTATGTCCGGGCATGCGATCTCCTGATTGGCATCGGGAACGATGTCGTACTGCACGTGAGAATAGACAGGGGCTCGGACAAGCGGAACGCCGGCTTTGATATCTGCCAGAAAGCCAAGCAGCCTTTTTTGGTTGTAACTTTCAGGGAAACCCTTGCGCATCATCAGATTCCGGCTCTCGAGCACGCGGTTGGGCAGCAAAAAGCCATCGGTCGTCACCAGATCTACTCGGGGATGATCGGGCCAACGTGCCAGGGAAGCGCGCAAAACGCGTGAGAACGTGCTCTTGCCGACCGCGACACTCCCCGCGATGCCAATGATGTATGGCACTCGCTCGGGAGAAGGAGAACCCATGAACTCGCGCCGCGCATTGTAAAGATGGCGTACTGCCGCGACGTGCAGGTTGAGGAGCCGCGACAACGGAACATAGATGTCCTCTACCTCGCGAAGGGAGACCTGCTCGCTGATGCCGCGAAGAGAGGCGAGATCTTCCTCGCTCAACAGAAGAGGTGTATTCTTTCGAAGGGCTTTCCATCGATCTCGATCAAAATTGATGTAGCGGTTGATCGATCCCGCGAGCACGCTGTCCTGGTAGTTCAACAGCGCCTCAATTGGTAACCTTCGAATACTGGTCGAGTTTTCACTTCCATTACGCGCATCTCATGTTCCAGCTGCGTCCTTACGTTCTTTTTACCTTCCTATTCTTGCCCACCCTCGCGAAAGCGGATGACACTCTGGCGATCGTCGAGGCTGGCGTGCAGAGCTCGGAAGATGCTCCCTTTATTCAGGCGGACTACAGTTTCCAATCTGGAGAATTCGTTTATACAACTTTTCAGATCACTGGATTTCACATTCAACGTGGCAAGGAGGAGCAGCCAGGCAAAATTGCCCTTGCCTATACGGTTACAGCCGAAGACGCAAATGGAATTCCGCTCTGCGCTCCTGTAACGGAGAAAATCGAAGCGGAACTGAATACGGAAGACAAGAATTGGACACCGAAACGGCGAGCCTCTTTCCTGATCCCATCCTTTGTCGCTGCCGGTCAGTTTCAGATCCACATTACGGTGACCGATCTCGTCGGCAAAACCGAGACCTCGAAACTGCTTCCCTTTCGGATGGGCGGAGTAACCGTTGCGAATGCGGCAAGTCTGAACGTCCAGGATTTTCAGTTTTTCCGTCGGGAGAACGACCGCCAAACTGTAGAGGTTCCGGCGTATAGCGCTGGAGATTCAGTGTTTGTTCGTTTTCTCATGACCGGGTTCAAGGTAGGTGAGAAGAATGCGTACCACCTTTCTTATGAACTGCTTGTAACGCGGCCCGATGGCAAGCCTTACCTGGATCGGCCCGATGCGGCGGAACTTGCCTCGGAAAGTTTCTATCCAGCGCAATACCTTCCTGGCGAATTTGCCCTGACGACGTCGCGCGACAGTCTCAAAGGCACGTACATCATTCTTCTCAGAGTGCGCGACAAGGTGGCAAATACCTCGAAGGAACTTCGGGTCCCGTTCACAATCGAGTGAGTGGGATCAACTGTGCTTTGTCACGTACGCGCATAGCCTCTCGATACCTTCTTCAAACACGTCGGGGGGCGTGATAAGGCTCAGAACCAGGTAAGCTCCACGATCCATGTCGAAGAAATAGCCAGGCTGGGTGACGACTCCGTGTTCGTCGATCAGTCCCGTGACCCAATCCTCTTCGCGCTGCGTTTCGGGAACTTGCACAATCGCGGACCAGCCGCCATCCAGATGCAGACGTCGAGCCGACGTGTTTGCGAGACGAGTGTCGAGGCTGGCAAAATTGCTTTGGACCCGCTTGGTAATCTGCTCTCTTATCTCCGAGCCGATTTCGAGAAGCCGGGGGAGCGCCTTTGCCACTGGTGTTCCTACGGAAAGGTAAGTGTCCGAGATCAATTCCAGTCGCTCGAGCGCACTTTGCTGCGCGGTTTGCGAACCGTTCAATACAATCCAGCCCAGTTTCATCTGTGGCATGCCCGCTACCTTCGAGAGTCCATTCAGAACAAACGTAAGAGCCGAGTTCGTACCGACGAAAGATGTCGAGGTAAACTGTTCCGGGCCGAAAATGTAATCGGAAAAGACTTCATCCGAGATAACGGCCAGGTCACGCTCTGCCGCGAGCGCTAGAAGTTGGGCGCGTTCCGTTGGGCTCAAGAGCGTGCCGGTGGGATTGTTGGGATTCACGACGACAATCGCCTTCGTGCGAGGCGAAATGGCGTTGATCAAACTACTGAAATCGAGATACCAGCTCCCGTCGTATCGAAGGTGGTAA
Organism: uncultured Acidobacteriaceae bacterium; assembly: GCA_963744795.1. Lineage (GTDB taxonomy): Bacteria > Acidobacteriota > Terriglobia > Bryobacterales > Bryobacteraceae > Bog-105. Next base: position 243,516 of record CAVUVF010000013.1, read on the forward strand.
GGCGTGGTTGTGACAGATTCGAGGGCTCCTAGGTAAGTAAAGAGCGGATAAGAAGGGATGGGAATCAGAACTTCGTCTTGAGGATCGCAGAGAAGTTTGAATAGGTACCCATAGGCTTCACTCGTGCTGGATGTAAGAACGACTTGCGGAGGCGAGATCTCTACGCCCCGTTCTCTGTAGTAATCGCACACCGCTTCTCGTGCAGCCAAGTCTCCCGAAGGGTCAGGTTGATAGCGGAAATTCGTTATGTCAGATAGAGCCGCCTGGATGGACGCGTGAGGGTAATCTTCGAAGCACTCGGTAGGGTTTGAAACGGTAAGGTCCAGAAGCGGGCGTCCTTGACGGCGCTGCTCGGAAAGTAGGACGGAATGGAAATTTTGGGTGAGTCCGAAAGGAAGGCGTTTGGAGTAGATGGGCAAAAAGTTACTGTTTCATGCTCGGTTCTTTCTTGCAAGCAGGATGAAAACGGAATGGGGAGAACTAGTCGATGGGGCGCGCTTGCTTGCCCGAGCGATCACGCCCCATCGCTACGCCGGAATGCCCGTTCCGGCGATCCCACGTTTCGCTTACTTACTGAACCGGACACGCGGTTGCCCAGACCGCATGTCGTCCGCACGTCTGCCGCAGTGCGAACCGGTTACGCTTTAACGAACGTGGAAACTCAAACTCGAAGATCGTTCTTTTGAGGTGTTAACAACGGTGAAGACCGTCCGCTCGACGCACGAACCGGCGTCCAGGACCAAGGCCGGTTCTAGCACCTGGCTCTCAAACTTCTGAAGTTGATCGGCCGACATGACCGGCCGCAAAGCATTGAGAACCGGCTGGCTGGACAGAGAAGCAATCGCAAATCCGGTGGCCCATTTCGCCGGAAGGCTGTACTTTGAAGCCCCGAGCACGGCGAATACACCGGTCATGGACGTAAGCGCCACGTTCACGATATTCATCGTGCTGTGTCCCTGGTTATGCAGGATGGCCGCTAGCATGATCTGCCGGCCGATAGGTTGAATTCCGGGATCCGACTGGGCCAGACTCTGGTACACCTGGCTGCTGACGATGGTTTGCTTGGTTGCAGTCTGGTTACAGATGCTCAGGTCGTACGCTCCGACTCCTTTCGGCAATGTCCCGTAATTCTGGCGGAGGAGACCCGGCGGAACAGATGTGCCCGTAACGTCGAATGTTGTCTGTCCAAAGCTAAAGCTGCCCCACAGTGTCAGGCACGCTAAGGCCTTCACAACACTTCTCATCAGATCTCCTCGTCCTTGGTCCGCGAATCGTTTGTGCTCGCCTGACCTGAACAAGTGATAGAGCTTAGCTAGCTTATGGACAGGTGGATTTCGTATGTAAGTGATTGAATTTAAATGAGAAGATTTTCCCGCGCGATCTGTGAACGTTCTTCGCTCATGTTCGAGGCTCGGCTTTTACTCCGCGCTGCTTCTCAGGCGGACTTCCCGCCAACCCCATCAGCGGGCGCCTTCACAGTTCGGATAGCGATGGCGATGATCTTAACCGGTTCGTTCGGTTTATCAGCGGAGTCCCTTGGCAGCTTCGAGATTGCGTCCGCCACCTCTTGCCCTGACACTACCTCCCCGAACACGGAGTAATTGCCGTTCAGATGTTCTGCTGGCGCGACCGTGATGAAAAACTGCGATCCGTTCGTATTCGGGCCGGAATTGGCCATGGCCAGGATCCCGGGACGATCGAACTTCCGATTCGGATCGATCTCATCGTCGAATTTGTAACCGGGAGAACCGTTTCCAGTTCCGGTCGGATCGCCACCCTGGATCATGAAATCGGGAATTACGCGATGAAACGTGGTTCCGGAATACAGCGGCGTGTGCTTCAGTCGGCCCGTCGCAGGATCAGTCCAGGCCTTCGTTCCTGTGGCCAGACCTCGAAAGTTCGCCACCGCTTTCGGCGCTTCTTTCTCGAACAGCCGACAAACGATATTGCCCATAGAGGTGTATATAACGGCGTACAATCCTGGTTCAGTAGGTAGCGGTACTGCAGGTAGATCAGGCGCTTTCGTTTTTGGCGCAGGATGTGCAGGAACTGGCCGATGAGTCTGTGTGAGGCCGGAAATCGACAAGCTCAGGAAGGCTAGAACGGATATGGCGAGATGTCGCATCCTATCTGCTGATTATAGGTCGGCGAAGCAACCTGAAATACAGAGAACTGCGCTCCTTGCAAGCACTCCATTCTTGGGGCTTTGGGGGCATCGACTTTCCGGAGAGCTCCAAGATCTCCTACAATCCAAGTAAGCACCAATAACTATGAAGTTTGCCCTGACCGCAACGGCCGTTTGTGCGTTTTTACTCTCTACTGCTTGCACGCAGAGCCCGGAGAAGCTCATCGCGACCGGCAACCGCTACCACGACAAAAAGAAGTTTAAAGAAGCTTCCATTTTGTACCAGAAGGCGATCGCAAAGGATAAGACAAACGCTGAAGCCTACTACCGTGAGGGTCTGAACCTCATCGACAGTGCTTATCAGGATCCTGCCGCTTACGGTGAGGCCGTTAAGTTCCTTCGCCGCGCTATCGACCTTAAGCCGGAAAATACCGACGCGGAAGCAAAACTTGCCGAGATCTATCTCGCGGCGTTTGCCAGCAACCCGAAGCAATATAAGAACTTTCTGTCCGATATCAAGGAGCTTGACGGCAAGATTCTGCAGCACGATCCCAATTCCTTCGACGGTGTACGAATCCAGGGCATGATCAATCTGGCGGAAAACGACCGCGATTCTGCACTGAAGAATTTCGAAAAGGCGAATCGCATCCAGTCCTCATTCGCGCGATTTGATCAGTTGGTACGCCGAAGCTCTATCGCAAGCTCAACGTGGTCCGGAGGCCGAAGCCTTGGTGCGAGACATGCTTGCTTCCGACAAGACCTGGGCACCAGGATATGACTTCCTGTTCCTGCTGTATTCCCGGCAGAACGATCGAGCGAAAGCAGAGGGCATCCTTCGCGAACGGGTGAAGAATGATCCGGCGAGCCCTGTTGCCGTTCAGAATCTGGCCAATTACTTCTTAGCCAATAATCGCTTCGATGAGGGTGAAGCCGAAATGAAGCGTGTCCTGAATGATAAGAAAGACTTTCCCGGCGGACGGGAAATGCTCGGCGACTTCTATATGCGAAGCAAGAAGTTCGACCAGGCGATGCAGCAATATCAGGCGGGGCTGAGCGAAGACCCGAAGAACTCTGTCGCCTATCAACAGCGCATTGTAGCGGTATACGAGGCCACCAATCGGCACGGCGAAGCTCTTCAGTTGGCCAAGAAGGTTGCAGACGCGAATCCGAAGGACAAGTCGGCGACTGAAGTTTATGCCGCGCTCCTGATGCAGAGCAACTCCAAGGACGCCGTTTCGAAGTCGGTGGACGACTTGAAGCGCATGCTTCAGAACAATCCGAACGACGGCGCCCTGCACTTCCAGCTCGCACGTGCTTATTTCGGTATCGGTCAGGCTGATAAGGCGCTGAGCGAAGCGTTGGAGGCCGTACAGGACGAATCGAAAGAAAAAGCACCGAAGCCCGCCGTCATCCTGGGTTCGCGGACCTTGGCCGGTCGCGTCTACGCCGACAAGGGGGATAATGCGAAAGCTCTGGAACAGTCTGACGCTGTGCTCGCGGCTGCGCCTAAGAACCCGGATGCGCGCTTTATCCGAGACCGCGCCCTCGTTGGCATGAACCAGCCCGATAAGGCGATGACCGACCTTGAGGACCTGGTGCGGGAGTTCCCCACCATGAACGATGCCCACCTGCAGCTTGCCGGGCTTTACATGATGCAAAAGCAAATGGACAAGTCGTATGCCGAGTTCGAGAAAGTCTGGAAATCAAATCCGCCGGATAGTCGAGGCTTCATCGGAATGCAGGCCGTGAAACTCGCCGGAGGTAAAGGGAACGAAGCTGTTGCCGCTCTCAAAGATCTGGTAGAGAAGAACCCGACTGTTCCCGCCTACCGCCAGCAATTAGCGGGTTTCGAAACCACCGCGGGCGCACAGCAGGTGTCAAGCAATCCGGCTACCGCCCGCCAGCTCTTTCAAAATGCGGTGGACAACTATAAGGAAATCCTGAAGACCGAGCCGAATTCGAGTGAGACATGGCTTCGGCTCGGCATGTTGCAGCGGCAACTTGGCGATTTCGATCAAGCGGTTTCCTCCTTCGATCAAGCCTCCAAGGCGAATCCAAAGAATGTAAATGCGCTACTGAATGAGGCCATGCTCTTTGAGCTGCAAGGAAAGAAAGAGAAGGCGGGCGAAACCTACAACAGAATTCTTGGCCTGGATCCCGAGAACTGGTTGGCTCTCAACAATATGGCCTTCCTGAATGCCGATAGCGGCACAAATCTGGATCAGGCCATGACCTGGGCGGAGCGCGCCAAAAAGAAGCAGCCAAACAGCCCCGAGATCTCGGACACTCTCGGCTACGTGTACTTGAAGAAGAACCGCAATGCGGAGGCGCTTCAGATCTTCAAGCAGGTCGTGCAGGAGAGCCCGAAGAATTCCACCTTCCGCCTGCATCTTGCCATGGCCCTCTTAAAAGAAGGCGACAAGCAGGGTGCGCGCACCGAAGCTCAAAAGGCGCTCGCGAGCTCTACTGCCCCGGAACAGCAGAACAAAATTCGTTCGTTTGTCGACCAGATCGGTTAAAGCGAGTGTTGGGAACTGAGGCGGCGGTCACTTCGGTTGAGAAGTACCCCGCCCTTCGATATATAGCGCCGTTCGTTGCGTTCCTACTTTTTTTGGCGATTTCCGGGCGGCACCTTATCAGTCCGTACTGGGAAGCCCCCATATGGGTGCTTGCTCTCGCAGCGATCTGCGTTTGGGCGTGGCCGCGGGAATTGTCCTTACGTGTCGTGCGGCCTTGGGCAAGCATCGGCGATAGGAATCGCTGTCTTTATCCTGTGGATTGCGCCTGATGTACTGATTCCGGGTTACCGCAACGCCCCTGCATTCGCGAATTCCATCACAGGCAAGCTTCATTCGTCTCTTAGGCCCGCTGAACTGCAGAGTGCGTGGATCCTCTTCTGGAGAACCTTGCGGGCCGTCGTGATTGTTCCGGTCGTCGAGGAGTTGTTCTGGCGCGCTTGGCTGATGCGCTGGCTGATCGATCCCGATTTCCGAAGGGTGCGGCTGGGCTCCTATACTCCCGTTGCTTTCTGGGTTACTGCGATCTTGTTCGCGTCCGAGCACGGGCCGTACTGGGACGTCGGCCTGATCACCGGCATTATCTACAACTTCTGGATGATGCGTACGCGGTCGGTCGCGGACTGCATTCTGATGCATGCGGTCACAAACGCCGTCCTGAGCGGGTACGTCATTGCCACCTCCCAGTGGCAGTACTGGCAATAGCTGCTGTTACCTCTCGTTCGGCCTCAGCCGTCCGACTGATGGTTGGAGATGGGAGAATACATCCAGTCGACTTATGCCTTGTCTCCTCGCTCTGCTCGCAGTTGCGTTCCCGAGAGTCGCGATCATTCTCCTCTGGCTCTTCACCGGCTTCTTTAACGGTATCTATCAGACCGTCATCATTCCGCTTCTGGGCTTCGTTTTTCTTCCACTTACGTTCATCGTTTACACCTATCTGCAGCGCACCAATCCGGGCGCAATGACCACGCAAGGGTTGGTATTTATCTTTGTCGCGGTCGTTCTTGACCTTGGGTTGCTCGGCGGTGGAAGCGTGAGCCGGCGGCGCAGAGACTGACGCGCGGTGTCCGGCAATTTCGACCGGCCACTGAGATCCCGCGAAGCATTCGGCTACTAGCTTCACGTGGCATTATTCCGAACCTTCAGTGCCGCCATACAAGGCATTGAGGCGCATATCGTTGACGTCGAAGTAGACATGTATCCGTCGGGCACGAATCGTGACTTCGTTACCGTCGGCATGCCCGACGCCGCCGTCAAGGAAAGCCGCGAGCGGATCAAGTCTGCTCTTTTGAACTCTGGATTCGGGTATCCGAGCAAGTCCGTCACGATCAATCTCGCCCCCGCGAATGTTCGCAAGGAGGGCGCGGGATTCGATCTCCCTATGGCGGTCGCCATTCTTGGCGCTATGGGCGTGGTGAAAGCCGCGGGCGATTATCTGATCGCTGGCGAATTGTCTCTGGACGGCACCCTCCGGCCTATCCGTGGGGCCCTGTCCATTGCTGTTTGTGCCGCGCGCCGCGGCATTCGCAACCTGATCGTACCTTTCGGTAATGCACCCGAAGCGGCGGTTGCTGAAGGAGTTCGGGTTTTCGGGCTTCGCCATCTGGCGGAAGTCGTTCAATTCCTCAATCAGCCCGATACCCTTGCACCGGCTTCCGCAAGCCTGCCGCGACAGCAGACGCGAGACGGCTGATGTTCCGGACTTCCGCGATGTTCGCGGACAGACGATGGCGAAGCGAGCTCTCGAAGTTGCCGCTGCCGGTAACCACAACGTGCTCATGATCGGACCTCCGGGTTCGGGTAAAACGATGCTGGCCAAGCGCTTTGCCGGTATTCTTCCTCAGCTGACGTTCCAAGAGGCGCTCGAGGCCACGCAGATCCACGGTGTGGCTGGCGTCCTGCCGCCCGGAATCGGAGTCCTGCGCCACCGTCCGTTTCGGTCACCGCATCACACAATCTCCGACGCCGGCTTGATCGGCGGAGGAAGCGGCAGCCCGCGACCAGGCGAAGTGAGCCTCTCGCATCGAGGCGTTCTATTCCTGGACGAACTGCCCGAGTTTCCCCGAGGTGTTCTAGAACAACTGCGCCAGCCTCTCGAGGAGGGCTCTGTGACTCTCGCGAGGAGCGCTGGTACGCTGACCTTCCCGGCCCGATTGATGCTGGTCGCCGCCATGAACCCCTGCCCGTGCGGGTTCTACGGCGATTCGACCCGAGAATGCCGCTGTACACCTGGCATTATTCAGCGGTATCTCGCGAAAGTCAGCGGTCCTCTTCTGGATCGTATCGACATGCACATCGAGGTTCCGGCAGTGCCTTACAAAGAGCTCCGGGGGAAAACGGATGGAGTTGCCTCCGCCGAGATTCGGCAGCGCGTCGAAGAAGCAAGAGCAAAGCAACGCGGACGAGGCTTCTACAATTCAGAGATTCCGCCATGCGCAACTTCGAACCCTTTGCGCTCTGGACGACAGCGGGGAGCGGACGCTCGAAATGGCTGTCCGTCGAATGAATCTTTCCGCTCGCGCGCATGATCGCATGTTGAAGGTGGCGCGCACCGTTGCCGATCTCGATCGATCGGAAACAGTCTCCGCCAAACATCTGGCCGAAGCTGTGCAGTGCCGGAATCTGGATCGCAACTACTGGAACTGAACGAGAGAGAACCAGGTCTTCCCGCATGGTCACGTAACAATTGCAAAACCACGTAGGACTGCCGCCACAAAAAGCACTCACTTCGGTTCGATCGCGATCGCATGGAAATCGTTAGCGCTATGATTCTGGCCGATATGCGTACTGCCTCGTCGCCAGACAACCTGGCCGGTCTTTAAGCTAGACACTTCCCTCCGGCCGTCTGGAAAGAGATGGGTGAGTTCGGCACCCGAGAGACAAACAACAATGCGGTCCTTGTGCGTGTGCTGAGGCTCGTTGCTGCTAGCCGGAATGAAGATGTCGTACACGCGGGCGAAATTGTTTTCGAGCAGTACTTTGTAGTGAGATGAGAGCCCGGCGTCGCCCCAATGTTCGGCCGAACCTTGGCCTTTGAACTCCACGCGCAAGAAGCGCACCGGTGACGAGCCCGCGATTTCTGATTCCTGAAAACCTTTCGGCTCAAATGTCACCGCGCCCGGCTTGCCTTGTACTGAGTGCCGTCGTTCTATCGCTGGAAATCACGTCCAGGGCGCCGTCGCTCAAAAGAAGAATCACGGCTGGCTTTCCCCCGGAATTTGTCACGCTGTCGCCCGGATTCAGGTTGTCCAACCACGCTTCGACTTTGTCATTCGTGACCGCTGGGCTTCTACCGCAGAAGCGAGAACCGAGCAAACCACGAGAGTGGCTAGAAGTGCTTCAGGCGAGCGCCAGCGGATCCGCATGAGGGAAATGGGTTAAGGCTGCTCTTCCAGCGGGAACTCAAAGTACATGATTTCTGTGCCAGAACGAGCTTCCCGCATGCCGTTCACGTACAGCTTATCGCCTCGTTCCGGCCTTGCTTCGAAGTAGAAGAAGCCGCTTGCCGAGTCGCCGGGAGGAAGCATCTTTGCCGAGAACGCACGGACGACGATGTCAGGCGAATTCATCGGGTTTTTCTTCTTCGGCATCGGAATGGGAGTCTGCTTGATTCCGGGGCGCTTTGTTGGTGAACCGAGATGGGCCAAGTCCTCGGGCCCGACAGCCGGGGCATGGCGGCCGTCAGAAGCAACCAGGCTCACTTCGAGATTTTGAAGATCCACCGCCTCTTTCCCCTTGTTCTCGACAACTACGAGGACGGGAAGGACGCCGTACTTCAGTGGATCAACCTTCTTCCCGAAGGCGCTCTCGGTCAGTTCTTCCTTGTTGTAAGGCTTCGCACCGATTGTCACCGGGCCGGACGTCTGATGCGCATAGCTCGCTGCCGGACCCGGTTTGAATGGCTCATCTGCACCAAAAAGCGAGGTTAAAGCCAGTACGCCGAAGGTTATACTCGAAATCACGAAGCGAACTATCGGGCTCACGCGCACTCTTCTCCTCTATCGCTCAATCCAACTGCTTGCATCACCTTTTGTAATTTCCTACTTTATCTGGCGCATTGCAAAACGGCGTGAATACCTGGCCGGCTTCACGGAACGTCTTGGATTGCTCCCCCAACCGTTCTCTCGGACGGCGTCTGACTCCATCTGGTTGCATGCCGTTTCGGTAGGCGAAGTTGCCTCCGCTGTTCCGCTGCTTCGCGCCCTTCGGGAGCGCTATCCTTCCGTCCCGCTTTATCTCTCGACCTCCACTCTCGCCGGCCGCACGGTAGCGGAACGCGACGCTGCTGCGACTCGTCCACGGGATATTCTTCAGCCCGCTCGATTTTGCATCGTGTGTGCGAAGAGCGCTTCGCGCCATCCGTCCCGCTCTGCTGCTCATCCTCGAAACGGAGATCTGGCCCAATCTGTTATCTCAAACCAAACTTGTCGGGCGCACAGATTGTAATCGTGAATGGGCGGATCTCGGATCGCGCTTGGCCGAGATACAGACGTTGGAAGTGGCTCTTTCGCCCCGTTCTGAATTTGCCGGATCTGGTCACAGTTCAGAGCAGGACCGATTACGATCGCTATCTCGAACTCGGGGTACCGTCCGCTAAGTTGCGAATCGAAGCCAACCTGAAATACGACACTACGGCTGGGTCGAAGCCACTGGACCTCGAAGTCTACGGTGCCCGACACGTCTGGATTGCCGCGAGCACTGTAGGTCCAAATGAAAAGGGAGCCTGGTCGCACATCAGGTCGATGAGGACGATATCGTTCTCGATGCGTTCGCGCAAATTTCCAGTGAGATTCCGGATTTACTCCTGATTATTGCCCCTCGGCAGCCAAGCCGATTCGAGGAAGTAGCCGCTAAACTGCGCGAGCGGGGCTTACATTTTGAGCGGCGTTCGGGGAAGGGAACGGGAACGCGCCCGGATTCGAATTGCCGGGCGTTCTTCTTCTCGACACCATGGGGGAGCTGGCTCGCATCTACTCGCTCGCTGGCGCAGTGTTTGTCGGCGGTTCTCTTGCTCCCCGCGGCGGACATAACATCATCGAGCCGGCTGGGGCGGGCGCTGCGATCGTGGTCGGGCCTCACATGCAGAACTTCGCCTCCATCACCAACGATTTCCTGGAGGACGGCGCAATCGTCCAGATCGGAGACGTGCGGATCTGGTCCCAACGATTCGCAGGCTTATTGTTAATCCGTCATCTGGCGCAGACGCTCGGCAGTCGCGCTCGGGCTTGGTGCAGAGACAGGCGGGTATTTCGGCTCGTATCGTCCACGATCTCTTACCGCCTCACTTGCTCGGCCGTTTCCAAAAGCCGAGAACGCTCATCGTTCGCTGGGCCCTCTTGTCGGGCTTGGCTCTGCTCTGGAAAGCCGGAGGCGTACTCAAGCGGCGGCGGTCGGAACGCATTTCCTCATCCGTCCCGCCCTTGCAAGTTCCCGTGATCAGTATCGGCGGCATCACGATCGGCGGATCCGGCAAAACGCCGTTCACAAACTTCCTCGCCAGGGAGTTCAGCGTTCGAGGTTGGTCGCCTGCGATCCTTACGCGCGGTTACCGGCGAGATTCACAGGTCGGGGATCTCGCGCTACCGGCGGGCGCGAAGATCCCCTCTTCGCAGACCGGCGATGAAGCGCAGATCTTCTTACGGACAGCCGGCGTTCCCGTCGGAATCGGCTCAAATCGTTACCGCGTCGGGCAACTCGTGCGAGACCGATTCCCGAGACTGCGATGTCTTCTTCTTGATGACGGCTTTCAGCACGCGCTCCTGAATCGCGACGTGGATATGGTGTTGATCGATGGCCTGGATCCGTTCGGCGGTGAGCAGGTCGTCCCGGCCGGGCGTCTCCGTGAACCTCTGGAAGCTTTGGGGCGCGCAAGTGTCTTTGTGGTAACTCGCTGCGATTCCGACGCGCGTTTTGCGGCGGTCGCACAGCGGCTGCGGCAAGCTGAACCGACACGCACCTGTGTTTCGCTCGCGCATCCGGACACTAGGCTGGCGCGACGTGGACGGCCAGCGCGTCGAGCGACTACCCGGGATCGAGAGTCGCGGCGTTCTGTGGATTGGGCAATCCCCAGAGTTTCTACAACACGCTGGCATCGCTCGAAAAAGAAGTGGTGCTCCGAAAGACGTTCCGTGATCACCATCGGTACCGCCCGAGGGAGCTGGAACAGCTAGTTCGTGAGGCGGAAGGGCAATCGGTCGACTGCCTCGTCACAACTGAGAAAGACTGGATTAACTTGCCGGCTGATTCGAAACGGATCTTCAGCAACTTACAGCTTTTCTGGCTCGAGATTGGGTTCGAACTGCAGAACGGCGCAGAGTTCTTCTCGATCGTGGAAACGCTGTTGAATCGAGTATCAGCAGGTCAAGTCAGGACAGCGTGAGCGGCTGATTCAAAACCGCGGATTCGTGAGCGAGCAACCGCTTTTTAAGTCCGAGCCCACCGGTAAACCCGCCCAGTTTGCCGCCTGCGGCCAGCACGCGATGACAAGGAACGAAAACCGGCAGGCAATTACGCCCGTTCGCGTTGCCGACTGCACGGAACGCCCCGGGAGCATCAATCAGTTCCGCTACTTCGCCGTACGAAAGTGTGCTGCCAAACGGAATGGATCTCAGTTCTTTCCATACTCGTTGCTGAAAGTCCGTCCCCTTCAGCAGAAGCGGCAAATCGAAACTGGTTCGTGTGCCGCGAAAGTACTCGGCGGCCTGCCGCGCGGCTTCCTTCAACACGCGGACAATTGCCCGAAGTGATCGGGGAGCCGAAGCGCCACAGGAATTCGTCTTCCGTTTTGGGGTGCTGATCGTCACACAGGGTCGCCGCGGCAACCATTCCGTCCCGCTCCCCGATAAACAGCCTCATCGGAAGTCCGTCGGACAGAGTAGCCTCGACCAGCGTCCAATTCGACATCTGTTCCCACTCTATCGCCCGTCATGGCCGACCGGCCAAAATCGTTTGCTATCGTTCGGTTTTATCAATCATGCAGTTCTCCAGCCCCGAGATCAACTCCGAGCAATTTACCCTGGACAACGGTCTGACCGTCATCGTCCACGAAGACCACAAAGCGCCCATCGTAGCTGTAAATAGTTGGTATCACGTCGGTTCCAAGAACGAAAAGGAAGGTAAGACGGGCTTTGCTCACCTCTTCGAGCATTTGATGTTCGGCGGCAGCGAACATGTCCCAGGCAGTTATATCGAGGCAATGGAACGGATCGGCGCGACGGATCTGAACGGGACGACGAGCGAAGACAGAACCAACTATTTCGAGAATGTACCCGCGTCGGCCCTCGAATACGCTCTTTTCGCGGAATCGGACCGCATGGGCCATTTCTACAACACCATCAATCAGGAGGTCCTCGACCTCCAGCGTGGAGTTGTACAAAACGAAAAACGCCAAGGCGACAACCAGCCCTACGCCATCGTCGAAGATCTCATGGTCAGAGCGACCTACCCGGTAGGCCATCCCTATGCCCACACCGTGATCGGGTAGATGGAGGATCTGGATTCCGCTTCGATTGAAGATGTTCGCGAATGGTTCCGGACATACTACACGCCGTCGAATGCGGTCCTCGTCCTAGCGGGAGACATCACACCGGCGGAGGCGGAAAAACTTGTCCGGCGGTACTACGGCGATATAGCGCCCGGTGTTCCGGTTTCCCATCAGCGGTCGTGGATCGCCAAAATGACGGGAGAGCATCGCGAACAGGTACAGGACCGCGTTCCTCAAGCGCGGATCTACAAAACCTGGAATGTTCCCGGTTACGGAACATCGGCGGCGGACTATCTGCGATTGGCTTCTTCGCTGCTTTCTTCCGGCAAGAATTCGAGACTTTACAAGCGCTTGGTCTATGACGACCAGATTGCAACTCAGGTAGCTGCGTACCTGGACGAAAGAGAGATCGGCAGCCAATTCGTTGTTGTCGCCACAGCAAAGCCGGGCGAGAGTCTACAGAAGGTGGAGCGCGCTCTCGATGAAGAACTTAACCGCTTTCTTGCAGGAAGGTCCAACGGAACGCGAGCTACAGCGCGTCAAAACACAGTCGTTCGCCGGTTTTATCCGCGGCGTCGAGCGTATTGGCGGATTCGGCGGTAAGTCGGACATCCTGGCATCGAGCCAGACGTACCTGGGTTCGCCGCACGGCTACCGGGAGAAGTTGAGACGCCTGGATAAAGCGACTTTCGCCGATGTACAGAATGTCGCTCGGGAATGGCTCTCCGACGGCGTTTACACGCTTGAGGTAGTGCCGTTTCGGGAGGTTCCGAACGGGCACCCCGCAAAGGATGGACGTGAACGGCTTCCGGAGATCGGTGCTCCCCACGATTTGAGGCTGCCCGCTTTAACAGGAGGCTCGCCTGTCAAATGGCCTGCGCGTGCTTGTTGCTGAACGCCATGAAATTCCCGTCGTCAACCTTTGGCTCGACGTGGATGCGGGTTACGCGGCGGATCACAACGCAGCGCCAGGAACTGCCCGGCTTGTTTCGAGCCTGATTACAGGAGGTACCGCGCGGCGCACTGCGCTCGGAATCAGCGACGAGTTGCAGATGCTCGGGGCACAGTTGTCCACCGGAGCGAACCTGGATCTTTCGACTGTTTATCTGTCTGCCCTCAGGGCTACGCTCGACGAATCGCTAGACCTTTTTGCCGATGTTGTTCTCAACCCTGCTTTCCCTCAAGCGGATTTCGAACGGCAGCAGCAGCTCCAACTAGCGGCGATCGCAAACGAGAAAGTAACCCCTTTGCAGATGGCGCTCCGGGCACTTCCGCCCATCTTGTTCGGCAGCGATCATGCGTACGGAATGCCGCTGACCGGTTCGGGAACCGAGGAAAGCGTCAGCCTACTGACTCGGGACGATATGTTGCGACACCATTCGTCCTGGTTCCGCCCGAATAACGCCACTCTGATGATCGTGGGTGACACCACGCTCGACGAGATCTTGCCGAAACTCGAAGCGCGTCTTCGGCTCCTGGAAAGCCGCGGCAATCCCGGAGAAGAATCTGAAACCCGCAGCCCGGCCCTCCAAGCCTGCCATCTACCTGGTCAACAAGCCAGGGGCGGTTCATTCGGTGGTTATCGCGGGTACGATCGCGCCAGCTCCGGATCCCCGAAACGAGGTGGCGCTCGAGACGATGAACAACGTGTTCGGTGGAACCTTCGGCGCCCGCCTGAACATGAATCTCAGAGAAGAGAAACACTGGTCTTACGGTGCCGCGTCTGTGCTCTACGCCGCGCGCGGTCAACGTCCGTTTATCGCCTACGCTTCCGTTCAGGGCGACAAGACGGCAGATTCGGTCCGCGAAATCTTAAGCGAGCTCCGAGGCATGAATGGCGAGCGACCGATCGAACCGGCGGAGTTGGACAAAGTAAAGCAGCAGCAAATTCTCGAACTGCCCGGTTCACACGAAACGATGAATGCCGTGGGCAATCTGTTTGGGGATCTGCTTCAACTCGGATTACCGCTCGACTTCTACAACGGCTATGTCAGCCGTGTGCGTGCCTTGACCATTCCTGAATTAGAGGCCTGCGCTCGCGAGCTTCTGAATCCAGAGGAGATGATCTGGATGATCGTTGGTGATCGTGCCAGCCTGGAGCCGGCTCTCCGTGATCTCGGTATTGGCGAGGTGATCGGAATGGAAGCTTAAGCTCGAATACATTCGCGTATTCCCGAAAAGGGCAATCGCTTGTTATACTTAAGCATTCCCTAACTATGCCGTCTTCAGGTCTCGTGCAAGATACTGCTATTCCTACCGGGCGGGATCTGGTAAGCGGCGGTGTGAAGAAAATCATTCTTCTGAAACCGCGCGGATTCTGCGCCGGCGTGGTTCGCGCCATTGACGTCGTCCGCATCGCTCTGGATCTCTATGGCGCTCCCATCTATGTGCGCAAGGAGATCGTGCATAACCGGCACGTAGTCGACGAGTTGCGCCGGGCGGGAGCCATCTTTGTCGAAGAATTGGGCGAAGTCCCGGAAGGCGCGCGGGTGATTTTCAGTGCGCATGGTGTTTCGCCTGCTGTTCGCTCCGAAGCGAAGGAGCGAAGGCTTCCAGGTAATCGATGCAACGTGTCCGCTTGTCACCAAAGTGCATCTCGAAGCCGTTCGATTTGCCAAGCAGGGCTACACGATCATCCTGATCGGCCACCGGGACCACGACGAGGTGATTGGAACGCTTGGGGAGGCTCCGGAAAACACCATTCTGGTGTCTGATGTCTCAGGATGTGGACCGGCTGCAAGTCAAAGACCCTGAACGCATGGTCTACCTGACCCAGACCACGCTTTCGCTCGACGAGACGAAAGATATCGTCCAGCGGCTTCTCGAACGTTTCCCGAAGATTATCGGACCTAAAACGCAGGATATTTGCTACGCGACGGAAAACCGCCAGCTGGCTGTGAAGGCGGTCGCGCCGCTCTGTCAGGCGCTTCTCGTCGTGGGCTCGCAAAATAGCTCAAATTCCCGCCGTTTGGTCGAAGTTTGTGAAAAGGCGGGAATTCCTGCTTACCTGCTTGACGACTGCAGCGAAGTTCAGCCGTCCATGCTGGAGAATGTGCAGACCGTGGCCGTTACGGCCGGAGCATCGGCTCCGGAGCATCTCGTTCAGGAGTTGATTAGCCACCTGCAGCACAGCGGCTATTCGGATTTGGAAGAAGCGGAGATCAAAGAAGAGGACGTGCGGTTTACGTTGCCCTCCGATCTCGAAAGTTTTACTCCCCGCCTCTACACAGTGCGGGTTTGAGTTCAGTCGTGTGCCGTAAGAAATGACGCCCAGCCTCCAAACATCAGAATCGCTGCAAATTAATGCGGCGGATGCCATCGAGAGGGCCTCTTCGTCGCTGCTAGAGCGGCAGTCGAAGGAAGGCTTCTGGTGGGCAAAGCTGAGGGCGGACACGACTCTCGAATCCGACTACATCCTCACCCAGTTGTGGCTCCATCCGCCAGTTGACGGAGTGTGGAATCCCCCTACCCGTCCCCGCGTGGATCGGGCGGTGAAAGCGATATTTTCCCATCAACTCGACGATGGCGGCTTTAATATCTATCTGCATGGGCCCGCTGAAGTTAGCGCTTCCATCAAAGCCTATTTCGCCCTGAAGATCGCGGGGGTGCCGCCCTACGATCCGCGCATGGCCCGGCTTCGGAACCGGATCCTCGAGTTGGGAGGGCTTCAGGCGGCGAATAGCTACGTCCGGACAAACCTCAGCCTATTCGGGCTTTTTCCGCGTGCTGCGTGTCCTTCGATACCGCCGGAAGTCATTCTTCTTCCGTTCGGGTTCATTTACCAGATGTCGGCCTGGACGCGGGCGATCGTCGTTCCGCTCTCGATTGTCCATGCCTCGAATCCGCAGCGCCCGGTTCCGACCGGCTTCAATCTCGAGGAACTATTCCTTCCCGGTGCTCCCATGTTGCCCGAGTGGGATCTGAAGTCACTCACCTGGCGCAATTCGTTCCTGTTTCTGGACAAGTTCCTGAAGGGCTGGGAACGGTGGGGGCCGAAATTCGTCCGGAATTACGCCGTTCAAAAGTGCGCTGAGTGGATGATCGAGCACTTCGATGGCTCGGATGGGCTGGGAGCGATCTACCCCTCCATGCAGTACGCGATCATGGCCTTGGATCTTCTGGGTTATGGCCCCGACCATCCGCTGCGCCGCCAAGCCGAGAATGAGTTCGAAAAGCTGATGGTGGACGACAGTACGGGCTTCTACATGCAGCCCTGCTTCTCGCCGGTGTGGGACACAGCCATCGCGGCTTTCGCACTCGGAGAGACGGAGAATCCGCCGCAACGCGAACTCACTCGTACAGCGGACTGGCTGATCTCGAAGGAAGTTCATCGCCGGGGTGACTGGAGCTACAAGCGCCCCAATGCTGAACCCTCCGGTTGGGCATTTGAGTTCAACAACGAGTTCTATCCGGACGTTGACGATACCGCCATGGTGCTGTTGGCGCTTAAAAAGGCTCGCGCCAGCAACGATGTAGTCCAACGCGCATGCGAAAAGAGGGCGCTCGACTGGCTGATCGCGATGCAGGGCAGGGATGGCGGTTGGGCGGCTTTCGACGCCGATAACAACTGGCAGATCCTCAGCCATGTTCCGTTCGCCGATCACAATGCCATGCTCGATCCGTCTTGTCCCGATATCACGGGGCGAGTTCTCGAGGCGCTCATGATCTGCGGATTGAGCCCGAACGATCCAGTTATTCGCCGAGGCGTGCAGTTCCTCCTTAAAACGCAAGAACAGGACGGGAGTTGGTACGGTCGCTGGGGCGTCAATTACCTCTACGGCACGTTCCTGGCGCTTCGGGGACTTCGCGCAGCGGGCGTGGACGAGACAGAGCCGAGCATTCAACGCGCCCTGGAGTTTATCCGCGCTTATCAGAATCGTGATGGTGGATGGGGAGAAAGCTGTTCGAGTTATGACGAGAACCGCTTTATGCCGAATCTGAGCACACCATCTCAAACCGCCTGGGCCATACTGGCGCTGCTGGCCGGTGGCGATCTGCGAAGTGAAAGCCTATATAACGGCGTCGATTACCTGATTCGATCCCAGAATTCTGAGGGAACATGGGACGAAGATTACTGCACCGGGACCGGCTTTCCGAAGGTCTTCTATCTTTCCTACACGGAATACCGCAATACTTTCCCGCTCCTTGCGCTTGCTGAGTTCACCAAGGCTACGGCCGCGGTAGAACAAGCCTGACCAGCGCAATGGACTCATTTGACTGTCTGAGAGTGCGTTTATCGGCCGGCATCTGCCCGCACCTCCCGAAATCGACGTGCCCACTGCTCTAGTCACCGGAGCCTCGGGCTTCGTCGGTTGGCATGTGGCCCGCACGTTGGCGGAGCGCGGGTTCAGAGTACGCGCACTCTGCCGCCCTGCGAGTAAACTCCGCGAACTTGATGCCGAACGGGTGGATGGTGATCTCCGCGACCCGGAAAGCCTCGCCAAAGCCGTCGAAGGCTGCCAGTTGGTCTTCCATGTTGCCGCCGATTACCGGTTATGGAGCCGGCATCCCGAAGAACTGTACGAATCGAACGTAAACGGAACGAGAAACCTGCTCGAAGCCGCTTTTCATGCGGGCGCTGATCGGGTTGTCTACACGAGCACGGTTGGCTGCATCGGAATGCCGAAAGACCACGACGGAGATGAAAATTCGTCCGTCGCGATTCAGGATATGGCCGGCCACTATAAGCGTTCGAAGTGGCTCGCCGAGCAGGTTGCCCTGGAGAAAGCCGCGGCGGGATTTCCCATCGTCATCGTCAACCCGACGGCTCCCGTGGGTGATCACGATTGGAAGCCGACGCCGACGGGCAAAATCATTCTTGATTTCCTCCGCGGTCGATTGCCGGCCTTTGTTGATACCGGACTCAACCTTGTCGATGTTCGCGATGTCGCCCTGGGACATATTCTTGCGGCAGAGCGAGGGCGGCAAGGGGAGCGATACATTCTCGGCGGTGAAAACATTACCCTTCAAGACATCCTCAATCGTTTGGGCGCCATCGCGAACAAACCTGCTCCTCGCACTCGAATTCCCTATGCGGTGGCTTATGCGGCCGGCGCCGTGTCTACCGGCTGGGCGAATCTGACCGGCCGCGAACCGAGCGTGCCGCTCGAGGCAGTGCGGATGGCCCGTAAGAAGATGTTCGTTACCCCAGCAAAAGCCATTCGGGAGCTTTCCTTTGAGCCCCAGCCGGTTGACGACGCTTTACGCCGCGCTCTTGCGTGGTTTCGGGCAAACAACTACTGCTAATATGGCGATCCTGTTTGTGGCTGCTGAAGCTGCCGAACTCAAGCCGTTTGAGAGACATCTCATTAACGCGCGCAAATTGAAATGGCCGCTCGACTACGCCTACGAAGGTATCCTGGAGGGCCGGCGCATTCTCCTGGCCGCTAACGGGGCGGGTCCGAAACTGGTTGCGCAAGCTATCGAAGTAGCCAGGCGGGCCATTACGGGCGCAGAATTATCGTCATCCAAACTGGAGGCGATCGTTAGCGTCGGTTTTTGCGGCGGATTGCAACTGGGATTTCAGCCGGGCCAGATCATCATCGGTTCGGAAGTGCTCGATCCGCGAGATGGAAAGACGTACGCCTGTGCCCCGATCGCAGCAACTTGTGCACACCAAACCGGAGTTGTTGCATCTCAAGATCGAGTGGCTATTGATCGCGAAGAGAAAGCTCGGTTGTTCGCCTCGGGCGCTATCGCGGTTGATATGGAGTCCTTTGCGGTGGCTGAGCGCGCCGAACGTCTGTCTGTGCCCTTTTTTTGCATTAAAGCGGTCTCGGATCTTGCAGATGAGTCGTTCCGGATTGACTTGAACGCAATGCGCACCCCCGAAGGGCGGATTGCACGTGGGAAAATTGTTCTTTACGTTTTAACCCATCCGTGGATGTTGGGCGAACTGCTCCGCCTCCGGCGAAGATCGCAGGACGCGGCGAGGGCTTTGGGAGAATTTCTTGTCAGTTGTCGAATCAACCTTAACGGCGACACCGCTACAGTCGAGTAAATCAGTGCCAAGCTCGATGAAGGCGGCTGTCTACCGGGGCAACGGCCGTGTAGCGGTCGAGTTGATCGAGACGCCAACAATAGGTCCGGGCGAATTGCTGCTTGAAGTTCATAGTTGCGGTGTGTGTCATACCGATCTAAAGAAAATCGAGTATGGGCTCCTGCCCCCTCCTCGTATCTATGGACATGAAACTGCGGGCGTTGTCGCGGCCGTCGGAGCCGGTGTTTCGCGTTTCAAGCCCGGCGATCGGGTTGTAGCTTTTCACCATGTTCCTTGCCGCCGGTGCTTCTACTGTGACCGGCGTCTGTATGCGCAGTGTCCGACTTACAAGAAAGTAGGGTATTACTGCCGGTTTCGAACCAGCCGGCGGCGGCTTCGCGCAGTACGTGCGTGTCATGGATTGGATTGTCGAAAGCGGAGTTGAGACAATGTCAGACAACGTCTCGTTCGATCGTGCTTGCTGGGTTGAGCCAGTTAACACTTGTCTGAAAGGAATATCGCTTCTCAAGATCGAGCGGGGTGACGCGGTTGCTGTACTGGGGCAGGGCCCGATTGGATTGATCTTCACCATGCTTGCATTGAGGAATGGCGCCAACGTTCTTACAACCGATACCATTCCGTTCCGGAGAAAGATGTCGGAAAGCCTGGGCGCCCTCTCGTTCGATCCACGGGAACCGGAGTTGGACCGCTTGATTAAGAAGGCAAGCGATGGTCGGGGTGTAGACGCGGTGATTGTGGCAACCAGTGCTCCACGTCTGGTGGAACAGGCGATTGAGATTTCCAGGCCGGGTGCGAATATACTCCTATTTGCTCAAACCTCTAAAACGGAGCGCGTGGAATTGACCGCGTCGGATATTTGTGTTGGCGAGCGCACTCTGCTGGGTTCTTACAGCGCGGATATCGACTTACAGGGGGAATCGGCCCGCCTTGTTTTCAGCGGAGATCTTGCGCCTGGAAGATCTCATTTCCGACCGGTTAAGTCTGGAGGAAATTGAAAAAGGTATCCAGATAGCCCAACGCCCAAGTGAGCAATCATTAAAAGTCGTAATACATCCACAGGAGACTGCATGATCGCTGACGCGACACTGTTGCCGTCTCCCCCGACTCTGTCGAGCACAACCATGCAGGCTGCCGTGCTGTACGGCAAGGAAGACGTCAGGCTTGAGTCGGTGCCGGTGCCTGCGCTTGAAGCAGGCGAGATCCTGGTCCGGGTCAGGACGGCGCTGACATGCGGAACCGATGTGAAGGTTTTCCTTCGCGGTTACCACGCCAAGATGATTCAACCGCCGGCTCTCTTCGGGCACGAAATGGCCGGAGACATCGTTTCGGTTGGCCAGGGAGTGACGAAGTTTCGCGTCGGGCAGCGAGTGGTTTCGGCCAACTCAGCTCCATGCGATGAATGTTTCTTTTGCAAGCGGAGCCAACCTAATCTTTGCGAAGATCTGTTGTTCAACAACGGAGCTTACGCGGAGTACTTGCGTGTTCCAGCCCGCATCGTCGCGAAGAACACATACGTTGTTCCGGACCATCTGCACTATCGCGACGCGGCCCTGGCTGAGCCCCTCGCGTGCGTGTTACGCGGACTAGACGAGAGCAATCTCAGACCGGGGGACACCCTCGCCGTGATGGGGCTTGGCCCGATCGGGCTTATGTTTGTCCGGCTCGCCAAACGCGTGTATGGTGCTCGCGTCATCGTCATTGCGCGCAGGCTCGAGCAGATAGATCGCGCCATCATGTTGGGCGCCGACGAAGGCATTCTGATGGGAAATCGCGGCTCGTTAATCTCCGAGCTGAAGATGCGCACCAAAGGACGGGGAGCCGATGTAGTGATTGAAGCAATCGGCCACCCGGACGCCTGGGAACTTGCGACTCACCTGGTCCGAAAAGGCGGCTCGATCAACTTCTTTGGCGGCTGTCCCGCGGGCACAAAGGTTCCGCTCGATACCGCGCTCCTCCACTACTCTGAAGTGACGTGCCGGGCAAGCTTCCATCACACGCCAGAGCACATTCGCCGATCTCTTGAAATCATCGCGGACGGCCACGTAGACGCAAGCCACCTTGTGAACCACGAAGAGCCTCTCAGCGCGCTTCCACAAGTGCTGGCTGACCTGGCTCACCATCGGAACGGCCACGTTAAGACTGCTATCATCCCGTAACGGGATTCAATAAGCTTGCCTGTCGTACAACTGCAGCCGAAGGAGTTCATCCACAACGCAGCCGCTTGCGAAGGTGTGTACTCGCGTGATGATGCGCAAGCTTATACGCGATGGCTTGCTACCCACCACTACGAGAACTTCCAGGTCGTCAGTTATCTGCTGCCAAAAGCGCTCCATCAGGATTTCTACAATGTGTACGCGTTTTGCCGCTGGGCTGACGACCTCGGCGACGAAATCGGAGATCCGGCAGAGAGTCTGAGACTGCTTGGCTGGTGGCGACGCGAACTGGATGCAATGTATCGGGGCGAAGTGGCGCACCCGGTATTCGTTGCGTTACGAGAGACAGTAGAGCGTCACGACATTCCCGCCGATCCATTCCGCCGGTTGATCTGCGCTTTCGAGCAGGACCAAACTGTGTCCCGTTATCCCGGCTTCGAAGAGCTTTTCCAATATTGCTCCAACTCGGCGAATCCGGTGGGGCATCTGGTGTTGTATCTCGGCGGGTATCGCGATCCTGAGCGCCAGCTGCTTTCCGATTCCACGTGTACCGCGCTTCAGTTGGCGAACTTCTGGCAGGACATAACAGTCGATCTGTTGAAGAATCGAATCTATCTTCCGCTCGAACTCCTGGAACGCCACGGCTATTCCGAAAACGAATTACTAGAGTTGCGCTTCAATAGCCGCTTCAAGGCGGCAATGCAGGAAGCGGTCAACGTTGCCGAAGATCTTTTTCGTAAAGGGCTTCCGCTCATCGAGCAGGTCGATCGCAGGCTCGCACTTGATCTCGACCTCTTCAGCCGTGGTGGTTTGAAGATACTCGATAAAATCAGAAGGCAAGATTACAACGTTCTTCAAAGCCGGCCGCACATCTCGAAAGCGGAGCGGGTCGCTATTTTCCTCCGATGTCTTCCTCGACTGCTCCCGTTCTGAATCCCGTCACGCTCGAGGCCTCCTATCGGTACTGCCGCAGAATAGCGCGGAAGCGAGCGAAGAATTTCTACTATTCCTTCCTGCTGTTGGAAAGACCGCAGCGAGACGCCATGTGCGCGATTTACGCGTTCATGCGGTACTGCGATGATCTAAGCGATGATCCGGCTAACTCTGACCGAGCTGCCTTAAGCCAGAGCATCGCGCTATGGCGGCTGGAACTGGATCGGGCGCTCGCCGGCGATCCCGGAGAAAATCCGCTTTGGCCGGCCTTCTCCGATTCTGTCCGTCGCTACGCCATTCCTCATCGTTTCTTTCACGAAATGATCGACGGCATCACTTCGGATCTTGAACCGCAAACGATTCAGACGTGGGATCAACTCTATCGCTACTGCTATCAGGTCGCCTCGGTTGTCGGCCTCACGATCATTCATGTTTTTGGATTCCGGTCTGTTCGCGCACTACTGCTTGCAGAGAAGTGCGGAATCGCATTTCAGCTAACGAACATTCTGCGAGATATCCGCGAAGACGCGGAAATGGGACGAGTCTACCTGCCGGCCGAGGATCTTACGCGATTCGGTGTTACGGTTGAGCAACTACGCTCGGGTCACGAAGATGAGAATTTCCGCCGCTTAATGGGCTTCGAAGGTTCGCGCGCAAGAAGCTATTATGAGGAATCCGCCCCGCTCGAATCACTGATCGAGCCCAAAAGCCGGCCTTCTCTTTGGGCGCTGCGGCAAATCTATCTGACGCTTTTGGGGCGACTCGAACGCGCCCAATACTCGGTCCTGAGCCGCAGGATCAACGTGCCAACTCCCGTTAAGATCGCGCTCTTGCTCCGGGCTTTTCTCATCCGACGGCAGCCGACGACGGCGCAATAAACATTGAACAAACAGACCTCTTTCGGAATGTAGAAGTATGACTTCACTGAGGAGCGGACTGAGCGTATTCGCTTGGCTCGTTTCCGTTCTGGTCGGTTTGCTCCCTGGCAGTTCAGAGCTTTACGCCCAGACGCGCGACGCGGCATTGCGTATCGAAGTCAAGGATCCTTCTGGTCACGCTATGAGGGCGTCCGGGCGATTGCACAATTTGATTGCAGGATCTAAGCTCGAGTTCCAGACCGACCGCGAGGGCAGATCTAGCTTTTTCTGACTTGCAGCCCGGTCGGTATCGTGTCGAAGTCACGAAAAGCGGGTTTGCCACCCAGTCCGTCGCCCTGGAACTTGAAAGCGGAGTCGCCGCCACGCACATTTTCACGATGGCATTGGCGCCTGTCGCTGCGAAGATCGATGTCATTGCGCCTACCCCTTTACCAGGCACAGATCTGCCGATTGATGACATCCCGGCGCCTGTTCAAACGGCCAGCGCAAGAGACATCGGACAGAGCGGCTCGCTAGAACTTTCGGACTTCTTGAACCGGCGGCTACAGGGCGTTCACATAAACGAGAATCAGGGCAATCCTTTCCAGCCCGACGTGAATTACCGAGGCTATACTGCCTCACCGTTGCTCGGCACTCCTGAAGGCATTTCCGTTTACCTTGATGGTGTGCGTCAGAATCAGGCTTTCGGCGACATCGTCGCGTGGGATTTGATTCCGAAAATCGCAATTTCAGAGATGGCGCTCATGCCGGGATCGAACCCGCTGTTCGGACTCAATACGCTCGGCGGCGCCATCTCGATCCAGACCAAGGATGGCTACAGTCAGCCAGGCGGAACTCTACAGCTCAGCGGCGGAAGCTTCGGACGACGTGCTGGTGAATTCGAGTACGGCGGGTCAAACACCGAAGGATTCAATTGGTATGCGGCCGGTAATCTTTTTCGAGAAGACGGATGGCGGCAATTCTCTCCATCCGAGGTCCGCCAGGCGTTCGGAAAACTCGGATGGGCCAGCGGCAAGACTTCGTTCGGGCTCAGCTTCGGGTATGCCGACAATTGGTTGACGGGCAACGGCCTGCAGGATACCCGGTTCCTCGCGCGTGACTACACGAGCGTCTACACCATCCCGGACATCACCTGGAATCGCTCGCCATCTCTGATTCTGAACGTTCGGCATACGCTGACGAACAGCCTCACATTGGCGGGCAACGCTTATTTCCGTTACATACGAGCAGATACAACGAACGGAGACATCAACAATGACTCCTTCGACCAGTCGCTCTATACATTGTCGGCGGCCGATATCCGTGCCTTAAATGCCGCGGGATATCGAGGCTTTCCTACCACCGGGAACTATCTCACGCAGCCTTTTCCATCCTGGCGCTGCATCGCTCAGGGCCTTGAGAAGGATGAGCCAAGCGAAAAGTGCACCGCTCTGCTGACAAATACTTACGACAAACAAAATAACTACGGCTTGTCCGGGCAAGCATCCTGGTTTTTATCCCGCAACCATTTCACTACCGGGGCAGCGTGGGACCGCAGCACTATCTCATTTCAGCAAGGGTCACGATTCGGCTACCTGAATTCTGATGCGCTCACTATTACTCCGATTAACTCATTCGCGGATGGCAGTACCACCCAAGATGGCCTGCCGGTCGATACCCGTGTGAACTTGCACGGACTTACTAATACCTTCAGCTTCTACGCGAGCGATACGCTTAACGTCGGCAAGTCTCTGGCGCTAACGTTGTCCGGACGCTACAACAGGATCGCTGTGAATAATCGGGACCGGCTCCCGGTCGATAACAGCGGGCGCACGAGGTACTCTGAACGGCCAATATGTTTTCGATAGCTTCAATCCTGCTGTGGGCCTGACTTATAGCGCGTTCCGCTTCGCCAGTGCATACGTCAGCTACAGCGAGGCAAGCCGCGCTCCAACATCGGTGGAATTGGGCTGTGCCGATCCGACCGAACCTTGCAATCTGCCTAATGCGCTGGTCAGTGACCCGCCATTAGAACAGGTTGTGACTCGCACCGTAGAAGCGGGCCTGCGAAGTGGGGGAGAAAGCCGGATCCGCTGGAACGTTGGCTGGTTTCGTGCGGAAAACTTCAACGATCTATTGTTTGTTGCGTCCGAACAAACAGGATTCGGCTACTTCACGAACTTCGGCAAGACACGCCGCCACGGTGCTCAAGCCGACCTCAGCACGAGAATCCGGCAGTTCACGCTGGGAGGCAACTACACGTTTCTCAACGCCACGTACCAGAGCGCGCAAGTGGTGAATGGAGGAAGTAACAGCTCGAATGACGCAGGGCCTGGGCTTGCCGGGACCATTGCGCTCGCGCCTGGCGATCGCATCCCTCTCATCCCGAGCAACCTGTTGAAGGCATATGTCGATTACCAGCCAACGCCGAAGATCCTTCTCGACATTGATTTCGTGGCAACCGGTCGATCCTATGCACGCGGCAATGAGAACAATCTAAGCGCGCCCGACGGCGTCTACTACCTTGGCCAAGGCTTTTCTCCCGGATACGGAGTTCTTAATCTTGGTGGCCACTATCAACTCGCTAAGCGCGTGCAGTTATTTGTTCAAATCAATAACGTACTCGATCATCACTATTACACTGCCGCTCAGCTTGGTCCCACGCCGTACGATAACGGCCAGGATTTCATCGCCCGCCCGTTTGCGCCGGTGGGCGGTGACTACCCCACCCGCAACACAACCTACTTTGCTCCCGGTGCACCCGTGGGCGCGTGGGGTGGAATTAGGTTCAGCTTTTAAGAGGCCGTCTATACAATAGCCCTTGTCTTGATTCGCTTCAGATTCGTAGTTACTGCCCTAGCCGCTTGCATCCCGGTTTTCGCCCAGCGTTATTCGCTGGGACCGGATTCGCATCGACAGGCCGGCGTTCCCGAGGGTGTGGTAACGAAGTACACTCTTGCTCCTGGAAAAGTTTATCCCGGCACGCCTCACAAGTACTCGCTTTATGTTCCCAAGCAGTACACGGGCGGATCGCCGGCGCCATTGATGATCTTTCTGGACGGTAGCGGTTTCCTGACCGACAGGGACCCGGCGCCTACCGTGCTTGACAACCTGATCGCCAAGCATGATCTGCCCCCGATGCTTGCGGTCTTTATCGATCCGGGCGTGCTCCCTACGGTCTCTGAGAACGCACAAAATCGGTACGGACGCATCTTCGAATACGATTCCCTGAGCGACCGATTTGCCAACTTCCTGATTGAGGAACTCATTCCTGAAGTGAAGAAGCACTACAACGTCTCGCAGGATCCGAGCGCCCGCGCTCTGGTGGGAGTGAGTACAGGAGCTGTCGGCGCCTTTATGGCCGCCTGGAATCGGCCGGACCAGTTCCGTCGCGTGCTCAGCTTCATCGGCACTTATGTCGCAATGAAGGGTGCCGATTCGTTGCCGGCTCTCATCCGCAAAACTGAAGCAAAACCTTTGCGTATCTTTCTTCAAGATGGACGGAACGACCACATCGCTCCGAACCAGCCTTTTGGAACGTTCTATGCCGGTAGTTGGCCTGTCAACAACGAAGTAATGTTCCAGGCGCTCCAGTATTCCGGATATGACGTGAAGTTTGAAATGGGCGAAGGTGCTCACGACATGGTGCAGGGCGCGGCCATGCTGCCTGATGCTCTGCGCTGGCTTTGGAGAGGTTACCCTGCTCCCATCCAACCGCATCCGCCTGCCGCTTATAACCAGCCGGGCTGGGATCCTCGGGGCAAAGTTTTGTCCATCATCTCGTACGATCGGCCCTGGGAGCCTTTTGACGGTTCGTACCGATCCGTCACAAGCCTGACACGCGACCGCGCCGGTGATGTGTTCTTTCTGGAATCGTCCACTGGTCGTGTCTACAGAATCGATGCCGGAAGCCGATCGGTTGAGCTGGTCGGAACATTCAACGGTGCCAGAGCGATAGCAATTGGAAGAGATGACCGGCTCTACGTTGCGCAACCGGGCCGCCGTCGCATTCTGTCCTATGGGCTCAGGGGCGGTGACGAGAAACTTTACGCCCAGAATGTCGCGGCCGATTACGTGGCCGTGCGGGGAGGGCAAATCTACTTCGTGGACACCTCTAGAAAAACAATCGGTGTCGCAGAGCCGAACGGTAAGACAAGGGTTGTATACGACAAGGGTGAGCTTACGCGGCCGGCTGCGTTGGCGTTATCGCCCGATGAGGAGATGCTCGTCGTATCGGATGCGGAATCGCGGTTTAGCTGGTCTTTCCAGATCGCCGACACGCTTCAGTATGGCGAGCCATACTTCCGATTAGAGTTGCCGGAATCAGGACTGCCGGAAGGCGCTACTGGTGTCGCCTACGACGAGACCGGACAGGTTTATTTCGCAACTCGCACCGGTATACAGATCTGCGAGGCGAATGGCAGGATGGCTACGATCCTCAATGCGCCCGAACCCGGGCCCGTTCACGACATTGTGTTCGGAGGCAAGGACTGGAAGTGGCTCTACGCGGCCGAAAACAGGAAGCTGTACCGCCGCCCGGTGAAGATCGCTGGCACCGCGCCGTTCACGCCGGTGAAGCCGCCAAAACCGCCACTGTAAGCAACTTCTTCCGGGCAAAAAAAAGGCGCTCGCAGAAGCGAGCGCCTTCGCAGAACTGGTTGGGAATTTAGCGGCGTCCGCCGTGGAATCCCCCACCAGCGCGGAAACCAGCACCGGCGTGCATGGCCCCGACTCCGGCGACATGCCCGCCGGCAAAGCCGCGGTAGTAGCCCGGTCGGCCATAGTAGCCATATCGGGATAAAAGCCACCGCCGTAGAAACCGTAGAACGCCGGCGAGTAGTAACCCCAACCAAACGGGCTGTATAGGATACCCGCACCGGGCATGAACGCATAGCTGGACCATAGCGGGTCCCAATACCAGCCGGGACCGTACCAGCTTCCACCGGCTACGATGACGTTAGCGGTGTGCAGATTGGCTTGTGCCTCATTCTCGCTGCGTACTTTACTCCAGATGTAGAGCGGCTGTTTCTCTTCCGCTTTCAGGTCGAAGTCGCGTTTCTTCGCGCCTTCGCTCAGCGCGAGTTCATCACCTTTCTTCAGGGTGATTGTGCGGTCCGCCTGCTGGACGTCGGCCTTTCCGTCCAGGACTCTTATCGAGCCTTCCGCCGCGTTTAATGAGTACAGACCCTTCTTTTCAATCTGAACAGGAACCCCGTTCACAGCAAAGTGAAGAGTGCTGCCTTTCACGATATCCGCTACTTCTACCATCGCGGAGCCCTGCGTCAACTCAACATTGACACCAGCCAAGCCCGCAGAAACAAATCGTGCTTCACTGTCGTGACCAATGCGTAGAAAAGCACCGGGTGTGAGAAGCACTTCAACATATCCATCCGTGGTCGCAATCGCCTGATTGGCGGCCACGACAGCCGAACCCACTGCGTTGGGTCCGAGTGGTTGCCCGTTCAGCGTTGCGTATCCCTCTACGTAGTTGACGGCGCCAGGATAAGCGGTTTTCCGGGATTGGGAATTCGCGCCTGACGGTACGTCCGTTCTCGGGTAGCTAGCACTTTGAGGTGCCGCCACTTGTCCTGATGCGCCGGTTGGTGACTGAGCGAATCCGACGAATGCCGTTACTGCCAGCATCGCCAAGGTTCGCAACCCAAATTTCCATTGCGCTTTCATTTTTTTTTCCTCTGCTGATTTGACGTGCGGATTGTCCATAAGTTGCATCTATTCAATTAGTTAGAGGAAATCCACTGGTTGAAAACAACCACCACCACCGCTGCATTCGGTGTAGAGTTTTCACATGCTCGGAAACCGATCCATGCCGCCCTGCTCCGTCATTCCAGTGCTTGAGTATTCCCATGTGCCGGACGCTGTCGACTGGCTCTGCCGCGCCTTCGGATTTTCCGTCAGGCTGCTGATTGCCGAACATCGCGCTCAATTGAAGATCGGAGATGGCTGCATCGTTGTGAGCCAGGGAGATCGGTCCGGAGGGCCGTGCAAGTGCTCAGTCATGGTGCGAGTCGAGGAGATCGATCGTCACTACGACCGTGCACTGACATTTGGGTCTCGAATCTTATCTGTTCCGAAGGATCATCCGTATGGAGAGCGCCAATACAGCGCGGAAGATCTCGCTGGCCACGTTTGGACCTTCTCCGAATCGATTGCGGACGTCAATCCGGAGGATTGGGGCGGTACGGCTATCGAACTCTGGACGAGGCGTTTTCTTCTGTTCGATACCGGATGTTTCGCAGCGGTTGAAGCGAGGTGTTGCGTCGCTCGCTTCGGCATGGCTGACGAACAATGGGTCACAATCTCGTTAGGATCTGCGTCCTCTCTCTGAACCGTGGCTATTGCGACCAATTCCAAACCGCAGCATAGTGGCAGGTAAAGATTCCTTCTTCTGGCCGAAGAGTACAATCTTTCGCGCGGCTCTCGCGACCATCGTTGTTCTCTTTGTGGCTTTTGTTGTCGTCTTCGCCTATTTCTATCACCGTTACGAAAAGATAGTCGACGAACGGATCAGCCGGCCAATCTTCAACGATTCGGCCCAGATCTATGCGGCGCCCGAGTTGGTGCGAGTGGGTGATCGCTGGACACTGGACGGGATCGCGACAGAACTGCGGTCGGCCGGATACAGCGGACCTGAAACAAGGCAGCCATCCGATCGCGGATCTTTCGCGCGCTCTCGATCGAGCATCGACGTCAAACCAGGACCGGAAAGCTATGGCGGAGCGACTCGGGCCAGCATACGAATCGATAACGGACTCGTTCGGGCCATCAGGAGCAGCAACGGCGAGAAACTCTCCGCCTATCCTCTGGAGCCAAAGCTGGTCACCGGCTTGTTCGATGCAAGAGACCGCTCGAAGCGGCGAATCCTGAAATATGAAGAGATACCCAGCGTCGCACGGAACGCCGTTATCGCAATTGAAGATCGCCGTTTCTTCGAACACGGAGGCATCAACTACGTACGTCTCGTCGAGGGTCTACTCGCTCCTCTCCTTCATCACCGGAGGGTACAGGGCGGTTCAACACTCACCATGCAGATGGCCCGCAGCTTCTTTTTAACAAACGAAAGAAGTGTGCACCGCAAGCTGGCAGAGATCATGATTGCGATCCAGCTCGAGCACCGGTTCACCAAGCCCGAGATATTTGCGATGTACGTAAACCAGGTGGACATGGGGCAGCGTGGATCCTTCGATATCCGCGGCTTCGGCGAGGCAGCCCAGAGTTACTTCGACAAAGACATCAGCCAATTGACTCTTCCCGAGGCGGCTCTGCTGGCGGGATTAGTGAACGGTCCAAGCTACTACTCGCCGGATCGGCACCCCGATCGAATCCTTGCGCGGCGAAATCTCGTTCTGCGCGCCATGTTCGATAACCACTTCATTACTCGCGAGCAATTGGCTTCCGCGCAAGTGACGTCGCTGAAACTCGCTCCGCCCAGTGCCGAAGCGAATGGCGCTCCTTATTTCATGGACCTGGTGCGCGATCAGCTGCTCGCGAAGTACTCCGAATCGGACCTGAATAACGGTGGAATGCGCGTGTATACATCACTCGATCCGCAGCTGCAGAGAGTGGCGGTACAAGCGGTCGAGGCCGGGTTGAAACAAGTAGATGAGGTGATTCGGCAGGGACGAACGCGGAAAACCGTGGTACGCGGAAAGAAACCCCGGGTGGAGACAACGGTTTCGGAGGGCCCGATGCCGCAGGTTGCGATGGTGGTAATGGATCCGCATACCGGTAAGGTGCTGGCTCTTACCGGTGGTCGGAATTATGGCCTCAGTCAGCTCAACCATGCGGTAGCGAAGCGTCCCACAGGGTCTATCTTTAAGCCGTTTGTTTACGCGGCCGCACTCAACTCAGGACTGTCAGGAGATCCGTCGAACGCCTTCACGGAAGCCACTCTGGTCGATGCGACTGAGGGCACATTTGCAATTCGGGGGAGGGCAGACCTACTCGCCGCACAACTTTGACGCAAGCGAGAGTACAGGGACCGTCACGGCCCGCCAGGCGCTCGCCCACTCCATCAACACCGCTACGGTCCGGGTCGCCGAGATGGTCGGCTATGACAAAGTCGTGGAGCTTGCCAAGGCCGCCGGCATCGAAAGCGTCCGACCAACTCCCGCCATGGCAATCGGCTCGTATGACTCGACGCCGCTTACCATGGCTTCCGCCTATACCGTGTTTGCAAACGGAGGCGTGTACCTCCCTCCACAGTTGATCGATTCCGTTAAGTTGCCGGACGCGGCATCAGATGCTTCAGCCGCCCAGCCGAGAAGCCTGGTCGATTCGCGTGTTGCCTTCGTCGTCACCGACATGCTGCAGGCTGTGATAAACGAAGGCACCGCAAGGGACGCCGTGCGGACAAGATTCAACCGTCCTGCAGCAGGCAAAACGGGCACATCTCACGACGCGTGGTTCGCTGGCTATACAACAAACCTGCTCTGTATTGTTTGGGTCGGCAATGACGATTACAGCGACATTAAAGTGACCGGCGCGAAAGCGGCTGCCCCCATCTGGACCGAGTTCATGGTCCGGGCACAGCAACTGCAGCAATACCGGGACATGGCGCCGTTCCTGCCGCCGGACGGTGTAACTCTCGTCCGTCTGGATAAGGAGACGAATCTCCCAGCCACGCCAGCCTGCCCCGATGATTACCAGGCCTATTTCATCAACGCCACTGTGCCAACTGGTAGTTGCGAGCATCCCGACGGCAAGTCTCGCAACTTTTTCCAGAAGATGTTCGGTTTAGGTAAGGATCACGCAGTCGCACCGGAACCACCTCCGGCCCAGTACGCGCCCGACGGTACGCCGATTTCAGGTCAGCCCGATACGCCCGCGCCAGAGCAGAAGCCTAAAAAAGGATTCTGGCACCGCATGTTCGGCAAGAAGGATAAGTAAGGACCCCGCCGGAACGCGCGATTTGAAGCCTCTCCTCAAGCACATGGCCGGCGCGCGGCTCAGGTCGTTCTACATGCGCGTACTCGGAGATAAACGGGAACGCACAGCTCACAGCGACAATCGCTAAGCCGCTGTTCGTACACTGCAATTCAGTGGCTTCCGAACAAGTTCCGAGTTCCCGACTGACAAGTGTTGATGCCGTTCGGGGCGCAATCATGATCCTGATGGCGCTCGATCATGTGCGCGACTTCTTCCACCGTGGAGCGATGCAGTTCTCGGCCACCGATCTGGCTCGTACCACTCCTGTTTTGTTTTTGACGCGATGGGTGACACATTTCTGTTTGCCCGGTTTCATGTTTACGACAGGCGTCGGTACGTTTCTCTGGTTGCGGCGCCGCAATCGGACGACGAAAGAGTTGTCGGTCTTTCTTGTTAAGCGCGGGCTTTGGTTTGTTCTGTTGGAACTAACGGTGATGCAATTTGCCTATGACTTCAATCTGCCAACACTATACCTGCTCCTTGTCCTCTGGATCTTCGGTATCTGCCTGATCGGTATGGCAGTGCTTGTGCAACTGCCAAGGCGTTGGCTAGCCGTACTTGCCATTTCGGCGATCGCACTCCACAATCTTCTGGATGGGATCAAAGGGCCGGGAAGTGGCCCATTCTCGATCCTCTGGCACGTCTTTCACCAGCCCGGACTGATCACGATCGGAGGCATGCCGGTGCTAGTGACCTATACTCTGATTCCGTGGCTGCCTGTTATGGCCGCAGGATTCTGCTTTGGTGAGATCCTAGCGCTTCCCCCGTTGCGACGCTACAACGTCACGCGGAACATCGGCCTTGTGCTCACGGCTGCTTTTCTCTTGCTTCGCACTATCAATCGCTACGGTGATCCGGTGCCGTGGGCAACACAGAAATCAGCGATCATGACGATGCTTTCGTTCCTGAATTGCCTGAAGTATCCGGCTTCGCTCGACTTCTTATGCATGACGCTTGGGCCCACGCTGCTGGTGCTCGCCTACTTCGATCGCCATCCGCTACGCTTAACGAATCCGCTTGTCGTGTTTGGACGCGTGCCGTTGTTCTACTTCGTCCTTCACTTATACGTCATCCACATCTTGCTTGTATTCGCATCCTTGTTGCGCTACGGGCAGGCTGCCACGTCGTTCATCTTTCATCCGATACCCTCGATGGGCGGTCCCGCCAAGCTTTTCCCGACGGATTTCGGGTGGAGCCTTACAGCTGTTTATCTGGTATGGATTGCAGTTGTGATCTTGCTTTACCCACTCTGCCGATGGTTCGCGAGAGTTAAATCAGAGCGGCGCTCCCCGGTTTTGTCCTATCTCTAGGATGAATTCTAAACTTCAGTCACCCCTGCCAGCATGTCTTTCGCTGTGTAGGTAAGGATCCATTCCGAACCGGCACCGTCGATGGAGAAGCTTTCGCTTCCGGCCGGTACGAACCAAGCTCGGCCGGGCGCAAAGGCGTTACCTGCAAATTGGCCTTCGCCTTTGAGGCAGATGAGTATGAGATAGAAATCTGGACTCGGGCTAATCTTAATCGGCGCCTCCGGCCTTAAGCGTTCGATGCGGAAGTAATCGCAGTGGAGAAGACTATCGCGCCACGGAGTAACAGAAACCGGCTCCGATTCGCAGTCGTGCGGCTCCAGTCGTGAGACCTTAATTCCGTGCTCCAGGTGGAGCTCTCTAGGACGGCCGTAATCGTACAAACGATACGTGATATCGGAGTTCTCCTGTATCTCACATACCGTCAAGCCCGCGCCGATTGCGTGCACCGTTCCCGCAGGAGTAAAAACCACATCACCCGGTTTCACTTTGCGCCATTCGAGCAGAGTTTCAATTTCGCCGGAATGGACTGATTCCTCAAAACGTTTGGATGTGATAGGCGCCGTAAATCCAAGCGCTACTTCCGCGTCAGGCTGGGCCTCCATCACGTACCAAGCCTCGGTTTTGCCCAGACAGTTGTGATGCTCACGCGCATACTCGTCGTCCGGATGCACCTGGACCGAAAGGCGTTCGGTGGTGAAGATCAGCTTCACAAGGAGCGGGCAGACACCAGGAAAATTCTCGTTGACGGCCGACCCAAGCATACCTGGATCAGCAGTGAGCACCTCCCCTAAAGGCCTTCCGAGCGAAGTCGGATTGTCTTTAAAGGTAAACCATACCTCGCCGATACGTTCTTTGTCAGGAGAACTATTGAAGTAAGGCGCCAAGCTTAACCTCCCCCATATTCGCTCCCGAAACATGGGTTGAAGTTCAAAAGGCTGCCTTACCTCAGGTTGCATTTCAAGCACATGAAACCTTCCAATTCAATCAACTATTCCGCGTCCAGCCAGACCGTCGCCCCGGCGCCGGAACTCTTAGCAGAGTTGCGATTTACTCAGAGTCTTCTCGCCCTGGGTAAAGCTCGGTCAGTAGCGCCTTGTGATTCTCAAGAGCACGAGCTCGACGAAGCTTCATCGTTGGTGTTAGTTCACCGTGCTCAATCGAAAACTCCCGGTCGAGTATTCTAAAGCGCCGGATCCTCTCAAAATCAGCTAGTTGGCCATTTACCCGGCTGACGGCTTGTTGCACGGCGGTCTTGACTGGTTCGGAGTTGACGACCGCCGCCGGATCATGGGATTCGCTGCCGCCGGCCGCACTCAGGCTCTCTGCCTGAGGCATGTTTAAGGTCAGAACCGCTGTCACGTACGGCCGCTTGTCCCCGATCAGGAGAACGTGGTTGACCATCGGTTCCATTTTGAACAGATTCTCGATGCGGGAAGGGTAAATCTTCTTGCCGTTCGAGGAAACAATCAACTCCTTCTTCCGTCCGGTGATGTACCAGTATCCGTCCTCGTCGACTTCCCCGATATCACCCGTCGAGAACCATCCATCCTTGTCCAAAACCGATTTCGTTGCCGCTTCGTCCCGATAGTAGCCCTGAAAGATACACGGACTCTTAATCAGCAACTCGCCATCTTCCGCCAGCTTCGCTTCCACTCCGGGAAGCAGTTTTCCGATGCTGCCTGGACGAGGATTGCCCAGCGGGTTGAAGCGACAGAATGCCTGCTTCGGTCAGCCCGTAGCCTTCGATGAGCGGCATGCCGATAGCGGCGAAGAACTCCGCCAGTTGGGGCCCGAGCGGTGCAGCACCGGACGCGGCAATTCGAATTCGACCGCCCAGGCGCTCTCTAACCTTCGAGAAAACCAGTCTGTCCGCAGCCTTCAACAAGGAAGTCATCCAAAACGGAAGCGAGCCTCCGGATTGCCTTATCCGCGCGGCCTTCGTGCCCAGACGGAGCGCACCGTCGAATAGCTTCTGAGCATAGGCCGGACGCTTGCGGATCTCCGTTTGAATCGTGGTGTACATCCGCTCCCACACTCGTGGAGGCGCGAGAAATACCGTGGGACGAACTGTTTTCAGGTCTGAAGGAAGCCGCGAAAGGCTCTCCGAGAACCAGACCGGCGTTCCCATGCGCATGGGAACCAGTTCTAGGACGATGCGCTGAGCGATATGCGCCGACGGCAAAAAAACCACAGTGGAGTCGTTCGGGTTGATGGGCAGAACGATGGGGCCCATGTCCAGGTTGGCAGTGATCGCACCGTGGCTTGTCATGCCCATTTTCGGCTCGCCCGTTGCGCCAGAAGTGAGATACAGGATGGCCGGGTCGTCCGGAGAGATGGAGTTTTGCAGTCTTTCGAAGAATTCGGGATCCTTCTCGAGCGCCTCGCGACCTGCTTGTCGAAGGCGGCTGACGGAAAGCAGATCGGAGGGTCCGTCCACCATGACGAATACGTGCTCAGGAAGCCGATTCCCACGATCGTCGATGGCCTTCGTAAGCATCCCGAGAGTCTTTTCGTCTTCGACAAAAAGAAACCGGGCGCCCGAGGCTTCCACGTTGGCGGCCAGGTCGGGCATCGGATAGGCAGTGTAGAGTGCCCCGGAAACCCCGCCCGCGCCCATGATGCCGAGGTCCACGAAATAGAACTCGGCTCGAGTTTCAGACAGGATGCAGGCGATTTCGCCTTTTTGCATCCCGACGGTGGCAAGACCGGCTGCAATCTCGGTCGAGATGCGGAGCCAATCCGACCAGGAGTAGACGTCGTACTCGCCCTTTTTGCCTTTTTTGGGCTGGTGGAGAGCCGCGGCGTCACGGAACTGTTTCTCCGTTTCGGTTAGAACAGTGAAGACGTTGCGGCCCGGCATCGCCCGAATTTTACCAATCGTCTCCGGGAAGCTCGGGATTCTGTTCAGTCCGGTGCGAGAATCGGTGTTTGACGCAACGCGACGATCAAAGCTCTCCGTCGAGCCCGGACATCGACCCGCTCCGCCGGCCACTTGCTTACCGCGAAGAGGCTTTCCTTCAGAGCCCGGAGTCCCGTCCGCTCCGCATTCTTTCGGAATATCTTTGGCCTCTCTCGCATTTCCAGGACGAAAAGATCAAAGATACGATCGTTTTCTTCGGGTCAGCCCGGATACGAGAGGAAGGCCCGCTCAGCCAGTATTATCAGCAGGCGCGGGAACTGGCCCGTTTGATCACACAGTGGTCCGCGAAGCTTTCGCCCGAGGACGGGAAAGGCGAGGTTCATAGGCGGTTTGTCGTGTGTTCAGGCGGCGGACCCGGCATCATGGAAGCCGCCAATCGCGGCGCGAGCGAGGCCGGCGGAAAGACCATCGGTCTCAACATAGGGCTCCCGTTCGAACAGCGCCCCAATCCCTACATCACTCCAGAACTCTGTTTCGAGTTTCACTACTTCTTCATGCGGAAGTTCTGGTTCGCGTATCTCGCCAAAGCGCTGGTTGTCTTTCCCGGCGGTTTTGGAACATTGGACGAGTTGACAGAGATCCTGACTCTGGCGCAGACCCAAAAGCTGGAGAGCAAGATCCTCATCGTGCTCTACGGCTCAACGTTTTGGAATGAGATCATCAACTTCGGCGCGCTGGTAAAGCACGGAGTGATCTCAGAAGCCGATCTACAGCTGTTCCGGTTTGCTGATTCGCCGGCGGAGGCGCTGGCTGTCCTCAAAGAAGGCCTGACGGAATACTATCTGGAGCCGGAGAGCGAGCTCCCGGGTCTTGCGGAAGAGACGCCGGAGATCGCACATACGCGAACATCGTAAAAACATGAAACTATACCGAACGGCCAGCGGAATCTTCGTCGAAGAGGATTCAAAGTGGTATGCCCTGCAAAGCTCGAAGTGGGGCGAGCTCACCTCCCGGGACGATCTCGCTTCTCATCTGCGGGCCCTGCTTCCGAAATCCAATCTCTCGGAAGCGCCTGATCCGAATACGATTCTCGCGCCCATTGAGAACCAGGAGGTTTGGGCAGCGGGCGTGACCTATTACCGAAGCCGGACCGCGCGTATGGAGGAGGCTGAGGCGGCGGGCGGCGGCACGTTTTACGATCGCGTTTACGAAGCCTCCAGACCCGAGCTGTTCATGAAGGCCACGCCACATCGAGTGGTTGGTCCCGGGACAGCCGTCCACATCCGCAGCGATTCCCAATGGAACGTACCTGAACCAGAGCTTGCGCTGGTAATTACGCCCGCTGGCAAGCTGATCGGCTACACGATCGGAAACGACATGAGCTCGCGCGATATCGAGGGCGAAAACCCTCTGTATCTGCCTCAAGCGAAAGTCTATACGCGTGCGTGTGCGCTCGGGCCGTGCATTCTGGTTACGGAAAATCCGTTGCCACCTGAGACAGAAATCGCCATCCAGATCTTGCGAGGCGGGCGAGTCGTTTTCTCGGGCGAAACTCCGCTTTCACAGATGAAGCGCTCGCCTTTAAGTCTCATCGAATATCTTTTCCGGGAAAATACTTTTCCAGACGGAGCGATTTTGTTGACCGGTACGGGTATCGTTCCGCCGGACTCGTTCACGCTTGCTCCCGGAGATGAAGTCCGGATCACGATCGCAGGAATCGGAACACTGGTGAACTCCGTTGACTGACGTCTTCGGATGAAACACCCTCGGCCATCTCCCAGTCGGACAAACGGAGGCTGATTTGGCGGAAGAAACCAATCGCGAGGCAGAAATAGCAAAATTGGGCGCCCTCATCAAGGGGATCAAATTTGCGATGCTCACAACAGTCGAGCCAGACGGCTCGCTTCACAGTCGTCCCATGACGACCCAGGAGATTGAGTTCGACGGCGACCTCTGGTTCTTCACAGGCGCGCATTCGCCCAAGGTTTGGGAGTCTGATCAGCATCGCGAGGTGAACGTGTCGTTTGCCGACCCGGACAAAAACAAATATGTCTCGGCGTCGGGAAAGGCCGTGCTTGTCCGGGATCGCAAGAAGATGGAAGAGCTTTGGAACCCCCTGTACAAGACTTTCTTCCCGAAGGGGTTGGAAGATCCCGAGGTCGCTCTGATGAAGATTTCAGTGGAAAAAGCGGAGTATTGGGACTCACCTGGAACCGTTATTGGCCGCGCTTTCAACTTTGCACGTGCTTACTTGTCAAAAGACCCGAGCAAGCTGGGCGATCACGCCAAAGTGAATCTCGCCTAGTCGATTCCATTCGGGCGATGCCCAGCCGTCTAAGATGGCTAGGATGCGTCTAGTTACGTTTGAGGCCGACGGAAAAACCCGGCCAGGTGTTCTGACTGAGTCGAACGGGATCTTCGATCTCGCCGCAGCTGGCTTCGATTCCATGCTCGACGTGATCGAGGCAGCTTCGCTGGATCCCAAGAAAATCCAGAGCCTCGTGGCTGCCTCGACACCCGATACGGCGTATTCGCTCGGGACCGTGAAACTTCTCGCTCCCATACCGAAGCCGCGAAAGCTGATTTGCGTCGGGCTGAATTACCGGGATCACGCCGCCGAAACGGGGTCAGAGATTCCGAACGTTCCGACCATATTCAATAAGTTCGCGACTGCCGTGATCGGACCAGGGGACAACATCGTGCTGCCCAAAGTCTCGAAGAAGCCGGACTACGAGGCGGAATTTGCTTTCGTGATCGGAAAAGGCGGTCGTCACATCAAGGCGGAAGACTGGACAAAACACGTCTTCGGCTACACGATCGTGAATGATGTCAGCGGCCGGGATTACCAACGGGCAACGACCCAATGGTTAATGGGCAAGACGTTCGATACCTTCGCCCCAATGGGCCCATGGATTGTCACGGCCGACACCATTTCGGACCCTCACAACCTCGACATCAGTCTCGAGATCAACGGTGAGATACTTCAGAACTCGAATACTCGGGAGTTAATCTTCAAGATCCCCGATCTGCTTGTGTTCCTCTCGAGTGTGTTCACCTTGGAACCGGGAGACATTGTGTCCACAGGCACGCCTGCAGGAGTCGGTGTTGCGCGAAATCCTCCAAGATTTTTGCAGCCCGGCGATGATGTTGTCGTTAAAATTCCTGCCATTGGAGAACTTCGCAACCCGGTTGTAGCGGAAACGTAGTCATAAGTATGAGCCCGACCATAACCCTCGGCGAACTTTCGCGCCGTCTCGAGTGCAGACTCGCCGGGGGCGACCCTTCCACTCCCATTCGCGGTGTTTCCACCTTAGAGCGGGCTGGCGATGGGGAGGTCACTTTTCTGGCCAATCTGAAATATGCGCCAAAAGTAAAGATGAGTCGGGCGGCTGCCATCATTGCGGGAGAACCCCTTCCGGGTATCCAGGCTGCCACGCTGGTATCAGAAAATCCGTACTACGATTTTGCGCGGGCACTTGGATTCTTCTACCATCCACCTGCGCCTGATCCCGGAATCGACCCTACAGCTTCCGTGCACCAGAGTGCGAGGATCGGCCCCGGCGCATCGATCGGACCTTACGCGGTTGTCGGTGCGGATACCACGATCGGCGCAAACGCAGTCATCCACCCTCACGTCGTCATTTACCAGGGCTGCCATATCGGCGATGATTTCACCGCTCATTCCCACGCTGCCGTCCGCGAATTCACGCAAATTGGAAACCGGGTGATCCTGCAGAACAGCGTCGTTGTCGGCGGTGATGGGTTCGGGTTCGCCAAGGCAAACGACGGGACACAGTACAAGATCGTGCAATCCGGTGTAACGGTGATCGAGGACGACGTCGAAATCCAAACGTTGACGTCCGTCGATCGAGCCACCATGGGCGAGACCCGGGTAAAGCGCGGAGCGAAGATCGATAGTTTGTGCCAGATCGGACACGCGTGTGTAGTCGGCGAAGACAACATTATTTGTGGCCAAACGGGCTTGGCCGGCAGCACCGTGCTTGAACAAAACGTCATCATGGCGGGCCAGACGGGTTCTTCGGGTCATCTGACGATTCGTAAGAATGCGATTGTCTGGGCTCAATCGGGCGTCGGCCATGACGTCTCCGAAGGCGCCATCGTCAGCGGATCGCCTGCGTTTGATTCCCGTGATTGGTTGCGCGCTTCGGCCAGCTTCTCGCGTCTGCCCGACCTTATGCGCACCGTGCGCGCTTTAGAGCGTCGCGTGGCCGAGTTAGAAGGCCGGGCCGATAAGCAGTGAGATTGATTGTTGGCATCACGGGAGCTTCCGGCGCTATTTTCGGAATCCGAACCCTTGAGGTCTTGAAGGCACTCGGCGTCGAAACGCACCTGGTCACCAGCCGGTGGGCGCGCACGACGATTGCTCACGAGACTCGATACACTCTGGAGCAGGTCGAAGCGCTCGCCTCCGTTGTTCACAACGGGGACAACCAGGCGGCTCCGATCTCTAGCGGATCATTCCCGACGGACGGCATGATTGTTGCGCCATGCAGTATGAAGACTCTGGCGGCAATTCGAGTTGGCTACAGCGACACTCTGGTCTGCCGCGCGGCAGACGTCGTGTTGAAGGAACGCCGCAAACTGGTCCTGTTAGCGCGTGAAACTCCATTCAACGAAATCCACCTTGAGAACATGCTGGCACTTACTCGCATGGGGGCCGTGATCTTCCCGCCCGCACCGGCGTTCTATAACCGGCCAGAGTCAATCGACGACATTGTGAATCACATCGTCGGCAGATTGCTCGATCAGTTTGGATTGAAGTCGCCGGATGTTTCGCGGTGGCAGGGATTCAGGTAAGTTGATCAAGGGCCCGATAAGTATGAGTTAGAGAACCGGGGTCCGAACGATGGCGCCGGGAGTTGTCCCGCCTGGGTGCGATACTTCTCCAGACGAGACCTTGTATATGAACCGCGCTGTTCTTCTCTTTCTTGCTATTGCCGTGTGTGCTGTAGCGCAATCGGACCGGGGAGCTTTATCCGGGCAGGTCACCGACTCATCGGGCGCGGGCATTCCGGGCGCAGACGTTCAGGCGGTGAGTCTTGCTACCGGGGTTAAGAGCGCTACCAAAAGTCTCGACAACGGCAGTTACTTACTAGGCGCGCTGCCCTTCGGCAGCTACGATGTGACTGTTTCAGCAACCGGCTTCAGTAAGCTGTCGCAGCAGAAGGTCGAAATCAGCCTGGGACAGACCCTGGCACTCAATTTCACGCTAACCGTTGGACAAATCAGCGAAACCGTAGAAGTCACCTCGACTCCTCCTCCTGTGGACAACTCTACCGCCACGACGGGCACCGTGATTGCCCCAGCACAAGTCCTTGCGCTGCCCCTGGCGATTTCGGGCAACGTTCGAAATCCGGAGTCGTTCATTCTGTTGACGCCGGGCGTGACTGGCGATACGGGAAACACGCAAATCAATGGATCTCCATCGCGTGCAAAGGAAGTCATGTTTGACGGAGCCAATGCCACAGGACCGGAGAGCGGCGGAACGCTGGCGACTTATCCTTCTGTCGAGGCGATCGGCGAATTCAAACTCGTCAGCAGCACGTTCAACGCGGAGTATGGAAGGACGGGTGGAGGGTTCGAGATCTTTACGACAAAGTCCGGGACCAACCAACTGCATGGCGCGGCGTACGACTACCTTCGCAACAACGTGTTCGACGCCCGCGGATTTTTTGCCGCGGCTACGCCAGTAAACCGGCAGAATGAGTTCGGCGTTGACATCGGAGGACCGGTTTACATTCCCAAGGTCTACAACGGACGCAATCGCACGTTCTTCTATTTCGTGTACAGCGGGTTCCGCTATCGCGCCGGTTCGACCAACTCGCTGGTCAGCGTTCCTCCGACATCGTTCAAGAATGGCGACTTCTCACAGCTGGTCGATAAGAACGGGGCCCGGGTGCCTATTTACGATCCAGGCTACGGCGCGCGTCGTCAACGGCGTGACGGTCCGGGATCCGTTCCCGAACAATCAGATTCCGGTACAGCGATTCAGCAAGGTATCGCAGAACATTCTTCCGCTCCTTCCCACGCCAACGAATGGAAACCTGACCAACAATTTCCTGACGGTCGGAGCGCAGACGTTCGATCGCAATCAGTACGATTTCAAAATTGACCACAACTTTACTGACAACAACCGGCTGTCGGTCTTCACCTACATCAATCGCGAAAACAATATCGATCCGCTACTGCTTCCGAATCCTCTGAGCAGCGCTCTCAATCAGAGCCGGCCCGCTCTGTGGATCCGGCTCAATCACGATTATGTGT
This sequence comes from uncultured Acidobacteriaceae bacterium, assembly GCA_963744795.1. Classification (GTDB taxonomy): domain Bacteria; phylum Acidobacteriota; class Terriglobia; order Bryobacterales; family Bryobacteraceae; genus Bog-105. Next base: position 285,984 of record CAVUVF010000013.1, read on the forward strand.
TTTCGCCCTCGACCCTGAACCACTTCACGGCCGCTTTGACGAGAGAGCCCCAGATCTGGCACAAGCTTTCCGCCGATCAGGATTGGCCCACCAAGCTTGGACTGTCGGGCGTGAACACCGGATATGGCAATGCGTTCCCGTTGGTGACCTTCACGAATGGTTTCGCCACGCTCGCCGACCAGACCAAAACGGATGGACAGCAGGTAAACAACAGCATCGAATTCACCGACACGGTGAGCCATACGCGCGGAAACCATTCCTTCAAGTTCGGCGCCGATGCCCGATGGCTGCGCACCAATGGCGCCGATTTCGCAGGGACCCAGGGCACCTTTGGCTTCAACTCCAATGAGACGGCGCTCGCGAGCAACGCCGGCAACTCGGGTAACGCATTTGCCAGCTTCTTACTGGGCCTCCCGGATACCGCGACAAACAAGACGCTGCTGGTCGTGCCGGGCGATCGCTATCGTTACCTCGCGCTTTTTGCCCAGGATGATTGGCGCGTCGAGCAAGAAGCTGACCTTCAATCTCGGGCTCCGTTATGAGATCTACTGGCCGAAACGGGAAGCTTTCGACAACATTTCGGCATTCGATCCGACGCTTGCCAACCCTGGCGCAGGCGGACGCTTGGGTGCAGTTGCCTTCTTAGGCAACGGACCGGGACGGAATGGACGCAGCAGCTTCGCGGACACTGCCCTCGGTAACTTCGGACCTCGTGCGGGCTTCGCGTACAGCATCACCCAGAAAACGGTGATGCGGGGCGGCTATGGCCTCTACTACGGCCTCGGAAATGCGAATGCCGGTCTGCGAGCGTCACAGAATTTTTCGTACGGATTCAACCCGAGCCAGTCTTTAGCGTCACTCGACGCAGGGGCAACGCCGGCGCTCAACTGGGACATAGGTTTTCCTCCGGGAATTACATCCTCCACCATCAGCCCAACTGTGGCGAACGGCTCAGCGGTCAACACGGTCTTGCGGAGTGACGGGCGAGCTCCCTATTCCCACAACTGGAGTTTCGGATTTCAACAGGAACTGCCGGGCTCCATTCTGGCCGAAGCGAATTATGTCGGCGTGAAGAGTACGCATCTGGGAAACAATCTGATCGATTTGAACCAATTGGATCCCAGTTATCTGCGGTATGGGAGCTTGCTCACTCAATCCATTACGTCCGCCGCGGCAATCGCTGCCGGCATTCCGCTCCCTTACGCCGGCTTCAGAGGGACAGTCGCGCAGGCGCTGCGACCGTATCCGCAATTCCTTTCTATTGCCGATCAGTCGAACCCCAACGGAAACTCTACCTACCACGCACTGCAAACCAAGGCGGAAAAGCGTTTCTCCAAGGGAGTGACGTTCCTTGTCGCCTACACGTTCTCGAAGACAATCTCGGACAGCGACATTCTTGCGGGCGGCGGTCCTTCCGGGCAGACCTATTACAACCGCAAGCTTGAGAAGGCGCTCAGCAGCAACGACGTTCCGCACATTTTCGCCGCGAACGTTGTTTATGAACTTCCGTTCGGGCCGGGCAAGTCAATGCTGTCCCATGGCGTTCCCTCGCGCGTACTCGGTGGTTGGATGATCACCGGCATCGCACAATATCAGGTGGGCCGTCCGATTCCCTTAACAGCTAACAACACGCTGCCGCTATTCAATTCCACGCTCCGCCCGAACGTCTTGACGGGCGTGCCCCTCCAGAACAGCTTCGATCACTTCGATCCCGCGATTAATTCCTGGATCAATGCGGCGGCGTTCCAGGTGCCGGCACCCTTCACGTTCGGCACCGCGGCACGCGAATACGCCAATCTGCGCGCTCCCGGGTTTAAGAATGAAAGCGTCGGGCTAAGCAAGAGGACGCTACTCGCCGAGCATGTCTCGCTCACGTTCCGGGCGGAGTTTTTCAACGTCTTCAACCGGGTGGTCTTCGCCGCTCCCGCCGCAAATATCAGCGCAGCGAATTTCGGAAAGATCAGCAGCCAGGCCACCGCACCGCGCCAAGGGCAGGTGTCGCTTCGACTCGAATTTTAGCGTCATGACGAGACGAGAGATTTTGATCGGGTCCGCCGCTACTCTGGCTGTGGCGGCACCAAATGCTACAAACATCGACTCAGCGGTCGTGGCCCGTAACGACGCCTCCGTTGAATCCTTGCTGAAGCGGCAGGAGACGAATGAGAAGAGTCGCTGGCGCGGATCGTATCCGGACGACATGGGACTGCATGGCGCCGGGAGTGCCGCGCAGATTATCGAAACGTTTACCGCGTCGCTGGTCTGTCCTAAATCCCGGTTCTTTCGGCAGCTCTGAGGTTCTGCAACGAACACGATTGGCTGCCGGGTTCTTGGAACGGACCCAAAGCCCGGAAGGATTCATCTCGCTTCTTTCGACCAACTTCAATTCACCACCTGACACCGGCTTTGTCGTCCACAGCGTGGCTTCGGGCGCCGCGATCGCGAGGATGTACGGAAACGAGGAAGCTGTTCGCATCCTGCAGCCCTTCTTAGAGAAGGCGGGAGCGGGATTGACGGTGGGTGGCATTCATACGCCAAATCATCGCTGGGTGATCTCGTCGGCACTCGCACAGATCAACGAGCTATTTCCCGACCCGCGTTACGTCAAGCGGATCGACCAGTGGCTGAGCGAAGGCATCGATATCGATGCCGACGGACAGTTTACTGAGCGAAGCATGTTGACTTATAACGTCGTCTGCGACCGCGCCTTCCTGGTGCTCTCGGCGAAGCTCAAGCGTCCGGAGTTGTTGTCGCCGGTCAGAAAGAATCTGCATGCGTTGTTGTACTTGCTGCACGGTGATGGCGAGGTTGTCACAGAGATTTCGCGCCGGCAGGATGTCAATACCCGAGGCGACGCCGGCCGGTACTGGTTTGCCGCGCGCTACGTCGCACTCACCGACGGAGACCGCCAACTGGCCACGCTGGCCGAATCGCTGACACCCGCGAACGCAACGCTCCCGGCGATGCTGGAATATCCGATGCTCGCGGCATCGCTACCTGTGGGCGAGAAGTTACCGACCAACTATGAAAAGGCCTTCCCGGAACTGGGCATCATCCGGGTTCGCCGCCAGGAAACAAGCGCAACCACCATGTTGAGCGGCAACAGCCGTTTCTTCTCCTTGCGGCATGGGGACGCGGTCATCAACGCGGTACGCTTCGCGTCGGCCTTCTTCGGAAAGGGTCAATTCATTCCGGAGCAGGGACGCAGGGAAGGAGCGGCCCACGTTCTGACTCAAACGCTGCGTGCTCCCTATTACCAGCCTGTCGATCACGTCGTGAAGTCAGCCGACTGGAATACGGTCCGCGCACAACGAAAACAGTCGCAAATCTGCAGCCTGGAGCAGAAAGCCACTATTACGGAGACATCCAAAGGCTTTCGGCTGCGTCTGCAGTCCGAGGGAACTCGGGATGTTCCAATCGCCGTCGAAATCAATTTCCGCGAAGGCGGCCAACTTGAGGGCTGCGTCAAATCGAAGATCGCTCCCGATTCCTGGGTGCTGCAGGATGGTCAAGCCGTTTACCGCGGCGCGAAAAATCAGATTCGATTTGGTCCCGGCCTTGGCGAGCACATGTTCACACAAATTCGTGGAGCGGAACCGAAACTCGCAGGTCCAAGCGTCTATATCACTGGTTTTACGCCATTCGACCGCACGATCGATTTCGAATGCATCTGAGCAGATTGCACGCTGATTGCGATCAGCACAGATTAATCTTCTGTTGAATTCGAAGTAAGGCGCCGGCCGATGTCGCCCGCGCAGATCGGACTGAAAAGATGTATCATCACGTTCGGTCGCGAATTCGCGTAGATTAGAGGCTGGAGAAGTGGCATGAACTTGAAACGCTCGCCGGTCTTGCTGTTTACAGTCGCAGCTCTCACCTGGTTTGTTGTGCGTGCTGATGCTCCCTCTTTCGCTTGGCGCGCCAGAGCGCTACTGAACACATCAACCCACTAAGTGAACAACGTCCTATCAAGTGGAGTCATGGTGGCTATCTGGTCCTGGACCATCCAGCTGCGCAGGCACCTGTTTTTTATACCTTGGATCGCGATGGCGATTGGACAGTGACGGCACAGTTTCACAATCCTGAGCCAACCCAAATGTACGTCTTTAGCTACGATCGCAGCTCCGTAGGCACGATCATTTTCTCTGGCGAGACGGAAACGGAGCCGCGCGTTGTTTCACCCTTTCTGGCTTGGACTTCGCAGGATGGCAAGAGCCAGAGGATGGTACGAACGGGCCATTACTTCCCGTATATGCTCGCGGTCGCGCCCGATGACACAATCTGGACTCTGGGTCATGAGATGGTCAACTTCAACCCTCTGGATTCTGAGGTGAATCAGCAGGCGCACGTTCTCAGGCATTTCAGCACTTCCGGTGACTTGATGGAGTCTAACTTTTCTCAGTCTGGCTTTACTCGAGACGACCTCATTCGACTCCAAAGAGGCCTCCTTGCTGCAGCGGGAGATCGGCTGGGTTGGTACGGCTCGCGTGATGCAAGTGGCACTTACACCGAGATACAACTGGACACTATGAGCCTACACCGATACCCAAGTGTTCCTTCTTCAAGTCAGCCGAGATTACCGGAATCGCTCGCGCTCGCGGTCGGCGGATTAGCTTCCGTATTCGTGAATGACGCTAGCCCGGGGCACCGAACCAATTACATCCTGGACTGCACCTCTTCTCATTGGGTGCCGGTTGCTGTGCCACCTATGGGTGGATTCTTGTTCACGCCTCACCTGTTAGGCGCTGATGAACGCGGGCTTCGTGTTCAAATACGGCGGAGAATCCGGTCGGTTCAGCGTTTCGCGATAGCTACCCACATCTGCTAGCCAGAATTCAGCACGCAACGGGTTTGTGTCCGTTTCTTGGATCAGGTGACTCGAATTCTCCGCCGATGTTCGACGGGCATGTTCCGGGAACTTCGCGCGGACTGATTCTAGCTGTCGGCAATGACCGATAGGCGATTACGGTTTTGGTTTACGATCGAGGAATGCCCGTATCGGTCGATGTGCAGGCTGTTCACCCTCGCAAGCTAGCCGTGGTGCGGCGCGAGGTCGCTCCGGGCGCGGTTGGCTCAGCCTGGAGGGCGGCCCTGGACAAAGTCTGGCCGTTCGTTCGCGGCCAGCCAGGCCTGTGGACTGAGGGCCACAACGTTTTCGTCTACCACCATTCGACGCAGCCCGGTGCGCTAATCCAGTGTGAGTTCGGGGTCGAGGTCACGCGGACTTTCGAAACTGCGGGCGAGGTATACGCGACCGAAACGCCAGGGGGCGAGGCTGCGGTCGCCGTTCATCGCGGTCAATACAACCGAATGAACGAAGCGCACGAGGCGATCGGAAGATGGATCGCGGCGAACGGGAAAAAGTCCGCGGGGCACTCGTGGGAGATATACGGAGATCCGACGCCGGATCCGGCCGACACAGAGATAACCATTCTGTATCTCCTTGAGTAAGGTTTACTCATCCAGTAGCGGCTGACTTGGCCGTCTCACTGCCTGATCTCAGATACGGCTCAGGTCTCTCCTTTCACCTAAAGCTTTCTTTATAGAATGAACGTGTCTCCTGAGCAGGCCCTCGGCGGAGTCGGAGCCGAAAGGCTATTCTTTAGGGCTTCGCGTTTGGTGATGGTAGCCGATTTACGATGAACTCGGCTGTGTGGCCCGCGGCTTCTGGGTCCATGTTCGCGAGCACGGCCACCGTGTAGGTGGAATTCTGACAAACGTCAAGTTCGCTGTTCATTCCGGGCGACCCCCCGCTATGCCCAAAGCAATGTGAACCATTTACTCTGCGATCTTGAAAGCCGTATGCATACCGCCCTCCAAGCGGCATGTCGACCCTTCCCGTCGTTAGCAGATTCGTGTAATATGCGTCCAGCAATCTGTTTTCTCGAAGAGAATTCGCAAACCGAAGCAGGTCCCGTACCGTGGTGTAACCGCCGCCGGCCGAAGTCCCGCGGTAGGGCAGTAAGAACGTATTTCTTTGCCAACTGTCGCCCTCTCCCTTCGTATAGCCGATGCTGAGATCCGGGACACGTTGACCTTCTGGCTCTGACCCGGTCGAGGTCATACCTGCGGGGCCGTAGACGTGATCGCGAACATAATCGTAATAGTTTTGGCCACTCACCTTATTGATCACAGCGCCGAGAATCAGAAAACCGTAATTGCTGTACTCAAACCTGCTGCCCGGCTCAAATCTGACGGGGCGATTGCCAAACAGCGCGATGTAATCTTCATGTTGACGAAGTTCGAGGCGATGGCTGGTAAATTCCGGGCCGAAGAAATCTCCGGTGCCTCCCGTATGGCTCAGCAACTCACTAATAGTGACTTTCGACGCAAGCTCAGCGTTTGGGTAATTAGGCAGATAACTTCTTAGAGGAGCATCGAAGCTTAGTTTCCCCACGCTGGCGAGCTGAAGGACTGCTACGGCAGTAAACATCTTATTCATTGATCCCATGCGGAAGCGCGTATTTAGCGAGTTGGGAATGTGATGTTCCCGGTCAGCCAAACCATAGGCCTCCGCAAAGAGCGGCTTGCCATTCTTTGCCAGCAAAATGGCCCCGGAAAACGTGTCGGCAGATACGGCTTCATCTAAGTGGTGTCGAAGGCTCGCGATGAGCTCACTCTCATTCAGATGCGGCAGAGCAAGATCGGACGGCCGAGGAATAGCTCGGGCCTGCAGCTTGACAATCCGATGTGGCTCCTCTGCTTCGATTTCAATCACAATTCGCCCGACCTTATCGGAATCGCGTCCATTCAGCAGAGCTGTCACCTGGGTAGCGGTTTCGTTTTCAATCCTGATGAGATCAAACGCACCCGTTTGCCTGCGCAGGGAGCGATCCTGGAACATGTTTTCAGCTCGGGGTGCGAAATGCGCCTTCAAAAATCCGCGGTAAATGTCCCAATCGCTGTTATCGTACGCCGATATCCAACGCTTAAGTTGTTCGACGGCCGGCCCGGTTGAGTGAGCATCTTGAGCAAACGAGAGCGAAGAAAGAGTGAGCAGCAAGCAAAGTGTCAGACGACGGCGGATACCTCTGCTGAAAAGCTGCGCCCGAAAGAGTGGTAGCCCAAGGTGAACACGAGAGGTGTGTCGCACCAACATTAATGAAGCGCCCGTCACTACGATTCCTGCGAAGAGAGTCGGAGCTCCCGATGGAGGCATATCGCGAGTTTATGCGATCCATATGCGGAGCGTGCTTGGCACTGGGGTCATCGGAAAGGAGGGAATTCCGCCATTGTTTCCGAGTTGTTCCTGTGTGGTCGGCTATGTGTCCGTAAGGCTGCAATGGATTGAATTCAGCCACGGTCGCAGGAGCCACGATCCCACTGATCGTTCGAAATCCATCTTAAACGATCATTCGTCCCGCAAGGTTTGTGCTGGGTCGATTTGCGCCAGGCGTAGGGCGGGCAAAAAACTCGCCACCGCTCCTACTGCAACCAACAGAAACCCGACTCCAGCAAATGTCAGAGGATCGTTCGGCTTCACACCCCAAAGCAGGCTCTTCAGCACCTGCGTAACACCCAGGGACAGGATTAATCCCGTGCCAACTCCGCTAACCGACAGCACAACGCCCGGCATCGCCGCTGTTCTCACAACAGCTGACGAAGTTGCCCCTAACGCGAGTCGAATACCCATCTCGCGTGTCCTCTGCGCGACCGATTGGGCGGTCAGGCCATACACGCCGACAGCGGCCAACAGCAACGCCAAGCTCGCGAAGGTCGAAAGAAGAACTGCTAGGTAGCGTTGCGGTTGAAGCGCTCGTCCTGCGACTTCCTGGATGCTGTGAAACGAGGCGAACGGGAGTTGCGGGTCAACCTCCGCCAAGGCCGCCCGCATTTTTTCCGCGAGTCCACGAACGTTCCCGTGGGTTCGTACCATCCACACAGGTGAAAACCATAGATGCGCCCCGGCGAACAAGCGGTCCGGGACTTGCGCAGCAGGCACATACAGCTGCGGTAAAGCGTCAACAGGCGCCCAATTGTCGCCCAAACCGTTCTTTTGCTGAACGTTTCCAACTACCCCCACAATGCGCCAGCTTGTGCCCCCCACTTCGACCGTAGAATCGATCAAGGATTCGTCATTCTTGAGAAACTTCCTTACGAAGGCCTCGTTCGCAATCGCAACCGACGGCGTGTTCGCATGATCGGCTTCGGTGTAGTAGCTTCCGCGCCGCAGTTTCATGCCCAACGTCTCGAACATCTCGGGCGTAGAGTAGGTAAAGTTCACGATGCACTGATTAACTTGCCGTCCGTTCACTTGGTCCACGCACTCGTTCAACGGCCTCCCATACGGCGGAGTTAGAGCAACGGCAGCTGACTCTACTCCCGGAATCTGGCGAATCCGGGCAAGCGAATCCCGAAACAAACGAGTGCCGGCTGCGCTGGTTTTGTATCGCGCGTCCTGCAATGATGCTGACGCGATCAAGACGTCTTTTGGATCGAACCCGGGACTAGCGCTCGAAAGCGTCGCAAACGTCCGGATCAGCAAGCCGGCGGCTGTCACCAGAACCACCCCGAGCGTCACTTCAACAAACACCAAACCACGCCGGGTCCATACTCCGCGTCTTCCCGTTAACGCGCGACCGCCTTCTGAGAGCGAGGAGCGAAGATCGACCTTACTTGCCTCGAGCGCCGGAATCAAACCGAAGACGACGCTTGTCACTGCTGAAACCAAAAGCATGAACGCCATGACGCGCTCATCCAAAGCAATAGGGCCGAACACATCGAACACGCCGGGATTCAAGCTAAGTAGCCCTTTCAACCCGAAGTGGCCGAGCAGGATGCCTAACGCTCCGCCCACGACTGCTATCAGCAGCGACTCGCAAAATAGCTCGCCAACGACTGCTCCGCGCGTTGCTCCAATGGCAAAGCGAGTGGCGAGTTCCCGCGACCTTGCAGTCGAGCGAGACAGCAGGAGACCGGCGATATTCACGCAGCCGATCACGAGCACAATCCCGACGGCGCCCCACATCAGGTGCACGCTTCGTCGTATTTCGTAGGTGGAGCCGACTTGGAACGGCATGGCTCGCTCTAAAAACTCCAGGCCAGGGCGCATTCGTTGCTGGAAAACCGGCACGCAACACAGATTGCAACTGAGCATCGGCCTGCGCAAACGTAACGTTTGGCTTTAGACGTGCAATCACCTCGAAGTTGTTGCCCGAGCCCTCGCCAGTTGTCGTTGCATGAAGGGGTGTCCAAACATCGACGCGCAGGGGCTCGCTGTCGATCGTATCGGAAGGCGGCAAGAATCCTGGCGCCATCACGCCGACGACGGTGTACGGCTCACCACGAAGGTTGATGGTTTTCCCAAGGATTTCAGGTTCCGAATGGAACGCGCGTTGCCAAAGGCTGCCGCTAATCATGGCCAGCTTCGGCCCGTTTGGCACGTCCTCCTCGCGCGTAAATTCGCGTCCCAGCAGCGGCGTTACGCCAAGCACGCGGAAAAAGTTCGCACTGACACGTTCATTGCCGATGTATTCAACCCGATTCTGCGCGACCAGGTTAACTCCTCCGGCTGCGCCGAAGACAGCTGCGTCCATCAGATTTGCGTGATCGCGAACGGCTTCCCACTGCGTTCCGTCCTGGCTCGTATCGACGTTCATTGAACCGTTAGAGCGCTGAACCGTGATAATCACGGCCAGATGTTCAGGCTTCGGGTAGGGCGGAGGTCGAAAGAAAAGAGTATCTACGACGCTAAACACCGCCGTGTTGGCACCGATGCAAAGAGCAAGAGTGGCCAGCACGGTAATTGTGAAGGCTGGGCTCTTCCGAAGTTGGCGCGCGGCGTATCGAAAATTCCGCATGGAAGGCATCGTCTTCAAGACGATATACCTTAGCCTTACCTGTTCAGCCGAACCAAACGCGTCGTGCCTGCAGACCAGACAATCAGGAGGCCCAATTTCCATCCGTTACCTAAACATGTAGAACCGGTATCTGAGGGGAACCCGGGCAATCCCTCACGAGCTCGAGAGCGATTTGCCCTTTGAACTGGGTACCGAACTCGCGCATTTGAGGGCGCCACGATCAAATGGAGCCAGCATTCACAGTTCTCAAAGCTGTCACTACTCTGTCTTCTTTCCACCTGCTTAACCCCTGAGACAAGCCATAATCAGTGGCTCGGGACCTGGAAGCTCAGAACGGTTAGTCCCACCCATGATCCGGCTCACGTGGCGAAAGAAAGTACTGCGGTTTTGATCGAAAAAGGATGGAAAGATCCGACGAACGGAAACAGGCACACACCTTGATGGACATCCATTCAAGTCCGATACCGGCTGGATCCGCTGGGATGGCAATCCTCAACAGTCGACTCCGCCGAACCGAAACTCTGTCACGTTTCAGGTACAAGATGTCGATTCAACTCATCAAGTCGTCACGGTTAGGATGCAGAGCGGCCCGACTATACTCATTCGTCTGGCTTTTTCGGAAGGAGGGAAACGGTGACGCAGATTGAAGACGTGACGCTTCCGAGTGGCGAATGGCAGCGGTATATCTCCATATGGGACACACAATAGCGGGTGCGGTATTACCTCGGCTAATTTGATAGAAGCCTCAACATCATCTTCGACCCCGCCCGGCGGTACACATCCAGGCACGATCTAGCTTACCGGTTCACCTGTAGTTCGTCCAAGGGTAGAGAAGCTTGAGCGCAACGGAGAAAACCGGATCGTACAGAACGTCGAAAATGCGCCAGCTAATCAGCAGGCCGGCGTAACTGAAATTTCGCATACCCCGCCCAACCGCCTCAAACCGTTGGGCTTTTTCTTCGCTCATCAGAAGAGCGGCCGCACTGAACCCGTCGAGTGGCGGAACGGGAAGCATGTTGAAGACGCCGAGGAAAACGTTCAGAGGAAAAGAACAGGCTCAGGATCTGCGCCAGCACCTCGAATAATCCCGGTCTGTTTGCGACCACGATTTCGGTGAAGCCTACCGATGCTGGCAGGTGAAACATCCCGACGATTAGCCCCAGGTGGATCGCGATTGCGGCCGTAAGAGCAAGGAGAAAATTAGCGGCGGGTCCTGCCAGGGCCATCTTGGCTGCTCTGTGTGGATAACGCGAAGACCATGCGGGGTCGTATGGCGCGCTCGCCCAACCCATCATCCAGCCGCCCATCAGAAACGAGACGATCGGGAACAGCACCATCCCGAACGGTTCGCGCCTGATGTGTGGCATAGGGTTCAACGTGACCTGACCACTATCGAAGGCCGTAAAGTCACCTTCCCGCTTCGCCACAAAGGCGTGGGCCGCCTCATGACACGTAGTTGAAAACAAGAACACTACGTACCAGATCAGCCCAAGCGCAATTACATCCACAGTCATTCGCTTCGTTTCCTGAGAAGCCCAGAGTAGTTGGCCGGGGATCAGCGTTCAATTGCCCTCATGGGCTTACAGGTCCCGGTATGGTTGCCTGAGATTCGAGGAGAAATACTAAAACTTCAGTCACTCGATAGCGCAAGTTTTGTGACGAATTTCCCCGGAACCGAGTCGAACCTCGGGAGCAATCCATGGAAACACCAAATGAAGTGATTGTCAGATATCTGCAGGACTGCGAGGCGGCTGAACGGAATTTCGAGGATGCTTTGGGAACGTTTGCCGTCACCGGTGAGCAGAATGAAGTGAAGCGAATGTTCGAAATGGCTACACAGCGCGCCAGATCGCAGCATCAACGGTTGGAAGCGCGCCTGAAGGAGCTTGGTGCGGAGCGGTCTACGCTCAAGAGCATCCTGGCGCATATTCTGGCTTTCACGCCGACATCCGCTCAGCTTGGGCATGAGCCTGCCGAGAAGAATACCCAACATCTGATGGTCTGCATCGCGGCGGCTTCGGCGGAGATGGCGATGTATGAGTCGCTGGCGACTGCGGCTCGAGCTGCCGGGGATGCGAAAACGGAGAGATTAGCGCGCGAGCTGCAGGCGGAAGAAAAAGACGATTACGAGAAATCCTGGAATCTGCTTGCGCCCTAGCGCGTTAGCGTCGTTCCAGACCGTGATCCAGCGCCAGGGAACTGCTTCGATACGCACCTTGATTTTGCGAGACGAACCCAAGTCATGATGCTTGGGTTCGTCTCGTTACATTCTAGAACGCTGCAGCTCCGGCTTCCGCAACAGCTTGATCCTGCTTGCCGAGCCCGCCGCTTACCCCAACTCCACCGACGACCTCGTTGCCTCGCTTTAGCGGGATCCCTCCTGCGAAGATCATGACTTTCCCGTCGTTCGAGGCATGGATGCCGAAAAATTGATCGCCCGATTGACTAAGCTCGGCCAGTTCTTTTGTCGAGATGTCGAACGCGCGTGCGGTCCAGGCTTTCTTGATGGAGATGTCGACGCTTCCCATCCAGGCCTTATCCATCCGAACATGTGCCACCAGGTTGCCGCCGGCATCCACAACAGCGATATTCATGGGTTGGCCGATCTCTTCAGCTTTCTGCTCGGCAGCGGCAATGATGCGGCGTGCATCCGCAAGTGTGATCATCTAATGTGCTCCTTTATCGATGACTTGTACGTTTGTCTAGACGTATGTCCGGGACGAAGTTGCGCATCCGAATGTCGACATACCCGTCTTAGCGTAACGTGTACAGGTAGCCTGCGATGTCGCGCGCATCCTGAGCGGTGACGCCGACGTTCGGCATGACGGTCTTGGGGTTGATCGCTTGCGGGTTCTGGATCCACCTCATCATGTTGTCCGGCGTATTCTGAAGCTCGCCCGCCAGATACACTCGATCCGCAATTCCCGTGAGCGGCGGTCCCACTTTGCCCTACGGCTCCCGAGACTCCCGGAATAACATGGCACGAGCCGCAGCCGTATCTTCCAATGGCAGCTGCGCCGCGCTGTGCGTCACCGCCCGTCGTCACTTGTGCGGTACGCTGCGCGTCCCGCGAGCCACAACCGAGAGACATGAACAGAAGAGCGGAAGGAGCAAGAAGCTACTTCGCACGGGATAACCTCGCGGGTGAAGCATCGCTCTCCTTGAGCCACGCAGAGAACAGATACAGTCCGGCAGCCAGATAGACGAGACTTGCGGGAACCCACATGATCAGGCCTCCCACCTGCTGATCTTCAGCGGAGTGTAGCCCCATGCCTCCGTCGTTCGAAGGTAGGGAGAATACCAGGGCCGCGAAGAAAACGTGAGCAGTGCTCCCAGAATTCCGGTGTGGATGGCGGTCGTGAAGACATACAAAACGCCAGCACCGTAGGTTCGCCGCCCATGCGCGTAAAACAGTGACCACCAGAAGATCAGCGCTGACAGGAAGAAGCTCAGATGCTGTGCGCCGTGGGCGAGGTCGCTCGTGAGGGTCAGGTCGAACAGATACGGGATGTGCCAGGTCCAGATGGCCAAGCGCATGAATCCACCATGCCGAAAATGGGTCCGTGAAGAAGTTCCAGCCGCGTTGCACGTAGTCTCTTTGGACCAGCGTCCAAGCGTTCTCCGCCACTCGAAGGGTAATGCCCAAAGGAACGTCACCAGCGGCCTCGAGATAACGAGCAAGCGGCGCGGAAACAAGCATCAGGATTTCGTGCTGGGTCATGTGGGCACAGAAGAGCACCTCGCCCAAGCCGGTGAAGCGGGGAAACGAGCGCAAGCACAAGGCTTGCCCAGCCCAGCCAGAAGCAGGTCCTTTCGAGTCCCGTCAATCCGACATGCCGGCGTGAACCACGCCCGTACAGAACAGCCGAGAGAAGCAGCGGAATGACAACACCGGGGTCGAATTCCCAGGCTGAGAGAAGATCGTCCGGCTGCAGCGGTTCACCTGGATGAGCGAAGGCCAATGCGGGAATGAGACAGCAGAAGCGCAAACGATGCGGCAAAGTCTCATTCACAGGCTCCGAGCACAACTGCGGGGATCGCTTGTGCCAGAACCACCATCGCAAAGCCCAAGCCGAATACAATTCCGGCGAGCGCCATCATGCGGGCGCGTGGAAGCGACCCGGCTCCCTGGCCGGGCAATTCGGCTCCCAAGGGCTTTCCACTGCGACCAGGCCAGCGCATGCGAGTCCCGACTTCCAGAACGAGCGCAAGCACAGACACGAAATAGAGCCACGCCTTCACCTGAAACACGCAGGCCCAAGGCGCGAGCGTGAAGTTCGCCTGAAAGCTGAACAGCCAGATGATCGGCGGCCCCAGGTCTGTGGTCCACAGCACGAGATCACGGCGGGCATCCGTCATTGCTGCGTCTCCATGAACTTTGGCCCCCAATAAACGACCACGTACAGCGGAATCCAGATGATCACCAGGAAATACCAGACCACGGAATCCACGTGAACACCCAGACGCAGCTTCGGCCCGTGCCGGCCAAAGAGAACAATGAGGAACAGCACCAGCGTGAAGATCACGTCCGCGACGTAGTCGTAGCTATGGACGGCCAGAAAGGTCCAGATGTAGGTCGCGAACGCATCGGCTTTATAGCTGAAGTTCAGCGAATACCAATCCATCACCCGCATGACAAAGAACACGAGCGCTAAAACCAGATTCAACAGCAAGCCCTTGATCATCCCGGCCCGGTCGTCTTTCTTCGCCGCTTCGCTGGCCCAGTAAGTGCCAAGGCAACTCAGCAACAGCGGGATAAGCGCTAGAGTTGGCAGAAGCCGGTGCGGAAACTGATCGCCGGGAGGCGGCCAGACGTCCATGCGCAAGCCGCACGTAGAAATAAGGCTGCGATCAGGATGCAGAACATCGTTCCTTCGATTGCAGCCAAGCAGCAATTGCCCCCACCAGAGCGGTGCCTGATTCGAGATCTCGTAGGGCGGCAGATGCGAAACGTCGATCGTTTTACTTTCTGTCATGCGCGCTCCTAAGCCTCGTCTCTGAGTTCGATCGGGCGCCTCGGCCAGAACCAGCCGAGCAGCCCGAAGAAGGCGAGCACTGATCCCGAGATGATGTACCAGGGATTGAACACCGATCCGACAAAACCAATACTGACCGCAATCGCAGTGATGAACGGCCAGATACTCGAGCCGGGCAGCACATACCGATGGTGAGGCTCGGCATCCATCAGGGTGGTCACGAGCACTTCACGCCGGTCATTGCGAAGTCCGGTGACAAAGGCACGGTCCTCGCGCGGAACCCACATGGGCGTACGTGAGGTGGCTACAGGAAGATACTCGAAGTTGTAGTTGGCGGGCGGCGAACTGGCAGCCCATTCCAGGCTGTCGGCATCCCACGGATTGTTGCCTGCAACCGCTCCGCTCTTCCGGCTCATGAACACATTCGCGAGGAACAGGATGCCGCCGATCGCAATGATGAACGCGCCGACGGTCGCGAGCTGGCTGATGAAGCCCCAACCCACTTCAGGCGGATAGGTGTAAACGCGGCGCGGCATGCCCTTCAGCCCAAGAATGTGCATCGGGAAGAAGGTCAGGTTGAAGCCGATGAACAGCACCCAGAAGTTCCAGCGCCCAAGCCTCTCGCTCATCAGTCTTCCCGTCATTTTAGGGAACCAGTGATAAAAGGCGCCGAACAGCGGGAAAACCGCTCCTCCAATCAGGACGTAGTGAAAATGCGCGACCACGAAGTAGGTGTCGTGAACCTGCAGGTCCAGCGGCACAGAAGCGAGCATCACGCCCGTCATGCCGCCCAGCACGAAGATCGCGATGAAGCCGTAGACGAAATGCAGTGCAGTCGTTAGTCGCGGCCGTCCGGTCCACAGCGTCGCGATCCAGCAGAAGATCTGAACGCCGCTCGTGATCGCGATCATCATGCTCGAGGCGGTGAAAAATGCCTCGCCGATCTGCGGCAATCCGGTCGCAAACATGTGATGCACCCAAAGCCCAAAAGCGATGAATCCGTTTGCGATCTGCGAAAGCACCATGGCCGGATATCCAAACACTTCGCGCCGCGCGTTCGCGCTGACGATGGCCGATACAAAGCCGAGCGCGGGGATGAAGATGATGTAAACCTCAGGATGCCCGAAGAACCAGAACACGTGCTGGTAAAGCAACGGATCGCCGCCTTCGGCCGGATTCACGAAATGGGTTCCGATCGTGCGGTCGGAGAGGAGAAACGAACTTGCGACCACGATGGCGGGCATGGCGAAGATCACCATGAAGGACTGGATCAGCAACGACCAGACGTACAGCGGAATCCGGTTCAGCGACATCCCGGGCGTCCGCATCTTGAGGATGGTGACGATGATTTCGGTGGCCACACACAGGGCAGAAAACTCCGTGAAGGTGATCATCTGGGCCCAAACATCGGTTCGCTTCCCGGGCGTGAATTGCGGGCCGGAGAGCGGCGGATAAGCGAACCAGCCCATATCCGGTGCGGCTCCGGTGAACACGCCCCAGTAGAGGAAGAGCACACCGCCCAGAAACATCCAGTAGCCAAACGCGTTCAGGCGCGGAAAGGCGACATTTCGCGTTCCGCACATCAGCGGAACCAGATAGATCGCCATGCCTTCCATCATGGGAACGGCGAACAGGAACATCATGGTGGTGCCATGAGTGGTGAAGATCTGGTTGTACAGATCCGGACTGAGGAATGTGTTGTTCGGCTTGGCGAGTTGGATGCGCATCAGCAGGGCTTCGATGCCGCCGGCGCAAAGCATGATGAACGCCGTGACGATGTAGCGCATCCCGATCGCCTGGTGCGTCGTAACGGACAGCCACCCAAACAGCCCGCGACCTCGACGCCACGTGCGTTCGAGATTTGAAATATCTTCTTCTTGGTTCGGAACGTTCGGAAGAACGTCCTGAGTTTGAATCATTTCAAACTCTCCAGATAGTTGATCAGCGGTTGCATATCTGCCGATTTCACGGCAATGGTGGCCATGTGGTTTCCCGGCTTCGTGCTCTGCGGATCCGCGATCCAGCCGCCGAGATTGCCTGGGGTGTTCGGAACCGTATTGGCTGCGATGCCAAGGCGGCTGCCGAAGTGGGTCAGGTCCGGACCGTTTTGCCCTGCCGCATCAGTGCCCCGAATCTGGTGACAGTACACGCAAGCGTTGTTCATGAACACCTGTTGGCCACGTTGCGTCACAGGATCCGAAGGTTGCACGGCGGGTTGCAATTGCCGGTCGTACCAAGCCTTGAACTTGTCAGCCGGTTCTGCAACGACGTAGATGATCATGTGCGCATGCTGCAGACCGCAAAACTCCGCGCATTGCCCTCGATAGACGCCTGGCTTATCGGCCTGAATCCACTCCGTGTTGACGCGGGAGGGAATGAAGTCGCGCTTGCCATGCAGGTTCGGCACCCAGAAGCTGTGGATGACATCGTTCGAAAGCCAGCGGACCTGAACCGGCCTGCCAACGGGTATGTGGATTTCGTTGGCAGTGGTAACCGCAAGGCTGGAGTCGCTGGTCTGGTAATTGATCTGCCACCACCACTGAATTCCCATCACCTCGATCGTCAAGCCGTTCTTCTTGTTCCGCCAAGCTCCGAGAGACCTTTGCCGGTGCTTACGCTGGCGACGATCAGGACAAAAAGAATGAGCAACGGTGGCAATCGTTGCTCCAGTGACGACCCGAGCTCGTTCGGCTTTCGGTCTCCTGCGAGATTTGATGTGTACCTTCCAGCGGCTCCTGACCGAATCCCCGGTTGGGTCGAGTTAACGTCCAGAGCGCAGCGAGCATCACAAGAAGGAAGATCGCACCTAGCAGCCAGAAGAAAAACCACCAGAGGCTGGCGATTTTGCCCGACTGCGGCCCTACGGGATTTACCACCGACTGCACATCGGTCGCGCAGAAGGCCAGTGTGCCTACGAGAAGCAGCGAAGCAAGCGAGCTTCGCTGCGCGTCCGAACCAGCTCACTTCGTTTCTCCGCTTCGTACGGTTTCGGAGGTTTTGCGGGTTGGTCTCAATCGTGTCTGGACGGGTCGGAGTTGCAGACGTTGGCTGCTGCCCATTCATCGATCGAACGTAGGCAACAATCTGCCAAATCTGGTATTCCGGTATGCGATCACCCCAGGCCGGCATGCCGTTCGGACGTCCCTTGACGATCGTGTCGAAGATATTGGCCGGCTCGCCGCCGTAAATCCATTGCTGCTTGATCAGCGGTGGGCCGATGCCTCCGCCCCCGTTCGCGTGGCAGCCATTGCAGTTGTACCAGTTGAACAGCCGCTGGCCTTCCGAGATGTCGTAGCCGCTGCTGTTATACGGATTTGTGACGACAGGCTGAGGATTGATAGGACCGCCCGGCCGAAGTGCGCTTTCCTTGGCGGCGTCTCCATAAACGGCCAGGCGGGTCGGTGAAGGACGAATGTCGCGCTTTTCTCGCTGGCAACCAGTAAAGCAACAGGCAAGCGCCAATCAACAGCAAACTACGGGAGCGAGAAAACATACAGCATTCCGCCCTTCGTTGTGTATTTGCCAAGATCGCTCATGGCGTTTAAGAAGCCCAGTGCGCCCGTTCCGTCTACTCCGTTCAATCCACCCGAAACAGCAGCTCCGGACCAACCGCCAACGCCGGAAAGTACCGCGACATACTGCTTGCCGTCGGGTCCCTTGTAGGTAATTGGCTGCCCGATGATGCCGGAACCAACTTTAAACTTCCAAAGCGGCTTGCCGGTTCTGGCGTCGAGCGCTTTGAACCAGCCATCCATGGTTCCGTAGAACACAACGTCGCCGGCCGTGACCACCGTGCCGCTCCAGACGGGAAACGTCTCGTCCGTGCTCCAGACCGTTTTGGCGTTCACCGGATCCCAGGCCGACATGATGCCGCGGTTTCCACCCGGGCCCGCGTACATACGGACATTCATACCGACAAACGGAGTGCCGGCGATGTAATTTGCCTGGACGCTCTGGCTTTCGTAGCAGAGGTTATTGTGAGGCAGGTAGAGATAGCCGGTCCGCGGAGAGAAGGAAGACGGCTGCCAATCTTTACTGCCGGGCGGCGCTGGACAGGCGTCGCGCACAGTGTTGTAGCCTGTTTGCTTTGTCGGATTCAGCTTGATTTCGCCCGTTTTCAGATCCACGCCGACGCTCGTGTTCGAATAGGCGTACTTTTCAGCCGATACCACTTCACCCGTCGCCCGGTCCATGATGTACATGTGGCCGTTGCGATCGGGATGCGCCAGGATTTTGCGAGGCTGGCCCTTGATCGTCAGGTCCAGAAGGACGTTTTCATTCACGCCGTCATAGTCATGAATGTCGTGAGGGTTCATCTGATAAGCCCAGATCGCTTCTCCCGTTTCGGGCCGCCGCGCGAACAGCGTTGAACTCCACTTGTTGCTTCCCAGCCTCTGTTCGGGATTCCAGGGCGAAGGATTCGAAGTTCCGTAGTAAAAGAGATCCAGGTCAGGATCGTAGGAAATCCAACTCCAGGCCGATGCGCCGCCGATCTTCCATGTATCGCCGGGCCAGGTTTTCATGCCCAGATCTTTGCCCTGGTCCATGGCGTAGAAAGGTTTGAAATTCGGACCGATCAAAACGTCTTTGTCCGGACCCGTTCCATAAGCTCGCCATTTGATTTTTCCGGTCTCCGCATCGACACCCGCCAGCCATCCCCGAACCCCAAATTCGCCGCCGCTGTTCCCGACGATCACCACGCCTTTCACAACAATGGGCGCCATGGTCATGGATTCGCCCTTATTGATATCGCCGAGTTTGGTTCGCCAGACTTCTTTGCCGGTGTTGGCGTCAACAGCTACCGTTTGCACGTCGAGCAGGTTGTAGTAAATTTTGCCGTTGAAATACGCTGCGCCGCGATTCACAACATCGCAACAAGCCACGCCTTGCGATGCGGGCTCGACCGCTGGTTGATAAACCCACTTCATCGGCGCGCCAGGCTTCGTCAGATCAAGCGCGTAGAGAAGGTTCGGATACGGCGTGACCACGTACATCGTGTTGTTGACTACCAGCGGAGCCGCTTCTTCACCTTTGACGGCCCCGGTAGAGAACGTCCAGGCAAGTTTCAGGTTGCCGGCGTTCTCCGTTGTGATCTGGTTCAGTGTGCTGTATCGAGTGCTGGCGTAGTTCTTCGGCGCCATCACCCATTGCCCGTCATCGGGTTGATTTTGGATCTGGGCAAAGCTCGTCGAAGCGACGAGGGTACAGAAGAGTAGTGGGCACGCGCTTACCAGGAGCTGTGTTGCCCGTCGAAAGAGACGATACATCGCCTGCAATGGTATGGATCGTACTCTGGACGGAACGTTACGCAGGTGGCCTAGTCACTGGTGTTTGTACGTGTTCTAGAAACTTTGATCGGCTTTGGGCGTCATGTCTGCGTGTCTGGAAGCTGGCTCGCCGTAATTGGTTCCATCATCATCGCGATAGCAGTACGCGAGATCTTCAGAGATCTCTTTCAGCCCTCAGGTTCGGTGCCCTCAGTTCATTCGTTGGACGGTGGGTCTTCCGACTGGCTCGAAAGCTGGCATTCCTCATGAGCATCGCGGGGCCGATTGCGCTTGGTGATAGTGATCGGCTGCTGGACGTTCCTCCTGGCGGCAGGTTTCGCCCTAATCTACTCGTCTTCCTACCCTGGCGAGTTTCACATATGCAGGGTAAGCCAAGCCGTGGGCTTCTCGGAATTCGTTTAATTACTTGCCTTCTCCCTGGCATCTCTGACGACCGTCGGAACACCAGATCTGACTCCGAATCCGGCTTGGATCCGCTTAACAGTGGCGGTCGAATCTCTCGTTGGATTCTCTCTTGTGACGGCAAGTATCTCCTGGATCGTTTTGATCTATCCCGCACTGGGCCGAATGCGTTCGCTGGCAAGGAAATCGGCCATTCTCGTTACAGCTCAGGAGAAAACCGGCGTGGAGGTGGTATCGAAAGACTCTGAGAGCCTGCTTTCGGAATTGACGGGCGAGGTGATAAGAACGCGGGTCGATCTGATTCACTATCCGCTGATCTATTATTTTCACGCCGACGCCGAACGGGCCTCCCTTGCGCTTGCTCTTCTGACGATCGAGAAGATCGCGCATGATGCCGGCAAGATCGAGGAAGCCGACCAAGTGCGGTTACAAGCCGCGATGCTCGATGCATCGCTCTGCGATCTGGCAAGGGTGCTTGCCCATCGTTTCGTCGAAAGCCAACGAGGACGATCCGCACGCGGTGTTTGAAGCGTTCGCGCAGAGATCATCTGGCAGGCAAAGAGGCCGAAAGCAATCGGCCGGGTGAAGGCTAACGCGAACTTACCTGCTGCGGGGCCTTGAGACTAGACCATCCCAATCCGTCGGCGCCGTGGCCCGCATCGATCAACTGGACTTTCCAGTCGCTGAGGTCGATGGCCGCAACTTTTCCGCTTACGTTACAGGAAACGTATGCTACTTTTCCGTCGGGCCTCATCAGTACTTCCTGCGGGTTTCCAGGCACGTCGATGGTACGTACAACTTCGAGAGTGTGAAGATCCACGACCGCCACGTGTTTCGGCCCGGGAACTGCGACCAGGAGATATCGGCCATCTCTTGTCGCAGCGGTGCCGTACCCCTTATCCGCAAGCTTTACCCAAGACTTCACCTTGTTGGTTGCGGTGTCGATCACCGCAAGCTGGGGCTTCGTCTGGTCGGCAGTGAAAACCATCTTGTCGTCCGGTGAAATCGAAATGCGCTGGGTGGTCTTCGAGATCGGGATTGTGGCAACGTGCTTACGATTTTCCAGATCGATGACCGAAACGGTTCCAGGACCCACGTTGGCGGTATAACCACGTTTCCCGTCGTGCGAAATCGCCAACATGTGGGACTCTTCCTGCTCCGTCGGGATGCTTCCAATCACCTTGAGAGTATGAGGATCGATGACGCTGACCGTCTTGTCCAACTCGGTCGTGACGTAAAGCACGCCCCGCTTCGTGTCGAACACCGGGCAGTGTGGTCGTACGCCATGACCGAAATCGACCTTACCGGTAATTTTCTGGCTCTGAATATCGATCACCAGCATTTCGGTCCCATCCGTGCCGGGCTTGCCCACGCCAGAACTCCCGTAGATAGGCACATACGCGGTACGCCCATCCGGCGAGGCCGTCACTTCGTGCCCGGTCGTGGCATTCTCCGGAACAGCCGTTACCTGCTGCCCGGTAGCCGCGTCGATCAGACTCAGGCTATGATCCTTCTGATTGGCCACGAGCACCGTACCGTTTGAGGCGGCGTGCACCGGAACAGCTAGGAGGGCGCAGGCCAGGGGAACGGCGGGCAGACGACGAAGTAGGTTCTCGATTTCCATCGTCTGCCACTATATCCCAAATCGGGCTACAGCCGCGCGCTGCTACTTGTTCAGTAAGGTAACAATGCTGGTGGCCGCCTTTTGAACCATGGGCGTGACTACGTCCTCGCCGTCGGTCTTCGCCTTTGCCTTTTGGGTATCTCTCAACACACTGGCGCCATCCACCGTGTTCAGCGTGTAGTCAAACGTCACTTCCGCTTTGGCTTTGACCCCGCTGCTTGCCATGATTGCGGTGCTGGACGCGATGGCCAAACTCTGCGAGGCTGCCATGGCGGCCATTCCTGCTCCGGGAATCATCGCTGCCATCGGAGTAGCCGCGCTTAGGGTTCTGAGCGTGCCGAATCCGCCGCTGCTTTTCTTTTGTCAAAGCGAAGACGCGAGTACGTAATCGCATTGCTTTTCCTTCGCTTCGGCTGTTGCTTGCACAGGCAGCAGTGCCGAAATGCGAACGATCTCGATCTTCGGGCCGGTCAAAAACTGCTCTTCAACCGTTCGAACCGATTCTCCGGCCGTGGGTCCCCCGGAGCCGCCCAATTCATATTGCGGCATGAAGATACCGATCCGAACCGCTCCGGGCTTCTTGGGTCCAAGTGCTTGCGGCGCTCCTGCCGGTGCCTGTTGAGGACTTGAAACTGGAGCACCGCGCCGACGCCGCCGAGAAATTAGTCATCGCGGCCTGTGCGGCTTGAAGCGGATTGAGCCATTGCGTTGATCTCCGCCGCGCTCTGAGCGCGTGCCGTGAAAGTGAAGCTTGAGATGGCTAAGGACGCAAGGATCAGTCGGGCAGAGTTTGGGGAACAGATAGACATATGATTTTCTCTTTTCTCGGCTGCCCTGCGACTTGTTGTCTTTTGTTGTTGCAGCCTACTAAATACGCGCAGAGGGCGGAAGAAAGGGATCACAGAGGATCAGTTCTGGATCGGGGAGAATGAATGCAAAAAAGGCGCGGGGCAATCAGCCTCGCGCCTCTGGTTGTATGCGGTCGCTTCTCTGGGAATAAACGTTATTGTGTCAATGTACTGAAGAGTGAGGGTGTGGGACTTCCCCAGCCGGTCACCAGGTCATAACCGGTTACCGCGGAGTACTTGCCCGATGTGCCACTTGTAACATCGTGGAAGTCTGTTGAGTAATTGCCGAATACTGCATTCTGCTTGTAGATCGTGGGGTTGAGGAACCCGACGTTCGGCTTCGAATTACTTGCCCGATACTGATTGACTAAGGCAATGTAGCCCGCCCACATCGGTGCCGCAAAACTGGTCCCGCCGTAGACATTAGCGGTGCAGGTCGTTTGATTAGCGCAAACATAAAACGTGAAGTCCGCGTTCGCAGATACATCCGGGCCATTGCGCAACGTTGTTGAACCTCTGTTGCTGGAATTAATCACTCCCTGGTATTGCTGCCAATCGGGAATCGCAATGCGGTCCGGCGAGACACCGCCGCCGCTATTCGACCAAGCGGTTTCCGATTGCCACGGTCCGCCGGCGCCGGCAGTTACCAGGTCCGTCCCTCCTACGGAAACAACATACGCATTATCGGCGGGCCAGGCGTAAGTTTTCTTCGACCATGTGGAATTGTCCCCGGATGCAACAAAAAACGTCTGGCCTTGCGCCGCCATTTTTTGGAAGTATGGATTGAGAGTGTTTGGGTCGGCCGGCGTCCAACCCCACGAACAACCGATTGTGGTCGGTAGTGGATTATGTGTCGTCATCGCGCTCATGATCGCCGTATCAGAAGTTCCGATATACATGACAAGGCTGGACAGCCCGGGAGCCATTCCGAGCGCTTGTGTCATGTCGAGCGTCGGTTCCGTGTCGTCGCATGGCCGAGTACCTGAGTGAACGCAGGATGTACTTGTCCCATCCACCGAAAGCAGTGTTATCGGTACATTGTTGGTCTGTTTAGCGTTTTGGAAATAGGTATTTAAATCGTCCAGATCCGTGCCCTGATACTCCAGCAGTCCGAGGTTCTGGTCTGCGCCGTCAATTGGCCGTTGCTTGGCATCCAGCAGCGGTCCGCCGTAGTAAGCCGCACGCATGTCACTGCCCAGGAACGAAGTCGACGGGCCAGACCCGGTGGTGGCGTGTGACACGACGTCTTTAGCGTCGATTCCGTGCGCCTGAGCATACTCCGTTTTGGAAACAAGCCTCGGTTGCGGGATGGAGTAGTTGTCCAAACCCGCGATATGCCAGATAGGAACCGGCAGGTCCGTCGCGGGTTCTCGATCAGGTCCGTAAAAGGTCCGGTTCTCCGTGGGATGCTGATACACGCCCATGTTTACGTGGAAGGCGGCCTTAGCCGCGGAAACCGGTCCTTTTATCTGGACGTCCATGCCATCTCTTGTGCCGCCCACGACGGTAAACCCGTTCTGTTTCAGGTAGGCGACTACGGCCGCATAATCCGCTGCGGACGGGACCAAAACGGGCCGTGAATTCCGCTGGCGTCAGATAATGGCGGAACAAAGCACTGTTCGGATCGGAAACGTCTTTTACGAATGCGTCCAGTCCCGCCTGATCGCTGACCGGCAGAACCACATCGAGTTGAAGAATCTGGTCTGTTTGCATCGGACCGATGTGTTTTGCCTGGCCATCACGAGTCGCCTGCCGCACATGGTTTGTCATCGCGGATCGTCCCTCGGCTTGCAACAGGCTGACAACGATCGGTACGACGGCAGCGATCGTCAGCAAACGTCTACTTACTATTCGCCTCATTTGATTGGGGTTCTTCCTTGATTTCCTGACTTTCAAAGGGCAGTCACGCTCTGTGCCGTGGCGTGCCCGGATGTGTAATCTAAATATCTTAGCGATACCCACCAGCGCAAACCGGCTGAGCGTTGCTCGAAATGAAAAAAGGCCCGGACTGCGGTAGCAGCCCGGGCCCGAGCGGAAGAAGGCGTTGATGATTATCTTGCTTTTCGCGTACTTACCATCTGTGTCCCTTCGAGCTGCGCGTTCAGGCTGACGGTGCTCCCCGGGCTGACCTGAAGATTCCGCTGCCAGACCGCATTCCCGTTTCGAACCGAAATCTGATGACCCCCGGACGAAAGGGACACTGTCGTCGGAGTGCTGCCGATAAACGCACCGTCGACTTCGATATCCGAGCCCGGGACATTCGAGGTGATCGCAACCGATGCAACGCCGCTCGCGCCTGCAAACGGGGTGGACGTTTTCCCCCGGCAACCGTGGTGCCGGAGCCCTTCAGGACGTGGTCTGCATCCGTGAATGCATCGAACACGACACCCTTGTTGATATTCACGTCCTTACCCTTGATCAACAAGAAAGCCGGCGCAGCGGGCCAGAATAAAACGGCGGCACCGGCGGTCAGAACACCCGTGCTGACCGCGTGGCTTCCACCGGCGGCCTTGTTAACCGTATACCGAATAGGTATCCACTCGCCGTCGATTGCGCGCACACGATCGATCGAAAAGTCGAGCTTACCGGCGCGGCCCATGTGCCGCTTTTCCTGGGCCATGGTGACCGTGCCTGTGGCGCGTGCGCCGTCCGGTATAACAACCTGATCGTTGACTTTCACTGCTTCCGTGATACTAAGCTCCACGGCTTGGCCCTGCTCGGCGCTTGCCGACGAAATGGTCTGATCGAGGCGAACTCGCAGCTTCGTGCCGTCGGGGATGGTGATTTGGGCGGCCGCCAGACCAGCAGAAATTAAGAACGTAATTGCTTTTTTCATTGTTTGCTCCTATGAACTTGCGGCCTTTCAAGCCGTGCTGTTTAGGTACGCGCAGCTCCAAAGGTGTTCGGCTCAGACGAGCAAAATATTTTGGTCCTCCGCGATCTGGCGACCGGCTCCAAAACCTCAGCGAGACTGTTCGGCAAGCCGCTTCTTAATTCTTTCCTCGAGCAGAGAAAAGAACTTCTGCACGTCGGCAAACGTGGTCTTGGGATCGTTGTTGTAGTCCATTAAACGATGCTCGTAGTGGTTCCCTACGGCCAGAACGTCATCGATCACGAATCGTGCTTCTTGCATAGCCGCACCTCTATGCTCGAACTTGTCCGAAACCTGTTCGGTGGCTTTTTCTAAAGCGCAATAGAGGCTGTAGGTGCTCTGGGTTGCCGGGCATTTCCTGTTGTCCGAGCGATTCCATTTGGAAGGTGAGTCTAGGAATTGGCGAGCCCTCGAGACGATACGGAGGTCATCCTTGCTCACCGGGGGCCTTGCGTCGGATGAATCGCCGGATTTAGAGTTTTGCGCACCCACGAGTGCACGAATGCAAAGAAGACGAGCAGGACTGGCTTCATAGGGAAAACTACTCCCGCAACTCCCAACAGTTACTGCCGGACCGACTCTACTGTCGTTCTTTGCGCAGCATCTCTCGTTTCAGAAATGCCTTCGCCGTGGTCCAGTCGCGCTTCACTGTCGCCGGCGAAATTTCCATCACGTCGGCAGTTTCCTCAATCGTGAGACCCGCAAAATAGCGCAATTCGACAATGCGGCTCTGCTGCGGGTCCGCTTTCGCCAGCGCAACCAGCGCATCATCCAAGGCGAGGATGTTGAGATCCTTCTCGTCCGCCGGCGCGAGTGCCTCATCAAGCGAGAGTTTGACATTCGCCCCGCCTCGCTTCGCGGCAATCCGTGCTCGTGCGTGATCGACCAGAATGCGCCGTATCAGTTCCGCAGCCAGTGCGAAGAAGTGATTGCGATTACGCCATTCGACGTTGCGCTGATCCACCAGGCGCATGTAAGCCTCGTGAACCAGTGCTGTGCCGTCGAGTGTATGATCCGGCCGTTCTCGCCGCAGGTATGACTTCGCTAGCCGCCGCAACTCGTCATAAACCAGAGGCGTGAGCGCGTCAAGCGCTTCCCGGTCGCCCGTTCGCCAGCGGACGAGCAGGCCCGTAACGTCTTGAGGTGAGGTGTTCATTTCGTGTCGAAGATTACCGCCTATGAGTTGCGCCGTTTGTCTCTCACGATAACCACGTCCGTTGTCGAGACACCATGAGACAACGCGAGTCGCCCGTCTTTCGACCACTCGAATGAGTAAATCTGGCCAGACACGAATGAGGTCAATCGTTTTGCCGGACGGCCATCGATCGGCTGGTTGAAGATATTCCAAACACCGTTTTCCTGTCCAAGGCAGGTGATGGCATCACCTCCAGGACTCCACCCCAACTGCGAGTCTGCACTGATGGCGACGCTTGGCGTGAACACTTGCAACGGATTCCCGCCGCTCGGGGCAAAGACTGCCAGCTTCCACTGTGGATGGTCAACGGTTTCGCTGTACCAGGCAACGATCTTCCCATCTTTCGGCGAGACAGCCGGGTGGGTAGTCATGGAAGTAGTCAATTGGACGGGAGTACCACCTGTGATGGGAACCTTCCACAAGTTGAGTCGCCCTCCAGGATCCGTCTGATGGAACACGACAAATTTCGAATCAGGAGTGAAATGCGGCCAGTTGCTGTCGCGCGGTCCCTGCGTGATTTGAACCGGATTACTGCCATCGGCATCAGCCCGCCAGATGTTCCAGCTGCCTGAAACGTTCGAATGGTAAGCGATATATTTGCCGTCCGGCGAGGCGACCGGCGCCCACTTTAGACCTCGACCGGACGTGATCTGCCGTTGTTCACTGCCATCCGCTTTGATAGTCCAGAGGTCCGCTTCACCAGTCGCATCGCTCGCGTAGAGGATCCGGTCGTCGTCCGTCCATGCCAGGTCGAAGTATCTGCCGGTCCCGGGAGTGACCTGAACGGAATGCTCCACATCCTTTGAGTCAGCGACGTAGATGTTCGTCAACGTCTGGAGCTGAATGGATGCGAGCGTTTCGCCATCGTCCGAGACGCTCACGGTGTTGTAGCTGTCGATATCACTTCCGAGCCGCCTGCTCACGCCCTCGGGGTAGCCGATATACCAGATCTGCTTGAACGAAGAACCTTGTGGTCTCGCAACGATTGCCAGAGCGGATTCTCCTTTAATCCATTCGATGTCTTCCACCCATTGCCAGCGGGGGGATTGCACCCGATGCTCCTGGCCCGTTTCCAGATTGATGGTCTCAAGGTAGATGTAGAATCCGACATTATCTTTGACTTCCACAGAAAGCGCCACCAGTTTGCCGTCACGCGACCATGCCGGAGAAGCTTGTGAAAGCAGGTGTGCAGGGTATTGCCGGGACGTAATCAGCCGCTCCCCGCCGTTCTTAAGGTCTGCGATCCATAGTTCATCGCGGTTCATCGAGCGATTTGCCCGAACGATAGCGGCCTTCGTACCATCTCGCGAAATCCCGACGGGACCGGGCACCTCGCCCAGGACCTGGACTGGTGTCCCGCCTTCCAGCGGAACCGTAAAGAGGTTCCTATGAAAGATCTGCAGCGCGGGGTGGATTGCAAACGCGAGGCGATTGCCGTTATCGGTAAACTCCAGGCTGACCGCATCCCCTTGCATAGGACTCGTCAGAGGCGTCGATCCACTAGAGTCGACCTTGCGCTTCCAGAGTTGAGTCCAGCCCTTCTTCCTCGTTGAGTAGACAATGTACTCGCCGTTCGGCGATACAGCCGCCAGCCCGGTGGTCCCGTCACCCGTGATGCGGGAGAACTGGGGATCGGCGAACGGATCACCCGCTTTACGCGATTGGAAATAAGTCAGAACCAGGGCGCCCAGAATCAACACAGCAACAACCGCCAGCACAACCATGCTGGCGAGCTTCGAATCCACGGCTCTCGGTTCAGCCGGCGCAGTCTCCGTCTTGTCGGCGGGTTCCGGCTGGGTCTGCGCAACGAGTGCCGCGAACCGCGGTTCGCCGCGCAAGCTGTCCCACGCGGGATGAACTCCTATCCAGTTCACCCACCAATCACGCGCCTCGAAAGCCTCTTCCAGACTCTTCAGGGCTGACTGCTTGTCCCCCAAGGCCAGGTAAACGGATGCAAAATCATAACCCGAGACGAAGCGTTTCGTCCCGAGTTGTTTCATCTCGACCAGGATTTCCTCGGCTGCTGCGCGGTTTCCGGCCGCTGCCTCT
Organism: uncultured Acidobacteriaceae bacterium; assembly: GCA_963744795.1. GTDB lineage: Bacteria > Acidobacteriota > Terriglobia > Bryobacterales > Bryobacteraceae > Bog-105. Next base: position 315,035 of record CAVUVF010000013.1, read on the forward strand.
GCTCGTGCCAGCACTGCTAGGGACGAGGGACCTCGGGCACTCAGGTTTGTGCCCTTCTTCGCGCATTCTCTCGAATGCGAGAAGTCCCCGAGCTGCAGGTAGCACCAGGCTTGAAGCTCCTGGAGCACGCCCGAATCTTTCCTCTCCCGGGCAGCGGCTTGCAGGAGGTCCAACGCCTCCTGGTACTGACGGGCGTTGAAATGCACGAAGCCGTGGGAGGCCGTAATGACGGGCGAGTTGGGGTCGATCTTGTGAGCGCGGTCGAGGTTGGCAAGTGCCAGCTCCGGCCGTCCTCTCGAGGAATTGAGCAGACCAAACCAATGATGAGCGTTCGCGGAATCGGGACCGTGCGCGATTGCGATGTTGAATTCTCGCTCAGCACCGGCGTAGTCACGATTGTTCGTCCAGAGGCAAAAGCCGAGCGAGGCGTGGGCATCGCCGAGCATTGGATCGAGCGCCACCGCGCGACGAGCCGAAACCAGGGCGGCCGCAAAGCTTTCAGCCGGCGGAACACCACCCCAAAGACCAAGACGAACGTAATAATCTGCTACACCGGCATGGGCTCGGCCGTACGACGCATCCTGCGCGATGGCCTCCATGAAGCACGTCAGTGCCTTGGCGAGTTGCTCGGGTTCGCCGGCGCTGCGGCTCCAATGGTAGCGGCCTCGCAGATAGGCTTCGTGCGCTTTGTTGTTCGCCGTTCCCGCCCGGCTCAGCTTCATGCGCTCCTCACCCGTCAAGTGAGGAATGAGAGCGAAAGCAATCTGCTCCGAGATCGAATCTTCGAGCCGTAGAAGGTCCCGGCTATCTTCCTCGAAGTGAGCAGCCCATACGGACCGGCCCGTGTCAGACGACACAAGCTGAACGTTCAGCCGAACGTGATCTCCCACGGTGTGGAACGTGCCTTCGAGGAGATAACGGACCCTGAGTTCGCGTGCCGCATGGACAGGATCGCTGCTTTCCGCATAGCGCAAGACGGCACTGGTAGGCCGAACAGAAAGACGCTCCACCTTGCTGAGCCTGGTTATCAAGGCGTCAGTAATGGCAGACCTCAGGAACGGATCCGCTTTGTTATCTTGGCCCAGTTCTCGAAACGGCAAAACGCCGATCGAGATCCGCTCCACATCCTGTTCAGTTGCCCCGGAAAGTCCCGCGCGGGTAGGGAAGCCCTTCAGATGCTTCTGGATGTCTTCGGCCATAGCCGCCACGGACTCATAGCGTTCGCTCGGGTCCAGACGTATGGCGTTGAAGATGATTGCTCGCAGACTGGGTGAGATGTGCTCGTCTCTACCGCCGGCATTCGACGAACTTTGTTGAACTGTCTTGAGGCTGGGTCTTTCGCCGCAAAGAAGCTCGTAGAGGATGATGCCCAACGAGTAGATGTCGCTTTGTGCCGTGACCGGCTCGCCTCGAAGCTGTTCCGGGCTTGCGTAAGCAGGCGTTAACATCCGGACACCGGCCAACGTCGCTTCTTTGTTGACGGCCGGGTTTTCCGGTTCGAGCATCTTAGCGACCCCGAAATCGAGCAGCTTCGGATTGCCGGTTCTGCCAACCAGAATATTCGCGGGTTTCAGGTCGCGGTGGATGATGTTCCGTTCGTGCGCGTAGTGCACGGCCGAACAGATTTTCAGAAAAAGCTCACAACGTTCGGTAACGGCCAATCCGTGAATGTCACAGTATTTGGTCAGGGATTCGCCTTCGACGAACTCCATGACCAGATACGGCATTCCCGATTCCGTGGTGCCGCCGTCAATGAGCCGCGCCACATTAGTGTGTTCCAGCCGTGCCAGGATCTGCCGTTCTTGCCTGAACCGGCGGATCGCGAAGTCGCTTAGCTTTTCGACCCGGATCACCTTGATGGCAACGCGCTTTCTGAATTCCTCGTCGTCGCGGTTGGCCAGATAGACGGTACCCATTCCGCCGTGGCCCACTTCGCGTTCGAGCCGGTATGAGCCGATCCGGCTTCCGACGCCGATCGAGTCTGCAGGCTTTGGCGGGGGCTCGGTAAAGTCCGCCAGCGCACCCGCGGAGATCACCGGCTCTTCCAGGAAATTGGAGCTGTTGTCATGGGCAAGCAGCAGCGACTCGACTTCCCGCCGCAGCTCTTCATCAGTGCCGCATTGCAGGTCCAGGAACGAAGGCCATTCGGAAGACTCAAGCGTCACCGCCAGTTCGAACATTGCCTTGACGCGAGTCCAGCGGACGGCGTTCGTCGACGATGTCGTGGCTGGCCCCGAAGGAACGGATTTAGATTCCTCAAGCATCAAAGGTGTCGAGCGGCGTAGCGGCGCAACTTATCCCCGCGCTAGCAAAGTGAAAGGTTTATAGCATTTTACTATTGCCTGGCGACCTAGCGGTAAGTATTTCTGTAAACCTGGCTTAAGCCCGTAACGATGACAGAACCGGGGGCACAGCCCCTAACCGGCTGAGCCCGAACTTTGCAGAAGGACTTAACTTCGGGTCAGGATGCGGCTGATGTCGTTGTAAATGACGAAAACGACGACCATCATCAGGAAAACGAAGCCCAGTTTAAAAACGGTCTCCTTCACCTGAACGCTCATCTCCCGCTGCAGCAGCATTTCAATCAGCAGCAGCAGAAGAGTGCCGCCGTCCAGGATGGGGATGGGCAGCAGGTTGAAGATCGCCAGGTTCAGACTCACAACAGCCATCAGGCCTAAGAAACTCGAGGGCCCTTCCTGCGCTGCTTCGTTTGACAACTGGGCAATGCCGATAGGTCCGGAGAGTGTCTTGGGCGACACGCGGCGCGCCACGATGCTCCGCAAAACCTGGAAAATCATGGTGGCGTTCTGACGATTGAAGCGCAGACTTTCCGCGATGGCAGGCGCTAACGGCAGCTTTACAACCTGAATGGGCATGCGAAACGCTATGCCGATGTGCCAGGGCAATCGGGAGTTAGTGCTTGCCTCTGGCGTAACACTAACCTTTTCCAATTGGTTATTCCGCATCAGGGTCAACTCGACGGGTTTACCGTTCGAATGTGAGATGGCCTGCTGAACGGTGTAAACGGACTCGACCGGCTGGCCATTCACGTCGATGAAAAGGTCTCCGGCTTTCAGGCCGGCCGCACTCGCGGGTGAGCCTTTAGAAACCTCGGCAACCTGGACATCGCCTCGCCAGCCCGCGACCCCGATCCCTTCTTTTGCATCCATGCGGGGGGTTACGTCGAAGTGAAGCTCCTCGTCCACCTCGTTGAATGCGTACCGGCACGGGGTGATTGGCATTCAGCGCTTCTTCGGTCAGTACATCCTGCCAATTGGGATTCTGCTTATCGCCGATCTGGAGAATCCGGTCTCCCGGATGAAGGCCGGCGGTCGCGGCTGGTGAGCCTGGTGCAACACTGCTGACGACGGCCTCGGCTGACGGAGACTCTTTCGGGAATCCGTACATGTATAGCCCGGTCACCAAGGCAATTGCCAGGAGCACGTTCATCAAAGGTCCGGCGATGATTACGATGGCCCGCTGCCATCGGGCCTTGCTTTGGAAAGACCTCGGGTCTGCGGCAGTTTCGTCGCCCGGTTGCTCACCGAACATTCGCACATATCCGCCGAACGGTATCGCGGAAATCCGAAAATCAGTATCCCCGCGGCGGAATCCGAAAAGCCTCGGTCCGAACCCGATACTGAATGTCTCAACGCGAATGCCAACGGAGAGAGCGGCCCAGAAATGTCCCAGCTTCGTGTACCAGGATCATGACCCCCAGCAGGATCACTACCCAGAAGAACGGCCCTATGAAACCCACGCTGTTATACCTTCACCTTCCCGACCTATGCGTCTTCCAGCACACTAATTCGACGCTATGAAATCCTATTCGGTTCAAAACTCATAGGATACGTCCTAATCCGCCCGTAACGTTGACCCCGTCCACCGAGAGTCCCGAGAACCTGCCTGGCAGTCTCCCTCGACGCTTCGTCGATCTCGATCACTTCGTCTATTGTCTCCGGTTCTCGCACGCCCTGTCTCGAAAGCGTCTCCTCGATAGTTTGCGCGATAGCAGGGAAAGGTATCTTGCCCTCCAGGAAAGCTCCTACCGCTATTTCGTCAGCCGCGTTCAACGTACAAGTCGCAGACCCACCTGCGCTAAGAGCTTCGTACGACAGTCTTAAGAGGGGAAACTTGGCAGGATCGGGAGGGTAGAAGTTCCAGGTGCGCGGAGTAGTCCAGTCCAATCTTGGTACCGGGGCCGCCTCGCGGCGCGGGTAGGTTAGCGCGTACTGGATAGGCATCCTCATATCAGTGGCGGAGGCCTGCGCGATGACACTCCCGTCGCTGTACTCCACCATCGCGTGAACGGACGACTGAGGATGGACGACCACCTCTACTTCCGAAGGCGCCAGGTCGAATAGCCAGCACGCCTCAATCACCTCGAAGCCCTTGTTCATCATCGTCGCCGAATCGATCGTGATCCGTTGACCCATCTTCCACGTGGGGTGTTGTAAAGCCTGATCGGGTGTGACGCTCCAGAGTTGGTCGGCGGGCATGTCGCGAAACGGACCTCCTGATGCCGTCAAGAGCAGGCGGGTTACCTCCTCCCGTCGTCCTCCTCGAAAGCATTGATGCGCCCCATTATGTTCGCTATCGACCGGAAGAAGTCTACGCCGTGAGCTTTGGCGGCGGCCATCACCAGTTTGCCGCTCGCTACAAGCACTTCCTTGTTCGCCAGACCGATTCTTTTGCCCGCTCGAATCCCCTCAAATGTGGCCTCGAGCCCAGCCACCCCGACGATAGCCGACATGACGAAATCAGTCTCGTGGTCGACGGCGGCGGTTACCCGTGCTTTCGCGCCGCTCTGTAGCTCGGGCCACTGAGCTTTTAGGCAAAACACTGCTCGCTAGAAATTTAGTCAGTCTAACAATGTTTTCAGTATCAGCTACAACCACTAGCTTTGGGCGGAATTCCAGAATCTGGGAGCTAAGAAGCTCCGCATTCCTGCCTGCCACCAAGGAAAAAATGCAAAATTCTTCGGGGCGTTGCCGTACCACGTCCAGCGTGCTCGTTCCGATGGATCCCGTTGATCCTAAAAGCGTAATTCTTGTCATGAGGGTTGTCGCAGGCGCGTTTCAGGAGTTTGTCGCTGAGCAGCAGCAAAATTTTCTTTGAAAATTTGTAGAACAAGGGCTTGCATTCCAGAAATTCATATTCTATTATTGGAATCAAGCCAGGGAGGCAACTCCCACCAAAGCGAGACTAACCTCATAGAAAGACCCCTGAAGCAATACTCCTCCCTGGCGCCCGAAAGGGTCTGGTCTTTCGAAGTCTCAAAATCTTCCACACTGCAATCGTTAACTACTGAATAGAAGTCGCCAAGTCGTGACGACAAACGCGTGAGTTACCATAGGTGCTCGCACGCTGCCAGATTTGGCGTAAGCAATTCCACACGCAATCCCCAAAACCGTTACAACGCTGGCCCACCGCCAATTTGGAAACCCGTGTACCCAAAGATGTACGGATCCGAAGAGGATAGCCGAAATCGCGATGGCAACAAGCCACGAATTCCATGTTCCGACCAGGGCTCTGGTGACAACTCCCTGAAAAAAAAGGTCTTCTCCCAAAGCTACGCCCCAGAGAATGCCAAAAAATGTTCCAACGGCGGTCAAGACCAGGAGCGCTGGATCCCCCTGAAACGGGGAAAAATGAACGGCGTGGATTGCGAGCGCCATGGCGGAAAGCGGTCCGACAGCGAGCAAATAGCAAATCGCCCCGACTCTCCATTCGCACAGACGTGGCCATAAGCTGAACGGTCCCGCATCCCATCGCCGCAGGACCAGGAGAGCCACGATCCCGACCCTAAACCACATAGCGTGTCCCAGAAAGTCAATCCGCAGGCGGGGATCCGGCGATTCATAGAGCTGGGAAAAAACGCGAGCAATCATCGGTGCGGCGGCTAAAGCCAGAAAGCCCAGGTCGGAAACGGCGCCGCGGGGCAGAAACACATTCCAGAAACGATAGAAGCGGCAGTAAGGAATGTCAGAACGGCAAAATTCGAGAAATGGAACGTACCGGACAGGACACTGAAAACGCGGTAAGGTATCAACGCCGAAAGCCAGAGCACTGCGGCCTGGATTGAAGGCGTCGCCCAATCTGCAAAGCGGGTACGGGTTGTTTCGAGAGTGGCCGCTAGAAAGAATGCGAGTTCCAGGGCAAAGGCTGGAAATGCCGAGCGCAGGATCCAAGCCGAGTTCGGCAAGCGCAGAGAATAAGTTTCGGCAGCAATCAAAAGGCCCGCGATCGCGCAAGTCAGAACAATAAGATAGAGACGCGCGGGCCGAAACACCGCCCTCATCGTAGCATCGGACGTTAAGCTGTCAGGTCTTCGTAATCGTCAGGTGTGTCGATGTCCAGGGCAGCTTCGGGCAGGGGAAACGGCTCGACCTTGAGCCCGGACTCGCGCAACAGGTGGCGCGCGCCGATGCCGGCCGGCAATTCGGAAAGCGTAGTGAACAAGTTCCGTTTGAAAAGCGCCGGAACTCCCAGGGTCCCGTCGTACTCGGCCGCAATTACGTCTGCCGAGACCTGGTGAAGGAGGCTTCTCATCTCTTGCAGATGCTGAGCCGTGACCAACGGCTGATCGCCGAGCAGAATGGCGACCGCGGCGGCCTCCGTCTTTTCATCGTTCAGCCCGCGCATGCCGGCAGAGATAGAAGATCCCATTCCGGTTTGCCAGTAGAGATTCTCCACAAGAACGGTCTTTTGGCTCGCCACGACGGACCGGACGGCTGCGGACTCGCGCGCCCACGACCACCACTACCGGATCGAAGCCCGCCTGAAGCGCCTGATCGACCGCGTGTTGAATCAGGGTTCGACCCCGATAGGGCAGCAACTGCTTTAACTTCCCCATCCGGGTTGCCGCACCGGCCGCAAGGACGACCGCGCTGACCGGCAGACAAGCTGCCATCCTAAATTTTTTCTTTTCGCTGAGGAATGACGACCAGCCGCGGCCGTTTCCCCTCGATCACCGTTTCACTCTCCAGATTGCGCAACTCTCGCCGTGCAATCCGGGCCCACTCGCTCGATCCGTCGACTTTCAGGTACGCCCGCCAGTGGCGCATTGCATTCAACGTGTCCCTCCCGCCCTGATAGAGCAGCGCGAGGTTATAGTGAACATCCGCGTATTTGGGGTAGATCCGCAGGGCTTCCAGGTAGTGATGGAGGGCATTGGCCGTATCGTCCCGCTCGTCGTACAGATTCCCGAGGTTGAAGTGGGCCAGCGCATAATTCGGGTCAATCTCGAGAGCCTTTTTGTACTGCTGCTCCGCATCGGCCCAGGCATGGCCGTGAAAGTAAACGGTGCCCAGATTGACGACGGCTGCCGCTGAACGCGGGTCCAATTCCGCGGCTTTCTGGTAAGCCTCGATCACGGCTCGTGCGGAGCGCCGGTCTGTTCCAGTTCGAGAGCCCGTTCGAACCAATAATCTGCTTCAATCTTCTTGCGGAGCTGGTCGGTGATTTCCTCGCCGTTCTTGCGTGCCTGGGGCGGCAGCTGCAACAGCTTGCTGATTTCTTCTTCGGCGAAGTCGAACACTAACTGGCCCGAATTCGGTTCGAGCCGCTGCTTGCCGATTTGGATTCTTACCCGCCGGCCATCTTTATAGACCTGGACGTCCTCGTGCTCCTGCCCAACCTCCTTCATCCACCGAACCAGCGCATGCTGGGCCTGTTTGATTAACTTAGGGTGCGCTTTTTCGGCGCGCAACTTCGCGATCCTTTTAAGAAGGAGCAAATCTGAGAAGCGATAGTGGGCCAGTTCCGGCACAAGCTGTTGACGCTCCCAAGTTCGGAGCTGCCGGTTGTCTATCTTCAATAGCCGCAACGCGTCTTTGCGAGAGTAGGCGCCCCCTGTCTCGCGTTCCGGAACAGTCATGGAATGGTGCGAGTGCTCCCGCAGCACAGGCTGATCATAGCATCGAAGCGTACATTTGTAATCAGCTGCGTAAACCGGCAATTTAGAAGCATTTGTCGCCATTCGCTGCTTATTTCAGCGGCGTGACGGACAACTCGTACTAAACTGGTCGTATATCGCCGCCATGGGCTGGAAAAAGAAAACATCCAGGCTAGCCGCTGGGTCGCCGCGTACCCTTGCCGACCTTCCGACTGGCCAGCGCTGTATTATTGACCGCCTGGACTTACCGGATGACGTGTCCCGCCGCCTGATGGAGATGGGTTTCCTGCCTGGCAACGAAGTCGTGCCGGGACGCCGGGCTCCCGGTGGCGGTCCTCGGGTCTTCCGGGTGGACGGGTCCGAGGTGGCGCTTCGGGACGACACCGCCGCTCACCTTTACCTGCGACGCGATCCCGAGGCTGACTTTGTGGTGCTTTCGTGAGCAGTTGCCACGAGAATGAACCTCGTGCCGGGCTCCTCCCCAACCCTTCCATTCTTCCGCCGCGTCCCGCACACGACCGGGACATCATCGTTGCCATTGTCGGTCCGCCTAATTCCGGAAAATCTACGCTTTTCAACCGGCTGACCGGTCTGAATCAGAAGGTTGCCAATTTCCCCGGTGTGACGGTCGAGCATCGAACCGGAAAGGCCAAGCTGAAAGGGCAGACAGACGTCTTCCTCGTCGACCTTCCGGGCGTTTACAGCCTTCATCCTCGAGCCGAAGATGAACAGGTCACTCACGACGTTCTGAAAGGTGAACGAGGGGACTTCCCCAAGCCGGACGCCGTCATTCTGATTCTGGACTCGACGAACCTCGGGCGCCATCTGGTTTTGGCAGCCCCGATCCTGAGCCTCAGCCTACCCACCTTGATCCTCCTCAACATGGCGGACGATTTGGCCGTTCGCGGTGGGAAGGTGGACGTCGCCGCCTTGGCGAATGAGCTGAACTGTCCCGTGGCCTTGATCAGCGCGGCCAAGGGAACCGGCCTGGAGCGGATCCAACAGTTTCTGCTCGGCACGGCCGCCCGCCTGAACGCTCCCCCGGTAAAGATCGAATTGCCCGTTTTGCAGGATGTTCCGAAATGCCGGCAATGGGCGGCAAGCCTCGGCGTCCGAGCATCTTACAAGGCCCCGGCACCGCCGCTTTGGACACGGCGGCTGGACGCCGTTTTCCTTCACCCCGTGGGCGGCCCCTTAGTCTTTCTCGCCGTGGTTGTTGCCGTTTTTCAGAGCATCTTTTCCTGGGCACAGCCGATCATGAACGGTTTGCAGGCGCTAGTTCTGTGGTCTGGGCGCTGGATGCAATCAGTCCTGCCCGACACACCGTGGCGATCCCTGCTGATCGATGGCATCTGGAGCGGCGTCGGCTCGGTCGTGGTCTTCCTGCCGCAGATCCTGCTGCTGTTCCTGTTTATCGGGATTCTGGAGGATTCGGGCTATCTGGCGCGCGCGGCACTGATTGCAGACCGGACCATGGCCAAGATCGGCCTGCAGGGCAAGTCGTTCATCCCTCTGCTGTCGGCGTACGCCTGCGCCGTTCCGGCCATCATGTCGACGCGAGTCATCGAGAACAAGCGCGACCGGATGGCGACCATCATGATCGCGCCGCTGATGACGTGTTCCGCGCGGCTCCCGGTCTACACGCTGATCATTTTGGCGTTCGTCCCGAACGTACCGCTCGTCAAGGGTGTGCTCTCGCTGCCAGCCGCCACCATGCTGGGGCTTTACCTGCTCGGTTTCGCGGCGGCGGTTGTCATCGCGCGGCTACTGAAGTCAACGGTGCTGAAAAGCCAGCGCACGTCCTTCATGCTGGAGATGCCTCCGTATCGCTGGCCCACCTGGCACTCTCTCAGCTTGCGTCTGGTGGACCGTGCCAAGGTGTTTCTCCGTCGGGCCGGCACCGTCATCTTGCTTGTTGCCGTTTCGCTGTGGGTCCTGGCCCACCTGCCGCTGCAAAACGGAAAGAGCCCCGACCTGGAACACAGCTTTGCGGGGATGGTCGGGAAGACCATCGAGCCTGCGATCAAGCCGCTGGGCTTCAACTGGAAGATCGGAATCGGTCTGATCACCTCGCTGGCCGCTCGCGAGGTCATCGTCGGAACCCTCGGAACCATTTACGGCATCGAAGGAGACGAACAGTCAAGCGGTTTGCAGCACGCTGTTCAACAGGACTTGAGTGCCGCGGGTGCCGTCGCCCTGCTTGTGTTCTTCGCATTTGCGATGCAGTGTTTTTCGACGCTGGCGGTTGTGAAACGCGAGACTGGCGGTTGGAAATGGCCGGCGTTTCAATTTAGCTACATGTTGCTCTTGGCGTACTCTGGTTCCTGGGCTGCTTACCGCCTGACGAATCTGATTCTCCAATGAGCGATATCCAAAACGTGGTCATTCTCGGCTCAGGATGTGCCGGGAACACCGCCGCTATCTATGCAGCAAGAGCCAACCTGGCTCCCCTCGTATTCGAAGGGCACGAGCCGGGCGGGCAGCTCTCGATCACAACGGAAGTCGAAAACTTTCCTGGTTTTCCCGAAGGCATTCTGGGCCCGGCATTGGTCGAGAACATGAAGGGGCAGGCCCAACGGTTCGGCGCAACCTACCGGCATGGGCGAGTTGTTCATTCCGACCTGCGTGCAGATCCGATTCTCCCTAGAACTCGAAGACGGCGAAAAGATTCAGACCAGGACCTTGATTATTGCGACAGGAGCTTCGGCTCGCTGGTTGGGTCTTCCGAATGAACACAAGCTGATCGGGCACGGGGTCAGTTCCTGTGCTACCTGCGACGGATTCTTCTTCAGGAACAGGAAGATCATGGTGATCGGTGGCGGCGATTCGGCCATGGAAGAGGCTAATTTCTTGAGCCGGTTCGGGAGCGAAGTTGCGCTTGGTTCACCGAAGTGAGACGTTCCGCGCCTCGAAGATCATGATCGACAGAGCGAAGGCGAACCCGAAGATTCAGTTCCTTACGAACACGGTCGTCGAAGATGTCTACGACGTCGAAAAGGGCGAAGTGACGGGCGTGAAGCTCCGAAACCTGAAGACACACGAGACCTACGATCGGCCGGTGGACGGGTTCTTCGTTGCGATCGGGCACATTCCGAACACCCGAGCGTTTGCCGGACAACTCGACCTCGACCCGGACGGCTACATCATTTCCCATGGCGGGGCGCGAACGAATATCCGCGGCGTTTTCCACGCCGGTGACGTGCAGGACCGAACTTACCGGCAGGCGATTACGGCGTCGGGCGCAGGCTGTATGGCTGCGATTGAAGCGGAACGGTTGCTCGAAGAAGAAGGGCACTGAGCCTTCAACGTTTTGCCGCTTCTGCCCAAGGGCGGTCCCGGCGTCCAAACAGGCACGCTCTTGAACTTACCGGAATGTGCCCTTTGAACAGGATCCGGGCTAGACGGAGCCTTCCGGAGTAGCACGAATCTTATGGACCTTCCCGGAATCCAACACGCGATCGAGGAATTTGCCCAGAGAACAGCGAACGGCCTTGGCAGCTTGGCTCGCGCAACGTGATCAGGCCGAGTGGGGCGCCGAGATAGAACGCGACGTGTACCTCGGTTTCGGGGAACTACTGATGTCCATTGTTAGGATTGAAGCGTGACACGGCTCTTCGAAGCGATTCGGCTTGTTCGCTCTGTGAAGCCCCATCACGCTCAGACGTTCGCGAGAACCGTTGTCCCGGAAGTGATGCGGCCGGCACGCGTTATCTGGAACCAGGCGATCGGGGCAATATTTGTCGTTCTTGCCGTTCCGGCTCTGTTCAAAGCGCTTCAGCTGTATCGCGAGATGAAGCCGGGCGATTCTCGAAGTCTGTTTGGGCTAGTTCTTTCCGTCATCTTCTGCGTCGTGATGTTTTCGTTCGCGATTACATCGTTCCGCAAAGCGCGGCGCATCGCTTCTCGAACCTAGGGTCCCTTTGGCCACTTCCGAGCAGCCCGGTAAATTCCCTTTTACTCGCGGGATTTATCCCGACATGTACCGCCGCCGACTGTGGACCATGCGCCAATACGCCGGCTTCGGAAGTGCAGAACAGAGCAACGCCCGGTACAAGTATCTCCTCTCACAGGGCATTACCGGGCTCTCTGTCGCCTTCGATTTGCCTACCCAGATGGGTATGGATTCCGATGGTCCGCTGGCTGCGGGAGAGGTTGGGCGTGTTGGAGTAGCGATCGATTCGCTTGCGGACATGCAGGTCCTCTTCGACGGCATCAAGCTCAGCGAGGTCAGCACGTCAATGACGATCAATTCGACGGCTGCCATCCTGCTGTGCCTCTATTTTTTGGTTGCGGAAAGCCAAGGCGCCGATCGGAAAAAACTCTCGGGCACTATTCAGAACGACATCCTGAAGGAGTACATCGCGCGCGGTACTTATATCTATCCACCCCGGCCCGCGATGCGAATCATCACGGACCTGTTCGCCTGGGCAGGCGAAGAAGCGCCGGAGTGGAACACGATATCCATCAGCGGCTACCACATCCGCGAAGCAGGGTCGACCGCGGTTCAGGAAGTGGCATTTACGCTTGCGAATGCGATCGCGTACATCGAAGCGGCCATCAGCGCTGGACTTGCGGTCGACTCGTTTGCGCCGCGGTTGAGCTTCTTCTTCAACGCTCACAACGACTTCCTTGAAGAGATCGCCAAGTTCCGGGCGGCGCGCCGCCTTTATGCTCACACTGATGCGTGAACGTTTCGGCGCGAAGTCGGACCGGAGCTGTCAATTGCGATTCCATGCGCAAACAGGAGGGTCTACGCTGACTGCCCAGCAGCCTGAGGTGAACGTTGTACGCGTTGCGCTTCAGGCCATGGCCGCCGTGCTCGGAGGGACTCAGTCGCTGCATACGAATGGCAAGGATGAGGCGCTGTCGTTACCCACCGAACAATCTGCCCGGATTGCGTTGCGAACCCAGCAGGTGATTGCGTATGAAAGCGGCATCGCAAGTCAACCTGATCCGCTGGGCGGAAGCGACTACATCGAGCAACTCACGGACGAGATCGAGAGAGGTGCGCGCGAGTATATCGCGCGAATCGATGCACTTGGCGGCGCTCTCGTCGCCATCGAACGGGGATACATTCAGCGCGAGATTCAGAATGCCGCATACGATTATCAGCGCGCCGTGGAAGAAGGGCGGAGAATCATCGTTGGCGTGAATAGATTTCAATCCGATGAACACGAATCGCCCAAGCCGTTTCGGATTGACCCGGAACTGGAACGGAAACAAGTGGAAAGCCTTCGTTCCGTTCGTGCGTCCCGTTCTCAATCGGAGTGCACTGCCGCGCTGGCAATGCTGGAGCGCGCCGCGCGCTCAACCGATAACCTGATGCCGCACATACTTCAGTGCTGCCGAGCGCTTGCGACCGTTGGCGAAATCTCGGACATTCTCCGTGGTGTCTTCGGTCAGTACAAAGAATCTTTTTAGGGACGCAGCGAGCTTCCGTTCTGGTAGCATCAGTTGGATCAATGAGCGAAATTCATGCGTTAGCGGCTAAAGAGCCCAAAGGAAAGCTAGAGCGGTTTTCGTACGATCCAGGCCCGCTTCCGGACGACCAGGTCGAAATCGAAGTTCAGTATTGCGGGGTTTGCCACTCCGATCTTTCGATGCTGAACAATGAATGGTGGATGACGGCATATCCGTTCGTTCCGGGCCATGAAGCAATCGGCAAGGTCGTGGCAATCGGGTCGAACGCAAAGATCGTCACAGTGGGGCAGACGGTCGGCTTGGGTTGGAATTCCAGCAGTTGCCTCCATTGCCGGCAATGCCTTGCGGGCGATCACAATATGTGCGACACCGGCGAAGCCACGATCATCCATCGGCATGGCGCCTTCGCTACGCGTGTTCGATGTCATTGGGTCTGGGCAACTCCCGATTCCGGAGGGCGTCGACCTCAGCAAAGCCGGACCGCTGCTCTGCGGTGGGATTACTGTCTTCAATCCATTGGTTCAATTCGATATCAAACCGACCGATCGCGTCGGTGTGATCGGGATTGGCGGGCTGGGTCACCTGGCGCTGCAGTTCGCGAACAAGTGGGGCTGCCACGTCACGGCATTCACGTCCTCGGCCGGGAAGGCAGATGAAGCGAAGAAGATGGGCGCGCATGCGGTCCTGAATACCCATTCCGAAGACGAATTGAAAGCGCGCCGCCGGTTCCTTCAATCTGATCCTCTCGACGATCACGGCGCCTCTGAACGTAGATCCGTATCATGGCTGCCTTAGCGCCGAAGGGACGTTTCCACACGGTCGGCGTTCTTCCTGAGATCAAGACTGTCCACTCCCGCTGCTGATCGCAGGCAAAGATCGATCAGCGTCAAGCCCGTCCGGAGCGCCCGGCGACGGTGAATGCGATGCTGGATTTCTGTGCACGCCACAAAATCGAGCCGATCACCGAAGAATTTCAAGATGAGCGAGGCGAACGAGGCCATCGAGCGTCTCGAAGCCGGTAAGGCCCGATACCGGATCGTCCTCAAGAACGATCTGCAGTAAGCCCTAAAATAGGGGTTGTCCCCGATTCACATCATTGGCGCGGGTCTCGCCGGCTGTGAGGCCGCATTTCAGGCTGCCGAGGCGGGTGCGCATGTCGTTCTCTACGAGATGCGCCCGCACCGGCGGACGCCCGCGCACACCACCGATGCTTTCGGCGAGCTCGTCTGCAGCAATTCTCTGAAAAGCGAAGGCGAAAACTCGGCTCCCTGGCTTCTGAAGAAGGAGCTGCGGCAACTCGGCTCGCTTCTTCTTCGCGCGGCGGACCGCTCGCGAGTACCGGGCGGGCATGCTTTGACGGTCGATCGGGACATCTTCTCGCGCGAGATCACAGACTGCGATTGAAGCTCATCCGCGGCATCGAGATCCGGCGCGAGGAAGTAACGTCGATTCCGGAAGACGGCATGGTCGTCATCGCGACCGGGCCGTTGACAAGCGACCGTCTGGCGCAGGAGATCACGACACTTGACCGGAGCGGACCGGCTTTTCTTTTACGACAGCATCAGCCCGATCGTCGCTGCCGATTCGGTCGACATGACGGTTGCCTTCCGCGCTTCGCGATACGGTAAATCGCTCGACGGCTCGGACGATTACATCAATTGCCCGTTCAACAAACAGCAGTATGAGGCATTCATCGAAGCTCTGCTTGCGGCGGAGTCTTACGAGCCGCACATCGAGGAGGACAAAACACCCTACTTCGAAGGCTGTCTTCCGATCGAGGAGATTGCGCGCCGAGGGAAAGACACGCTGCGATTCGGACCGATGAAGCCGGCGGGGTTGGATGATCCGCGAACGGGCCGCTGGGCCTATGCCATCGTGCAACTTCGGCAGGAGAACCAGCGCGCCGACAGCTACAATCTGGTCGGGTTCCAGAACCACATGAAGTTCGGCGACCAGGCGCGTGTGTTCCGGATGATTCCGGGCCTTGAGAATGCGGAGTTTCTACGCTTCGGTCAGATGCACCGGAACACTTACATCAACTCTCCGGCGCTGCTCCGGCCCACGCTGCAGCTGAAGAACAACGATCGCGATTTTCTTTGCGGGACAGATCTCGGGCGTCGAAGGGTATCCGGAATCGATTGCGACCGGGTTGATCGCGGGCCGGAATGCCGCAGCTCTCGCGCGCGGAGAAAAGCCGGAAGTGTTCCCGCGTGAAACGGCGCTCGGAAGCTTGTGTCATTACGTGACGCACGCCGATCCGCGCCACTTCCAGCCGGCGAATATCACGTTCGACTTGCTGCCGGCTCTCGACGAGGAAACGAAGAAGAAATTCAAGCACGACAAGAAGGCGCGCCATGCGGAAGTGTGCCGGCGTGCGCAAGGCAGTCTCGAAGGCTTTCTCCATGGCAGAACTGCGTCCGAGTATCTCGAACTATCTACGCGAGCTTGAGCGGCGCGGAGCGTCGAAGCATACGATCCGGAACTACGGCGCGGACCTGGAGCAGTTCGCTCAATACTTCGAGATACCCGACGCGAAAAGTGCGCCTCCGGTCGAGCAACTCGATCTGGCGCTGCTTCGCGAGTGGCTCTCCGACCTGTACGATCGCTCTCTTACTCCTGTTACGATCCGGCGCAAATTGGCAGCCGATTCGGGCGTTCTTCAAGTTTCTGCGCGAAGAGGGTATCTGTCCGGCCAACATCGCTGCCCGGCTTCGCACGCCGAAGGTGAAGCAACGATTGCCGGAGGTGATGAGTGCTGAGAAGGCGAATAACCTGCTCGATGCGGTAGAGGATGGCACAGTTGGACCCGAGCCCTGGCGTGAGCGTGACCTGGCGATTCTCGAACTGCTGTACGGATGCGGTCTCCGGGTAAGTGAGTTAGTCGGTCTTGACTCTACGGATATTAGCCTCGACGAGCGTTCGATGCGGATTCGCGGCAAAGGGAACAAGGAGCGGCAGGTGCCAATAGGAATCCGTGCAGCCGAAGCACGTTCAGCGGTACCTGGACGTGAGACCCGAGCAGCCGGGGCAAGCGCGCAGTGTTCCTGAATTCCAGAAATCAGCGCCTCGGCGATCGTCAGGTCCGGCGGTTGGTGAAGAATTATGCACTGCTGGCGGCGGGCGATTCCACCGTTCATCCGCACAGCTTTCGGCATGCTTATGCGACGCACCTGCTGAGTGATGGCGCTGATCTGCGGGCGATTCAGGAACTGCTCGGCCACGCACGTCTGACGACCACGCAGAAGTACACGCAAGTGTCGCTGCGAGATCTGCAAGCCGTTTACGACAAGGCGCATCCGAAGGCGTAGGGCGCCAAACATCAGACGCGCGATATGTCGCCAGCAGCTTGATCGTTAGCTGCTCGTACTTACATGGGAGCTGTTTGTTCTACCTACTACTCTCATGCGCCGAGCTATGCCAAGATGTGAGCTAGCTATCGCCTTTGGGAGATTTTCTACGTCATGAAAGTCCGGGTCCTCCTTCTTAGTTGGTTAGTATGTCTCGGCAGTCTGGTTCTTCGCGGCCAGGGATTTGGAACGATAGTCGGAACCGTGACTGATCCGTCCGGAGCCTTTGTCGCTTCGGCAAAAATCACGATTACAAATCAGGGAACGTCACAGGCTCGAGAGACCACGACCAATGCTGAAGGGTATTTTGTCGTTCCTTCGCTCCAACCGGCGACTTATGACGTAAAGGTTGAGGGGACCGGCTTTGCGCCTTTCGTGCAGAAGAATGCGCTACTCGCTGCCGACCAGACGCTTACAGTGAATACAGCGCTCAGCGTCCAGAGAACATCCACCGAAGTGGACGTCGCAGCGAACGCGGTGCAAGTAGACACATCGACAAGCACGATATCGCAGGTGGTGGACCAGACGCGCATTGTCGAATTGCCCCTAAACGGCCGTAATCCCGCTCAGCTGACCCAACTCGTAGCGGGGGCGGTCAGTGCTCCTAGCAACAACGCGGATCAGGGTATCTATAAAACGTTCCCTGCTGCGGTTACTACGTCTGTAAACGGCTCACGCGCCAATGGTATGAACTTTACCCTGGACGGTGCCAACAACACCGACAATCTCACTAATGTCAACCAGCCGTTTCCGTTTCCCGATGCCCTTCAGGAGTTTAGTGTCCAGACCAGCAATTACTCCGCTAAATATGGTGGAACCGCAGGCGGCTTCGTCAATATCGTTAGTAAGTCCGGCACAAATGAGGTTCATGGCGACTTGTTCGAGTTCAACCGCAATCAGGTGTTCAACGCACGGAATTTTTTCGCCTCTCGCGTTGATCAGTTGAAGAGGAACCAGTTCGGCGGGACCGTAGGCGGACCGCTGGTTATCCCCGCGCTCTACAACGGCAAAGACAAAACGTTCTTCTTCTTTGGATATCAGGGCACTCGTACGCGCAATGTGCAGAATGGGCTCACCGCGTACGTGCCCACGGCAGCGGAGGCGAACGGAGACTTCTCGGCCTTGCTGAATCCTTCGGATCCGGCCAATTTGACAGGCAAGGTCACACAGATCACCGGTGCGAACGGTGCCGTTGTTCCGGGCAATCGCATTCCGGCCCAAAGCCTTGATCCGGCTGCAATCAATTTCCTGAAGCGAGTTCCCTCAGGGAACGGGGTCGGGGCGGATCTTCTATAACCAGCCTCTCAGCCAGGATTTCAACGAGTATTTCGGACGGCTCGATCATTCATTGAGCGCAAGCGACCGAATCAGCGGCCACTACTTCCTGGACCTTTTTACTAACCGGGCGTATCTCGATCCGGCTAACTTGATCAACAGCATCAGCGGTTCCAGCATCGCTTCGCATAACGCATTGATCAGTGAGACGCACGTATTTCAAGCCAACTTGCTGAATGAATTCCGTGTCAGCCTCGCCCGCGTTTCGTCCGTGGGAGGTCCGCCTACCAATGCTCCCAACCTGGCTGACCTGGGCGTCAACATGTTTCAGCCGAGCGGGCCGAAGACCCTCGACGGCATCAACGTCTCGGGATTTTTCAGCCTCAGCTTGTTTCCTCCGGCTTACTGGTATCGAAATACATACGGCATCTCGGATGACGTGAGCTGGGTGAAGGGCAAGCATAACGTCGCGTTCGGCGGCAGGATGTGGCTGGGCCAGACGATCATGCGCGACAACTATCTGATGTCCGGATCGTTCACGTTTACTGCGTGACGCAACGAATTATGCGCTCGCGAGCTTCCTCGAAGGGCGGGTGCGAACGCTCCAGCAGGGAAATGGAGAGACCAAGGACAACCGGAACTGGTTTCCGAGCCTCTACGTACAAGATGACTACCACGTCACCAAACGCCTGACCGTGAATCTTGGCCTGCGGTGGGATCCTTTCTTCCCGTGGACGGAGATTCGTAATCGAACCGAACAGTTCACGCCTGCGCTCTACTACGCTGGCATGAGATCGAGCGTTTACAGCAATGCTCCCGCGGGGCTGCTGTTTCCCGGAGATCCCAACGTGCCGCAGGCGGGCGCGCGTAGCGACTGGCTGAACTTCGCGCCGCGTATCGGCTTCGCGTGGGACGTCTTTGGCGACGGAAGGACGAGTATCCGCAGCGGCGCAGGTTCTTTCTATGATGCGATTCAAAGCGGAGAGTGGAACAACACCTTCGTCAATGTCGCGCCGTTTAGCCCTCAGTTGAGTGTTACGGATCTACGCGGCTCGTTCAGCAATCCTTACGTCGGTCTCAGTGTTCCGTTTCCCGCGCCTACAATACCGACAGCGAACGCTGCTTTCCCGACTCCAGTGCTTGCTGTCACGTACGATCCTTCGAACAATGCGAAGCAAGTCGCTCCAGTGACGTATAACTGGAACTTCTCGATCGAGCACCAGTTCGGATCAGGCTGGTTGCTAAGGACGGCGTACGTGGGGGCGCGCACGAATCATCAGTCTGAAACAATCGAGCTTAACCCGGCCACTTACATTCGCCGGAAGTTCGCTTCCGACTGACGCCCGGAGACCTTTTCAGCCGTACGGAAGCATCGGCCAGAGCACGCAGGATATCGACTCCACCTTCCACTCGTTGCAGACCACGTTGCAACATCGATTCGCGTACGGATTTCAGTTCCTCGTGAACTATACCTGGTCGAAGAGCCTCGACGACATGCCGTATGGGCAAGGCATCAACAACATGAAGTCGAGCAGCGATTCTCCCGTCCGGTGGACTGACCCTGGAAGACATGTCATGGACTACGGCCGATCGGATTTTGACCGGGCCCACAGCTTCGTCCTTTCCTATACGTGGGATTCACCAAGGTTGGCGAACACAAATAAGCTGGTTCGTTACACCTTGGGAAGCTGGCAAGTAACGGGCATTGTCACGGCCCAAACCGGGCAGCCTTTGACCATCCTGGCCGGTCTTGATGCGTCGAAGTCAGGGATGAATACCGATCGCGCGCAATTACTCAACAGCAATGTTTATGGCGGCAATGCCTGCGGCCTTTCCGCTCCATGCGTGAACTTCCTGAGTAGATCGGCGTTCACAACACCTGTGACCGGCAGTTATGGGAACGTAGGAAAGGGAGCATTGACCGGACCCGCATTCGTCAACTGGGATACCGGACTTTTTAAGCGAATCCCGCTTGGCCCGGAGCGCTTGAACCTCCAGTTTCGAGCGGAATATTTCAACGTGTTGAATCACGCGAACTTCAATAACCCGACTACGTCCTATTCGTCCGCAAGCTTCGGGACCATTCTTACGGCGCGTGATCCGCGTATCGGTCAACTCGCGCTCAAGCTTCTCTTCTAACGAATGTCCGACCCTGTGAAGTTCAGCCGTAGAGCCGCTTTGGCGGCTCTACCCACGCTGTCTCTAACTTCGGCCGTTGCTGCGCCGCAGGTTAGGAACTCCGGTCCGAATTCCCGCTTACCTGCCTCGGCCGCGCCCCTGATGGGGAATCTCTTTGAAACGATAGCGACGTACGCGCGCGACACGCCTCCCTCCTACGCTTACAATTCCCGCCGCTGGTCGAGTCTTGAGGAATGGAAGCGCGAGGCGCGCGCGAAATGCCTGGAACATCTGGCATACCATCCGCCTGCCGTTCCGTTTAACGCTGAACTGAAAAGCAAACGCAAGAGAAACGGCTATACGCAGGAAGAGCTCGCTTTTCAGCTCGAGCGCTGGTGTGCAAGTTACCGCATCCCTTCTCGTACCACAAGGGCCAAGTAAGAAGTATCCAGCTTTGGTGGCCTTGCATGACCACGGCGGGTACTATCATTCCGGCCGTGAGAAGTTGCTCGAACGCGACCAATCGCCGCGCGTGTTGGACGAGTTCTGCGAAAAGATCTATCAGGGCGTTCCGTATGCGGCCGATTTCGCCCGTGCGGGTTACGTCGTGCTGGTGACCGATGCGTTCTATTTCGGGGAACGCCGTCTGCTTGAATCGTCTGTCCCTCGGACCGCCGAAACCAAAGAGCTGACGGTTATGCCTGCTGGATCAGACGAATACATCCGGACGTACAACAAATGGGCTCACGATCATGAGGAGGTGGTGGCCAAAAACATCTTTCTGGCCGGTGCGACTTGGCCAGGCATCATAGGATTCGATGACGTCCGCAGTGTCGACTACCTTCTAACCCGTCCGGAGGTCGACGCGAACCGCGTTGGATGCCTAGGGCTCTCGCTCGGCGGTTTCCGCGCCGCTTACCTTGCCGGATTACACCCGTCCATTCGTAGTTCCGTCGTGACATGCTGGATGACCGGGTACGAATCCATGCTCGCGAATTATGCTTCGCGGCATACGTGGATGATCCACGCTCCCGGTCTGTACCAGGATCTAGATCTGCCCGATGTCGTATCCATGACCGCGCCGAATCATCTGCTGGTTCAGTATGGGCGTTTAGACACGCTGTTTCCAAATGAGGGGAAGGAAAAAGCGGCGAAGAAGATAAAGTCTACGTTCGAGGCTGCGGGCGTCGGCTCAAATTGCAGAAACACGTTCTACGACGAACCCCACATGTTCAGCAAGAAAATGCAGCACGAGGCATTGGAATGGTTCGGGGAAACTCTCTGAGAGCCTGAGCCGGAAAACGGTCACGTCTTCAAGGCGTACTGAAGCCGTACTTGGCCAGAATCGCTTGACCTTTCCGGCTCAGCAGGAACTCCAGAAACCGCTGGGCGCCGTCCCGGTTCTGGCTGGCGGCAACGATTCCGGCTTTCTGAACGATCGGTTTGTGCCAGTCGGCCGGGATCACGTCCGCATCTTTCCCTCGAAGAAGGGAATCGGATGTAAGGACGACATCGGCGTTTCCGCTCTCGACCAGCTGCAAGGCCTGCCGGACGTTCTCGCCATAGACCACTTTCGACTGCACCATACCCCAGAGACCGGCATACTCGAGCGCCTGCTGAGCGGCCACGCCGTAGGGCGCCAGTTTGGGATTCGGCAGGGCAATATACTTGACCGCCGGGGTGCTTAACTCCCGGAGCGGGTGTTTCTTTCCGTCGCGCCAGAGCACGCCCAAGCGTCCGACGGCGTATGGCTTCACCGACGTGGGCACGATTTTGCCATTCGAAGCCAACTGGTCCACGAAGGCGGCATTAGCCGACAGGAACAGATCGAATTGAGCAGCCTGCTCGATTTGCTGCGCTAAAACGGCGCTCGATCCGTTTACGAGGCGAACAGGACAGTTTGCGGGATCCTTACAGAAGGCACTCTTCAGCTCCGGGCCCACCGTCGAAAGATCGGAAGCTGCTGCAATTAAGAGGGTTGTTTGCTGGGCGGAGCTTGTCAGGCAGAAAAAGAGAAATCCAGTTGCTAGGAAACTTGACAATCGGCGACTCATATCGCATACTTAGGTTGTGCTAAACAATTGCCGATCACTTGTGCTGTGGCCGGCGGAGGATTCTTCACATGAGTAAGATTATCGGAATTGACCTCGGGACTACGAATTCCGTTGTTGCCGTTATGGAAGGTGGGCAACCGGCGGTCATCCCGAACCAGGAGGGTGGCCGGACTACGCCGTCAGTCGTCGCATTCACCAAGAATGGAGAGCGCCTTGCCGGGCAGGTCGCGAAGCGGCAGGCTGTTACGAATCCGGAAAACACCATTTATTCGATCAAACGCTTCATGGGTCGTCGCTTCAACGAAGTGAACGAAGAGATGAAGCTTGTTCCTTATAAGGCTGTCGCTGGGGAAAACGGCGATGCGCGCGTCGATATTTCGGGCAAGAAATATTCGCCCCCCGAGATTTCGGCCATGATTCTCGGCAAGCTGAAAGAAGCGGCTGAAGCTTATCTGGGCGAGAAAGTCACCAAAGCGGTTATTACGGTCCCCGCTTACTTCAATGACGCGCAGCGTCAGGCGACGAAAGACGCCGGACAGATTGCCGGTCTCGAAGTGATGCGTATCATCAACGAGCCGACCGCGGCTGCGTTGGCGTACGGCCTCGACAAGAAGAAAGACGAGACCATCGCGGTTTACGACTTCGGCGGCGGTACGTTCGACATCTCGATCCTCGAGGTGGGTGATGGCGTTGTCGAGGTAAAGTCCACCAATGGTGATACTCACCTTGGCGGCGACAATATCGACCAGCGCATCATCGACTGGTTGATCCAGGAATTCAAGAAAGACCAGGGCGTCGATGTTTCGCGCGACCAGATGGCGCTTCAGCGCTTGAAGGAAGCGGCGGAAAAGGCGAAGATTGAGCTCTCGACATTACTCGAGACCGAGATCAACCTGCCGTTCTTGACGGCCGATGCATCCGGTCCGAAGCACTTAACCATCAAGCTGACTCGTGCGCGGTTCGAGCAGATGGTAGACGACATCCTGCAGCGCTCGGTTGGACCTTGCAAACAGGCTCTGGCGGATGCCGGTGTGACTCCGCAGCAGATCGACGAAGTTGTTCTGGTTGGCGGATCCACTCGTATTCCGAAGGTGCAGCAGATGGTCCGCGATTTGTTCGGCAAAGAACCGAACAAGTCCGTGAACCCCGACGAAGTGGTTGCGATCGGTGCTGCGGTGCAGGGCGGCGTTCTGGGCGGCGAAGTCAAAGACGTGCTGCTGCTCGACGTGACTCCGCTTTCGCTGGGTATCGAAACGCTCGGCGGCGTGTTCACGAAGCTCATCGAACGCAACACCACGATTCCGACCCGGAAGAGTGAAACATTCTCGACCGCGGCGGACAGCCAGACCTCTGTCGAAATCAAGGTGTTCCAGGGCGAGCGCTCCATGGCGCGGGACAACCGGCTTGCTCGGCGTGTTCCAACTGGTCGGCATCCCGCCGGCACCACGCGGAATTCCTCAAGTCGAGGTCACGTTTCGACATCGACGCGAACGGAATCCTGAACGTAGTAGCGAAGGATCGCGCGACGAACAACGAACAGAAGATCACCATCACTTCTTCCTCCGGCTTGAGCAAGGAAGAGGTCGACAAGATGGCGCGCGACGCGGAGACGAACTCGGCGGACGATCGCAAGAAGAAAGAAGAGATCGAGGCGAGAAATCGTGCCGATGCCATGATCTACAACGTCGACAAGATGTTGAAGGAGCATCGCGACAAGATCTCTGAGACGGATGCGAAACAAGTGGAAGCCGCGCTTGAGGATGTCCGGAAGGCGATGAGCGAAGGCGGTCTCGAGAAGATCAACTCCGCTACCGATAAGCTGACCCAGGCAAGCCACAAGCTGGCGGAAGCGATGTACAAGTCCGAGAATGCGGGCCAGAACGGAGCAGGTCCGGACCTGGCGCAGGCTTCAACGGCGCAGGGCCGCAGGGAGCCGAACAGGAGAAGCCCAAAGACAACGTTGTGGACGCGGAGTTCGTGGACGTCGAAGACAAGAAGTAAAAACGCTGTTGCAGCTGCGAGCTGCAGCTTGGGGACGGCCAATGGGCTGTCCCCTGATTTTTTGACGGATGGCGGCGGGTCAGCTTGGCTGAGTCGCCGCCTTATTCGAATGGCACGCGGTAAGTCCGTCCCGTGTGCATGGGTATGAATTGATATGGCTTCTGCAACAAGCAAGAACGATTATTACGAGAGACTAGGGGTCGCCCGGAGCGCCGATAGCGAGGAGATCCGGAAGGCTTATCGAAAGCTTGCCAGAAAGTACCATCCGGATCTGAACCCCGGCGACAAAGCGGCAGAAGACCGTTTTAAGAAGGTTCAGGAAGCTTACGACATTCTAAGCGACGAAAATAAGCGCAAAGTTTACGATCAGTACGGCTTCTACTCGGACAACATTCCACCGAACGGCGGTGGTTTTCCAGGCGGTGCCGGCGGCGGCGCGAGCGGGCGGCCCGAACTTCGGCGGATTCGATTTTAACGAGTATCATGCGCCGTCAGCAGGCGGCCGGCGGCGGCGCAGGTGCGCCAACGGGCGAAGATGCCGGCGGGTTTGGCTTCCGCAACATCTTCGATTCGTTCTTTCGAGGCGGCGGCAAACAAGCGGGCGGCTGCGCAGCCGGAGCGCGGGGCAGACCTGGAATACGGGCTCCATGTCAGCTTCTGGCAGGCAATTCGCGGAACACAGGTGAAGCTGACAATCTCGCGGCAAGAGACGTGCGACACCTGTCACGGAACTGGATCAGCCGGTAACCAGGTGGCCGTGTGTCCCGAGTGCGACGGCACCGGAACGGTTACGCAGATGGCCGGCGCCATGAAGTTCAATCTCACGTGTGAGCGGTGCGGCGGGAGCGGACGGCTTAAGAATGCGTGCCCGACATGCCGCGGTGAAGGCCGGGTCGCTAAACCGGATACGGTTGAAGTGCGCATCCCTCAAGGGGTGGGTTCCGGGACGCGCTTACGCGTTGCGGGAAAAGGAAATGCCGGAATCGACGGCGGCCCAGCCGGTGACCTCTACATCACCGTTCGCGTCGACGAGCATCCGTTCTTCAAGCGGGATGGCGACAACATCGAAATCAAGCTGCCGTTGACCGTTAGCGAGGCGGGACTCGGTGCTAAGATCGAGGTCCCCACAATCGATGGACGGGCGCTTTTGAAGATTCCTCAGGGTACTCAAAACGGACAAAAGTTCCGCTTGCGAGAGAAAGGCGTATTCAACGCCCGCAAGAGTACGCGGGGCGACGAGATCATCGAGGTAAGCATCCAGTGTCCCGATGTGCAAAACGAGCGGACACGCGAGTTGCTGCGCGAGTTGGCCCAGGTACAGACGCAAGATGTGCGCGCCGATGTCTGGTCAAAGGTGGAACCAGCGGCATAAGGGAGCGTCCTGAACGGACGAGTAAACGCAATGACGAGAAACAGAGGCAAAGCGGCTTACATGATCTCGGCGGTGGCCGAGCAGTACGAGATTCATCCGCAGACACTACGGCTGTATGAAAGGGAGGGGCTCCTTGCTCCTTCCCGCAGCGAAGGCAACACGCGGCTGTATACCGAAGAGGATCTGGAGCGGCTTGAGGTAATTCTTCATCTCACGCGCGATCTCGGTGTGAATCTGGCCGGCGTCGAGATCATCCTCAATATGCGGGAAAAGATGGAAGCGATGCAGGCTCAGATGGAAGGGTTCATCGGCACTCTGAACCGGGAGCTATCGCAGCGGGCTTCGGTTTCTAATGCCCGCGCGACGAGCAGCAATTCCCTCATGCCCGTCATTCAGATCAACTCAATGGCTGTGCGCTCCGAGCGGCGTGTCACTCCTGATGCCAAGAAACGCCGCGAGCGATAGCCGCTCTCGCGTTACGATAGCCTCGAGTACTGGATGGACAAGCCGCCGCCAGTACGTTTCCGAATTGTTCTTGAAGTAACCTTTCCGGAGGCTGATCCTTGGAATGCCTCTGAGCACGGCGACTACCTGGACCAACTCCAGTACGCGCTGGAGACTGCCGGCAACGTCAAATGTACGGATATACGTATTCGCGATTCCGCAAACCTCGGTGTAGACGACGATTATGAGGAGTGGCGAGGTGGTCTTACGTTTGACTTTTCGAGCCTGACGCCCTCAATGGGAGAAGTCTTCGGTCAACAGTATCCAGTGCCGAGTGTTGACCCGGGCGACATCGGTCGGGTTTGGCAGGTGCTGTCTAAAGCGGAACGGAGAGAGTTGAAGGAAAATGTCTCCATTGCCGTTGGACGAGCAATCACAACGGACTCCGACACCAACGCCGTTCTGGCGCGCACGTATATTCTCCGTGTTCTACAGGCCAAGAAACTTGTCCAAGATGGTGTGGGAGAAGACCTGCTTATCCGGGCCGCCTCCATTCCACTTCGAAGCGCACCGATGAATCAATCCGATCTCATGGAAGTCGCTGCCCTGTTTCAGTAAGCGCGTGCTCTTCGGTACCGCTCGTGGCGGGCCACTTGGAGTTCGTGACCGCATCGCGCGGAATGCCCTTCACCTCTCCGGGAACTTCCCCTCCGACATGCTCCCGCTACGATGAACTCATGGTCAAGGTGAACTTGCGTGAAAAACTGGCGCTGTTTTCCGATTATTGGAATCCGAGGATAGTGGCTGAACTGAACGGCCAACAGGTGAAGCTGGTCAGGTTCAAGGGCGAGTTTGTATGGCACGATCATGCTGGCGGAGGACGAGATGTTCTTCGTCATTCGCGGCCAGTTTCGAATGGAATTTCGGGATCGGGCAGTTCTGCTTTCAGAAGGCGAATTTCTCGTTGTTCCGCGTGGCGTCGAGCATCGGCCTGTTGCAGACGAAGAAGTGGAAGTTATGCTGTTCGAACCGTCGCAGACCAAAAACACGGGCGAAGTGAAATCACGTCTGACGGTTGAAGAGTGCGAGCGGATTTAACCGGCACCTACACTGAAAGCACAGGCTCGCTGAGGGAAGCGAGTGTCCGGAACACTTCTTCCGGCTTGATCGGTTTCGTCAAAACGGCATCCATTCCGGCCTGGAGGCAGCGGTGATGCTCCTCGCCCATCGCGTGAGCGGTTAGCGCGACAATCGGAATTCTGGAATCGCCCGCTTCGATTTCCCGGATTCTTCTCGTTGTCTCGTAACCATCCATCTGCGGCATCTGAACATCCATGAGAATGAGATCGAACGATCCTTTGCGGAATGCCTCGAGAGCGATCACGCCGTCCCGCGCTATCGTGACGCGATGGCCCTTTTTCTCGAGCAATTGACGGCTGACCAGCTGATTCACTGAATTGTCTTCCGCGACCAGAATCGCCAACGACTTCCCAAGAATCTGACCGTCGGTCGGATCGGCTTTCCGGGTGACAGCGGAGCCACCGAGAGCGTTAGCCTCTTGCGCCGTCTCGGGCCGGGAAAGGCGCGCGATCGCTTGCAGAACATCGTTGGCTTTGAACGGCTTCGCCAGCTGAGCATCGACTTTCGCGTGGCGGAGCCGGTTGGCTGCGGCGCGATCACCCAGACGGGTCAGGTAAATCAGTCGTCCCGACTGCTCAGGTCCGCGGTTGTGAAGGTGACGAGTAAATTCCGCTACTGGAAGGCCGACAATCTGGTCATCGAGCAAAATCACATCGAAATCCTGAGCTTCAGCGAGCGCGAGTGCTTGAGGTCCGTTCGATGCAGATACAAATCGCAAGCGGGCTTGCCTGCAGATGGTCTCCAGAAACTCGCGATCCGTCGCATTGCCTTCGGCGATCAGGATCTTCGGGCTGGCGTCGATGGATGCAAGAACCTGCTTCCTGCGACTATTAGCCTCTCCGGGAAGCAGAAAATTAGCGTTGAAGTAGAACGAGGTCCCTTCTCCAGGCGTGCTCTCAAGCCAGATACGGCCGTTCATCATGGAGACGAGGCGCCGTGAGATAGAGAGACCGAGACCTGTTCCGCCGAAGCGACGAGTCGTCGATCCGTCGGCTTGCGAGAAAGCATCAAAGATCAGCTCCTGCTTCTCAGGTGGAATTCCAATCCCGGTATCACGAACCGAGAACAGCAATTGGCAGGTGCCGGGCGCTGCTGATTCGAGTTGAACTCTCAAGACAATCTCGCCCTGCGCAGTGAATTTGATAGCGTTGCCGACGAGATTGACTATGATCTGCCGGAGGCGCTCTGGATCGCCAGCAACTGAATCTGCGACATCCTCATTAACGTGGTAAGCGATTCCTAAGCCCTTCTCGTGCGCGACGGTCGCAACGGAACGAAGAGCGTCGGCCAAGGTGTCGCGAAGGGAGAATTCAACGACTTCCAATTGCAACTTGCCGGCTTCGATCTTGGAAAAATCGAGAATCTCATTGAGCAGGCGAAGCAGCGATTCCGCCGAAGTTTTCGACATTGAAAGGTACTCGCGCTGCTCGCTGGAGAGAGGCGTGTCGAGTACCAGTTCCGTCATGCCCAAAACGCCATTCATCGGTGTTCTTATTTCGTGGCTCATATTCGCCAGAAACTCACTCTTCGATTGATTGGCTTCTTCTGCCCTCTTTTTGGCGTCGGCGAGTTGACTGTTGATTTGTAGAATCGGCGCTATCACGACACGATGGATCGTGAAGTTAACCATTATCGATGCGATCGCGACAGTGATGCCAAAGACGAGAAAAGCGAATAATCTCTGCCGTCGGGATTGGGCTCGGATCTGCCTCAATTGAGACTGAAGCTCTCCGGATGATCGGGTGTGAAGGTTTGCTAGCTGCTCGCCCAATACTCGGGTTTGCTGAGCTAAATCGCGCATCCGCTCCTGAACATCCGGGAGAAGGATGGTGGTCCCGTGAACCGCCCCTGCATAAAACCGATTGGCATCTGTGAGGAAGCGCTCGAGCGTCGGAAGTAACTCTTGCGCCCATCGGGACAGGTCCGGCGCGGCGGACCCTAGCCGGGTAATGGAGCGCAGGTCTTCGAGAGTCTGCGTTCCTTCTTGAGTCGCGCGCTCCAGACCCGCTGGGTCCTGCATCACGACCGCGTCTCGAAAAGCTCTTACACATTGACCGAAGGACTCATCCGCGTTCTGGCTTTTCTGTGCCGCGGGGAAAAGCGCGTCGGCGGTAGATTGCAGCACCTGTTCACGCTCGACACCTTGCACTTGCACAAGCATGGTGGAAGAGACAAAGCCAATTACGAAGATCCCGATACTGAGCCAGATCTTGTACTTGACGGAAAGGCTGTTCATGCTTTCGGGACTTATCTAACCCGTAGAGTTTTGGCACTGCCAATGTCAGTCGCCGGCCCGACATAGCCGATTGCTCCGCGAGTCTTCTCAACAAAGGCAACGACTTCAGCATCGGAACCAACGGTTGCCGGCATGGCGCCCTGTCCGGAGAACACCAGACTGCGATAGTAGATCTGCAAGGCTACATCCGTTTTGCTCAGATACGACCGAAGGAATGCCGAGTGAGCTGGACCGCTCTTCTCGACGACCGGTTCGACGTGAACTCCACCTTTCAGCGCCATCTTGGTGCGTAGAAAGATCGACTTCAGATCATCCGCCGAGATTTCATCGAGTGCTGTTCCGGAATTTGTAATGACAACAACTCTAGACGACCGATCTTCTTGACTGAAGGCCGAGAGCACCAGGACCAACGACAATCCGGCGAGGAGTGGATACCGTCCGAACCTTAGTCATCAGAAGTTCACTCCGGTACGAAGAACAAACAGGTTCGTATTCGGTTTCAAGTCCGTTTGGATTGTTTTGCGGATAGAAACCATGAAACGAACTCGGATCACCGTAGCCGCTGATGAAATGCTCTTCCAGCTTTCAGATCCCAAAATCGCGTTAAGTCAATGCGTGCGGAGATGGTCTGGTCGAAGATGTGCTGTTCGGGCTCGGTGAGTATCGTTGGTCCTTCCGGACGTTCATCGGCGTTCGGGATAAATCTCGAGTTGTAAGCGCCAATTTCGAGGTGTTTTGCTACCCGATAAGCTACCGCGGCGTACCAGGCTCTTCGGTCCAGATCTAATGTGGCAATAGGCGGGCCGTACGTTCCGTAAACGTTCTGGAATTTGAATGCCTGTAGTTCCCGGCTGTACTCGCCTTCCACTCGCAGGTTGCCCCACGTGTACTGTCCATAGAAAATCGTTCGTCTGTCAACGGGATTTGAGACCTCGAAACTTCCGGGGAAGTTTTCATTCAGACCCACCGCGTTCTTCGGCGAATCGAGGATGGAAGCCCCGATGAGTAAACCGGTGATAGGCGTGGTCCATTTGAGATCCCCTCCCCTCACGGTGCCCGAGATCTTACTCGGATTGAGACCGGTAGCGAGCAACCCATAGGCGAATCCGCCATATCGATCGATGGAAAGGCGGCCAGCGTAGGCCGTATAAGCGAAGCTACCGAGGCGACGTACGGCTATCCGGCCATACAAGTCTCCACCAAGGTGGGCCAGGGAGTTCGCTCGCAGATCTGAAGGATAAACAGATTGGGGTAACAAAGCCCAGGTATGGAGGAACTCTGCATCCTGCGTATCGTTATAAAGACCGAAGACGGTTTTGACCTTGCCCGCCCGGATACCGAGCGAATCGCTAAACCGGTAGTCTCCCAAGGCCCAATCCAGGGTGACGTGCCCTTTCCCCAGTTCGCCGACATTCCGAACATAGGCTTGGGCCCCAACTCTGAACTTATTTGTGAGAAACGCCGACACGTTCAATCCGGCGTCGGTAAAAGCAAAACTACCCTTGCTGGTCTGCATCGTCAGGTAGTTGTTCTGATTCGAGTAAGCAAAACCCTGCGTGGCAAATCCGTGGATCTGTACGTCGTGGCCCTCAACGCTGAATTGGGCATGGATGGGCATCCCGCAGCTTAGAAGGGCAGCAACACCCAACGCGATCGAACTGAGTTGACCGAGTACAGACATGAAGAAACGTCGGCTTGACCGATTCAGCAAATTGGTCGGGAATATCCAGGATTACTCTCACCCGGCGGGTTTATCCATGCCCGCGCAGAGTGTGCCGAAAAGCCGGTGGAACGCTGACGTACGGTCTTCAAGACGTGTACAGATCAACGGTTTGGGGGCTGGCACCGGAGCGAGGCAACTCGCGGCATAGGAAAACACCGACTCGCTCGAATTGTGCGATACTCAGAGCACATTAGGGGGCAAGTTGTATGTCACAATCCCGATTTTCCCTCCGGGAGCGCATTGCTCCTGTTCTATTTGCCAGTTTGTTGATTGCTTTGCCGGCAAGCGCACAACGGAGCGGTAGCGGCGGTTCGGCGGGCGGAGCGAGTTCAACGGGTTCATCGCACGGGAGCGGGCAATACCGGATCCGTCGGCCGAGGAAACACCGGGAACATCCCGGGTAACACTTATCCGAACTCCACCAACAACCCCACGACCATCCAGCGTCCGATCTTTCTCTCGGGCAAGGTAATGTTCGACGACGGCTCCCAGCCGAACATGGACGTCCGCATCGAACGCGTTTGCTCCGGAACTCCCCACGTCGAAGGGCACACCGATTCCAAAGGTCGATTCTCATTTCAAGTCGGGCAAAACCAGGGCCTCGACATCGATGCTGCCGATTCCTCCCCGGGAGGTATGTTTGGGCGTTCAGGGAACATGTCCAACATGGGTGGTATGAACGGCATGGGCAATATCGGAACGCGAGGCGGCATGGGCGCAGCTTCGGGTCTCTGGGGGTGCGAACTCCGCGCGTCTTACCCCGGATACAGGTCCGATGTCGTGGAACTCGGCACGCGGCACTCCATGGATGATCCGGAGGTCGGCACCATCATTCTTCACCGCCTCGCGAACGTACAAGGGACGACGATCAGCCTGACGAGTGCGCTTGCTCCGAAGGGTGCTCAGAAGAGCTACGAGAAAGGCATGCAACTAGCCGCAAAGGCGAAATTCGAGGAAGCGGAGAAGCGCCTGAGCGAGGCCACACAACTGTATCCGAAGTACGCCGCCGCCTGGTACGCACTCGGCCAAGTGGAACAGCGTGAGGGCAGGGCGGAGGATGCCCGGAAGGCTTACGAGTCGGCCATTGCGGCAGATAAGAAGTTCGTCAGCCCGTATGACCAACTCGCAAGGCTCGCTGCCCAGGAAGGCAAGTGGGAAGACGCAGCGAACTTCAGCAAACAGGTCATCTCGCTCAATCCGGTAGAATTCCCGAGTTCCTTCTGGTACAACGCGATTGCCAGCTACAATCTGAAACGCGCGGACGACGCTGAGAAGAGTGTAAAGGATCTTCTGAAACTCGATACACGGCACAACTATCCGGACGCCGAGAATATGATGGCGCAGATTCTGTTGGATCGTGGGAATTACCCCGAGGCCGCGTCGCATCTCCGGACTTACCTGACACTGGTTCCGAACGCGAAAAACGCCGATACCCTGAAGCAGATACTGCTCAAAATCGATCAGGCGAGCGCCGCTCCTCCGACTGTTCCGCCAAAGAATTAAGGCGGCGGTTTCCCCGGTTCTACAGGGCATCGTAGAAGAAAGCGAGCGCGCTACTCTGAGAACTGATGGAGTCAAATCCAGGGTTCGTCAATGCGCAAGCGGAGCTCAAATCGGTTCGTGAGATACTGCTCTCCTTGCATAAGGCACTTCTCGATTCGGAACGGACATCTTACGAGCTCATTCACGGAAAAATCGGGTCCTCGAGTGAGTTCCTCCAGCTTTTAATCAGCGATCAACGCTTCGCTTGGCTGCGCCCGGTCACAACACTGATTGTGCAGATCGACGAGGCGCTTGCCGCGAAGAACCCACCGCGTGAAAGCAGGGAGTTCGAGCAATTAATTCAAGACACCCGAGCTCTGCTGTCGCCTTCGCGCGAGACAAACGAGTTTTGGGGCCGCTATTTTGCAGCGGTGCAACGGGATCCGGGCGTCGCGGTATTGCACGAGCAAATGGAACGGCAACTTGCCGGCATCGATAAGTAATCCAGCAACTACCGATAGGCGGGAACGCCTGTCACTCTCTCTCCGATGACGAGTGTATGAATGTGATCGGTTCCTTCGTAGGTTTTCACCGTTTCCAGGTTGCACATGTGCCGCATGATGGGATATTCGTCCATGATGCCGTTCGCACCGAGCAGATCTCTGCTCATCCGAGCGCACTCGAGCGCCATTCCCACGTTATTTTGCTTCAACATGGAGATGTGAGCCGGATCGGCCTTACCGCGGTCCTTCAGCTTCGCGACATGATAAGCCAGCAACTGGCCCTTCGTGATTTCCGTGATCATCCAGGCAAGCTTCTCCTGCACGAGTTGGTGACGCGGCGAGCGGCTTATCGTCAAACTGCTTCCGAGCCAAAACATAGGAGCGTGCCGTCTCGAAGCAGTCCATAGCGGCGCCGAGTACGCCCCAACCGATGCCGAATCGCGCTTGCGATAAGCAGCGCAGGGCGGATTTTAAACCTTTTGCCTTGGGTAAAGCGTTCACGGCCGGGATCTTGCAGTCAGAGAGATGCAGGCTGGACGTGATCGAAGCTCGCATGGACAGCTTTCCATGTATGTCGCTCGCCGAGTATCCGGGCGTGCCGGCTTCCACAAGAAAGCCCTGGATTCCGTCCTCCGTCCGCGCCCAGACGACGGCCAGATCCGCGGCAGAGCCACTGGTGATCCATGTCTTCTCCCCATTCAGAACCCAATCATCTCCTTGCCTGCGAGCTGTGGTGCGCATGCCGGCCGGATTTGAACCGAAATCCGGTTCCGTTAACCCGAAGCAGCCAATGGATTTGCCCGATTGCAACCGCGGAAGCCAATGCTGGCGCTGTTCTTCGGATCCGTACTCGAAAATGGGGATACATCACGAGTGCACCCTGGACGCTGACAAAGCTGCGAAGGCCGGAATCGGCGCGCTCCAGCTCCTGCATGATGAGCCCGTATTCGATGCTGTTCAATCCGGCGCAGCCATAGCCGTCCAGGTTCGCTCCGAAAAATCCGAGTTCGGCCATTTGGGGAATTAGCTGTTTCGGGAATGTGGCCGTGTTGAATGCATCCCGCATGAGAGGAATCGCCGATTCATCCACAAATTGACGAGCGGTTTGCCGCACCAGGCGCTCCTGGTCTGTCAACAGTGAATCGAACTCGAGGTAATCAACTCCCGGAAAACGCGGCATTTACGGTTCATTGTAGCGGTGCCTCGTCAGTACCGATAAGCAGTGTAGGAGGGCAGGCAGAGCCCGAGAATTTACCCGGGCAGGGCCCACTTGACTTACTACGAGTGATAAAGTCCGTCCAAATTGCGGCCGTTCTACGTGGTCGCCGCGTCCATGGTCCTGCTCTCGATCGGGAGAATCACGTTCGGACAGGCGCCCGGAACCGCAGAATTAACCGAAGCGTATAAAGCGCTCGGCGAAAAGGACTATGCCCGAGCGGTGCCGCTATTTCGAAAAGGCCTGGCACAGCAATCGAGCAATGCGGGAGCGCACAAAGATCTCGCCTACTCTTTACTGAAGACGGGCGAAAACGCTGAGGCGCGCGATGAGTTTGAGGCGGCCTTGAAGCTGAACTCCAAGGACGAAACGGCGGCGCTCGAATACGCGTTTCTGGCCTATGAAACGAAGAAGCCGGTGGAGGCGCGCCGGACTTTCGACAAACTTCGTCATAGCGCCAACCCTACGACTCGCGCGACAGCGGAACAGGCGTTTCAGAACATCGACCGGCCGCTCGCGGAGGGCATCGCGCGCTGGCAGGATGCGATCCGCAAAGCCGCAAATCCCGATGACCTTTCGTTCTACAGTGCCCATTGGGAATTGGCTGAACTCGCCGAGCTACGCGAAGAATACAGCCTTGCCGCGGAGCAGTATGCAATCTGCCGCAAGTTGAAGCCGAAATTGAGCGAACTGCTACTGCTCGAGGCGGGTGTCTTGCGCAAGCTCAACCGGATTGACGAAGCAAATGCCGAACTACTGCTTGGCTTCGCGGTCAAATGACTCGCGTACTGCGGAGCTTGCGCTCGAACAACTCGGCAGCCGCTATCCCTACCCTTACGAATTCGTGCAAGCGTTGAAGCTCGATCCCACGCAACGTGACGCTTCGCCGAGAGTTGGCGTACCTGTATCTGGCCATGCACAAGGAGTCTGATGCCAAGGCGGAGTTCGAACGCGTTCTCCAGTTCGCTCCGACTGACCGGCTGTCACGGGAACAGCTGGAGTTGATGAATGGCGGTTTGAAGCAACGGTCTCCGTCCGGCGATGCCCGTCGCCGACGCACGTCAATCACAAACACGCCGAATGGGCTTGTTCCCCAGCAAAGTAATACCCAGCCGAAGATGGACCCGCGCGTGATGGGTGTCAAGAGTCTTGCCATGGGTTACTACAACGATGCAATCAAGTATCTGCGGCAGGCTCACGAGCAAAATCCGAACGACGCGGAGGTCATGCTGAAGCTCGGGTATGCGTACAACATGGCCAAGAACGACGGAGAGGCGATTCCGTGGTTCGATCAGGCGCGGCACTCCGGAGACACATTTGTTGCCGTAGAAGCAGCTAAGGCGTATCACAACCTGCGCGGCGACACATTGCCGCAAACGACGGTTTGGCTTCTGCCCTATGTATTCATCGCGCTGGCAGGACGCTTTCACCTATGGTCAAATCAAGCGGACGATTCCTCTGCCCTGGTCCGCAGCGAATCGGATGTTTTCGTTTTATGTGTCAACTCGCTTTATCGGTGATGTGAAGAGCAGTGTGCCAAACGGCATTGCCGCGCCTCAATATCTATCGGAGAGTTCGGTCATTATTGGCGGCGGAATCGCAACAAAAACATGGCACCATTTGACGGGCTGGGCGGAAGCGGGCGAAGCCATCAAGTATTTGCCCTTTCGGCATGACATCGGCCTTGCCATTCCGGATTATCGCGGAGGTGTGAACTTCGCCAAAGGATTTGGAAGATTACTAGGCAGTAACGCTTCGGGTGCATTCTACGAAACAACAGCGGACGCAATTTACGTGAGCAGGTTCGACAAAGATTGGCTTTTCTATTCGCAGCACCGTGCGGGGCGGACATTTCGATTCGGTGAGAGCTCGGCGTTCCAGCTTTTGTTGAATGCGAACCTCACTCAGGATGCGAAGGCTCAATATTGGGCGAATACCGTAGAGTTCGGACCAGGCATCAAGATCAAAGCTCCGTTCCTGCCCCCGGGCGCTTACTTCTCAACGGACTTCCTTCACGGCGTGTATACCAACAACGATTACAATCCGCGAAGACCCAATTACAACGACATTCGAGTTAGTTTCTGGTACGCCTTCACCAAATAAAGAGTTGCTGGCTCGTCCTCGTCGCCTTGTTTTCGCTGACGATTTCCTCCGGCATCTGCAAGTTCCACAGCCAGCTTTAGCGTCCAAGGTGTCGACGCAAAACCGTGGGAGAAGATTTTCGGATCGGTGGGAATCGGTGAAGCTGCGGAAAAAGACTCGAGCGTTCTTGTCATTCGTGGTGAGGCGCAGCTCGACCCATTGCAGTTGGCACAGCACAGAATCGTTCTTGTGATCGGTACCGGTGCGGCGGCCGAAGCCATTGGCATTCATGCGAAATCGGAAACAGTTGCCGTCCGGCAGATCGTAGACGCGCGCGCGCCGAAGATGCAGATCATCTGGGAGCAGCCTGTCTCTGTTCCGGCCGTTGACATTCCTGGCGATTTCACGATCTTCGCAAAAGAGAAGTGGAAGGGCGCCCCGGTACTTGCGGGCAAAAAATCGGAGAGCGGCGCCGTGCTTTGGATGGCAACGGATCCCGGACCTTCAGGCATCGAGCGGTATCCGTATCTTCTGCATGCGGCTGTGGATCTGGGTCTGCTCCTTCCGGCACAAACAACTTCGCTCTGGGCGTTTTTCGATTCGGCTTACCGCATCCGTGCCGATGCCGATTACCTGGCGGGCCGCTGGCGAGCGGCGGGGATTTCGGCTTTACATGTCGCCGCGTGGCACAACATGGAGCCCAATGCAGCGCAAGATGAATACCTGAAGAGGTTGATCGAGGCTTGCCACCGGAACGCAATCCTCGTTTATGCCTGGGTGGAACTGCCCCATGTCAGCGAAAAGTTCTGGGCGGACCATCCGTCCTGGCGGGAACAGACCGCACTCGGTCAGGACGCACAGCTCGATTGGCGCAAGCTCATGAACCTGCAGAACAGCGAATGCCGCGCTGCGGTTGAGAAGGAACTAACGACCTTGATCAGGAGATTCGATTGGGACGGCGTGAACATGGCGGAGCTTTACTTCGAGTCGCTGGAAGGCGCCTCGAATCCCGCGCGCTTTACGCCAATGAACGATGACGTTCGGACGGATTTCAAGCGTGTGGGCGGTTTTGATCCGAAGCTGTTGTTTGACCCTGCGTCTTCCTACGCGGCGAAGACAAATCCCGACGGTCTGCGCCGCTTTCTCGATTACCGTGCGGATCTTGCGTCCCGGATGCAAACGGACTGGCTGGGTGCAATTGAGCGCATCAAGGTAGACAAACCGTACCTCGACATTACGCTCACTCACATCGACGATCGTTTCGAACCGGGCATTCGTGACGCCTTAGGCGCAGATGTCGCACGCAGTTTGCCCGTTGTGAAAGCGACCAAAAGCACTCTTCTGGTGGAAGACCCGGCAACGCTGTGGGCGCTGGGCCCGGAGCGCTATCGTAAGCTCGCGGAAAAGTATGCTGAGGTGACGCCGGACCGGGACCACATCGCGGTGGATATCAACGTAGTCGAGCGCTACCAGGACGTTTACCCGACGAAAAAGCAGACAGGACTTGAGCTGGCTGAATTAGTCCACGAAGCGGCTTCCTCGTTCAGCCGGGTGGCTCTTTACTTCGAGAGCTCGCTCGAGAACGTGGATCTACCGCTGCTGCCTGCGGCTGCAACGGCTGCCTCTGTCAAGCAGACGAACGTAGACGAACTTCGCGTCCATGCGAAGTCACCGACGCGTATTCCGTGGCGCGGGCCCGTCGAAATCGATGGCCGGCCGTGGCCTGTTCAAGACGGCAGCACCGTGATAGCGCCGCCAGGGAAGCACACCTTGTCAGCGGGAGTGGAGAAACCATGTCTCACACTGCTCGACTTCAACGCAGACGTGCAGTCCGCCTCGGTCGGGAAGGATCGGATAGAGCTATCGTATGCGAGTGCGAGCCGTGCAATCGCTGTTCTGGGCTCCGCCGTGTCTTCCGTAGAAGTGGATGGTGTGCCGCTGCCGAACTCCGGTCCACTGGACATCAAGTCTTCGGTCATGCTGCCGGCGGGTCAGCATCTGGTTAGCTTCATCAAGCGGTAGCGCAGTCCCTCAATCTGCGCGACGAGCAAAAGCCTCAGCCTTGAATTCTAAGGGTTACTCAGGCCGGGGTTTACAGGAAGTGCTTCTTTCGGCAGTTCAGCATCCGGGAATCCGCGTACCACTCTGAAAGTGCGGTCCCACCGGGTTCGAGAAAAGAAGTGCTGGGCCAGATCGACAGTATGCGTCAAGATCGAGCCCGCCGTCTCTCCCGTCAGATCTTCCGTAGATGCCCGGTACGACCAGTAGATCAGGAGTGGTTTACCAATGATGTTGTCCCTGGGAACGAATCCCCAATACCGGCTATCGGAGGAGTTGTCGCGGTTGTCTCCCATCCCGAAGTAGTAGCCATCGGGAACGACTAGTTCACCCCCGATGACGTTCCGCGCGAGCATTTCGGCTTGTGCCCTTCTGGCACTCTCCTCTTTTACAGGCCGGCAGCAAGCCCAGGGGAAGTTATCGAGCGCAGGTTCGTAAGCGTACTTGTGATACACGTAAGGCTCGTTTAACCTCGTTCCGTTCCGGTAAACAGCGCCATTCGTAATCCTGATGTGATCTCCTGGCGCACCGATCAGGCGTTTGACCAGGGTTTGCGTAATGTCGGCCGGATAGCGAAAGACAATAATGTCGCCATGCTTCGGCTCCTGGTAGGGCAGTAAGTGCCGGCTCACAGCGCCGGCTGGCGCATAAGCTAACTTGTCGACCAGCAGGTGGTCGCCTATTCGCAGTGTGTCCTCCATGGATCCGGTCGGGATAACAAAAGCCTGGCAGAGTGTCGTTGTCCCAAACAAAAGGAGAAGGATCGTGACGGCCCATTCGGCGATTCCATGACGACCTTGGTCCGAGTCTCGAGCCGAAGCAGCCTTGGAAGCGGTTTTCAGAGAGCGCATATTCCTGTTCACAATAGTACGGGACCGTTGCTGCATCGCCCTGCCAAGGCGTAGAAGCGTTGCCACTAGAGTACGTTCGGAACGTGTTTCTTGTTCCCTACCGCTCACTGTTCAGAAATGCCCATTAGCCGAAGCGCTAGAATGCTCTCTGTCCATTGCGTCGCCTGGCGCTCACATAAAACGCAAAAGAATGAGGGAGATTGAACTCGTGTCGCCCTTCGGAAGTACAAACCTAAATTGGACTCAAGTTTCGACGGGTCGATAGGAATAAGACAAATGCAAACGAAAAGAAACCGCCGCAGTTTCCTGGTGGCAAGCGGAATCTCCGCAGTGGCTACAACCAAGGTTATGGGCGCCAATGAAACTCTGCGCGTCGGCGTGATCGGCACGGGCGGCCGAATGAAAACTTTGCTGTATTCGGCTGATAAGTCAGCTCCTTTCCAGCTCGCGGCTGCATGCGATGTCTATGCGCCGAATCTGGACAAGGTGAAACAGCGTCCTGACAACACGGCCACCACTCATGTGGATTACCGCGAGGTGTTAGACATCAAAGAACTGGACGCAGTGATCATCGCTGCGCCGGACCATTGGCACGTAAAGGTCGCCTGCGACGCGCTCGCGGCGGGCAAGGACGTGTACCTGGAGAAGCCGGTCACGCACACAATCGAGGAAGGCGAGTTGTTGTTGCGTGCCGTACATTCTTCGAACAAACGCATTCTGCAGTGCGGCATGCAGCAGCGTAGCTGGCCCCATTTTCGAAATGCGGTGGATCTGATCCAGGGCGGCAGCATCGGGCGCGTAACCCACGTGCGTACCTATTGGTATCAGAACTACCAAAGAAACTGGCCGGCCGATCCGGTTGACACGCAACTGCTCAATTGGAAGCAGTGGCTGGGCTCCGCACCCGATCAACCGTTCAGCGAAGAGAAGTTCCGGCGCTGGCGTTGGTTCTGGGACTTTGGAGGAGGCGCGATGACCGATCTTTTCACCCACTGGATCGATGTAGTGCAGTGGGCAATGAAAACGCCACAACCTAGCCTGGCGCAAGTCATCAGCGACAAATACTTCTTCGAGCAGTGGCAGTGCCCCGACACTCTTCAGGCCGGCTTCCGCTACCAGGGCTTCGAGGTAGGTTATGAGGGCACAATGGTTTCGTCAATCGACGACGGCGGCCTCGAATTCAGGGGAACCGACGGAACAATCAAGCTGACTCGATCCGGGTTTGAGCTGTATCGGGAAGGCGTTCCGAAGGGAAACCCTGTACTCGCAGAGCACGCCTACCAGGATGGCACCATCGACCACATGGGGAACTTCTTCGATTGCGTAAAAAGCCGCAAGGAGCCAAACGCGCCGGTCGAAGCGGGAATAGCGGCAGCACGCGCCGGGCACATCGGAAATTTAGCGATTCACCGTGGCGGACAGGTAAACTGGCCGGTTCGAGCCTGAACGGGCGCGGTGGCGAATCACCTGCGGCCGGCTTCACCCGGCCGCTAAACTGTGCGCGCGTTTCAGCCCAATCAGTGCGGCCGGTCAGAAGTAATGCTGCCCGAGAGCGCCGTCCCAGAGGTCCTGCGCTCTTCGCCTGGCGGACACACTGAACAGGCTTGGATGTAGCCATCGACCAGGAGAATCAGTTCGTCACGGAAAGCCCCGAAATGCTCTTCGGGAGCGTCGGAGTCCAGCAATCGCCGGCTTACGCCCGCGATAGCACCTTGCAGCACGGAGGCAACCAGTTGTGGATCCTTCATCAACGGCTCGCGAGCGGTCGCCAACATGTCGGCTATTGCTTTGTCCGATCGTATCCCCACCTGCTGCGCAATTGTCAATCCGCCTAGATCGGAGCTTACAGAATAGAGAGCAACACTCGTCTTTGCGTCCCTCATCTTGGCTTGAGGAAAGCAGTGACGAGAGCGGTCATCATCTGCTCGAGCCTGTTCGCATGCTGTTCCCGACACACTCGCTCAATTGCTTCCGCGACTTCATTGAGGTGACGTCGCAGGACGGCCTGGAGCAGGGAGCTCTTATTAGGGAAGTACTGATACAAGGTTCCGATTGACACGCCGGCTCGTAATGCCACCCTGGTTGTCGTCAGCCGCTCCTTTCCGACAGCGAGCAAAACCTGAATAGTGGCGTCCAGAATTGCGTCCACGCTGGCAGCCGAGCGAGCCTGAACGGGCAATTTGCGCGGATCTAGAGCGATATGTGAACGGCGGGGCAAATGCGAACTCTCGTTTGGAAGCTTTCTTCATCTAAACACGGGTAAGCACGACGAGGAGAAATGATGAACAAAGCAGAGAACACTGAAAGCGACAATTTGACCAGCCTGGGTGGCCAGTTCACGCTACCCGGCACATCGACAAGTTTGAATCGTATGGGCTATGGCGCTATGCAGCTTGCCGGCCCACAGGTTTGGGGACCGCCGCGTGACGTTCCTGGCGCGATTGCCGTTTTGCGCGAAGCGGTTGCTCTCGGAGTGAACCACATCGATACCAGCGACTACTATGGTCCCCATGTGACGAATCAGATCATCAAACAGGCGCTTCATCCATATCCAGACGGCTTGGTTATAGTCACCAAGGTGGGGGCCAGGCGCGGGGAAGACAAGTCGTGGATCCATGCTCTTTCGCGTCAGGAAATTGTCGATGCGATCTACGACAACCTTCGAAATCTTGGACTCGAGCAACTCGACATTGTGAACCTTCGTGTGGGGGGCATCATGGGACCGGCAGAAGGGTCGATTGCAGAGCCGCTGACGATTCTCGCGGAACTGAAGCATCAAGGGCTGATCCGCCATCTCGGCCTAAGCAATATCAGCCCCGAGCAGCTGGCCGAGGCGCAAAAGATCACCGAGATCGTTTGCGTGCAGAACATGTATAACGTTGCGCACCGGACAGACGATTCCTTTATCGATGATCTGGCCCGGCAAGGTATAGCGTACGTGCCGTTCTTCCCTCTTGGAGGTTTTACTCCTTTACAGGAATCGGTGCTCGATAGGGTCGCCGCGGAATTGCAGGCAACTCCCATGCAGACGGCGCTGGCCTGGCTGCTTTGGCGATCGCCTAACATCCTTCTGATTCCCGGGACATCTTCTCTCACACATCTCCGTGAGAATCTCCAAGCTGCGACACTTCAACTCACGCCCGAGATGATCACGGATCTCGGCTCCATCACCCGGAGCACGAAAGACTGAATCGGCCAAGTAGGCGCGGCTCAGATCGTGACGGCCGAAACGCTGGTCACCTTGCCGCCCGCATCGACAAAGCGAGCAAGTGTGGCGTTCACTTCACTCGCGTCGATTCCGCAGACCGCATCTTCCACGAGTTCGACATGCGCTCCTGTGTTTAGCAGACCCAATGATCGCTTTTTGCACACAATGTTCGGTTGCGACGCCGTAAACGACGTAGCGATCCGCAGAAAGCGATTGCAACAGCGGGCTGAGATTCGGGATTTGAGAAACAGTCGATCGATTGCTTCTCGATGATCACCTGCGCAGGAAGGTTCGCCGGGGCACCGCTGACGCCCCACTCGGCAGAGGGAACAATGAGTGCTCCGGCGAGCATAGTACCGGTTGTTTTCGTCTGGCCGACTGTTTCTGCCACGCAGTGGGGCTTCCAGATCTTGAACTCGGGATCATCCTCGGTGTGTGCGTCCGCTGTGGAGATGATCTGGATGCCTTTCGCCTGAGCGAAGCGTGTCAGGACGCCCAGCGCAGGGACGATACGCTCTGCTCCGGGAACTGCCAAAGCGCCGGCCGGAAAGAGGAAATCCAACTGTGTATCGACGTCGAAGAAAACAGTCTTCACAAAGCCATTATCCGAGCGCAGATCCAATTACTGGCGGACGGGCTGATGTTGCGTGCGCAAGACTCTCGGCGAGATCAATCAGTCGAGGGCTGATCTCAACCGTGTACGGTATTGATTCCTCGAGCGACAGGAGCTGCTTGGGCAAAGAACCGATCGCGGTGTGCGCATAAGCTCTTATCTGAGGGGCCGCCGGCAGCGATTCTACCAGCCTGCCGCCCGACAAAAATGGGTCGGATCAGAGGCTCGCCGCCTGAGAAATCACTGTTGCATTCGCTTGCCAGCGCGACAACATCGTGGTCCGGATAGCGATAAATCTGTTTCGCTCCCGGCAACGTGCTTTTCTCGTCGCTAAACTTTGCGGCGTAGTGGACGGCCTTGTCTTTCCGCAGCTCAACCAGCTTGTAGACAACCGACAAAGTCGGAGCGTCGGCCGACGTCGCGAGCTGCGTGCCGACTCCGAAAGCATCGATTGGCGCGCCCGCCCGAACCAGTTCGGCGAGCCGGTACTCGTTCAGGTCATTCGTCGCAAAGATCTTGGCCGTTTGCATTCCGGCTTCGTCCAGTATGCGGCGGACTTCCCGCGATTGCGCGACGATATCACCGCTGTCGAGACGCAGACCCCAGCATGGGGGGCCGAGCTTTGTGCTGCCAGACGTGCGCCTTCGATCGTGTCGTAGGTATCGATCAGGAAGACGGTCGCATTCTCCGAGCAGCTTTTGTAGAGCTCGGAACGACTCTTCTTCCGTCGGAAAAGACATGGTCCAGGAGTGGGCCGCGGTTCCGAATACCGGGATGCCAAAGTTCTTTCCGGCTTGCGAGTTGCTGGTTCCCGAACAGCCCGCAATGTAAGCTGCCCGTCCGGCAAGAATGCCGGCTTCGGGCGAGTGCGCCCGCCGGCTTCCGAACTCCACGACGGGCCGGTCCTGCGCCGCAGTGACACACCGGATTGCTTTCGACGCCACCATGGTTTGGAAACGCAAACGTGGAAAGCAGATAAGTTTCGACCAGCTGCGCCTCCACGATAGGGGCCCGAACGATGGCGATGGGTTCGTTCGCGAAACACCGGAGTGCCT
Organism: uncultured Acidobacteriaceae bacterium; assembly: GCA_963744795.1. Taxonomy (GTDB): domain Bacteria; phylum Acidobacteriota; class Terriglobia; order Bryobacterales; family Bryobacteraceae; genus Bog-105. The sequence goes on from CAVUVF010000013.1 coordinate 359,131, forward strand.
TCCGGTAATGCGAACAGGTCGCCGGTGAAGCGCAGATCGCGAAGGAATTTGAAGAACTCGGGGGGAGCGTGCTTGAACGCAACAAGGGAACGCAGGTAGTCGATCTCGTCTGCCGTGAAATCGCAGATCGGACAAGTACTCCACCGCCTGCTGGAGTCCGGCGGCTACCAGGAAATTGCGATTTTCGGGCAGCTTGCGCGCCGATAACTCGAAGGTCGCGACTTCCTTTGTTTTGCCCGCGGTGAAATATCCCGCCGCCATCGTGAGTTCGTAGAGATCGGTATTGAGAGCGGACATAAGCGGCGGGTAATGGAAGAGGCGGGTTGCCTATTGTGGCAGCCCCGCCTTATCGAGTCCTTATTTCTTTGACTTGTTCGCAGCCTTGATGCTTCGTGCGGCGTCTACGATTTCGTTTACCACTTTGGCATCAAGCTGATACAGTGACGGTTCATTCTCGCGGCGGGCGATGTAGTTGTCGCCCGACTTTGAAAACTCCACCTTCTCGGTCTTCTTGCCGTCGTTCGAGACCACGGTGGCCGTGAAGACCGGTGTCGTGAAGCCGGAATCGACGAACTTCGATGCAGCGGCGTCGCGAAGCCGGTCAATGAAGCTCTGCACCGAACCCGAATCCATGGTTTGGCCGTTCAGCTTCCAGTCGGTACCGCTGCGAACGAAGCTCTTGTCGCCGGCCGAACCGGTAATGTCGATCTTCGTCGGATCACTGAATCCGAAGTCATAGACCTTCTTGTTGCGGAAGTCTTCCGGACGATTTCTCCAGCTCTTTGCCGAGATCGGAATTGATCTTGTAAGCGCCTTTAGTCAACACTGCTGCGGGCGTAGTAGTCGTCCTTGTTCTTGCGGACTTCCAGTGTTTGAGTTCCGGAAGCGTCACTCACTTTCGCGGTGGCGACCAACTTGCCTGACGCAAAATTAGCGTCCGCTTTCTTGCGTGTCTTCCGCGTTACGTGGAGAGATCCATCTTGGCGTCGCCCAGTTTGCGAATCAGTTCTTCCACCTGGAAGTTCTCCACCCGGTACGGCTGTGGTTTCACGAATTCGCCACTCGTTGGCGTTGCTCTTTCCGAACTCGAACATCGTTCTTCGCAGAAACAAGTTCTACGCCCGTCAGATTGTTCGAATCGAACGTGAGCAATCGCTTGTCGCGCAGGTCATTGACGCTCTTGTCCAAAGACGTTTTGGTCGAGGACGAGACGGCGTAGACCTTCGGATCGGATCCGACACGAACATAGACCAGAGAGCCGGCCGGCACATCGTCCCCGAAAAAGATCTCGTTGCGACTTTCCGTTGTTCTCGCCGACGGTGACCGTCAGGCTAGGAGCATTCAACCCATACTTCGCGAGGTCGGCCGCCTTATCTTCTACTACGCTGTCCGCCGTTACCGGGCTCAGAGAAGAGGTCATGCTGGTGACCGCATCCTGATCCGCTGGGTATTGAGCGGGAGCAGCGATGGTCCACTTGTCCTTCGTCTTGTTGACTTCGACTGTGGACGCCATCCTTCTTCTTGAGCGTGAGGCTCTTAATTTGAGCGCTCGGGATATCGGCGAGCTTAGGGCTCGCCGGGGTATTTGTCGTGCTGGACTGGGCCGCCTCAGGGTGGCGCTTTGACCACCAGACGGCGCCGCTGAGAGCGACCAGCAGTACGGCCGCAACCAGTAGACTTCGGGGTTTCATCTTATCTCCGTTTCACAAAGATCGAGACTCCGCCAAGGATGATGAGAAGCGGAATCGCGATCAGGTCGAAGTAGAAGAACAGATTCATCTGTCGCTGGTTGACGTTCAGCCGCCGATCTTCTGGCGGTTTCGGCCGGATCGAGATGAGGTCTTCATCAGATGAGAGCCAGTTGATTGCATTCAGAGCCAGGTCGCGATTGCCCTGGAACGGCAGCATGCCGTTAGTCATGAAGCCGGAACCGCCAATGACGACGAACCGCCCGGGGTTGTTCGTGTTACCGGTGTTGTAGCTGCCTGCCGCGCCCAGAACAAACGGACCTTTCTTGTTATTCGGGTCTGCCGGATTGACCTCGTTCGAATCCAGCTTCGTTGTGGCGATTGCCCGGTCAGTTGTCGAGAACAGTTTCTCTACCGTCGTCTTGTCGCCGTTCTTTACCTGCAACGATCGCGAAACTGGGAACCCGGTGAAGCTGCTCTTCAGATCGTTCACGATTGCGATGCGACTCGTAGTTATTCACGAGCGGGATTTCCGGCCCATAGCCAAATAGCTGGCCCATAGGGTTCTGCTCGAGGACAAGGTCTTTGTCTTCCGTTACGCCCCAACTGGCGAGAAGATCCGTCAACCCTTTGTTTTCCGCGACCTGCTCGCGCGCAAAGTTCAGAGGCGGATCGAGCAAGAATCATAGCCCGCCCGCCACCGGTCACGTATGTTCTTAATGGCTGTGACTTCGTTTGCGCGTGTAATCCGATTGCGGTCCGGCGATCACGAGAACGTTGCATTCCTTCGGGACTTCCGTTTTGTCGAGGAGAGTAACGGACTGGGCCTGATAGTTGTCCCGTTCCAGCAGGGTCTTAAACTGCGACAGGCCGTTGGCGTCCGTGCCGTCCAAAGCGTGTTCACGGCTGCCGGAAACGAAACAAACTTTGCGAACGCCTTTCAGATCCTTGAGGAACGCACCGGTGAGACCTTCCTCGGTCAGCGACTTTGCTTCTTCGCGACGGCCACTCGTCTCGACGAAAGCTGTGCCGGGAAGCGCAGGCCATAGGACCTCGCTACCGTCGGCTGCTTCTGATAATCGATGTACTGGACGCGGATCTTGGGCGAGAGATTCTTGTACCGATCGAGCATGCCGCGCGCGCGTTTCAAATCCGCTGCTTTTGTCGATGTACGTGATCGTCGCGTCACGATTTCAGGTTTTGTGCGAGCTTCTGCGTCTCTTGTGAGAGCGTGAAGCGCTTATTGCTGGTGGTGTCGTAGGTTTTGTTGTAGCGGTTGGTCAGCCAGTTCACGAGAACCAGAACCGCGATTACGACAATTGTGTACAGGACAGCCGTGGCTCCGAATCGAGCCTGCTGCGCTGCTGCAGAGTTCTTGCGTTCCGGAACTGACGGGCGGGTGTGTTGCTGTTGTCGTTGAGACTTAAATCAGCCATTATGACCTCCACCGCAGGGATTCAAGGGAGCGAGTGGTGAGAAACAATCCCAGGAAAATCATAGACAAGTAGTAAACAAGATCTTTGGTGTCGATCACACCGCGCGAGAAGCTGTCCATGTGACTCACGATCGACAAGTAATTCAGCACCTGCACGGTATCGGAGTTACCGAAGGACGTGGTCCAATTCAGGATCCAGAGCACGAGCGCGAGTGCGAATCCGACGGCGCCCGCCACGATCTGATTGCGCGTGGTGGTCGAAATGAAAGTTCCCAGCGCGAGCAGGCACGCACCTTGCAGCAGGATTCCGAGCAGGCCGGTCGCAACCGGCTTCCAATCCGGTGAGCCGTAGATGAACAGGAACGAGAAGTCGAGCAAGAGCACCACGAGGAGCGATGCGTACATGATCACTGCCGACGAGCCACTTGCCCAAGACCATCTCCACATCGTGCACGGGCGACGTAATAAGCAGTTCGATCGTCCCTTGCCGCTTTTCTTCCGCGAACAGCCGCATGCTGATCAGAGGAATGAGGAACAGGCCGACGACAGCAATGTTCGAGAAGAGCGGAGCGATGACCTGCTCATTCAGGTTCATCGGGCCCGCCTTGCCCGCTCATCTGACCTTCCAGTGAGAAGCGGACAAAGCTGGCAGTAATGATGTAGCTGAACAGTCCGCTCAGGAAAGCAAAAATCGTCAACAAAACCCAAGCCACGGGCGAAACAAAATACGAATAAAGCTCGCGACGAGCGATGGTCCAAACGTTCCTCACTGCACGCCTCCGTCAACCAGTGCCGGAACTTCTCCGGTAGTGGTCGCACCCGTGATTTGCAGGTACGCTTCTTCCAGCGTCAAACTCGTGGACTTTAATTCGATGAGGTCCCAGCCGGCATGAACGATCGCGCGCGCGATATCTCCCCGAGAGCCTCGGTCCGGTAAGCTTTCCACTTCGAACGAGTAGCGGCCCCCTGCGGCGGGCCGGTCGAGCACTTTACTCACTCCCGCTACCTGCTCCAATTTCTGACGAACGGCGGATTGGCTGGCCTGCCCGTCGGTTTCAACCTGCACCTGGACGGCGTTCCCAAGGCCGCGGCTCTTCAGGCGCTCGACAGAGTCGGTTGCGACCAATCTGCCGCGGTTGATGATGATTACCTTCTGGCAGATCGTCTCTACCTCCGGCAGGATGTGGGTGCTCAGGATGATTGTGTGTTCGACGGCCAGGCTCTTGATCAGCCGCCTCGTCTCGTTAATCTGCTGAGGATCCAAGCCCGAAGTGGGCTCGTCGAGGATGAGCACGTCGGGATTGTGGATGATGGCCTGCGCCAGTCCAACCCGCTGCCGATAGCCCTTGGACAGCTTCGAAATCAGCTTGCCTTTAACGTCGGCAACGGAGCATCGCTCCATGACCTGCTCCGTCCGGCTCTTGATCTCGTGATTGGGGACTCCTTTCAGGCGCGCAACAAAGAGGAGATAATCTGTGACGCTCATCTCCGGGTAAACAGGCGGATTTTCGGGAAGGTACCCGATCCGCTTCTTCACCTCGAACGGCTTGTCGAATACATCAAAACCAGCGACACTTGCCCGACCCTCAGAAGGAGGCAGGAAACAAGTCAGCATACGCATGGTTGTCGTTTTACCGGCTCCGTTGGGGCCGAGAAAGCCGACGATCTCGCCTTTGTTCACCGAGAACGAAATGTTGTCCACAGCGACATGGCGCGCGTACTTCTTTGAAAGACCTTCAACTTGGATCATATGGTTAAGCAGAACAAGATCTGGACGACGAGATCGGCGACCAATCTTCAGCGCCTTTGCGGTAGTAGAAATTTGCTAAACGCTGATGCGCTAGAAAATCCAGAATAGTGAACGGCGAAAAGCGCTGTCAATTCAGACGTGTAGCTTTGGCAATCGTTTGACAACATCCGCCATTCACAAGGGAAATAGTATCAGCCGGCCATCAGGCCGATAGTTTGGAAACCCGCGTCTACAAAGATCACATTACCTGTGACGCCTCGTCCTAAGTCACTTGCAAGAAAAACGGCGGTATCGGCTACTTCCGCCGGATCTGTGTTTCTGTCGGAGAGGCGCGCTTGCGGCGACACCGTCGAGCACTTTGGAGAAATCCTTAATGCCTCGAGCGGAGGCGGTCTTGATCGGGCCAGCCGAGATCGCGTTGACCCTGATTTGAGAGGGGCCCAAGATCGCTTGCAAGGTAGCGAACAGAAGCTTCGAGCGCCGCCTTCGCTACGCCCATCACGTTGTAGTTCTGGACCACGCGGGTGGATCCGAGATACGTCAGAGTCGTCAAGGAACCGCCTTCTGTCATCAGAGGCGACAAGGGCTCGCGCAACCGAAACAAGCGAATAGGAGCTTACTTCCTGAGCGAGAAGGTATCCGTCACGGCTGGTCTCGAGAAATGGACGGCTCAGGTCATCTTTGTTGGCGAACGCGATGCTATGAACGACAGCGTGAAGAGCAGGCGAGCTGCTCTTAACCTCATTCACTAAGTTGTTCAGCTCGTCTTGCTTTAGTGACATCGCAGTTGACGACCTTGGTTGCGTTCAGTTCGGTCCCAAACTCTTCCACCGCTTGCCGCTGGCGTTCTCCCTGATACGTCAGGATGAGCGAAGCGCCTTCACGGACGAAAGCGGATGCAATCGCGTAAGCGATGCTCCACTTGTTAGCGATGCCGAGCACAAGGGCGGTCTTGCCGGCAAGCAATTCTGGCATGAAACTGACATTGTACTAGCTGGGACAAAAATGAATGGAAGCCGGAGGGGTCTAACGGCGGTACGCTTGCAGCATGGCACGCGGGGTCGGGGCAGGCTTGGGCGAAGAGTGAGTTGCAAGCTGGAAGCCCAAAACTACCAGCATTGATAACAGTCCGATACGTAGAGGACGTTGCGCGATCTTGCCGGCAAGAAAGGATCCGGTAATTGCTCCGCACAGGCCGCCGATCACCAACTTGTAAAGAAGAGCGCTGTCGAAGTTCCCTTGCCCCAGTTGGATGACGCTGCCCACGGCCGATAAGCCCAAACCGAAGCAAAGGTCCGTGCCCACCACCTCAGCCGCGCTCAGGCGCGTGAAGCTCAAGCAGCAGCAGTGAACCGAGAGCTCCGGCACCCGCCGACGAAAAGCCGACCTCCGCTCCAATGGGGAGGGCACAGGCCCAGAGCAAATTGGGGCGGTCCTTGTGTTCGGTATTGCGGTGCGGGAAGAAGATTCGCCAAAGGTGGAAAAGAGAGATGGAAACGATGATCGATCCGAGAAGGACGTAGAGCGTCCCGCTGAACTGGCTATCTTTCAACCATCCGAGAACAAGGGATCCTATAAGCACTCCTGGCAGCCCACCCGCCAGAAGCAATCGCAAGATTCGGAAATTTACCTGGTTCCGGAACGCATACACCGGCACGGACGCGATCTTTACGATGGCGCCAAATGTCAGAGCGGTTCCTACCGCCACCGCCGGATTGACTCCAAGCAGCAGAATCAATAGCGGCGTGGTCATGCTCCCCGCTCCCACTCCGGTGAGCGAGATCATGAGCGCGATCACGAATCCGAGCAGGATCTCCACTCAGTGTGCCTCTGCGATATGGATTCCGCACTCGAGCTTGCGCCCCGCCCAGCGGCCCGAACGGGCGTTGCCGGCTTCGAGAGGAAGCGCGGTGCAAGGTTGGCACCCGATACTCGTGTATCCGGCGTCGTAGAGCGAGACCAGGGGAATGTTCGTTCTCGCGCGCGAAACCCCAGACTTCTTTGTCGTTCCAATCGGCGAGAGGGCTCACTTTCAGAAGTTGCTTGCCTGTCGGCAGTGGAAAGTGATCGAGAACCTGCAGGTTGGCCCGCGTAGGGGATTGCACGCGTCGAAGTCCGGTGAACCAGACTTCGATACTGCTCAAGCGCGGCGAAGAGCGGCTCAACCTTGCGCAACTTGCAGCATCGATCCGGTTGGATCTGATAGAGCAGTCCGAACTCTGATTCCTGTTCTGCAACGGTCCGAACCGGCGTAACGTTCACCAGATTCAGGTTGTACTTGGCCGCCATTTCGTCCCGGTAAGCGTAAAGTTCCGGAAAGTGGTAACCAGTGTCCAGAAACAGAACAGGAACGTCGGGGACGACCTCTTGCACCATCCGCAGCACCACCATGTCCTCGGCCTGAAAGCTGCAGGTCACGCATGCCGAAGAGCTTTGCTTCAGCGCTTCGGTTATCGCGGCGCGAGCTTGCCCCGGCTTCGAGAGACTAAGTTCCTCGGACGACAGCGTGGTCATATCGTGTAATCACCTTCTTCGGAAGCAGAGCGATCGGGAAGGGAAATCCTCAAACGCCGCAGTAGATGTTGAAGCGCATCCGCAGCTTCCACGTCTTCGATGGCAATAGGACCCGAATGGGCGCTGGAATCTTCGTCTGCGGGTAGCGAAAATCCTGCGCTCGAATTGCGGAGCGACAGAACGAGAGCGCCATCCTGCAGCCGCCATTCGAACTGCGCCGTCCGGCCCGACCTGCCGTCGTCGTAGCTGCGGCGGATCAGACCCGCGGCCACTGTGGCGTTGGTGGCCGGATCGATCAGAATGAAGCTTCCCGTGGTCCGGTTGGTCTCGTAGGAATCGAAGACCAGCGGACGCGCCGTGTCGACGTGTACCACCGCGATCTCGTTCATTTCGAGCGACCGGGCGCTCTCGTGAGCCAACGTATTGATGTTGATGCGGTACTCGATGCTGTTGAGCGTGCACGTGCTTTGGCGCGTCGCGCTCTTGATCCGATAGCGTGCTCCCACTTGTGCCGGGGTCGCATTCAGCCACACCAGCGTGGCCTCGATTGCGTGGGACTGCTGGGGCGGTTCGTCAATCCCGACAATCACATCACCGCGAATGATGTCGATTTCGTCCGCGAGGCTGAGGGTCACCGCTTCGGAGGCCTCGGCACGGGGCAGATCACCGTCGAACGTGGTGATTGCCTGAACTCTTGTTCTACGGCCCGAAGGGAGAACCGATCACCGGATCTCCGGGCTGGATTTCACCTGAGGCGACGGTTCCCGCGTAGCCGCGAAAATGCTGGTCGGGCCTGACCACCCGCTGAACGGGGAAAGCGAAACGGCGCGCGTCGGGTTCGACTGCCCACGGGAACTCGCTCCAGGTACTCGAGGAGGTTCGGTCCGTCGAACCACGGCATGTTACTGCTCGGGCTCACGACGTTGTCGCCGACCAGCGCGCTAATCGGAACAAAGTAGGGCTGAATCTTAGCATTCGCCGAGAAACTTCCTAAACTCTTCAACGATCGCTTCGAAGACAGACCGGTCATAGCCCACAAGGTCCATCTTGTTGACGGCCACCACCAGATGTGGCAATCCGAGCAGCGAGGCGATGTATGCATGTCGCCGCGATTGCGGCAGCATACCCTTGCGCGCATCGACCAGCACGATGGCGAGTTCCGCCGTCGAAGCGCCCGTGACCATGTTCCGGGTGTACTGCTCGTGTCCGGGAGTATCGGCGATGATGAACTTCCGCTTCGGGGTGGCGAAATAACGGTAAGCGACGTCGATCGTGATACCCTGTTCGCGCTCGGCTCGCAACCCATCGGTGAGGAGCGAAAAGTCGATCGCGCCGGCATTACGGCCGACCGAGGCTTTCGTCACAGCCTCGAGCTGGTCGTCGTAGATTCCCCGGGAATCGTAGAGAAGTCTGCCGATCAGCGTCGATTTGCCATCGTCTACGCTGCCCGCCGTGCTCAAACGAAGTAGATCCTTAGCCTTCTCGGCCTCCAGGAATGACTCGAACAGATCGATTTCCGGCAGGGTGCCCGTAATGCTTGCCACTAGAAGTAGCCCTCTTGCTTCTTTAGCTCCATCGAGCCGTCCTGGTCATGGTCGATGACCCGGTTCTGACGCTCGGAACGCCGCATCCCAACCAGCTCTTCGATGATGCGTGGAACCGTATCTGCTTCCGAGTAAATGGCGCCTGTACAAGGGCTGCAGCCCAGGGAACGCATTCGGCACATCACCAACTTTGGCTCTTCACCTGGAAGGCGAGGGATCGGTTGTTCAATCGGCAGCAGTGAGTCGCCGCGAACCAGCATCGGCCTCGGTTTTGCGAAATAGAGCGGAACGATCGGGATGTTCTCCGCATGGATGTACTGCCAGACGTCCATCTCGGTCCAGTTGGAAAGCGGAAAAACCCGCAGGCTTTCGCCCGAATGGACCTGGGTGTTGAATACATTCCAGAGTTCCGGGACGCTGATTCCGAGGGTCCCACTGACCGCGCTTGTCGCGGAAGGAGAATACTCGCTCTTTTGCCCGTGAGCGCTCCTCGTCGCGCCGGGCGCCGCCAATAGCCGCATCAAAACCGCCGGCCCTCAACCCATCGAGAAGAGAAGTCGTTTTAAGCGCGCCACAGCAGCGTTGTGTTCCCCAGGCAAAAGGATTTGCGCCATCGTCAAGCGCGGCCTGGTTCTTGTGGACGATCAGCTTCAAGTCCAAGCTCCGCGGTGTAGCGATCTCGGAACTCGATCATCTCGGAGAACTTATAGCCGGTATCGATGTGAAGCAGGGGAAAAGGGATTGGGCCCGGATAAAATGCTTTCTGGGCAAGTCGAAGCAGAACCGACGAGTCTTTGCCTATGGAATAAAGCAAGACAGGACGTTGGCACTCTGCGGCAACTTCCCGGAAAATGTGGATGCTTTCGGCCTCAAGCGATCGTAAGTGGCTCCAGGAACGCACACCTGCAGATTAGCACGAATTCAGCCATTCCCTATCAAGCATCGGGGCGAATGCGAAAATCCGCTTACCTGGGACTGTTTCGTGGTAAACTGTAAGAAACCCCAGGACTCCCTGGCCATCTATCTTTTCAGTTGTAGTTTCCAGCCGCTTCCCCTCGATGAAGACAAGTAAAGCCACTCCTTGCATGAGTTTGCCTATTGGTGCAGAAGTACAACGAGCAGGGAGGAACCCACTTTCGGGTGTGGGCTCCTCTTGCCCGTACGGTCAGTGTCGTTTTCGAAGACTCACTCCATGCTGTTCCCCTCGCCCTGAACGCGACGGCTACTTCTCGGGTTTGCGGAGAACAAGCGTCACCTGGAACACGGTACAAATTTAGCCTCGATAACGGGGAGAAGCGTATCCGGATCCGGCATCCCGATTCCAGCCTACCGGTCCTCATGGTTATTCGGAGGTTGTCGACCCGAACGCGTTCGCGTGGACTGATCGAGACTGGCGCGGTGTTCGGATCAAGGGCCAGGTGATCTACGAGATGCACCTGGGAACGTTCACGCAAGGACGGGACCTGGTCATCGGCCGCCGAGAAGCTCGAATACTTGAGAGATACGGGCATCACGGTGCTCGAAGTCATGCCCGTAGCCGACTTCCCGGGAAAGTTCGGATGGGGCTACGATGGCGTCCAACCTTACGCGCCGGCGGCACTGTACGGAAGACCGGACGAGATGCGAGCGTTCGTCGATCGCGCTCATTCGCTGGGCTTGGGCGTCATCCTTGACGTTGTCTACAACCACCTCGGCCCGGACGGTAACTATCTGACAAAGTTCTCGCCGTTTTACCTGTCGAAAAAGCACGGAACGGATTGGGGCCAAGGCATTAATTTCGACGGCGAGAACAACGCGCCCGTCCGAGAGTTCTTCCGTGAGAATGCAGCCTATTGGATCCGCGAGTATCACCTGGATGGTCTTCGATTCGATGCCACACAAGACATCCACGACAACTCGGAGCCCAACATTCTGCTCGAGATCGGACAGGCAGCTCGGGACGCTGCCGGCGAACGATCGATCATCCTGATCGGTGAGAACGAACCGCAGAACACGAAGCTGCTTCGTCCCATTCAAGACGGCGGCTACGGATTCGATGCGCTTTGGAACGACGATTATCACCACTCCGCGACGGTTGCCCTGACCGGGAAGGCGGACGCCTATTACAAGGACTACCGGGGAACTGCACAAGAGTTCGTGTCGGCAGCGAAATACGGGTATCTATACCAGGGGCAGTGGTATCGGTGGCAAAGGAAAAGGCGCGGCAGCTCGACCTTCGGTTTGCCGAAGACGGCGATGGTGAACTTCATCCAGAATCACGACCAGGTGGCAAATTCGGCCAAAGGCCAACGGATTCACGAGTTAACATCGCCCGGCGCCTTAAAGGCAGTCACAGCCTTCACGCTACTCATGCCGGGGACCCCAATGTTATTCCAGGGACAGGAGTTTGCTGCTTCGAGCAAGTTTCTGTTTTTCGCCGATCACAAGCCCGAATTAGCGGAGAAGGTTCGAGAAGGGCGCGCCGAATTCCTATCGCAATGGCGTTCTCTGGTGTTGCCCGAGATGAAGAAGTGCTTCGATGATCCGGCCTCCCCTGCCACCTTCGAGCGTTCGAAACTTGATCATTCGGAAGTCGATAAGCACGCCGACGCCTACGCTCTTCATCGCGACATCCTGCGTTTGCGCCGAGATGATCCCGTGCTGTCGCAGGGCGGCGAAGAAGGGGTCGACGGTGCCGTTCTGAACGCGCAATGTTTTGTGCTTCGCTACTTTTCGGATGATTTCACGAACGATCGGTTGCTCGTACTTAATCTCGGAGTCGACCTCGAATTCAATCCGTCGCCTGAGCCTTTGCTTGCGCCGCCGGCTGCCCGTCGGTGGGCCAAGCTTTGGTCATCGGATGATCCGCAATATGGTGGGTGCGGGACAGCTGTTGTCGATTCTGACCGAAACTGGATTATTCCCGGAATGGCTGCCGTGGTCCTGCATCCTATTGCTTAGAGTTGTTAAATTTTAGATTTAACAAGCATACGTATTCCCCACAGCATGAACGAAATTTACCGACATACCGCGAAGGCTCAGCTTTCGCCTGAGGAAAACCGACTTCTCACGGACACCGAGTGGTTGGTAACAAATGGCCTTGGAGGCTATGCATCGGGAACCGTAGGTGGCACGCCGACGCGCGTGTTTCACAGTTACTTAGTGGCCGCTCTACCCTCGCCAAAGGGGCGGACCATGATGCTGAACGATCTGCTTGAGACGGTAGTCTTCCCGAATGGCGAGACTTTCCAATTGAATGGGTTAAATACCGAGACTTGCGAGTTCAGCGGTTCTCCGTACCTTACGTCTTTTGCCATCGACGGCGGTCTGCCGGTGTGGAAGTATGAAATCGGCGGACTAACACTCGAAAAGCGCGTCTATCTTCCGCATCGCCAGAACACAGCCTATATTCGGTACTGCATCTCTGAAGGAGAAGGGGCCGTCACTCTTCAACTTCGCCCGGCAATCAACTTCAGAGGACATGAGGCGCCGGTTAATACACCCTTGGGAGACTTCGCAGTTACTTTCCGGGATCACCACTTCGAGATCACACTCGGGGAACTCTCACTGCGCATGCTCCATCTGGGGAACGAAGCCCGGTTCACCATTGACTGCCAAGCCATCCGGAACATCGTCTACGCGGTGGAACGAAGCCGAGGTTATATCTCACGAGGCGATCTGTGGAGTCCGGGATATTTCAGCGCTAAGCTCACTCCGGGCGCAGAGACGACGCGTTGCCGCGTCGACCGAGATTTGGGAGGTCATCAATGCGCTGACTCCCAGTCAGGCTTGGGATGCGGAGCATGATCGAAAGCGCCGCCTGCTTCTGGACGCGCATCCCGGAATCTGTAACGACGCGTGCCGGGAGTTAGTCTGGGCGGCCGACCAGTTTGTCTTTTCTCCTGTCGGGAGGCGGGAAGACACGGCCAGGGCGCGTGCCGCCGGCGACGAAATTCGCAGTATCATCGCCGGCTATCACTGGTTTACGGATTGGGGCCGCGACACCATGATCAGTCTGGAAGGCCTCACCATGACCACCGGGCGGCAGCCCGAGGCGAGCTACATCCTTCGCACGTTTGCACATTACATTCGGGATGGGCTGATTCCGAACATGTTCCCCGAAGGGAAAACGGACGGGCTGTACCACACTGCCGATGCCACGCTTTGGTTTTTTCATGCTCTGAACCAGTACCTGCTGCGGGTGAATGATGAGCATCTGCTTCAGCAACTTATTCCATCTTTGCTCGACATCGTCGGCCATCACTTGCGGGGAACTCACTTCAATATCCATGTCGACCACAAGGATGGGCTGCTGGTGCAAGGACAGGAGGGATATCAACTCACCTGGATGGACGCTAAGGTTGACGACTGGGTGGTGACACCTCGACGCGGTAAGGCAGTCGAGATCAATGCACTCTGGTACAACGCTCTCTGTCTACTCGAGGGCTGGCTGAGACGATTCGACCGCTCGGGCGAAGCGGATGGGATTGCAGGACACGCCGCAAAAGCGAAGCGCTCGTTCAACCAGAGATTCTGGAACTGCGGACAGCGGTTTTCTCTTCGATGTCGATTGATGGAGAAAATGGCCGCCCGGATCCGGCTTGCCGGCCAAATCAGCTTTTTGCCATCTCTCTCGAACATCCCGATCCTCGATCCATCCCGTTGGGAGTCAGTGGTTCGAGTAGCAAAAGAGCGGTTGCTCACGCCCGTGGGTTTGCGGTCATTAGCCCCGGGCGAGAAGAACTTCAAACCCAAGTACGACGGCGACCTCCGATCGAGAGACGCTGCCTATCATCAGGGGACCGTGTGGGCTTGGCTCATCGGGCCGTTCGTTGATGCTTGGCTCAAGGTCTACCCGGGCGACTTCAAGACGGCACGAGGTTTTCTGAAAGGCCTTCAGGCTCACTTAAACAACGCTTGCGTGGGCTCAATCAGCGAGATCTTCGATGCCGAGGCGCCGTATACGCCCCGCGGTTGTTGTGCACAGGCCTGGAGTGTTGCCGAAGTGCTACGCTGCTATGCAAAAACCAGCGGTGTTGAAGATGTCGTTGAGGAGCCTGCGATCGCCACGGCGACTGTCACCTAATCCAGTAAATCGTTCAGCGCAACGTTGACGCGTCACAATCCGCGCCGAACGCTATCCAATGTCTAGCGACGCAGCTATCCGATAGCCGCGTCCTGGAAGCGGACATGAAACAAAACGAATTAGAGCAGGCGCAGGATACACCCGGCGTCAGCCGCAGGGCCTTTGTGGGCGGTGCACTGGCAGGGGCCGGCAGTCGTGCTTGCCGGAGAAGCGGCCCAGGCGCAATCGCCCGCCGGCACATTCGCTCGAATGCAGCCTGGTGATCAATGGGCAGGCGCACAGGCTGCAGATCGATCCCGCGAACTACTTTGCTCGATCTGCTCCGGGAAAATCTGCAATGACCGGTACAAAGAAGGGCTGCGATCACGGCCAGTGCGGAGCTTGTACTGTTCTGGTCAACGGACGGCGCATCAACTCGTGCCTGACACTTGCCGCCATGCACGACGGCGATCAGATTACAACGATTGAAGGCCTTGCGAAGGGCGCGGATCTGCACCCGATGCAAGCCGCGTTCATTGAACACGATGGGCTGCAATGCGGGTATTGCACACCCGGCCAGATCTGCTCGGCGGTTGCGCTTCTCGACGAGGTGAAGGCTGGCGCTCCGAGCTTCGTTACCCCGGACCTGGCAGTCGATAAAAGCGGTCAGCCTGACGGACGAAGAAATCAAGGAACGCATGAGCGGAAACATCTGCCGCTGCGGCGCCTATGCCGGCATTGTCGCGGCCGTTCGGGCGGTACACGAAGGGCAAGAACGCATGAGACCGTTCACTTATATGCGCGCCGCCAGTGTGGACGACGCAGTGAAGGCATTTCGCGCAAATCCGGAGACGCGTTTTGTCGGAGGCGGGACAAATCTTCTCGATCTGATGAAGATGGGTGTGGAGCGGCCGGCCCACCTGGTCGACATCAACCGTCTTCCCTTGACGGAGATCACTGAGCATGAAGGCGGCGTTCGAATGGGTGCTCTTGCCAGGAATACGGACGCTGCTAACCACGAGCTGATTCGAACCCGATATCCGGTTCTGAGCCAGGCGATTCTTGCCGGCGCTTCCCAGCAATTGCGGAATATGGCGACAATGGGCGGCAATCTGCTGCAGCGAACTCGCTGCTACTACTTCTACGATCCGAGCTACGCGGAATGCAACAAGCGCGATCCGGGAAGCGGATGTGCGGCGATCAGAGGGCGTGAACCGCATTCACGCCATTCTGGGCGCGAGCAACTCCTGCATCGCAACGCATCCGAGCGACATGTGCATTGCGCTTACCGCTCTCGACGCGAAAGTCCAGGTGACAGGGCCGAAAGGCTCACGCTCGATTGCGATGTCGGATTTCCACCGGCTGCCCGGTGATACACCGCAGCATGAAACCAACCTAGCGCCCGGCGAACTGATCACGGCTATCGATGTTCCGGCGCTGCCTTATGGAAAGCGTTCCTATTACCTGAAGGTGCGCGATCGGCAATCGTACGCCTTCGCGTTGGTTTCGGTCGCGGTTGCGCTCGACATGGACGAAGGCGGAGCAATACGGCGCGCGCACATCGCGCTGGGCGGTGTCGCTCACAAGCCCTGGCGCGCGGAGAAAGCGGAGAAGGCTCTGGCCGGAAAGAAGCCTGACGCAAACGTGTTGCGAGCCGCGGCGGAAGCGGAACTGAAAGACGCAAAAGGCTACGGCGGAAACGATTTCAAGATCGAACTCGCGCGCCGCAGTATTGTCCGTGCGGTTCGCACCGCGGCGGCCATGTCGCAGGTATAGGCGCAGGAGAAGGGAACAACGGATCGAAAATGCCGGAATTAGTAGGTCAGCCGATCGATCGCATCGACGGACGCTTGAAAGTGACGGGGCGTGCCACCTATGCGTACGAGCACAAGATACCGAATGCGCTACGCGCGGTCATCGTGACGAGCACGATCGCCAAAGGCAAGATCGCGTCCATCGACGCAAAAGCGGCGGAGGGAAGCCAGGGCGTTGTTGCTGTGATGACCCACCTGAATGCCCCGAAGCTGCCGCAGTTGCAGAGTCAACCGAAGGCTCCGCCCACCGGGCGGCTTGTTCAGGTGCTCCAGGACGATGTGGTGCGGTATGCGAACCAACCGGTGGCTTTAGTCGTTGCGGATACGCTTCGAGAACGCCCACGAAGCCGCGCAACTCGTGCGCATTCGCTACGCGGCGGAACAGCCCGAAGTGGAACTCGATTCGCGCCTGTCTTCGGCCTACATGCCGCAGAAGGTGGGCGGAGCCGGTGATCCTGCTGCGAGCAAGCGCGGCGACTTGCAATCCGGCTTAGCGCAGGCAGAGCTGAAGCTGGACGAGGTTTACCGGACGCCGTTCGAGGTTCATAACCCTATGGAACCGCACGCCACCATCGCGGTCTGGGACGGGCCGGATCATCTGACGCTCTACGATGCGACACAAGGCGTGTTCTCGTGCCGCGGACGAGTCGCTTCGCTCTTCGGGTTGAAACCCGAGAACGTTCACGTTCTCTCGCCATATCTCGGGGGTGGCTTCGGCAGCAAGGGACCGGTCTGGTCGCACGTGGTCCTTGCGGCAATGGCAGCAAAGCAGTTGAATCGGCCGGTGAAACTGGAAGTTCGCCGTCCGCAGATGTTCGGCATGCTGGGCTTTCGTTCGGAAACCCGGCAGGCGGTCAAGGCTGGGCTCGCGAAAGACGGAACGTTGACTGCGCTCAGCCACGAGACGATTGCTCATACATCGTCTTTCGATGAATATGCGGAAACCGCGAGCATGCCGGCCAGAATGCTGTATCCAGTCCCGAACAACGCCACGGCGCACAAGCTGGTGAAGTCCGATATCGGCACGCCTTCGTTCATGCGGGCTCCGGGCGAAGCCCCCGGAACCTACGGACTCGAAGCCGCAATGGACGAAATGGCGTACCTGCTCAAGATGGACCCGCTCGAGTTCCGCCTGAAGAACTACGCGGAAACCGATCCGGAGAAGAAACCTGCCCTGGTCGAGCAAGTCGCTGCGCGAGTGCTATCGGGTAGGTGCCGATCACTTCGGATGGAGCAGGCGGCCTTTTGCACCCACGATCGATGCGCGACGGTAATGTGCTTGTGGGCTGGGGCATGGCGACTTCGGAATACCCGACACGCCGCAGCCCTTCTTCCGCATCGGCGCGACTGAACGCGGACGGAACGTTCTCCGTGGATGCCGGGACGCAGGACATCGGAACTGGAACGTACACGATCATGACCCAGATCGCGGGCGATTCGTTCGGCGTGCCAATGAACAAAGTGAAGTTCCGGCTGGGCGATACGGAACTGCCGCAGACTCCGGTATCCGGCGGCTCGCAAACAGCGGCCAGCACCGGCTCGGCAGTTTATCTGGCGACGCAGGCGCTACGCGAAAAGCTGATCCAGATGGCGGTCGAGCGATGCGCGGTCGCCGCTTGTCCGGCATGAACGCGCAGGACGTGGTGCTCCAGAACGGACGACTTGTTCTCCCGGACCGATCCTTCGAAGGGCGAGAGCTTCCAGGAGCTGTTGAGCCGAAGCGGGCAGGGAAGCGTTGAAGGCAAAGCCGACGCGAAGCCAGGCGAGGAGAAGGAACGCTACTCCATGTACGCGTTCGGCGCTCAATTCGCGGAAGTCCGTGTTGATGCAGACCTTGGGCAAATCAAAGTGTCGCGCATGGTCGGTTGCTTCGGCGCCGGAAAGATCCTGAATGCAAAGACCGCGCGCAGCCAATTGCTCGGCGGTATGGTTTGGGGCGTCAGCATGGCGCTTCACGAGCACGCCATGATGGACCATCGGCTGGGCCGCTGGGTTAACAACAACCTGGCTGAGTACCACGTTCCGGTGAACGCCGATATCGGGCAGATGGATGCGCTCTGGGTGGAAGAAAAGGACGAGCACATCAATCCCATCGGGGCCAAAGGCATCGGCGAAATTGGGATTACCGGTGCGGCTGCGGCCGTTGCAAATGCCATTTTTCATGCGACCGGTAAGCGCGTGCGCGATCTGCCGATTACGCCGGATACGCTGCTGGTGTAGGCGACCGGAGCAGGCGCTTGCCGGGATACCGACATAACGCATGACTTGCTCTCGCAAGGTGTTGAGGGTGACGGTGATTCGATCGGTTTCGAGCAGGACAAACTCGCCGGCATCTCCCAGGCTTTGGCGAGCTTCGATCAGCCGCCGGTGGTCTTCTCGCAATTTCGGGAGAGTTTGGCTGGCGGCCGCCGAACCTCTGAGCGCGGCAGACAAGTAGTACAGCGTAAAATCCACGTCGCGCGCGAACTGGTCGAGAGCAGGCGGAACGGTTCGCATCGAGGAATGAAGAAATCCTGCTTCCAGCGCCGCCATCGCGTTAGCAAGCGTATGCGAACTCGCGAGCATGGAGTTCAGGCAGTCCACCTTATCCGAGGAGATGCGAGGTTCGGCTGCTGTCCGATCGACCGAAGCTTCGGCATTGGAACGCGCTCGCCGCCAGGATTGTCCTGCCTCAACTGTAGAGACCAGGGCCTTCTCGGGAGAGTCGCCGAGAGACTGGATGACGGCTTGGAAATACGACTCTGGTTGCATCGATCATGTCGGCGATGGCGTCTGAAACCAGCGTGCGTTCCCAAGTCGGCCAGAGCGCATAGGCCAACAGCGCGAGCAATCCGCCGGCGGTCGTATTGAGAAGCCGAAGCCAGACGACTTCTCCGGGCGCGATGCCGGTTTCGGCGATCAGAAACACGATCAGGCCGCTGACGGCGATGCTGAAAACTCCGTAATTCGCCGGTCCATACATACGAAGCGCAAAGGTGAAGATGCCGACCAGCAGAAGCTGTGTCAGCGCCGTTCCCGGGCGTCGCAGTGGTACAGCACCGTTGCCAGCATCAGGCCCGTGACGGTCCCGAGAAGGCGAAGCGCGCCTCGGCTTACGGTCGTGGTGAAATCGGGTTTCAGAATGACCGCTACGGTCATCGGAATCCAGTAGGTGCGATCCCAACTGATGCTGTGTCCGAGTGCGTCCGCAAGACCGACGCCGATCGAGAGCCGCAAAGCGTGACGGAACACAGCCGAACGGAAGCTCAGATTGGCGCGAAGAATCTCGATCCAGGCACCCACTCGGAGCCGCAGCGGCATGGCCGCTTCTCGCTGCAGAGAACTCTTCTTCACCTTCAGGAGTGGCGTTGTCGGCCAGTCTGGCAACACTGCGCAATTGCCCGACGAAAACATCGACTGCAGCGGCTACATCCGCTTCCAGATGATCGCCCGGACGTCATTCGCGAGCGCAGAGTCGCGACGGCAGCATTGATCTCGCGCACGAGACCGGTAAGATCCTTGCGACGCTCTGCCCCGGTGAGGGCTCGGACACGCAGCGCAGCAGCCTCAGCGCGATTTCGAAGACCTTGTCGACATCCCGGCCCAGCTGCTCCTCGCGGCCGTTCAAGTTGAAACCGAAGTCGGCTAAGCTGAAACGAAGACAGGCGGATCCGGTCGGTCTGGTCAACCAGCACACGCAGGCGCTCGCCTTCCGGCGAATGATCGCGGCCGAGCGCTCCCAGGGATTCCTGCACTTCACGGGTGGGAGTGGCAAGCGTTGCGGCCAGAACTCGTTCGGTGGAAGGCGAGATAGTGTCTGCGAGATCGCGATAGGCTGCGGCTATGGCGCGCTTTTTCCGGGTCGTGGCGGTGAACCGGCCAGAGCAGCAGCGCAAAGGTCATTTGCAGCAATCCCCCGCCAAGGACCAGAAGTGCGGCATCCACTGCGCCGCGCACCGTTGTCGGGCCGCGGGCGGCGAAGACTATAAGGGCGACCAGCGTGTTCAGTCCCAGATCGCCCGCCCGCGTACTGATGGAAACCAGCATCCCGGCAGATGAACGCCCAGGCCATTGCGATCACGATCGCGATCACATGGAGCCTGCCGGTTGCACTGCCGATGAACACCGCAAAGGCGCCCAGCACGCTCCAGGTCAGCATGCGGCGGGCACGCTGGGAATAAGCATCCGTTCCGTCCGAGTACGAGACGTTGAGCGCGCCTGTTGTCACCGCTGCGCCGCCCGAAGGATTGCCGATTTCGATGCCGACGCCGAGAGGAATGGCAACAGCTAGCGAGTTTCGTAGCGCAATCCAGACGCTGTTGATCTTTGATTTGTCCAGCCGTGTGATCGCTTCCCAGAGCGCGTTTGCGGTTCGAGAGTTGAGTGCCAATTGGTCTAGACAATCAGAACATCCAAGGTTCTTGGACCATGGACACCTCGAACTCTGGTCATCTCGATGTCGACCGTCGCGGACGGGCCGGAAAAGAAAGTCAGCGGCCGATCCTTTGACACCTCGAGCCTCCGGATCGCCTCGGGCACAAATTCCACGATGTTTTCACGCCGCAACACGCAAAGATGGTAATCAGGGATCAATGTCGCGGCTCTGCGTCCTTGTTCGCGCGAGCTTTCGAGCACAACGGTGCCGGTAAGAGCGATTCCGACCTCGCACAATGTGACAACGCCATCGTTGAGATCGAGCTGTTCCTTCGTCAGGTTTTCGTCCGGGATGAACATGAATCCCGAGGGCCGCCATTCGTGAGGAAAAGCCGGCGGCACAATCAATACCCGCTTGCCGCGGTGCGCGAGGATTTTGGCGATGTCCTCACGAACGTCTCCTTCGCTATAGAACGGCGTCCCATTGTAATGCCGGAGTCTGCTGTCGAATAACGAGATCAGGTCTGGCGCTTCCAACTGCCCGAAGCGGCGATAATGCCTCGGAAGTTCCTGCCATTCGGCGGCGCACAACTCCGCTCGATTGTGCTCCTTCGCGTCCAGAGCAACCTTAATCCGGTTCAGGATATAGGTTCGCGAATTATTGCTGCTCACGGTTACGTTTCGACTCCCTTTCGGCCCACCATTGCCGGAACGAATGCTTCGGCAACGGCATCAAATCCCGCGTTTGCGTCCAGCCCGACAGCATTCCGGGAAGATGAGTGATCGCGCCATTGTGCACAAACGGAAACTGCGCCAGCACGCGCCAGTCCCTCGGCTGCGGTCATGAGACCCGAACTCGCAAAGACCAGAGCCATGGCCTGCATGGCCATGTTTTCGGGATGTCAGCTTGCCGAGGAACGTGCTTTGATCTTCACGGACGATCTTGCCTCGCAGCATGATCAGGATCTCCGGGATGTTGATCTTCACCGGGCACACGTCGTAGCAGGCGCCGCACAAGCGAAGATGCGTAGGGCAGGGATCGGGAGTGCTCCAGATTCTGCAGTTGCGGTGTGATGATGGCGCCGATCGGCCCCTGGTAAACAGACCCGTACGCATGTCCACCGGTCTGGTGATACACCGGACAAGCGTTCAAACAAGCTCCGCAGCGGATGCAGTTCAGTGTTTCCCGGCTCTCTTCTTCCGCCAGCAAGCCCGTGCGTCCGTTGTCGAGCAGAACGACGTGCACTTCCTGCGGTCCGTCTCCGGGTGTCACGCCGGACCAGATCGAGTTGTACGGGTTCATGCGCTCGCCGGTTGACGAGCGCGGCAGGCTCTGCAGGAACACCTCGAGATCCTGGAATGTCGGAATAAGCTTTTCAATTCCGACCACCGAGATCAGAACATCCGGAAGCGTCAGGCACATCCGACCGTTGCCTTCGCTCTCCACAACCACCAGCGAGCCCGTTTCCGCGACCGCAAAATTAGCCCCGCTGATGCCGACGTTCACGGTCAGGAACTTGTGCCGAAGATAACGCCGCGCCGCCTCGGCTAGCTGTTCGGGATCATCCGTGAGCCCTTCCATCCCGAGTTCTTTGAGCGGCATGCGCTTTTCGAAGATCTCTCGAATCTGTACCCGATTGATATGAAGCGCCGGGACGACGATGTGCGAAGGCCGATCTTCACCCAGCTGCACGATCAGGTCAGCCAGATCGGTTTCGTGCGGCGTGATGCCGTGTTCTTCCAGGTGCTCGTTCAGCCGGATTTCGTTCGAAGTCATCGTTTTCACCTTGATGACTTCTTGCGCGGCTTTGTCCCTTGATGATGCCCGTGATGATTTCGTTCGCTTCATCGGCATCGCGCGCCCAATGCACAACCCCGCCATTGGCCGTGAAATTCCTTTCGAACTCCTCCAGGTAGACATCCAGATATCGCAGCGTATGGCTTCTTGATCGCGTGTCCGGCGGTGCGCAGTTCTTCCCAATCCGGCAACTCGCCGGTCATGTTCTTGCGCTTTAGCTGAATGATGTCGGTCGCGTGTTTGACATTGCGCCTTAGCTGAGAGTTGTCGAGCGCCGCTGGCGCAGCTTTGGGGAACGGCGATGACGTCGCGGAGGACCCGACGCGAACGCTCACTCCATGCCTCCCTCTTTCCGCGATGCGTGGGTGAACGTCGGCGTCTTCGCTGCCGCCGTTCGAGTCGAGGCCAGAATTTCGGCGATATGAACGGTCTTTACTCCCGTTCGTTGCCGGTGTAGCGATCCGTAGATATGCATCAGGCAGGAGTTATCGGCAGCGGTGCACATTTCTGCCCCTGTATTTAAGACACAGCGAACTTTATCGGCGAGCATCGCCGACGAAGTATCCGGATTCTTGATGGCGAACGTGCCGCCGAATCCGCAGCATTCTTCACTGTTGGCCAGTTCGACCAGATCGATACCGCCGACGTTCCGCAACAGCCGGAGCGGTGCATCGCCTACCCGCAACAAACGCAAGGAGTGACAGGAGGGATGATAGGTGACACGATGCGGATAATAAGCTCCTACATCTTCCACGCCGAGCTTGTTCACCAATAATTCTGTGAATTCAAACACACGCGGCACAATCTCCATCACCTTGGCTTCCAGTTCCGGATCTCCGGCCATGCGAGCGGCTTTCCAATAATGATCGCGAATCATAGCGACACAGGAAGCAGACGGCGAGCAGATGATTTCGTCATTGGCGAACGTCTCGACGAATTTGCGGACCAGCGGCACGGTTTCACGTTGATATCCGGTGTTGTAGTGCATTTGGCCGCAACAGGTCTGCTCGGGCCGAAAGGTTACCTGATGGCCCAGCCGTTCGAGGACGCGAACAACGGCAGCGCCGGTCTCAGCGAACAGCAGATCGTTGTAACAGGTGATGAAAAGCGAAATACGCATTCTGACGAGCGTCGGTGATTCAATCGTAGTATGGCGAGCCGATTGCTCTCGGCTTCACTGCTGCTGGTTCCTTCTTCTTCATAGCACCTTCGACGCATCCCCTCCGGGCGCAAACGCCGAAGCAGGCGGAGACGCTGCCTCCCGACGTCCTCATGCAGCCCGAGGCAACTGGCCGACCCTGCTTTCGAAGTCGAATCGTCCCCGGCCCACTTTAATTTATCGTCGGCTATCATCCCCTGTTCGTCGGGGCTCATATTCAAGGGGCGATCTTTGCCGGGCCTGATTCAAAGCCGGAGGGTATCGACCAGCTCAAGGCCGTGGTTCGCAATATTCCTCACAACCACGCGGTAGTCGTGTACTGCGGCTGCTGCCCGTTTGATCAGTGTCCTAATGTACGCCCGGCCTATCGGACTCTGAAAGAACTGGGCTTCGAGCACGTGAGCGTTGTCCATATTCCGACCAATCTTCACACCGATTGGGTCGAGAAGGGCTACCCGACGACAAAAGGCGCCGGATACTGAGTCCCGGAGGCGTCCTGAAAATCCGATGGTATGCTCAGGGCAAGGCTAGGGCCTTGCGACACCACATAACTTTGTTACGCCTGGGCGCCGGCCTGCTCTTGCTGAGCGGGCTGTACGCGGTGGAGCGTGACAAGCCGATGCCGTTCCGGGAGTACCCGGGCGACGAATATCGACTCACGCAAATCGCCCTTGCCGCCGGACTTTACGGAGAAAACGGAATGGATCTTCGCGCGCCTCATGTTCCCTTCCATTCCGGATGCGCATTTTCGTCATGCTGGATGGGACTGGACGCAAGGGCATGCCAGTTGGACGAATGATTATCCCCGGTCCGATCGTCATTTCGTGCAAGCCGTACGTCGCCTGACCAGGCTTACAGGTTCGGTCTGTCGAGCAGCCGGTCAATCTGGACGACAGGAACGACGTCTTCAATTACCCCTGGCTTTACGCCGTGTTCGTGGGCGAATGGGACCTTACGGATCAGCAGGCGCGCACGCTTCGCGAGTATCTGCTTCGCGGCGGCTTTCTCCTTTGCGACGACTTCTGGGGAACTCGCGACTGGGAGGTCTTCATGCAAAGTATGAAGCGAGTTTTCCCGGACCGGGCGGTGATCGAACTGCCGGACAAAGATCCTATCTTCCATACCGTCTACGATTTGGACGACCGTTACCAGGTTCCGGGTGAATGGGCGGTGCGGACCGGCGTCCCCTACCGCAACGACGGCTATGTGGCGCAATGGCGAGGCATCTATGACGACAAAGGCCGCGTCATGGTCGCCGCGACGTTCAATTCGGATCTGGGTGATTCCTGGGAGTGGGCGGATTTCCCGGGCTATCCGGAAGAGTACTCGGCGTTGGGCGTACGGATTGGCGTCAACTACATCGTCTATTCGATGACCCATTGAGCTAGACTCATCCCTATGGCGGCTCGACGTACGGTGTTTCTGTTAGTCGTATCGGCAGCTGCCGCGTCATTCTGTTCGCTATACGCTTTCGTCAGCAGCGACGAACTCAATCTCCTGCAAGATCCGGATGGTTGGGAATATACAAAGATCGTCACCGATAACGGATTTCCTACCGACCATCCTTGTTTCGACGGTACGCCCCGTCCGCAAGAGTGCCGGGGGACGTTGACACTCGGCAGCGATGAACGCTTCGTCAAGACCATCTACATCAACGGCCAGCCGGATACTCGAACTGGCCGCTACAAGGTCGAAGGGAGTGAGCTGACTTTCTTCGACGAATACGACACGCAGGATGGTCCGTACAAGATCACGCTAGACAGTCGTGAAAAGACGCTTGCGCTCGAACTCGGGAGCGAGCGAATGGATCTGATGCTCGAAAAAGAGTATCGCAGCCGCAACAAGCCCAAGAACAAAGACACACAATCGAAGCCGTAGCGTTCGAGAAACGCTGGGTCTTCGCGGCCGGATGTTAGCATCGTGTCCGTGGAGGAGAATGAAGTCTATTCCGCCATTGGCGAAGAGCGGTTCAAAGAGCTAATCGGAAACTTCTACCGCCAGGTTGCTGCGGACGATATTCTTGGTCCGCTGTACCCGCAACATGATTTCACGGGTGCGGAAGAGCGCCTGCGGAATTTTCTGATATTCCGATTCGGTGGTCCTCCGCACTACCTGGAACAACGTGGGCACCCCCGGCTCCGGATGAGGCATGCGCCGTTCCCGGTGGATCAAGCCGCACGGGATCGCTGGATGCAATTGATGGACAAGGCACTCGAATCGGTTCCTATGCCGGAAGAAGCCCAGCGGCTGTTGCGCGCCTATTTCGAATCCACCGCTACGGCCATGATGAACCGGCTCTAGGATGGCTTCCCAAGAGGAGCCAAGCTCATTTCGCTTCGCCATCCGAGCTTTGCGATCTCGCAATTATCGGCTCTTTTTCGCCGGCCAAAGTGTGTCGCTCATCGGCACATGGATGACGCGGATCGCCACAAGTTGGCTCGTGTACCGGCTTACCCGGTCGCCCTTTCTGCTCGGGGTCAGCAGTTTTGCGGGAAGCATTCCCCTGTTTCTCCTCGCGCCCATCGCCGGCGTCTGGATCGACCGCTGGGACCGCCACCGCACATTGATCGTTACCCAGGTAGTGTCGATGATCCAATCGTTCCTGCTTGCTGCGCTTGCACTTACGGGAACGATAACTATCTGGCAGATTGTTGCTCTCATGCTGTTGCAGGGCGTCGTCAATGCCTTGGACATGCCGGCCCGACAGGCATTCCTGGTCGAGATGGTCGATCATCGCGAGGATCTGGCGAATGCCATTGCTCTGAACTCTTCGATGGTGAATGCGGCACGGCTGCTCGGTCCATCAATCGCCGGACTCATCATCGCCGCCGTCGGCGAAGGATATTGCTTTCTGATCGACGGGATCAGTTATCTTGCCGTGATTGCCTCACTCGTGGCAATGCGAGTCAGCAAGAAGGCAAGACACGCGAGCAACCGAAGCGCTTTGGCCGAGATGAGGGAGGGATGGCGCTACGTCTCTCAATCGCTCCCGATTCGATCGATTCTTCTTCTTTTGGCGCTTGTCAGCCTGCTTGGTATGCCGTATACGGTGCTGATGCCGGTGTTTGCGGCGAGGGTCCTCCACGGCGGCCCTCATACGCTCGGGTACTTGATGGCCGCCATAGGCGTTGGGGCGCTCGTCGGCGCATTATTGCTCGCCGCTCGAAAAACAGTGCTGGGCCTTGGTCGCGTGATCCCGCTCTCGGCCGCCATCTTCGGCGTGAGCTTTGATCGGGTTCGGCTTGTCTCATTTCCTCTGGCTGTCCATCGCATTGCTTCTCGTAGCAGGGTTCGGCATGATGCGGCAGATGGCGGCGAGCAACACGCTTCTGCAGACGATTGTGGAAGACGAGAAGCGCGGCCGTGTCATGTCTTTCTACGCCATGGCATTTGCCGGCATGTCTCCGTTCGGAAGTCTGCTCGCTGGAGTGTTGGCTGAGAGGTTCGGGGCTCCGATCGACTGTTATGGCAAGTGGAATCCTCTGCATCATCGGCGCAGGTCTGTTTGCACGACAGTTGCCGCGTTTGCGAGAGGTGATTCGTCCCCTCTACATTCAGCTTGGCGTTTTGCCGGAAATGGCAAGCGGTATCGAAAGCGCATCCGAACTCCAATCCGTTTCGAAAGGATGAGAAAAACGCGCATCGGCCAAGGTTCTCACCGGAGGCTTTGATCGGCGACGCTTACATCGATTGGCTTTCGGGATTTCGGGACGGCGCTCCCGCCGCTCCGAACTGGTAGTTTCAGTTAAGGAGATTTCCCCATGAAGTGCATGTTCGGTGTGGTGGCATGTCTTCTCGGCCTCTCGAGTTTGTTGCCGGCAGAGAGCGCTCGTGTTCCGGTGTTGCTGGAGTTATTCACATCCGAAGGGTGCTCGAGTTGTCCACCTGCCGATGCGCTCCTCGAGAACCTGGACAAGGAACAGCCAATTGCGGGAGCTGATCTCATCGTGCTCAGCGAGCACGTGGATTATTGGAACCAGCTTGGATGGCGCGATCCGTTTTCTTCCGCCGCCTTTAGTGCGCGGCAGAACGACTACGCATCAAGAATCGACGCCAGCGACGTGTACACGCCGGAATTGGTCGTCGACGGTACATGGGGTGTGGTGGGCAGCCGCCGTTCCGACATCGAGAAGACGATTGAAAAGGCAGCGCAGCGTAACAAGCAACCGGTGCATATCGACGCGAAGCGAGATGGAGATCACGTTTCCGCACGAGTGGACGTGGAGAAAGTGTCAGGAGTACGCACGAAACGTTTGGTGTACGCGGTCGTGGCGCGAGATCGCGTGACTTCTCGCGTGGGGCGCGGCGAAAATGCTAGTCGCAACTTGGCGCACGTCGCGGTGGCCTACGAGGTAGTAAAGATTGGCCTGATTTCCGGTGACGCAGCCTTGAGTAAGAGCGTCGAACTCAAGTTGCCGCCGCAGTCCGCTGAAACCGGAATCCGGGTCGTTGTTTTTATACAAGAGGAAAAGACCGGGCATATCGCCGGCGTTGCGCAAGCCCGGCTTTAGTTGCAGAATGCGAGCGGAATCGTTTAAAGCCAATTAGCTTACACCGACCGTGAACTGCATGGATCCGCGCCTGTCCGGCGGAGCTTCGAGCGTGCCGGTGTTTGCGAATCGTGGGCAATTCGACAATCGCCTCAGCCTCCATGACGTAAGTCGGCATGTGGCCCTTGCCCTTAACCTCGATTACACCGCGCGACCAGAACGGATATTGATGCCGCAACAAATTGTGGGTCGCTTCGGTGATTTGTATGCAGCCGGGAAGCCCGTGGCTCTCCATCCTCGAAGCGGTGTTGACGGTATCGCCCCAGAGATCGTATGCGAATTTGTGAGTTCCGATCACCCCTGCTATAACCGGCCCCGAGTTGATGCCGATCCGGAGCTGTAGCGGTACTCCATCGCATGTTGTGTGTCTTGAGGCGACCCTGAGCATGTCGATCGCCAGGCGAACCGCAGCTTGTGCGTGGTCCGGACGGCTCGCCGGAAGACCCGCCACGGCCATATAGGAATCGCCAATTGTCTTAATTTTTTCGATTCCGTGCTTAAGTACGAGAAGGTCAAATTCAGACATCAACTTGCTGAGGAGTTCAACCACCTGTTGCGCCGGAATTCGGGTACTTATATTTGTGAATCCGACGATATCGGCGAATACGATGCTGACTTCCGAACAGGTATCGGCAATGATCCGCTCTCCGTCTTTGAGACGCTCTGCGATGCTTGCCGGAAGGATGTTCAGGAGAAGTCGGAGATTCTCTTCGTTCTTACGCCCGAGCTCTGCCGTCCGTTGCTGTACCTTCTGTTCCAGGGATTCGGCATAGCAGGTCAATCCATCTTCCGCCTCCCAAAGTGAACGGATCATGCGGTTAAAACGAATCGTAAGCTGGCCGATCTCGTCGTGAAAAGCACCGGCAATTCCAGTTCACGTTCGCCCGAGTTGACACGATCGACTGCCTTCAAGAGCGCGTACAGCGGCTCGACGAGGCTCATGCGGAAGAACATCGGGAAGAAGATCACAACAAACAATGCCGATCCCACGATCGAATAATTGCAGGCGATCACTGTTCCTTGAAATTTCGATTGGCTGTCGGTAAGTGCACCATGCCAGTAGCTGCCCATCGCTCTAGAAGTCGCGCCGCGCTCTGCATTGCAACATCGTGAGAGGGAATTGCTCCGCTTTCATGCCAGCATGAACCAACAAGCGTCCACATCAGAGTTATTACGGCGAGCACTGCAAACAGCGAGGCGCCGGCGATTTTCACGATAAGAGTGGTTGGGCGCGGTACGTTGTTGACGTATGCGAGTGTAAAGCCCACTAGCGTGGAAAGGTACAGAATGTTGCTGATCAGAGACGCCGGCCCGGCAGGGAACGCGCCGAGATCGCGCAAGAAGTAGATGCCGACGGCGGCTACGGACGTGAGGAACACCAGCGCGAAGCTGCGAAACGCTCGCGCCTCGGGCGAATGCCGAGTACCGATCCACCTCCGGACGAAGACGATTTCCGCCCAAACGAACAGGACCACACTGAGCCCGCTAGCAAACCACCAGGAGAGCGGCCTGCCTGTGACCAATTCGTAAGCGAGCAGGGAACAGCACGCGATCACCGCTGCTGATGTGACGGTAGCGATCCAGCGAACTTCACGTGGGAGACGATCCCTGCGGAAGGTGTAAGCGAATCCGATAAAAAGGACCAGCCCGGTAAGGCCGAAAAACATCTGCGCAATCGTGAACCAGGCGGACAACGGATAAACGGCCTCACGGACATCCGCAATTGCGAAGTGTGCAGTCCAGGAAGAGAAGCTTGCAATGAGAAATTGCAGGTCCAGACTCTTGTTGCGCAAAGTGAACAGGTAGGCGGTGATGCTGGTACACAGCACCGCGAGTACAAGAACTCGGGGTTCTGCAAGAGTAAACAACAAATGTGATTGCAAGACTGCCGACTCCTCTACGGTAAGTGTTTGGTTGACTGATCTACGGATGGATCACTGCCCACGCTATATCTGGATGCAATTGGGTTGCCTTCGATCTTTGCGAAGATGAGCGGGGTTGTTGGCGTGTGCTGGAGGCTTAAGGCGTTGTGCCGCATGATGTTACGCGGTTTGAGGTGCAAGCCCCGTCGACATGGAACTTGACGTCTCTACTCGACAAGATGGATTTCACCGCTGAACACGATAACGTGTCGGTGAATGGTCTCGGAAATGCGTTGCTCGATGCGTGTAACGCCAACTCGTTCGGCAACTAAGCAGATTCAATTAGCAATGCTATTTGGATGACTGTATTCGGCAGGTTATGTTTGTGACGGGTGCGAAAAGTTCTGGTTTTCCCATATAGTGAGCAGTTACAATCGTGTCCCGATTCGGCCAGCACGACCGCAACGCAACCGCCCTCCCGTCTGGCTAATGGGTCTTTCCAACGCGACGGTCGGACTCTACAGCGGAATTGCGTTCTTCGTAATGCCACAGCTGCTGGCCGGGAGAAACGTGCCGGCGGAAACGATCTCGGAGATCACGGCGGCCGCCTACTCCGCCAATTTCTGGTGCGTCCTGTTCGGTCCGATACTGGATGTCCGCTTCAGCCGCCGCTGGTACGCCACTGTGCTTGCCGCATTGACCTCCGCCCTTGTTGTCATGGCAATCATGAACCTGGACCGTCGGCCAATCCTGGCAATTGCATTGGCTGGTGGTACGGCCTCCGCCATGCTCTCTTCGACGGCGCTCGGCGGCTGGCTTTCGACCGTTACGCGTCCAGGGGAAAAGCATCGAATCAGCGCGTGGGCGAACATCGGGTACATTGGCGGTTTCGGCATCACATCCACGCTTGGAGGAGAGCTGGTTCGCCATCTGCCGTCCTGGGTCGCAGCCAATCTTCTAGGTACGTTGGTTCTGCTTCCTGCCGGGATTTTTATCATCATGCCGGCGTTCGGTCCGGATCGTCGGCTCGCCAGCGAGAGCTTCCTTCAGTTCAGCCGCGATGTCCTGGCCCTGCTGCGCCATCGGGAGATAATAATCGCCCTGGCTCTATTCGTGTCTCCTTGCGCTTCGTTCGCGTTGACCAATATGCTCGGAGGCTTCGGTAAAGATTTTTATGCCTCACCGGTCACCGTTGGCTTATTGGGCGGGGCAGGCACGATCCTGGCTGGTATCTTCGGCTGTCTGCTGTTCCCGCTAGTTGCCAAGCGGCTGCCGCTTCGCATTCTGTACCTTCAAACGGCCTTACAGGCGCTAGTTTTACCTTGAGTCTCCTGCTGATTCCTCACAATTCCTGGACATTTGCGCTTGCGATGCTAGGCGAAGTTTTGTTTTTGGCTCTCTCGTCTTCAACGGGATGCGGCATCATCTTCGAGACTATTGGGCAGGACAATCCGCTGGCGGCTACGGCTTTTACTTTCCTTCTCACCTGCACGAATATTCCAACCACCTATATGCTGCTGATTGATGGCCGGGCTTATTCGAAAGGCGGAATCGCAGGCAGCTTTATTGCCGATGCTGGCCTGGGAATCGCTGCCTGCCTGGTGATGGGGTTGGTCCTGACCTGGGTGCGAGGGAATGCTTTTGCTCCCGTTCGTGCCGGGCGCTGAACTCGCGTGAGCTGAGTTAAGCTCGTCCGCGCACTCGTATCAGTTGGCGGCGGTCGCGCTTCGACGGCCTGCCATCACTCACCACTTCGAACATCGGCATGGCTTTCCGCTCTTCCACAGCCTTCCGGCGCGCTTCCTTGCTTTCCTCCGTCTCGCGGTACAAGGTTTGCGCTACTGTGGCTGGTCCTCGCATCTCGCTTAGAGCCAGGACCTCAACATCGAATTCGCCACTGCCGTTCGTTATTCGCAGGAAGTCGCCAACTTTCACTTCGCGGGAGGGTTTGATCTTGACCCTCTGTGACTCAACCCTGCCGAGTTCACAATTACGAGCGGCGAGTGAACGCGTCTTAAAGAACCGCGCGGCCCAGAGCCATTTGTCAACTCTCATGTCCTTGTCTTGCCGACATCTCTATTTTGCCTTGAAGAGAGTTTTGGGACTACTAGTATGAACCTCCGGCGGAAAACTGCCGATACATATGCAACCGAGGGGAAAATTTGGGCCTCACACGTCCTTTGATGGGAGAAATTGTCGTAAGATCTTGGTTCTCAATGATCTTAACTGCGCTTCGAGCTGCATCCGGGTGTTGTGTGCTCGCGCGTACCAATCGTAACCGGCCCCTTATCTCTTGCGTCGTAGCCCTTCTCGTCTGCACTCTGACTCCCCTGGCGTTTGGCCAGTCATGCCAGGTTACTCAGCTTCGAGTGCACGTCAAAGACTCTCAGGAAAGCCCGATCTATGACGTACAGGTTCGTATTCAATCCGGCATCGCGCAAGCATTGGACCGTAGCACCGGAACCAGCGGTACTGCCGATTTCAACAATATCGCCTGCGGAACCTACACTCTGACGGCAAACAAGCAGGGGTTTTCTGAAAAAAGCGCAACGATCGACACCGGAAAGAGCCCCACGACGGAAGCGACGGTGGTTCTTGAGCCGACTATGAAGCACGAGGAAGTCGAGGTTAAGGACACTGCGCCGAGGATCGAGCAGAGTTCCAGCGAGAACAATGAACTCCGTCCTTCTGAAATGAAGCCTCTGCCGACCAACCCTCGGTCAGTCACGGATACACTGCCGCTTGTGCCCGGGATCGTCCGTTCTCCGGACGGAGAACTGAAGCTGGATGGTCAAGGAGAACAACGCAGTTCGCTCGTTGTCAACCAGAGCGATGTGACCGATCCTGCGACGGGTAAGTTCGGCCAAACTGTGCCGGAAGATTCGGTTGAAACGGTAAACGTTCTGAGCACGCCATTCCTTGCCCAGTACGGCCGATTCACACAAACTGTGGTAGCTGTCGACACCAAAAGAGGCGGCGAGAAGTGGCACGGTGATCTGAATGATCCCTTCCCGGATTTCCGGATCCGGAGCTACCACATGCGAGGCATACGAAACGAGACCCCTCGCGGCGTCGCAGGTGGTCCTTTGATCCAAAACCGGCTATACGTGAATTCCGCTTTGCAGTATCTGCTCGATAAGGTCCAAAGCCGGACCTTGGGTTTCCCTTACAACGAATCGAAGCAGGAACGTTACAACTCTTTCACGCAGCTCGACTTCATTGCTTCGCAACGCCAGATCATTACCGCTACGCTCCACATCAGTCCGCAGCACATCAACTTTGTCAATCCCGACTACTTCAGTCCGCAGCCGACGACGCCAACATACGCGCAGCACAATTACATCGGAACTGCTGCGGACCATTTAGCCATTCTTGGCGGCACATTAGACAGTTCGATTTCGTTTCAGCGATTCGGAGCCTATATAGGACCGCAAGGCAATGCGGACATGATCCTGAGGCCCACCGGACTGGGAGGAAATTACTTCGGGACTCAGAGTCGCGATGCACGACGGACGGAGTGGCTCGAAATCTTCTCCCCGAAGCCGCTGACCCTGGTAGGCTCCCATCTCCTCAAGCTCGGCAACTCCGTTACGGCTGCCGGCAACGAAGGGCAGTTCGTATTTCGGCCGGTCGACATCGTGGATCAAAACGGAGTTTTGCGCCAACGCATGACCTTCACCAATCCAGCGCCCTACAATCGAACCGATCTCGAGGTGACGGCGTACGTACAAGACCACTGGGCTCTTAACCAGAGATTCTCCGTTGACATGGGAGGCAGGATCGAGCACCAGCAGATTGCTTCCAGTCTCCGAATCGCGCCTCGAGCGGGCTTCGCATGGACCCCGTTCCGAAATCAACGGACAGTGTTCCGCGCCGGTTATGGCCAGTTCTACGACCACATTCCGCTCGATCTTTACACGTTTGGGCGTTACCCGCTCAGAACGATCACGAATTATGCGCCGGACGGTAGCATCATCGGCAACCCGGTCCAGTACATCAACACGATCGGCGAGTTAAATGGTCCACGCTCATTCCTGGTGCAAGGAAAGATAATAGCCGGCGATTTCACTCCGCGCGGGAAGACATGGAATGTGCAACTGGAACACGCGCTGCCGAAGCTGCTTCGCGTTCGAGCGGTGTATACCGATAACCGGTCGGTTGGGTTGATTACGCTTGATCCTAATTTCCGGGTGGGCGAGATCGTTCTAAACGGTAACGGCGAGTCGCGATTCAAGCAATTGGAGCTGACAACGAAGGCGACTTGGTCCCATGAAGGTTCGCTTGTGTTCTCTTACACCCACAGTAAGACGCAGGGGAACCTTAACGAGTTCGATAACTTCTTTGGCAACTTTCCAATCCCGCTCGTACGGCCGAATCTCTACACGTACTTGCCGGGTGACATTCGGAACCGCCTGGTGGTCTGGGGACATGTTGACCCACGATTCATGAATTTCCAGATCTATCCGATTGTGGAATATCGGAGCGGGTTCCCATATGCCACGTTCGACGCCCTGCAGCGCTACGTCGGAACGCCGTATTCGGATGCAACTCGCTTTCCGAACTTCTTCTCGGCGGATGCTCGCTTAAGCCGTGATTTCAAAGTAAACGCGAATTATACGGTGCGTCTCTCCGTCACCGGATTCAATCTGACGAACCACTTCAATGCTCTGGCGGTGCACAGTAATACTGCCGATCCGTATTACGGAACATTCTTCGGCAACTATCATCGGCGCTACCGATTCGACTTTGAGATCGTTTATTGAACGAGCCTAATCGTTCGCGGCGATCGCGAAGAGTTCCGACGCATCGGCAACGTCGTGTTTGGTTTCCCCCTTCGGCTTTTCCGCGAAATGAATGCTGTGAAGGTTCCGATACGTCGGGCTGATCGTCCACAATTCATTGTGGGTTCCGACCGCTTCAACGGTGTTATTTGCGACGACCACGACCAGGTCGGCGTTGCGAACGGTCGATAAGCGATGGGCAATGATGAAGCAGGTGCGGCCTCTTGTTACGCGATCCATCGCGACTTGAATCAGCCTTTCGCTTTCGCCGTCCAAGTGGCTTGTTGCCTCATCCAGAATGAGAATCTTGGGATCGCGTACGATTGCCCGAGCGATGCCCAAGCCGCTGGCGTTCTCCGCCCGATAGCTTCATTCCACGCTCGCCGACTTGCGTCTCGTACCCTTCATCGCAGGTCGAGATAAACGCGTGAGCTTGCGCGGTGGACGCGGCGCGCTCAATTTCTTCATCCGTGAGTTCGTCCTTGCCGTAGGCAACGTTTTCGCGAATGCTCCGGGAGAACAGTTCTACTTCTTGAGGCACCACGGCGATCCGTTCTCGCAGACTTTGCTGGGTGACGTTCCGGATGTCCTGGCCATCGATCAGAATGCTTCCGGACTGGGGATCGTAGAGCCTCTGGAGGAGATTCACTAGCGTGCTCTTTCCGGACCCGCTCGGTCCAATCAGCGCTACAGTCGAACCCGCCGGGATCTTGACATTGACGCGGGAGAGCGTGTCTTGCGCCGCACCGGCGTACCGGAAACCGATATCCCGAAACTCAATCGAATGCTCGGGGCCACTGAGAACTGCCGCATTCAGCGCGTCTGTGACGCAACGCTTCTCGTCAAGGATCTCAAACAGCCGTTCGGCTCGCGACAGATTGCGCCGCAATTTCGGCAAAATGATGGACAGCTGCGAGATAGGCACGTAGACCATGTCTTGCAACGCGATGTACAGGACGTACTGGCCCACGCTGCATCGATGCGCAAGGACCAAGTAACCGCCCAAACCAATCACTGCGACGCGGCCGGCTGTCGAGAAGAGTGACTGCACGTTTTCGATGACGGCCCAGCAGCGTTCTCCCTGGTAATGCCGCCTCCTTGCCCGGTGTAAGAGCTGCCGCTGAGTTTGCGCTTCCGCTTTCTCCCTGCAGAACTTCTTAACGGCGCGAACATTGCTTGCAATGTCGAAAGACTCTTTCGTGACTCGCTCGAAGGCATGACTGATTAAGAACTCGATGCGGTGCATGCGCCCCGACAGCCGTCCGACGGCCAAAGCATAGGCCGGTAACGGCAAAAAGACGATCAGGGCGATCAACGGATTTGTCGCCAGGAGCGTTGCCATCACTCCGAGAAAGATTAGGGTGGGTGGAAGGAGATTCTGACCGAAGATCTCGTACAAAACCGTGAAAACCGCTGTCGCTCCACGGTCCAGCGCGCCAATGACCTCTCCGGTGTTGAGCGCGCCTTGATGCTCCGCATCAAGATGCAGGAAATTCGAGAATGACGCGTTCTTCACGTTATCCTCTGCGTTCGAAACCAAGCGGAACAGCCGGTAGTTATAGACGGAACGCAGCACACGAGTTACGGCTGTCAAGGCAAAAATTGCGCCTGCGGCGAGAACCAGCGAGCGATAGGAGCCCGTCTGAGCCGATTGAAGCGCCCGAATGACGCCGTCGATGACATTCCGGGTAATGAAGGGAACCGCAATATCGAGACCGGCCGTCAACGTCACGAGAAACGCGAGTCCGATTACGGCTACCCGATGGGGCGCCAAGAGTGATAAAACCCGCCAGCCGAGCCAGTTTTCCGCTTCCGGAGCCGTTTTGGTGGAAGTTCGAGCCATGAATAGACTAAGTAGGTAGGGGGTAGGACATTTCTCATGAGAAATCCGCCGATAATTTCTACTGGCCGTGACACTTGGCGGCCTAACGTATCGTGATAAGGATGGGGACGATTTCGGTTGTGATACCAACCTGGAATCGCGCCGACCTCTTGCAATCTGTATTGGCGAATCTGGAAGACCAGACGAAGCGGCCGGACGAGATCGTTGTCGTGGATAACGGCAGCCGGGATGCTTCCGTCGACGTTGCGCGAGCTCATGGCGCGCGCGTGATTTCGTACGGCGAGAATAGAGGATTTGCGGTAGCGGTAAATGACGGGATCGTCCAGTCCACAGGCGACTGGGTCCTGATCCTGAATAATGATGTTGTGCTCCAGCGGGACTGGATTGAGCGGCTCACATCCAGCGTATGGAAGGCCGAATCCGCATTCGGGGTAGGGAAGCTGTTGCGTCCGGACGGATCTGACGAAATTGATGGAAGCTGGGACCTCATCTCGCGAGCGGCATACGCCTGGCGCTGCGGGTATGGAAAGAAGGACGGAACTGTATGGTCCTCGCGAAGAACGATCCGTTTCGCGCCCATGACCGCGGCCTTGTTCAGCCGAAGGGTGTTTGAGACGGTGGGCCTGCTCGAGACGAGATTCGAATCCTACTACGAGGATGTGGATTTCGGAGTGCGCTGCGCCCTTGCCGGGATCACCGGGACTTATGAGCCCGCGGCCGTTGCGACGCACATGAGCAAAACGACCCTGGGCAAGAGCAGTTATCGCGTTTATTTCCTCAGCGGGCGAAACCAGGTTCTGATCCTGGCAAAGTATTACTCGACCCGAACCCTGCTGCGATTCGCCTGGCCGATTCTGGTCGGGCAATGTTTGGCCCTACTCGCCGCGGCGAAGCAGCGGAATTTCTGGGCGGCATTGCGGGGCAAGTGGGCGGCCATCCGGCGCTGGCGTACGTTCCGGAGCGGCCCGCCCGATGGAGCAGCACCCGGTTGGGAAAGACAAATAGAATCGACCTTCTCTGAGAGTGAGCGAGAGATACGAAGCTTGCAGAGGCAGGTCGGGTTCGATCCCTATTGGCGGCTCTATTTCAGCCTGGTGAGATCGGCTTGAGCACCGGAGTGGTTTCCGTTGCGATTGTTACCTTCAACAGCGCGCGCTACATCCGCCAGTGCCTCGAGTTCGTTCTCGCGCAGGACTACGGGCAGCTTGAAGCCGTGGTCGTGGACAATGCCTCCACCGACGAAACGCGGACTCTCCTGCGAGCTTTCGAGGACCGTGTCCGCGTTGTTTATAACGGCGAAAATAAAGGTTTCGCGGGTGGCCAAAATCAGGCCATCGGCCTGTGCCGGGGCGAGTGGGTGCTCGCTTTGAACCCGGATGTCCGTCTCCAGCCGGACTTCGTCACCAGGCTGGTCGCGGCGGGACAAACGGAGAGTTCGGTCGGTACCGTGTGCGGAAAACTGCTGTCCATGAGCGAGGATTTCCGGATCCCAGAGCAACCTGTCATCGACTCGACCGGCATCTTTTTCACCCCGAACCTGCGCCATTTCGACCGGGGCAGCAAGGAACTCGACGAGGGGCGGTACAACCGTCCCGAGTACGTGTTCGGGGCGACCGGCGCCGCCGCTCTGTATCGGCGAACGATGATTGACGACGTTTCCATCGACGGAGAGTTCTTCGATCCTGACTTTTTCGCGTATCGGGAAGATGCTGATCTGGCTTGGCGCGCCCAATTGCTTGGGTGGCGATGCTTATATGTTCCGGAAGCAGTCGCTTATCACGTGCGCCACGTCCTACCTACGAATCGCCGTCGAGTCTCCGCAGCCATTAATATGCATTCGGTGAAGAACCGGTTCCTGATGCGTATTAACAACTTAAGCGGGCAACAGTACCTCCGTCATTTCTGGGCGATTACCTGGCGCGATCTGCTCGTGTTCGGCGGGTGCCTGCTTCGGGAGCGATCCTCCTTGCGTGCGTTCCCGACCGTCCTGAAGAACCTCCGAAAAGCATGGAGAAAACGGCGGGCCATCTCGGCTCGCCGAAGAGCAAGCGAGGCTTATATGGCTCGTTGGTTCTCTCCGCAGCCCGTCAGTTTTCCTGTTTCCGCAGTAGCTTCAGGCCTTCCATTGAAAGAGAGGGCTACAAGCACCTAGGCTGCGCTCGGGCGAGGCGCCTCTTTCCAATGCGGATCGGTCTTCTGGGAACGCGGGGCATTCCTGCGAATTACGGCGGCTTTGAAACGTTCGCTGAAGAGCTATCAGTGCGCCTGGTGGAGCGCGGGCATGCCGTGACGGTCTATTGCCGTCAAAAGCCGGAGAGTTCGCTATATAGAGGCGTTCATCTCCGCTATCTCCCGACTTGGCGGCACAAGTACTTCGACACGGTCGTTCATACTGGTATCTCGACGGCCGACGCTTTTCTGCGCCGTTTCGACGTTCTTCTTTACTGCAATGCGGCGAATGCCGCTTTCACTCTTCTGCCCAGGCTCAGAGCCGTTCCTACTGTGTTGAACGTAGACGGGCTTGAGCGGCACAGAAAGAAATGGAACGATCTCGCGAAGACCTGGTATCAGGTTTCGGAGTGGATGGCCACCTGGTGTTGTTCCGCGGTGGTTACGGATGCGGAAAAGATCCGTGAATACTATCGGGAGCGTTACGGCAAAGATTCCTCTTTCATCGCATACGGAGCGGAAGTGGGAAAAGTGCAGGACACCGAGGTTCTGAACGCTTTGGGTTTGAGCCCGGGGAAGTACGTCCTCTATGTAAGCCGGCTTGAGCCCGAGAACAACGCGCTTGCCGTAAGAGAGGCGTTCGAGAAGGTGAGGACGAAACAGAAATTGGCGCTCGTCGGAGACGCCCCTTACGCGGCGGACTACATCCGGAAGGTATGCCAAACCGTCGATCCTCGCATCATTCTCCCGGGCGCGATCTACGGCGAAGGTTATCGCCAGTTGCAGTCGCATTGCTCGGTATACATTCAGGCAACCGAAGTGGGCGGCACGCATCCGGCTCTCATCGAGGCGATGGGCCGGGGAGCTCTCGTGCTTTACCTGAATACCCCGGAAAACCAGGAGGTCGCCGGCGACGCAGGCATCCCTTTCGAAGATGACCTGGTTCAGAAACTGCAGTGGGCGGTCGAGATTTCTGACGAAGAGCGAGCGGAATGGGGAGCGAAAGCGATGGAGAGAGTAGAACGCCTGTACAGCTGGAACGCAGTCACCGATTCATATGAGGAAATATTTCGCAAACTTGTACCCGCATGGTGAAACCATACCGTTCCTGGGTTGAGATCTCTCGAGGGCAAATCTCGGAGAACTTCGCGGCGATCCGCCGGGCCGTTGGACCCGAAACGCAGGTCATGCCCGTAGTCAAGGCCGATGCTTACCGGCACGGGGCAGTTGAAGTTTCGAAAACATTGGAGAACGCCGGAGCTCGGTTGGCTCGCGGTCAGCAATACGGACGAGGGCGTCGTTCTGCGTGAGGCGGGGATCAAGGCACGAATTCTCGTGATGGCTGATTTTCTGCCATTCACCCGAGAGACCATGCTTGCTCACAGTCTCACCCCCGTGATCCACTCGCTCGAGGACCTGATGGAACTCGACCGCATGGCGCAGAAAAGGGGAGAAGAGAAGTCCTTTCCACCTCAAGGTGGATACCGGGCATGGGAAGGTTGGGCGTGCGACCTGACCCGCCGAAGATCGT
This sequence comes from uncultured Acidobacteriaceae bacterium, assembly GCA_963744795.1. Classification (GTDB taxonomy): domain Bacteria; phylum Acidobacteriota; class Terriglobia; order Bryobacterales; family Bryobacteraceae; genus Bog-105. Next base: position 398,966 of record CAVUVF010000013.1, read on the forward strand.
ATCCGCGATCACAGATGCGAAACATGTGGATTTTGAGGGGCTAATGACCCACTTCGCATCGGCAGGGAACTATGAGAGCGGCCAGACCGATCAGCAGATGAAGGAATTCGATGCCATCGCGCACGCTCTCGAGCAGGCAGGCTTGAAACCGCCTTTCCTACATTCCTGCAGCACGATTCCGGTTGCATATGGCCGCCGTGCAGCTTGGGGAAGCATGGTTCGACCCGGGCATGCCGTATACGGATATGTTTCTCCAGCCCGAGGAGCGGCGCCGTCAGGTGTTCTCGACGTCAAACCGGCTCTGACCTGGCGCGCCACTGTGCTCTCCGTTAAGGAAGCGCCTGCAGGTGCTCTCATCGGTTACGGAGGAATGTATCGCGCTCCACGTTCGATGCGCGTTGCTGTTCTGGCGGCAGGATACGCCGACGGAATACCTCATCGGCTGTCAAACCGGGGCAGCGTCATCGCTAAAGGTAGAATTGTTCCAATGTTGGGAGCTGTCTCCATGGACTTGACGACCATCGATGTTTCTCAGGTCCCGAGCATCGCGGTAGGCGATGCTGTTACACTCCTGGGCTCCGAAGGTTCTGCTTCGATCGATGCGCAGCAGATAGCGAAATTGGCGGGCACAATATCCTACAGCGTGCTGTGTGGCATTCACGCCCGTGTGAAGCGAATTTACACGTAAGTTGGCGGCTCTCGCCGTTTTGCTTGAGAGCAGCCGGGCGTTCGGCTACAAGAACCGGGAACATTTACAGGATTGGTTCCGTCCTTAATCAATCCGGATGGGGAGAGTTCGTCTGAAGAAACGATGGAAGATTGTTGTTCTGTGTCTGGTGTTATTGATCGTTGCCGGCGGCATTTTCGCAAGCATCCGAATCAAAAATCGCGGTATCGTGACCGTCCAGACGGCCAAGGCGGCGCGTACCGACCTGACCGCGATCGTGACGGCTTCCGGTGAGGTTAAACCTAGAAATTACATCAACATCGGGGCAAATACGCAGGGTCCGGCTCCTATCACTGCTCTGTTGGTCAAAGAGGGTGATCGAGTCAAAAAGGGGCAAGTGCTCGCGCGCTTGGCCAACATACAGCCGTCGGCCGACTTGAAAGCGCAGGAGGCCTCTTTGAACGCAGCATTGGCGGATTCAGCCGCAAGTGAAGCCGCGGGTAAATCCGCCGAAGACGCGATTGCCGTTGCTGAATCTCAGGTTGACCATGATCGTGCCGATCTGGAGCAGAAGAAGATCGACCTGCAGCGCAGTAAGGACCTGCACGATTCGAAGCTCATATCGGCCCAGGACTACGAGGCCAAAAAAGCTCTATTCGATCTTGCGCAGGCGACGCTGGCGGCTTCGCAAAAGAAGGTAGGGCAGGCGCAGTCTCAGCGGGCGCAGGCAGCGGCGCAATTGGCCTCTGCCCAGAAAAAGATCGCTCAGGTGCAAGCGATGGTTTCGCGTTCTCAGGACGTGCTGTCCCAATATGCAGCCGTTGCACCGCTCGACGGCGTCATCACCAATTTGCCTGTCCGTGTCGGCGAGACGGTAGTACCCGGTATCCAGAACTCGGCTGCTTCCACCATCATGACGATCGCGGATATGTCGATCATCACCGCCGAAGTCCACGTGGATGAAACGGATATCGTCAGCGTGAAGCTTGACCAGTCGGCTGACGTGACGATCGATGCCATCCCGAATAAGACATTTAAAGGGAAAGTGATCGAAATTGGGGATACTGCTCTCGTTCGGTCTACGGGAGTGGCTGCTTCTCAGAGCCAAACCTCCAGTCAGGAGGCGAAAGATTTCAAGGTTGTCATCGCGCTCGATATCCCCGAGGAGATGGTTCGTCCCGGACTGTCGTGTACTGCGAAAATCGCTACGGCATCGCGTCAAAATGTGCTCTCGATTCCCGTCCAGGCACTAACGGTGAGGCAAAAAGGCCAGCTTCAGCCCCCGGATCCAAAGAATCCTACGCCTCAGGATCCGGCGCAGCGGCGTGCCATGAACCAGGAGTTGCAAGGCGTGTTTGTGATCAAAGACGGAAAGGCGGTATTTCGGCCTGTGAAAACCGGTATCAGCGGCAACACAGATATCGAAGTGCTCGAAGGACTTTCCGACGGCGAGCAGATTATTACTGGAAGTTACCAGGTCATCCGTACAATCAGAAATGAGGCGAAGATCAAGGTTGATAACAAGCCGCACACTTCGCCCACGCCTGTTGCAACGTAGCCTGTGGAAGTTGTCGAGGGTACCAGCATGGCAAGTGGAACGATGGCAGTCCAGGAGTTGAGCCCCCAAGAGTTGCAAGAGAGAGGGGAGCGGCTCCGACACGACGGCGTGGTTATCAAAACATACGATCTTTGGAAATCGTATGTCATGGGTGACCAGGAGATACACGCTGTGTCCGGAGTCGATATCCAGATCAAGCGTGGCGAGTATGTGGCGATCATGGGGCCCTCAGGTTCCGGCAAGTCTACTCTCATGAACCTGATCGGCTGTCTTGATACCCCCACTAAGGGGCTCTACTACTTAAACGGTAAGTTGGCCAGCGATATGGAAGACGACGAACTGGCTCAGATCCGCAACAAAGAGATAGGCTTCGTCTTCCAGACCTTCAATTTGCTGGCGCGGGCGTCTGCTCTTCACAATGTCGAGCTTCCCTTGATCTATGCCGGTGTGAATTCGCGCGACAGGCTGGAAAGAGCGCGGGAAGCGCTGCGTGCGGTGGATCTCGAACAGCGGATGAATCATAAACCGAACGAGCTTTCGGGCGGACAGAGACAACGTGTCGCGATCGCTCGAGCGCTCGTCAACCGACCATCGATTTTGCTCGCCGACGAGCCGACGGGTGCATTAGACACCAAGACCGGCAACGAAATCATGGCGCTTTTTGAGCGTTTATACTCCGAAGGAAATACAATCGTCCTTGTCACGCATGAACCCGACATAGCTGCCCACGCTCATCGGATCATCCATATCAGGGACGGGAAAGTCGATCGGGACGAATTAACTGAACGTTAGTTCCTGAGAAACGCGGCCCCAAAGTGAACAAAGCAGAGACCTGGCTTCGTCTGATTCTCAAAGCATGAAACCAACCGCATCGCCCCGCATCCTGATGGCGGAAGACAATCCCATCAACCAGCGTGTGGGCATGCTTATTCTTCAGCGCGCCGGATTTGTTATCGATGTCGTAAGTGACGGGCAAGAAGCCGTAGAAGCCCAGATGGCACATCCATACGACCTTATTCTCATGGACTGCCAGATGCCCTCGATGGACGGCTTCGAAGCAAGCCGCCAAATCCGCTCACTGAAATCGAAGCAACCCGCCATCATCGCAGTGACGGCAAACGCTCTGGTAGGGGAACGCGAACGATGTCTGGAAGCTGGAATGGATGACTATCTATCGAAGCCTTTCCAGGCTGAAGAGCTTGTGGCCGTTGTGAAGAAATGGACTTCACGCGACTCAGCGTCGGCGGCCTCGCTTTAGCTTCGCGCTTCTACTGCCTCCAAAACATAAGCAGTGTAAACATCAGTAGCCAAAGAAAGTCGAGGTAGTGCCAGTAAATCGCGACTCCGCGCGCTACCACTCTCGTATACATCTGATATCGCGGGCCGCCAACTTTCTCTCTGGTCCGCACCAGCAGATATCCCAAACCGGCCAAACCCACAAGAATATGGAGACCGTGCAATCCGCTGAACAGAAAAAGAAACCACGAATGAGGATTGTTCGCCAGTTTGATGCCCGACGCCATGAGTTGAAACCAGGCTCCGATTTGACCGGCAAGAAAAAGTAGCGCTAGCGCTGTTGTGACTTTCATGTTGCGGTTGAAGCCCAACTGATCGCCTGCGGCGAGTAGATTGCGGGCTTTCTCAAAGGTGAAACTGGTCCCAAGCAATAGGGCGGTGGTCAGCCAAAGCAGGTACGGGACATTGAGATGGCCCCAGAATGTGGGCACGGTCGAGCGGTAGAGAAAAACACCGATCATCGCCCCGAAGGTCATGGTCACAATGGCCATCACCACCACGACAGTTACGGTTGATAACGAGTTAAGTTCGCGTTCTCTGGAGACTGGATCTGCTGCCACGGCCTGCACACTTCTATGATCGCTCTTACGGTCAAGAGATTCGCCTCTTCGGGTAGTCGATTGCCGGAAGCCTGATAACATCTGCTGAGAACATGGCTCTTGAAGAGGCGCTTCGAACAAGCACGCGCAAATGGCCCATCTGGATTACCCTCGGTTTCGCGCTTGCCCTGCAAGCTCGGGCCGTCGAGGTGCCAAAGGCTGAGATCAGTAACGGTCAGATCCGCGCCACTATTTACCTTCCGGACGCGCGAACGGGATGGTATCGGTCAACGAGATTCGACTGGTCCGGAATAATCAGCAGCCTTAAATACGGAGGACATGAATACTACGGCCCCTGGTTCTCGAAGGTCGATCCGAGTGTTCGCGATTTCGACTATGCTGGTTCATCCGTCGTAGTCTCCGCTCTGAGTTCGGCGATGGGACCGGCCGAGGAATACCAAACCGACGGTAAAGCGCTGGGATACGACGAAGCGAAAGGCGGAGGCACCTTCATCAAGATCGGAGTCGGTGTGCTTCGCAAGCCGCCAGACGAAGTCAAATACGACCACTACAAAGAATACGAGATCGTGGATTCCGGTAAATGGAGCGTCCACAAATCGGCCTCATCCGTCGAGTTCACGCAAGAAGTGTCCGATCCAGGCAGCCAGTATGGGTATCGGTACACGAAAATCGTGCGGTTGGTGAAAGACAAACCGGAACTGGTGATCGAGCACGTATTGAAAAATACCGGCGCTCGCGCAATCCGGTCTACGATGTACAATCACAACTTCCTGGTATTGGATGGTCAGGCGCCTGGACCGACTTTGGTGACGAGGACCGCTTACCCAATCAAATCCCAGCATCCTCCCGAGAAGGGAATCGGCGAGATTCGCGGTGACCAACTCGTGTATTTGAAGACACTTGAGAACAAGGAGCGCATGACTGCCTCGCTTACCGGATTCGGCAGCAGTCGCCAGTGATTTCGATTTCCGGATAGAGCAGCGAGGAACGGGCGCTGGCGTCAGGATCACAGGCGATCATCCGCTTGATAGCGTCAGCGTGTGGTCGATTCGGACTGTCTTCGCGTTGGAACCTTTTGTCGCTCTTAACGTTGAGGCAGGAGCGGAAGCGAAATGGAACTTTACTTACGACTACTACCTTCTGTCGGAGCCAGCAAAATAGCTCGTTTGACAGAAATTACATTGGAACGGACGAGATAACAAATGGATCGCCGGATTTTTTTCCGCAAGCTGTCAACCGTCGCTGCATCGGGCATGATGGCTCCCGCGCTGACGAAAGCCGTGGCTCTTCCCAAAATGAAGATCACGCGGGTGCGTGTTTACTTGCCTCCTAATCCCAACCCGCTCTTCAATCAGAGCGACCACGTGGTCACGATTGAGACCGATGCCGGGATCACGGGCGTCGGCGAGGGTGGGTCAAAAGATCTTCTTGAGCAGTGCGCGGGACGCCTGATCGGGCGAGATCCTCACCACACCGAGCGACTTTGGCAAGATATGGCGCGCGCTTTCTTCTATCCGCCCGGACGCGAGAAGGTTGATGCTATCGGCGCGCTCGATCTCGCGCTTTGGGATATCAGGGGAAAAGTCCAAAATCTCCCTGTCCACGCGCTTTTAGGTGGCATGGTTCGCAATTATTGCGAGTGCTACAACACGGCCGGCGTCATTCCCGGTATTCAACCCGGGATGAGCGTCAAGGAACGTGCTCGCCTCACGGTCGAGGCGGGTTATCGCGCGTTTCGCATGGGCGCTGCCGATGCTCCCGCGAATACCACGTTCAACACTCGTGAACGGCTTCACAAACTCCGTTCACAGTGCCAGGAAGCCCGTGAAGGAGTGGGCAAAGACGGCGATTGGACCGTCGATTTTCATCAACGCTTCGATCTCTCGGATGCCATTCACGGGTGTCAGTTGATTGAAGAGTTCGAGCCTTTCTTCGTCGAAGATCCGGTGAGAGACGAGGCTTTCCGGGAAGATCTGCCGATACTCCGACGGACGGTGAAAGTTCCTATCGCTGCGGGCGAAGAGTGGGGCTATCGGTGGGATTTCAACAAACTGGTCGAGAACCACGATATCGACTATGTTCGAGCGACCTTACCCAACGTGGGAGGGATCACCGAGATGATGAAAATCGCGGCGATCTGCGAAACGCACTTTGTCGGTATCGTGCCCCATTTCACTGGTCCGATTGCAACCGCGGCTTTGGTCAACTGCCTTGGAACTTTCTCCGGTCCGGTTCTGATGGAGTACAACTTCCAGGGGCGTACGTTACCTCATTTGCCAGAGTGCCTGGATTTCAAGAACGGCAAGCTGCATCCGAACGATCGGCCCGGCTTAGGGGTTCGGTTGGACATGAGTCAGCTAAAGCTCATAGCGGAGATTACCGAGCCCGTTACTGCACGTGCTCAAACGTATTTCCGGCCCGACGGATCGATCACAAACTGGTGATGTTGTAAGTTCACCGGCTGCGATCTGTCCAATTCAAAGTTCTTATCCAGGTGCTCAAGTTAAATTGAGGGCGTTACCTTCGTTTCTGCGATTACACTAATTGCACATGGATCGTCGTAACTTTCTTCGGAACTCCGCTGTAGGAATTGCCGCCTCTAACCTGCGTACGAGCGATCTTTCTGCTGCTCCGTCGGATGACGTCCAGTCACTCTACAAGGAAATCGAGAAGGGACACGACCGAGCCGTGAAACGGCTTCAGGACTGGATCAAACAGCCTTCGATTGCGGCCGAGGACCGTGGCATGGCGGAAGGATGCGAGATGATGATGACCCTTCTGAAAGAGGTTGGGTTCGATCACGTCACGAAGGTTCCTACCGATCGGCACCCCGGTGTCTTCGCAACTTTGGATGCCGGTGCTCCCAAGACCGTAGGCGTCTATTTCATGTATGACGTCAAGCAGGTTGATCCTTCCGAATGGTCTTCACCTCCCTTCGAAGCCGCTTTAATCGATAAACCTAATCTCGGCAAGTGTCTCGTCGGTCGGGGTGCCGTCAACAGCAAAGGACCGGAATCGGCACTGCTGTTCGCGTTAAGCGCTATCAAGAGCTGCAGGGAAAAAGACCTCCCGTGAATTTCGTGTTCGTGGCGGAAGGGGAAGAGGAGATCGGATCTCCTCATTTCCAGCAGATCGTACATCGTCCCGACATTCTAGCTGCATTTAAAAAGTGCTCGGGTGTGTTTATCCCGTCGGCTACGCAAGGTCTGGAGGGGTCGGTGACGATGAGCCTTGGAGCGAAGGGCGTAGTCGAGCTTGAGCTTGTGTCAAGTTCCGAGCGTTGGGGCCGAGGTCCTAAGGAAGATCTGCACTCAAGCAACGAGGCTCGAGTAGACAGCCCGACCTGGCGTTTGGTCATGGCTTTAGCCACTCTGGTCGGCCCCGATGGTCATACGCCTGCTGTCGAAGGCTTCTTCGATAAGGCTCGCAAACTGACGGCAACCGAGAAGGCGATGATCCGCGAGGCTTCCAAGCGCCAGAGCGAAGCGACTGTCAAGAAGCAGTTGGGAGTATCCCACTGGGTACACGATGTCGATTATCTGGAGTCGCTCGAACTCCTGGCATCACAACCAACCATCAATATCGAAGGACTTGTAAGCGGTTATACCGGTCCTGGCGGCAAGACCATCCTTCCCCACAAAGCAGTTGCGAAGATCGATATGCGACTGGTTCCGGATATGACTGCAAGCGGTACGCTGGAACTCGTGAAAGCCCATCTCGCAAAGAAGGGTTTCAAGGATATCGAAGTCAATATGACGGGCGGCTATGATCCCAATACAACCTCGCCCGACTCGCCGTTTGTCAAAGCCGAGGAAGCGGTCTACAGAGAAATACGGGATCGATCCCATCGTGTGGCCCCGGCAAGCCGGATCGTGGCCCGGATATATATTCACCGGCGAACCGTTGAAGCTAGCGGCGATTCACTTTGGTCTCGGACATGGAAACGGCGCGCACGCGCCGAATGAGTACTACGTCATTGAATCCACAAATCCGAAAATCCAGGGATATGACGGCGCCGCCCGTTCTCACATCGACTACATGTACCAGCTCGCCGGCGCATAGCCCCGGCCCTGTCTCACTAAGCAGCGTCCAGCAATACCCAGTCTTCTTCGCGTACGATCAAGTCGCGAAGAACGGAAAGCATCTGTTCTCCCGATCCAACGGTGTTGGCGAACACAGCTTCGAAAGCGGCAGTTGCCAGAGGCATGCTTGCGACATCGTTGTTCCCGGCGAAGGCCATCGACCATTCGGGGAAATCACGTGCGGCGGTTGGGCCGCTCTGAATGACGACAACTTCGCTGTGGCGAGGATCGCGTTGAATCATCTCGAACGTTTGCTCGATTGAGCTCAAAGGCCCTTCCAGCACCTGTGCGAAGTTACCAGCGCTATAAAGTAGGGCGCCGGTGATTCCCACACGACCATTATTCACCCGAGAACTGGCAAGAATACCCTGCAGCTGTTCGGTGACCTCCGGACCAGTTCCTGAGATCCGATTGCGACTGCAATAAACGAGTCTGTAAAGGCTCATAGTTGTTGTAAAGATTTTCTTTCCTGGTTTAGAAAACTGATTAGCGTTGGGACGATAGACTCATGCGCGCGATCAACGCCGAGGCCTCACTCGCCGGCATCGGCTTGCCGTAGAAGTAGCCCTGCACGGTGTGGCAGCCATCCTGTTGCAGCCTGCGAGACCTGGGCCGCATCCTCCACGCCCTCAGCCAAGGTGCAAACGCTGAGGCTTTCTCCAAGGGCAGTGATGGCGCGCACAATGGCTCTTTTTTTGATGTTCTCGCCTTCAAATCCCGCCAAAGAGCGGTCGATCTTGATCTTGTCGAAGGGAAAGCGCGCTAACTGGCTCAGAGACGCATATCCTGTGCCGAAATCGTCCATTGCGATGCGCACCTTCAACTCGCGCAAATCTCTCAAAGTGTTGAGAATGACCTCATCGTTGCGTAGCAGGATTCCTTCCGTTACCTCGATCTCGAGTCTTTCGCCGGGTAAACCTGTCGCTTGCAAGGCCTTGTGCACGACATGGGCGTAATTGCCTGCGTCGAACTGTAGCGGCGAAGCGTTGACAGCTATGGTGATGTCCGTCGGCCACTTGGTTGCTTCGCGGCAAGCGGTCCGGAGAACCCATTCGCCGATTGGACCGATAAGGCCGATTTCTTCCGCCAGTGGGAGAAAGTTGCCGGGAGGAATCAATCCTCGTTCCGGATGGCGCCAACGGACCAGAGCCTCGAATCCGACAAGCTGATTCCGTTCGGTATTTACCTGCGGCTGATAGTGAACCTCGAGTTGGCGCAGTGCTAACGCACGTCGAAGTTCCAATTCACTGGTCCGGCGATCCTGCGCCTTGCGCTCCATCTGTGCGTCGAAGAAATGGAAGTTTCCGCGGCCGGCCGACTTGGAGTGATACAGGGCAAGATCGGCACTCCTGAGAAGACTCGTACAGTCTTTGCCGTCGGTAGATGAATGCGCGATTCCCATACTCGTACCGACGTTCACGAGTTGGCCCTCAATAAGGTACGTTCTCTGGACCAGGTCGAGGATGCGTGATGCGATTCTCGTCGGTTCGGCGAGTGTTGGCGCGGGATGGATGAGCACGGCGAATTCGTCGCCGCCCAAACGCGCAACCACGTCATTCTTGCGGGTAGAGGCTTTCAAGCGCTCGGCAGCGAGTCGGAGCAGGGTATCTCCAGCCGCATGGCCCAGCGTGTCGTTAACCGCTTTGAAGCGATCGAGATCAACCAGGATCACGGCGACAGGAATGCTGGGAGTCGATTCGAGAGCTTCCGATACCGCCAGTTCAAACGAGCGGCGGGTAGCCAGCCGCGGTCAGTGAATCGTTAGCTGCAAATTGAGTTTCCGCTCCTCCCTCGTGCCGGACTGGCTCCGCGTTGAAGGAGACGACTCGGTAGTCCTCGCCGATGCCTCTTACGCGCATCTGAATCGACCGATCGCGTGCCGGCGTATAAGGTAACCGCCGAGCGGTATCGAGAGATCGCCGTCCCGAGTTGTTCTTTTGCCGCAGCTACCGATGCCGAATCGAGCGCTGACCGGGCGAGCAGACCATGGACGTCAAGATCGTCCAGAGGCTCCTTCATGCTGAGTCCCAAGCAAGGAATGTACCCGGCTGGTAGCGTGCAACAGCCGGAGTTGAGCGTCCAGAATGAGCAGCCCGGACTGAGGGTCGTCCAATGCGGCCGTTAAAAGCGATTGGGTCAGTCGATCGGAATCCGAGCCTTCGATGTTCGACATCGCCGAGCGTATTCGTCCCGCCTCGCTCCTCGTCACATTGCTGGATTCTGTTCAAAGCCGCCGCCTTGAACTGAGTGGCCGCGCTGACTGTTCTCTCTTTATTTTCGAGGCCGACTCAGAAGTTTCTGATGCCGACAGGTGTAAGAGCCTGAGAAGAGAGCGGGATTCGGTGGGCTAATCGAGCACCGGTATGGCCTCCACGGCAACTGGATGGAATCGCATATGGGCGATGCGCCGTACTTGCCAGATGCCTGCCAGTGCGGCCAGTGCCGTCAAAGCGAAGCCCACATGGATGGACGTGACGAAGACTCGCCGGAGCACTGGCAGAAGCAGAGACGCTTGCGCGGCGGCATTGCCCAGGTGTGCGAGAACCAGTTCTCCCGCATGGCGGTCGACCAGGATTTCCGGATTCTGCAGCCGGTTCACGAGGGATGCGCGGCAGATGCCCCGCCGCACGAGCGAGCGCAGCCGGAACCCGAGCGATATAGGTGCTCGTCACAAAGGTACCGATCAGAGCGGTGCCGAGCATTCCGCCCACCATGCGGGTGGATTGAATTACGGCTGTTGTGATGCCGAAGCGGCCTTGGCCGGCCAGTTCCTGCCCAAATACATTCAGGTTGTTGAAGATGAAACCCATCCCGACGCCGCCGGTCAGCATCGAGACACCCAGAATCCAATACGAAGTCGACAGGTCAATAAGGCTCAGGGCCAGACAGGAAACCGCAATCAATGAATAGCCGGCCGTCAGCATGTGCGTGGGGTTCGACAAACGCGTAACAACGCGGCTGTTGAAGATACTGCCGAAGGCGATACAACCAGCGAGTGGCGTGACCAGGAGTCCTGCTCGTTGAGGAGTTAGTCCGAATCCGCCCTGCAATAGAAGCGGCGCGAAAAATATCAGCGAGAACATCAGAAACCCGATCAGAAGCGATAGAAGGAACACTACGTTCAGGCTCGGATCGTGAAAAAGATCGAGAGGAATGATAGGGTGACTCGCACGTTTCTCCCACCACAACAACGTTCCCGAAGAGAGGACAAAAAGAACTATCAAGCCGAGGTTCGAGACGCTCCAGCCGCTCTTTGGTAACAGCTCGACGAACAGTTGCAGGCTGCCAAGAGCAACGGAGACCAACGCCGCGCCTCCCCAATCGATCTCGACCTTGCTCTCATGCTCGTGGCGAAAGAAGGGAAGATAAACGAACACACAAGCAAGGCTAATGATCCCGACGGGCAGATTGATCAAGAACGTCGATCGCCAACCGTAATGTTGGCTCAAGAGTCCGCCCAGGGATGGACCGGCGGCAGTACCGATCCCATATGCTCCAGCCATGACGACCTGCCAACGAACTCGAGAATGCGGATCGGGAAACAGGTCGGGGATAGACGCAAACGCCGTGCCCACCATCATGCCTGCGCCCATGCCCTGAAGCGCGCGCATGACGATCAAAACCTGCATCGATTGCGCGAATCCGCATAGCACCGATGCGATTGTAAAGGTCGTGATGGCGGCGATCACAAACGGCTTGCGTCCGAAGAAGTCGCCGAGTCTGCCAAACACCGGAACCGTTACTACCGATGCGAGAAGGTAGGAGGTAACGATCCAGGCGTAATACTCGAAGCCCTTCAGATCGGAAACGATAGAAGGCAGCGCAGTGCTCACCACCGTCTGGTCGAGGGCGACGAGCATGTTTACGAGTGAAATGCCGATCATCGCGAGCGAGCGATTCGCGGAACGGCAAAACGCGTGCGGTAGCTTGGCTTGCGGCCGCGTCACCCATGTGAAACAGCGAGAAAACTCATCAATGTTAGGGGAGAGGCTGGGCTTTACTTCACTATACTGAAGAGATTTTCCCGGACGGACCTGCACCCAATTACAGGACGAAACTATCCGTTCCGATTATTCGAGATGAGCGCGGTCTACACCTCAGGTCTGGGAACATATCTCTGGGACGGAGTAAATCACTCCCAAACAGGGCAGGCGAGCGCCGTTGGGTCATGTGGGGTATTCGCCAGCGGCTCATTCGGGTAGCGACGCCAGCATCGACATTGCCAGTATCTCGGACCGCGCCCAGCTTTTCAGCGGGCTCGAGACTCTCAGCAGAAACAGTCCGGCACAATTTCAGAAGAACACGGCGACTATCGCTCAATATCTGCGCTCCGCGGCGGCAAGTGCAGAAGATCCCGGGCAGTCAGGTGTATTGACGAGTACGGCCTCGAGCTTCGAACAGGCCTCTCAATCCGAAAGTTTCTCCGACCTGTTTCTTCATGAAGGACACGGATTCGGTTCGGACGAGCCCGAGCCCTATGCCGTCTCCCAAATCTTCTCGTACGTACTTCCGCAGGTGTCGAGCGACGTTCAGAGTAGCAACACCTCTTCAGCCAAGTAACGTCTCTGTCCCTCGACCAGTTACGGAGCGGGAACTTGCTTCACCACCACGTTGTCGTCCTCATCGAACACACGAACCGCGATCGTTTCACCGGCGGGCGCTTCGAATTGGTAGTTCAAGGATTGAGAGTCGGTCACCTTGTTCACCGGATTCAGCAGTATCCAATCACTTCCGTTTAGGGAGTATTCGGCCTTGTCGATCCAGCTCAAGGCATCTTTGGCCGTAAACGTAATCTGAACTTTCGAGTTCGTTGCCGCTGTTGCCTTCAGATTCAGGATTTCCGGCGCAGTATTGTCGATGGTGAAAGGGTCGCTTTCGAGCGAGCCCGTCAGCGCTTCGGATGGGATGTTGCCGTTTAGCATCGTGCGCTGTGATCCGCGCGATGTACTCGCCGTCCGGAAAGGCATCGCTATCGAACGTGTAAAAACGATCCGAGAGGTCTTCTTTCAAGCGACGCCATGCCCCACCGTCTTTGCCGCGAAGCTCCACGGTGAAAACAAGCGGATCACTGTTTGCATCGCTCGCGCTCCAACGCAACGTAACTGCGCCCTTGCTGTACTGCAGCGTTGAACTGCCCGCCGCTTCCAGGCTCCCGCCAGCATTCGAGCGCCTTTGCCCAACTGCGGGCAGCGTCAGAGTGGACGGAGAGCCGGACGGCAAAGCGGAGCGCTCGAGGGACGAGGTGCTCGGCGGCTGCCGGTAGTTGAACGGGCGCCACCTCGATGGCCCCAACCTTCGGCGCGATGTTCTTGGGCAGATAAGCGATATCGACTGCACTCAACTCGGGCGAGGACGCGTTGGCCGAACAGTTCAACGTGACCCGGTACTGCAGGAAGCGGGCCGGAGGCGCCTCGATCTGACCGCCCTCTTTGGGAACACTCACCTTCGTCCAGGGACTCCAGTTATTACCTGGGTTGTTCAGATTACCGCTGCGCGCCTCAAGAAGCGACGTCCGCCCCCGTGCAGTGTCGAGGTGAGGTGGGCTTTGCCCCAATAGGCAAAATCATGCGTGTCCAATACTTCACTAGTCAGCGAACCCGTTGACTCGAACGAGCTACTCAGCGAATAGAGATTGCCTACATTGCCGGTGGCAACATAGGTCAAGCCTCCTTTCCCGGGAAGAAGCGCCGTGATCTGGGTAGGAGGCATGTTCAGCAACTGCGTCGAGAGTTGGTCGGAATCGATGCGGTAGATGATTCCTTTGTTGCCGGTTCCGATCAGCGGCTTTCCCGCCGCGTCAAAGGAAATTGCGTAAGCGACGTCGGTAGAGGAATTCCAGATGCGCTCGGCATAACCATCTTTGGCAATCCGATATACCTCAGAACCGCCGCTGATGGAGGCACTCAGAGACCCCACTGAAGGCGGCAGACTCGGCGGATTCGTTCCCGCGCGCGGAGTTCCTGCTGCATTGGCCGCAGGCGGGGTGGACGGAAGCACCGGCGGAGGTCCGGTCACTGCGGCTGGAGCGACCTTATTGCCCACCGCCGCAACGTAGATCAGACCCTCATGCTCTGCAACAGCCGTGACTTCGCGTTTGCCCGTCTCGTACAGCACGAAGCTCTGGGCCTTCGGGCTGATACGGAGAACCAGGCCACTTGGCTCTGTGCCGACGATCAGATTGCCATTGCCGTCCGTGACCATGGACCGCACGTGCGTCTCTTCCGAATCGAAGAACTTCTCTCCCTTTCCGTCCGGCGTAACACGATAGATGATTCCGGCGTCACCCGTCGCGAGAAACAGGTTGCCGGAACGATCGAAATGCATGGCCCAGACATATTTCGCTTTGGGATCAAAGAAAAGTTGCGGCTTGCCGGCCGAATCGATTCGATAGACCTTGGCGTCCGGTAAGACCGCGGCGTAAACACGATCCTGCGCGTCAACTGCAAGCGCATGGATTTCCAGCCCGGGAACTTCGGCGAACACGCGCGGCTTCCCGTTCGGCGATAGGGCCAGAATCTTCGTGCGTCGCGCCGGTTGGAGCTCCGCCTCCGTAGTAAACGGTTCCCTTGGAGTCTTGAACGACGGCCCAGAGGTATGGAATCGAGGTGCTGTCCAGCTCCTTCGTTGCCGGCGCAAGCGAAACATGTCCATCGCTTCGAATCGAAATGTTCTTAGTCGTTCCACGAGCGAATTCAGCCTGGCTGGACTGGTCCCATACGTGTGTTTCTACGGCAAAAGCCGAACTGCAGACGATCAGGAATGCGCACAATGGCGCGTACCGCCGGAGAGCCGGAATGGTAAGCATTAATGGGGATTGAAGACCTTCTAGTTCACAAAGATTTTCAGCGAGTAGTTGCCCGTCACGACTACATCGAACGGCACCGACGTCTGTTCATGGGCACTCTCCGGCGAACTGACGAACTGATGGTTGGTTGCCCGCCCGCTTTGCATCACGTTGAGCACGGAAGCAGGCAGGCTGGGAAGCACCTTCTCGTCCGAATAGACGGTCGGTTGTGATTCGATCAGCGATACGTAGACCCGATTGTTCTTTCGTTCATCGTTCAGCAGCGCGACCGTTTGCGGGATGTCTTCGATACGATTCAGTGAACTTGCAATGTTCTGGAATCGGCTCAGCGTCTCGCCATCGCTGAAGAGAATCTGGTGTTCGCCGCGCGTGAGCCCGGCCGGGATCTTCACGTTGACGGTTCGTTCCAGCCGGTCACCTTTGTAAGGCTTCAGGAAGACTTTCACCGGCACTTCCGTCCCGGGCGTCACTTTGTTGTCGGCAATCCATGCGGATTCAATCTGCGCAATACGCCGTTCAGGCAGAAGATCCACTGAGACGTCAACCGAATCCAGTTTCGGAAGCTTGTTCGAATTGACGTAAAGCCGGTTGAACTTGTCGCCCCACCATCCTGCGAGCAGCATGGGGGTCGGAATCTGGGTTCCGGCAGGCGCCTGCATGGTGGTGATGTCGATCCGGTGCTGGCCTTCCACCTGGAGCTGACCGCGAAGCCGGTAGGTTGCCTCTTCCGAGAAATCGTTGAGATTCGAAATCGAGTTAAACAGCGTCGCCATCATCAGGTACGGCGTCCACTTCTGGTCCACGAACACGCCGAAATGAAAATCTTTCGATGTCCGAACCTTATCTGACGAGTCGTACGATTTCACATGCATCGTAACCGGGATCATCTGGGCGGTCGCTCCGAGTTCGCCTCCGATCGCACTGTGACGGTCCTGGTGAAGCGCTCCTACTACTTCGGACGGGTTGCCCATCTTCGTTGGGGTATAAGAAGAGGCCAAGGTGGTGACGATCTCCTCTTTGGCAAGCGGCATATTTACCGGTCCGAGATTGAAGAGCGGATGACCAAAGGCCAGGACTCGCTTCCCGTCGTTGTAAGTGACGGTACCGGCGCCGGTCATTGCCATATCGCCCGACACGAGCACGGCAGCCACGCTGTCGCCAGGCCGCAAGGAGGTTTTCCAATCTGCCGCCATCTTGTCCGAATTCAGAGAGCCGCCGACCCCGCCTTGGGCAACGGGCATACCCATTTGGGTGAACACGGGTGAAAAATTGCGAGCCGCCTCTTCGCTGAACCCGGACATCGTCACCGGAGTCGCAATGTGCGTCATCATAGGCATTTGCGGTACACCGTTGAGGGCTGACGTATTTGTGCCAGCCGTCGTGTGATCGATCGTGTTCGGCGTCTTGCTGTCCGAAGGTCGCGTCTGATCGAAGTCGTTGACCTCGAGCATGAGCCGGATCGGAGTGATGCCGCAGATTGCGTCTGGGGAGAAAACGCTCAGGCGTAGTGATATCGCGCCGACAAGTTTGCCGTCGATGTAAACAGGACTGCCGCTCATGCCGCCAGCGACATTCGTCTGCGCTGCCTTTCCCGTCAGTTTGGCAACGATAATGTCCTGTCGCGGTCCCCACATATTGGCTGAAATGCCGACGATTTCGACCGGTACGGGCTCAGGCGTGTTTCCCTGGAACACTGTCCACGCGACGCCCTTCATTCCGGGTTTGATCTGGTCTTCGGGGAACAGCTCCGGCTTTCCGATGACCGGCCGGACGGTCATGTTGGGGATTGGCGCCTCGGCAGCCGCGCCTGGGATGCGCGCCTAAAAGGAGACAGCCGAGCGGAAGACAGACGGACGCAAAGAGATGAAAGAGTGAACGCACCGAGACCGAGACGCGCTCGGACCAACGTGGAGCCATGTTGTACCTACCCGAGGGGACTGGACTGGCTTGCCGAAATTGCAAGAGACAGCCGGATTGGTCTATTATCGCCCAGTTAGAAACGAATGGACGTACGGAAACCGGTCGCGGTACAAAGCCGGCGGTCTGGACGCTCGTGTCCGCCAGATGAAAGTTTTCTAGTGTTAAGATCTGCTCATATAACGTATCCTGCCGATTCCGGTAGCGTCTATCCGATTGACCGTACGATAATTTGAAATTCACCGACAGCTCTGTGGTCTTAGGGCGGGGAGATCCACGATGACTCAAAGAAAATTAGCTTCTGTAACGACTTTCACGCTATCTGGCGTTTTGCTGTTTGGCCTCGCGGCAACTGTCCGCGGAGGCGCTGGTGATGCTGCCAAGGGCAAAGATGTTTTTGAGGGCAATATGTGTGCTCAATGCCACAACGTGACCGGGGCCGAGGGTGGGGTAGGGCCAACGATGAAGGGACTCTTCAAGCGCAAGACCTTGAAGAACGGCAGTCCCGTCAGCGAAGCGAGCGTTCTGGCACAGATCAATAAAGGCGGCGGCGGAATGCCACCCTACGAGACCACGTTGAGCGCGGACGATAAAGCGAACGTTCTCGCCTATCTGCATTCCCTCTGATCGCAGATTTGAATTCGATCTGGTACCCTGAGAAAGATCAGAGCGCTAGAGTAGCGTCCTCATCGTCTAGCCTGGCCTAGGACACCGCCCTTTCACGGCGATAACAGGGGTTCGAATCCCCTTGGGGACGCCAAATCATATTCTTCGCTTTTATTCTTCTCGTAAGGTAAAGAGAATGAAGGGACTTCTCGGGTTCCAAATTCTTCTGGAGAGACAGCCAGCCCATCCAGGAAAAGTGCCTGTTGGATCTGGATCTAGTTGCCGCACGACACGGCTTTCCATATCATGGCCGCGTTATGCAACATCCAGCTCGCAAAGCCCAGCAAGACTTCGATTTCCGCAGTTCCATAACGGCCTGACCCTCGGCTAATTCTGCCGCTTCTAACTGGTCACCCCGTTCCATTTTCTGGAAAATTGGTAATCATGGTCTCGTAGAGGGAGCAGGATATAGAGTCGTTATCCTCGACAGACCTCCAAGACGGACACCCGCGAGATCCTCAGTTGATAGTGCTCGTGACTGGCGAAGCCTGTTGCAGCCCGATTGACCGCAAGCGGCCCTCTAAACGAGGCAACAATGTCGAAGGGTACCGCAGGAGCAGCCCTTACGTGTGCAATCTGGAACGAGGGCGCGCAGGTGCTTTATGACGGCGTGCTCATGCCGTACGATGATGGTCCGCTTCCAACCGCAGCTAGTTGAACATTGCAGAAGATTCGAAGTACCCTGGCCGAGGCCGGATATGCCTCTCGAACGGTCGCATCTGATTCCACAGTCTGATTCGGAGCGCTTTTTTGACTGATGAGAGGAGAAGCGGTCCAGCCCGAACGGGCAAACTGCATATCGACCATTCACCGCGAGGGGCAATCTGCGCAGCTAATTTCCGGATGGCCGACGATCCAGGAACTGGGACGACACTCAGCCTGATCAAAGAGCAAGGTACTCCTGCTCAGTTACGAAGTAGGCAACAAAGAACAACACAGTCTCTGGATCACGACCACTCAGAAGTGTGGAGAGCGTCGGCCATTCGGCCATGAGCCTCTGAACATCCAGATCCCTCACCAGTTCGGTGAACTTGTCTCTGACTTCTTTGCAGGAGCGCGTAACATAGTCGCGCCAACCTTCTTCGGGCGTGCGTTTAGATGAATCCGCATTGCACCAATACGCCTCGCCACCGAACTGTCAACCCGGAATTGGAGTTGCCCTCCTAGACAGGCGAGTTCATATTTCTCGGCGGCGGCGAGCGCTGCCGGAAATGCTGAGAGCTTCCAACCGTATTCGTTGTCCCGGAGAAGCGCACCGACCAACATTTCCGGTGGAAGAGCCACTACGCATAGGCCTCTCATTGTATTCGGCACCTTTTATCTCTTATCTCTCGGGTGACGGGCAAACCGTCAATTGGAACTATGAACCACTGGTACGGGTCCGTTCATACCGTCCTGTTACCGAATGGCCGACCGCTCGGGACCAACTCGGACGCAATGCTGCAAGCCCCCTGACTCGCAGCCACCCTCCCGCTGCAGAAGACTTGCTAAAAGGGCCGTTCCGTAAGCACCGCCAGCCGTTCGCGTTGTCTTACGAACCTCCGCGTAGCTCGTCGTAATCCTCAAACTCCCAACTGCCAAGTCGCTGAAGCTTTAGAGCGCATGCATGCCAAGTCTCGGCCTGACACGACGTCACAACTTTCGACACGAAGTGAACGATTTCATCGTAGTTGTAGGACGGAACAATCAGAAGATGCAGACCAAGCATCGGTTCGTTACAGTTCTGCTTTACCCAGTCCGAACTGCAAATATTGAGTCCGAACGATTCTTCGCCATCTGCGCCGCGTGGCCCTACTATGGCCTGAACGAAGAGCGTGAAAGCTTCGTTACGAGGGCGGTAGGTGACTAGATCGTCCACATCCGTGCAAAGTAGATATTTCAGTTCCGGCTGAACCATTATGGCTATTCTCGACGTCGTCAGTTGCGGACCAGATTGTCAGCCGAAAGCATTCCTTTTACCTTTGCAGACCAGTTGCCGAACGACGGGCAATCCGGGAAATGGCGCTAATTTCCGGATTCCCGACAATCCGATCGCAATTCGGAAACTAAACGCTAGGCCGTATTTCTTGATCTATGCGGCCGATCTGCGCTCAGATTCCCGTTAGCGCTTAATCCGCGCCTCACGTACGCGCTATTCGGAGCGACTACATTTGCCCTGACTCCGCGATTGCGTGAACCCAATCACCCGAGACTTGCCTTACGTGTCATGCCATCCCATTTCAGGGCTCGAATGTCCCGAATCGGCGGAAGGCCGAAGCAACGGCTGTACTCACGGCTGAACTGGCTGATGCTTTCGTATCCAACCTCGTAGGCCGCAGTTGTCGCATCCAAGCCGTCCATCAACATCCGCTCTCGCGCAGTCTGAAGCCTGAGCATCTTCTGGTATTGCAACGGACTCATGGACGTCAATGCGCGGAATTGGTGATGGAGGGTGGAAATACCCATTCGCGCTGTATTAGCAAGTTCTTCGACATGAACAGGTTTCGTGAAATTGGCACGCAGCCATGAGATGGCTCTTGCAGTTCGCTGCACAAGGTCTCCGCTGGTCGCAATAGCTCTCAGGCGGCCAGACTGCGGAGTCTTGAGCAGACGGTAGATGATTTCGCGCTGGATCAGCGGGCTAAGGAAAGGAATGTCTTCGGGAGTATTCAGGAGATCGAGCAGCCGAATGCAAGCGCTGAGCAGTCCGAGCGTAGTGTCACCCACGGCCAGACCTTGTCGATGAGGGGCGGCTTTGGCCTCTGGCAGGTCTTCTTGTTGGGAAAGCATGTCCCGAACCATTGGCATATCAAAACGCAGAAACATGACCAGCAGCGGCGTCTTCTGCGAAGCTTCTACGATTTGACTCTTTGCAGGCACGTCGATCGAGGACAGGAGAAATGACCCCGAGTCGCAGACGTACTCAGTTTCTCCGAGAATGACATGCTTTCGCCCTTGCACGAAGATGCTGAGACTTGGCTCATAGGACGCTCGATAGCACGGTGTCGGCTGGTCCCGTTGGTAAAGAACTACTCCGGGAACAGCCGTTACATGCTCCCCTCCACCGCCCGTGATCGATGCGATACGGCGGGCAAGTTCGCGCCGCGCCTCAAGAACGCCTGGTTCAACACGGACAACGTTTTTCGTCTTAGCAGGCATCTAAAACTCCCATTTTGAGCCTAGCCCCTTTTGCCGGAAGTTTCTCACCCAAACAGAATCAGGCAAACAATCGGCAGAATTAGGTAAAGCAAAGTATCGCCTCTTTCACTAGTGTTGAAGATGTGATCGAGGACGGCGAACGGTGCCGGAATCAGAAAAATCGGACACGAGAGGAAGAAGATGAACATTTCATTTGAAGGCAAGGTAGCGCTTGTCACTGGTGCGGCGTCAGGACTCGGGTTTGCAACAGCAAAGGCTTTTGCAGAATCGGGAGCCTCCGTGGCTTTGGCGGATGTGAATGAGAAGGAAGTTCGGGCCGCGGCGAAGGAGCTGGCTGACAAAGGCTTCAAAACTCTGGCGATCTGCTGCGACGTCTCGAAGGACGAGGAAGTGGAAGCAATGGTCAAGCAGACGGTTGCGAAGTTCGGCAGCCTGGACATGGCCTTCAACAACGCGGGCATTCAGAACGTCCTTGCCGAGACCGCCGATTCACCTCGCGATGACTACGACCGCGTCATGGCGGTCAATCTACGTGGCGTTTGGAGCTGCATGAAGTTCGAGCTGCAGGTGATGCGGGAACAAGGGAGTGGCGCCATCGTCAACTGTTCCTCTTTGGGAGGTCTCATCGGGGGCAATCAGCGCGGGACGTATCACGCGGCGAAGCATGGCGTGATCGGTTTCACGAAGAGTGCAGCTCTCGAGTATGCAACTCGCGGCATTCGTGTGAACGCTGTATGCCCCGGTCTCATCCGTACTTCGATGGTCGACAAGATGGAGGCTGGCGGCCAAGGAGAGGCATTGAAAACGATGCGCGAGATGTTCGTTCCCATGCAGCGCGAAGGCCGTCCCGAAGAGATTGCGAACACCGTTCTGTTCCTGTGCAGTGAAGCGGCAAGCTACATCACCGGTCAGTCGATCTCGGTCGATGGCGGCTTCGTGATGCGCTAGAGAGGGACGCAGATGGGTCGGATCCCCGTGAACGATGTGGTAACGCCGGAAAGTCGGATTCCGAACGTGTGGTCGCCAAGGGTGTAGCCATCCTGGACAATAAATTCAGATTTGTGCCAGGAGACGGGCAATACGGAAACTACCCGATGCCGCAGACTCCCACTTCAGGGCTGAACGCGATTCTGTCCATTGTGCAGACCAACGTGGTTTCAACCCTGAAAAAAGCTTATTCAAACCCTGCGCTGTACCTCAAGCCCGACGTTCCACCTACCCTGGCTCCTAAGTGGAATGAAGCCACGGCTGAAACTTGCCGGAGCCTAGCTTAAGCCCCATGCGGAGCAGAGCTTGGGTTGTGCTTGGCGACCATCGCGCGAGCGAGGGTGAATCGCGGCGAACCTAGAGGGAATGGTTTTCTCCATCCGAATCGAAACTTATATAATCTACGCTTGCAAGGAATACCCTGGACCACAATTGCGCTCGGCTCGCTGTTGCTCATTCCGGCCTGCTCAAAAGGAGGACAAGAAGTGCAATCTCCGCAACCTGAAAAGTCGAAGCCGCCTGTCAAAATCGAGCAGCGCGGGCGCATCCTTGGAATCGGCGGTGTCTTCTTCAAGTCCGCTAATCGTGATCAGATGCGCGAATGGTATTCGAAGCATCTCGGACTCGCTGACAAAGGCGAGGGCGTGATGCTTCCGTGGCGCGAACACGACGACCCGCAAAAGGAACACGTTACAGTTTGGAGTGTTTTTCCCGCCTCCACTAATTATTTCGATCCCAGCCACGCACCGTTCATGGTTAATTACATCGTGGACGATCTGGATGCTTTGCTCGACCGGTTGAAAGGAGAGGGAGTAAAGATCGACGCCAAACGAATGAACGAGTCCTACGGTCATTTTGCCTGGATCTATGACCTGGATGGGAATAAGATTGAGCTCTGGCAACCGCCGTCCGCAAAGCCCTAAGGGCCTCGTTTCTTTGACTTCCTAAGAGAGGCACCGCCCTCTCGCGTATACAAGCTGTTCCCCCGGATTCTCCTGCGCTTCGCCGGGAAGGCAGGGATGCATGCGACGCATGTCCGTAACGTAGGACACCAGACAATCGCTCGCTGATCTTCCTTCTGCTCGCCGATTCACATCGATGTCTGCCCGCTAATCGCGCCCGCGTCTGCTGCTAAGCGTCAGCACCAGAAGAATCCTCTTCGTGAAACTCGCAGTTGGATTATCGATCGAGAGCTTAGAAACTGGAACAAGCAATGGTAGAGGTTGATCTACGGCAGTTCGAATTCGCGAACGAGTCTACAATCTTCACCAGCTCCGTCGAGCGGGTAGACTGGACGCAGATCAGTTCAAGAAGGCAATACAGGAATTCGACTTCGAAGAGTTGCGTCAATTGACGGCGCTGATGTCCAAGGAGATAAGGAGTATTCCGGCCAGGCACTGGCTACAGAGTTAGATACTGCCCGTCTCAGCGTGCTTCGTGCCGTCAGAAAAGGCTACGGTGTGCGTCTGCGAGCGATAGGCGCTTTGTGGAAGTCGCTGTTGCCTGCCGCTTCTTCGTGCGTTCGAAGTGTCTCGTCCATGCGTTCGCGGACAGTTTCCACGTCATCTTCGTCTAATTCCGCTCCGTAGTACGTTGTTCCGGGCGGGTTCTCTGTTTCGACGGCATCAGTCAAGCGGTCCTTTAGATCCTTTAGCTTCATGGCAATGAACTTTGACCTCTGGAGCGTTAGACTCTCCGCCGGCCAGAATGGTACAGACCACCGTCTGTCGAGTTAAGAGCCCGCTCGGATCCCTCATCGCGGACGCAAGATGATCTCTGGAATCAAGCAGTGATTTCGCTGCCTTCTGCAGCATTTCGCTGATCGAGCTCGAAGGACATTCCGACAAGAACGCCAAAGCCAATCTTGACGCACCGCCGGACAACACCCGCCGCCATACGATCACCAAATCGTACCGTAATCGGAGTTCCGACCGGGATTGATTTTGCAAGCTGGATGCCTAGTCCGGAAACAGATTTATCCTCAATCATTCCGGAAAGTCTTACCTCTTCATTGCCGTTGTTCCAACTAACCTCGGCACGAGAAATGTAGGGTGTTCGTGGATCTTTGCGTCTCTCTGCCACGCAAACTATATCGATCCCAAAGTAGAGGAAATCTACTGAAAATTTGACGAAGAATGCACACCGACGACTGCTAGGATAGAGTTCGCATCGTGGCGGATTTCTATGAACGCTCCTGGCGCTCGTGTATTTTGCCTTAGCGAGCCTCTAAGATTTCTCTGCCGTTCTAAGTAGCACTGAAACTTCGATGCGACGCTCCGACTTACTTGCATGGCGCAAGATTCTCCCATCCCACGTCTTCACCTTTTCGAATTCCACGACCAGCCGTGGTATCCGAAGATCCTGCGCAGTGCGCTAACCGAATGGCTTCGCGCTTTGTGGGAGTATAGCGAAGCCGCGGCCGTAATTGCCCCGATCATCTCGCGCGTGCTGCGCGAAACCGGTTCTCGGCAAATCATCGACTTGTGTTCAGGCGGAAGCGGACCTATGATACCGGTTCAGCGCCAGCTCGCAGCCCAGGGCATCAAGGTGCCCGTGTTGGCGACCGACAAGTTCCCCGACATACCAGCTATGGCTGGGCTCTCGGCGAAGACGGGCGGCGCGATTACCGGGAGACTCGAATCCCTGGACGCAACGGAGATGCCGGATAGCCTGACCGGCCTACGTACGCTCTTCAACTCTTTCCACCATTTCCGCCCCGAAATGGCTGCGCAAATCTTGCGCGATGCCTACCGAAATCGCCAACCGATCGCGATCTTCGAGGTTACGGACAGGTCGCTGGCGAAGGTGGTGCTTTCCTTTCCCGCCACTTTTGCGGGTGTCTTACTTCTGTTGATCCGGATGCGCCCTTGGCGGTTATCCTGGTGGCTCTTCTCGTGGATCGTTCCGATTCTTCCCTTGAGCATCGGCTGGGATGGCCTGGTGTCTCACCTTCGCTCCTATACGGAGGCCGAGCTAGCCGGTCTTGTTAAAGGAATCGACCAGAAGTATACGTGGGAGATGGGCCGGGTTAAGGCTCGAAGAGGGGGCGTTCGGATCAGTTACATCGTCGGGCGTCCTGTTTAGCGCACCGAACCGCTACAACGAAGCCAGCCAGCGCCGGATCATTGTCTTCGTTGCTTCGTCCAGCTCATCATCGTGTAATCGCACCTGCCGGGTATGAATCTCGAGGGTTTTCTCGGGTTCCGCTTCTACCTGGTCGTCTCTCCAGGCCTGCAGGATAACGACAGGCTCGTGTTCTCGGTCTTTGGCCCGGACGATCCAACTGCTAACCGCCTGTTCTTCATGGCCGATGAATTTCCCGATCGCTTCATGCTTCGGCGTGTGTGCTTCCATGGGGACAATCCTAGCGCGGAGGATTGATGACTTCGACGATTAACCCCGCAGGTAGGCGTCCGTCTTGTTCAGCCAATCTTCTCGGGGCGGATTGAAATAGTCGATATCCACGGTGTCTTCAAGAGCCAGCGCGGAATGCGGAACATTTGGTGGAATGCAGAGGCATTCTCCGGCGCGGACGGTTACTTGCTTTCCTTCGATCGTGAACTGAAGTGCGCCCGATTCGACGTAGGCAACCTGCTCGTTGAAATGCTGATGCATCGGGACCACAGAGCCCTTCTTCAGCAGGACACGCGCAACCATGATATTGGTGCCGACGACAACCTGGCGACTCAGTAAGGGATTCAGCGGCTCGACCGGAACTTCGTCCCAGCGAACGTAAGTGGATGTCTGCGGGTCCGTTGAAGAGGTGGGTGAAGAGTTATCCATCGACTTTTCTCAGTATGCAAATTCGAGCTCTACTGTACGCCCGATTATGCTAGCATCCCGTGCATGCGCAGCACGCTCCTCACGCTTCTCGCCTTCGTCGCAAGCTTTTCAGCAATGCCGCTTGCGGCAGACCTGCCGCCGCTTAAAATCCAGGACGTTGTGGCGTGGAAGCGAATACAGAGCCCGGTCGTCTCGAACGACGGACAGTGGTTCGCATATAAGCTGGCGCAGATTGAAGGCAACTCCGAACTGGTGCTTGTGCATTTATCCGACGTGAAAGAACAGAAGTTTCCAATCGGGGAAGTGGACCGCCCTAATCCTTACGCGTCCGTAGGCGCGCCCCCGCCCAGCGGACCGCCACGCGACGTGGTCTTCTCCGAGGACTCCAAATGGCTTGCGTTTGAACAGCGCCCCAATAGTGCGGAAATGAAAGCGCTGCGCCGGCAGCACAAGCCCGTCGAGAACAAGCTCGTGGCTGGTTGAACTCGCGACAGGGAAGAGGACCGAATACGATCGCATCAAGCGATTCGGCTTTTCCGGTGAACGAGCATCAGCACTTGCGCTACATCGGTACGGTGCTGCCGGCTGCTGCGCCTGCGCCAACGCCTCCGCCCGCCGCGAGTGGTGCGAAGCCGGAGGACAAACCGCAGGGCTCGGATTTCATTCTCCTGGACCTTGCCAGCGGGACAGAGTTGAGCCTGGGCAACGTTTCCGATTTTGCATTTGACAAGGCGGGGAACTGGCTGGCCTGGACAGTGGACGCCCCGGACAAACTCGGGAACGGCGTGGAATTGCGAGACATGCGAAGCGGGACAATAACGGCTCTCGACAGCGCGAAGGCCACGTATCGGGGTCTCAACTGGACCGACAAGGGCAACGGGCTGGCTGTTCTGCGCGGGACAGAAGACAAGAAGTGGGAGGACAAGGTCTACTCGCTGTTGGCGTTTCGAAACTTCGGCGAAGGAAACGCGCCAGAAAATTGACATTTGCTCCGGAGAAAGAGCACGTCGTTCCCGGCGGGAATGGGCATCAGTCCCGAGCGGAGGCCGTTTTGGATGGCGGACCTTTCGGCGGTGACATTTGGCATTCATGAGTTGAAGCCCAAGCCGGAAAAGCCGAATAAGAGCTCCGGATGAAGCGGATGAAAAGCCGGACGTCTCCGTGTGGCACTGGAAAGATAGCCGGCTGCAGTCCATGCAGCAAGTCCAGGAGAACCGGGACAAGAATTTCAGTTATCTGTGTTCTTGGCGTCCGGATGGTAAGCAATTCTTCCGGCTGGCCGATCCTTCCGTGCGCGACGTGTCTCTTTCGCCGGACGGGCTCTTTGGCCTGGGCGTTGATGTTCGCGAATATGAACTACAAGGCAACTTGAACGGTCAGCGCTATGAGGATGTTTACAAAGTAGATCCGCGCACCGGAAAGCGGGATCTCGTCCTGACGAAGGCGCGCTGGGTATTGGGCATCTCACCCGACGGAACACACGTTCTGCACTACAAAGACGGCGAATTCTTCAGCACGGACTTAACGAATGGCCAAATTCACGATCTGACGAAAGGAGTTGCCTCCAGCTTCGTGAACACCGAGGACGATCACAACATCGTGAAGCCGCCTACTCCGGCCTTGGGCTGGTCCAAGGACAGCAAATTCGTGCTCGTTTCGGACGGCTGGGATATCTGGAAGATCGGTGCAGACGGTGGCGCGGCCGTTAACGTAACGAGCGATGGAAAGCGCGACAAAATCCGTTACCAGACCATCTGGAAGCTGGACCCCGACGACAAAGGCTTCGATTTAGCGAAGCCCTTATATGTGCGTACCTATGGGCAATTGAGTAAAAAGAATGGCATTACTGTCATAGAACCGGGGAGCGCGACAGCACGCAGCCTGGTCTTCGATGAGGCGGCATACGCAAGCGTGCTGAAGGCTAAGAAGGCGGACACGTTTCTATACAGCAGAGAAACGACGACAGACTTCGCGGATTATTATGTCGCGCAGTCTCAACCGATCAGCGGTAAGCGAGTCACTTCCGGCGCTCCACAACAGAAGAACTTTCAATGGACGCAGGGAACCAAGATGGTCGAGTACGTTGGTCCCAAAGGGGATAAGTTGCAGGGCGTGATTTACCTCCCCGGCGATTACCAACCCGGCAAGAAGTATCCGACTATTGTTTACATTTACGAGAAGCTGTCGCAAACCCGGAACAGTTATCCCTTTCCGGGTTTGACCGGAGGTGGATTCAATGTTGGCTTTTATACGAGCAACGGATATGCAGTGCTTACGCCCGATATTACGTATAAGGTGAACGATCCGGGCACTTCTTCGGTGGCCTGCATTCTCGCAGCTTTGAAAGCGGCGGAAGCGACGGGCATCATCGACGAAAGCAGAGTCGCGCTGCACGGACATTCGTGGGGCGGTTATCAGACAGCATTCGCAATCACGCAAACCAAAGTATTTCGAGCGGCAATCGCAGGCGCGCCTCTGACTGACATGGTGAGCATGTATAGCTCGATTTACTGGAATACCGGTACCGCCAATCAACCTATTTTCGAGAGCAGCCAAGGCCGTTTCACAGGCGGGTACTGGGAGCAGATGGAGGCCTACCTCCGCAACTCACCTGTTTATCACGCCAGCCAGGTGCAAACGCCGCTGCTGATTCTGGCGAATGATAAGGACGGCGCCGTGGATCATACCCAGGGGATTGAATACTACAACACGCTACGACGTCTGAATAAGCCGGTGGTGATGTTGGAGTACAAAGGCGAAAATCACGGACTCTTCAAGACGGTCAACATGAAGGACTATGCGGTCCGTATGAAAGAGTTCTTTGACTATTACCTGATGGACAAGCCGGCGCCGAAATGGTGGACGGAAGGTATTCCGCGGTTGAAACTCAGCGATGAACTGGAGGCGCGGCAGAACGACGGAAAGAAACCCGCCGATAGCGGAGCGGCGCGAACAGCGGCCGCGGTTCAATAAATCCGACGCCGCATGGTGCGCACACCGCCCGCCTTTTGCGCCGCCTGCAATAGCTCTTCCGCCTGTTTCTTTATCGCGGCCGTTCTTGGGTCCGATTGCTCCGGGCAACTGAGGTCAGGGGATCGGTCATCTCCTCGCGAGACAAACAGGCCGGAGCCGAATGAAGCGCTCCTCATGCAGTGATTCGCGGGAAGCGCGTGGAGAGGTCCGGCCGCCTCAATTGCCTTGGTGAATTCGGCAAGCGCCGTGGCCCTTAATTTGACCTGCTTTGGTGCTTCGGCTTGCGGCCGAATCGTCGCGGCTTCGGCCCCCTCGAGCGTTACTTCCATGCCCACCGTGTTGGTGGATCCGGTAGTTGTGATCGTGATTTTCGGATTGCTCCCACTCATGCCGAGAACCAAGAAGCAGAGAACGACTACCGCAACTTGTTGCCAAACAGCTCGCACACTTCGATTATGCCGCTCAATTTCCACCGGTGGGACGCGAAGACGGTTCGTGCCCGGATTTTTTAGCTTTGGAGACAAGCTCGCGTACTTCGTTCGACAAGGTCGGCACGTGATAACAGAAGCCATCCTTGATGGTCCATTCGATGCCGCCTCCGTGAACCTGTTGGCCGTTCTTGATGGTCTCGACACCGGTCGGGTAAAGAACTTTCATATTCTCCAGCGGATTGCCATTCACAACGATCAAGTCCGCCGCATAACCGGGCCGGACACGTCCGGTCTTGTTGTCGATCCCGAGTATCTGGGCGTTATTACCCGTCGCGTGCTGGATAACCTTAATGGGATTGAAACCGGCCTCCTGGTGTAGTTCGAGCTCGCGCAACAATCCGAAGCCGTAAATCTGGTAAATGAACCCAGCGTCATCCCCCGCACCGATGACGCCTCCCATGCGTTCAAAATCGCGCAGCGCGCCCATCCAAATACGGTAGTTCTCTTTCCAGAACACCTCGTCCGTAGAAGTCCAGCCCAGGAAATAAGAGCCGTGATTCTTCGCATTCGGACGGAAGTATTCTTCGAGAGTCGGATGGAGCCACTCGGCGAACCACGGCTGGCTTTGCGCTCGCTGAAGATCGCGGCTCGCTTCGTAGATGTCGAGCGTGGGAACCCAGTTCACGTGAGCCTTCACCATGCCCGCCAGAACTTCTTTCAGCTTTTCGGGATCAGCTTCGCGCCACAAGATGTCCGGCATAACGGAAGCGATCGGTTTCGTTGTTGTAGTTGAAACTCGACGGGAAGTTCTGGACGTGATCAGACATCGCGGCATCGGGAATGCCATACCAGTGTTCGATACTGCGCGTGCCAAAGTTGATGTCGTCCCAGGCGGTCGTCTCTTCAACACCGGCATGATGCGCAATCGGAAGACCAAGCTTATGCCCTTCGTCTTCTGCCGCTTCCATAATGTTCCGGTACATGCCAAGGAACTTCACACCATCGGCGCCCATCGCTTTAAACTCGCGCATGCGTGCACGCGCCTGTTCCGGCGTGGAGGGCATCGGCTGAATGGAATTGAACATCGGGTAGATCAAGAAACGAGGAGCGGCAATCTCACCCGTTTCACTCTTCGCGCGCAACGCCAGCGTCTTTTTCGTTTCACTGCCCACGTCGCGGACGGTCGTGATGCCGCAGGCGAGCCAGATCTTCAATTCATACTCGAACGGCTGAGGAATCCCTCCGCGCTCGTCCTGGGTATGCGCGTGCGCATTGATCAATCCCGGAAGAACGTACTTTCCGGCCGCATCGATTTCCACGTCGGCAGGCAACCGCTTTCTGCGTCCGCCTTGAGAAGCGACGGGATCGAAAGGCACGATTGCCGTGATCATGTTGTTCTCGATGATGATGTCTTTCGGGCCGGACGCCGGGGTGCCATTTCCGTCGACAATCATCGCGTTACGAATCGCCAGCCGCGCGTAACGTTTTCCGTGCGCAGGTCTCGTGGGTGTTGCCGTCTGCGCCGAAAGCGCCGCCACAGCTAGACAAAGAATCAGGGGTTTGCGCGAGCAATTTCGCATGTGTTCACCTCGAATTTCGTCCAACGTGGGAGCGAACCACATTATAGGCGAACGGGCAGCGAGCTTCGGCCTTTTACCGTGCCGACTCATGTACGTCCGGGGCCGAATTCCAAATGGCATTGGTTTTACCGCCATAAGTTCCGAGCAGACGACAAGCTGCTCAGAATCGTCACTGTTCTTTTCTACAACGCAAACGATGCGACGGTAACCATAACAGATAATGACCTACGGAGAAAGGATTGACCATGTTTACGCCAAAAGGAAAATTCGGCTGGTATGAACTCATGACCAGCGACACAAAAGCCGCCGGTAAATTTTATTCTGACGTTATCGGCTGGTCCACCAAGGAGGTCTCGAGTGCTGATGGTATGCAGTACACCACCTTCAATCTCGGGAACGCAGGCATGGCTGGCATGTTGAACATCCCCGGGCACACCGCCTGGATCGGCTATATAGCTGTCGATGACGTCGATGCTCATATTGAAAAGATCGTCGAAGCTGGCGGCAAGCTATGGAAACCCGCCACCGACGTTCCTGGCATGCTTCGCTTCGCCGTCATGTCTGACCCCCAGGGCGCGGCCATTGTGATCTTTACTCCCAATCCGGCGATGCCTTCGCCAGAACGCCCCGCGCCACCCGCGCCCGGGACCATCGGCTGGCACGAACTCTACACAACGGATCTCGAAGGCGGCTTTGACTTCTACAACAAGCTCTTTGGTTGGAGCAAAGTCAGCGATATGGACATGGGTCCAATGGGCATTTATCGGATCTTTGATGAGGGCGACCACAAAGCAATGGGCGACGGTGGCATGATGACGAAGCCCGCCAATGTCCCGGTCTCAAGTTGGAGCTTCTACTTCAATGTAGATTCCATCAAGGCGGCCATGGAACGGGTCAAGAACGGCGGCGGGAAGATTATCAACGGTCCGATGCAGGTACCCGGCGGTAGCTGGATCATTCAGGGTCAGGACCCTCAGGGTGCGATCTTTGCACTGGTCAGTAGCAATGAATAAACCAGCTATCCGCCTTGGTCCTTTCATTTGCTTTAGTTGGGCCTGACGCCAGACTCGGCGCGTCAGGCTGCCCTGTCTCTATCTCCGGCGGCATGGGCGCGCTGAGTCTAGCCGCGCTTCCGGCGAGTAACGCCGGAGGGATACAATCGCTCCCATGTGCGCTCGTAGTGCATTGCTCGAAGCACTTGGCGGTGAAGAAGGTTGCAGGAGGCTGTCGACAGCGTTTTACGCGCGCGTTGACAAGGATCCCGCACTTCGCCCGTTCTTCCCGGGCAAGAGCCTACGGTGTGCAACTGAAGAGTTCGCTGCTTTCCTCATTCAGTTTCTCGGCGGTGATGAACAGCAAACTCAGTTCCGATGGTGGTTGAGCCTGCGCGAATCACATGCGCGTTTCCAGATCGGCCCCGACGCGCGACGTGCCTGGTTGACGAATATGGAGGCAACGCTCGATGCCGCCCCGCTGGATGAGGCGACGAGAACTTCGCTGCGTCGCTTTTTCTCGTGCAGTTCCGCTTACGTCATTGCAAGCGACGCTGACGAGCCGGATGATGGAGAGCTGGTTGCGCGTTGGAGCGAGCAGCGGCTTTTGGATCGCGTTGTCGCAGCGATCGTGGAAGGCCGGGATGATGAAGCGGTCGCTCTCGCACCGCGTTTTGCCTCCCGCCCGTCGGTGTTCGTGGGATTAATGGCACGGATGATTCAATCCAGCCGTGCTAGGTTGATTCACTTCGTCATCGATGCCGCGGAGAGCGACCCTCCCTTGCAACGCGGCGTTTTGCCGGGAACACACTCTTACATTTCGCGGCTGGTGCGGGTTGCCTGGAACTGGTGAGGGTGCTACTGCGGCTTGGTGTGGACCCGAACCTCCAGGGTCGCGGGCGTACTCCGCTCTATTGCGTCGCGAACGAATGCGCATCGGAGACGGGCCCGGAGGTCGTCCGTGCGCTAGTGCGAGCTGGTGCAGACGTCAACGCGTATAGCGGCGTAATGAGGGCGACAGCACTTCATTCAGCAGCTCGGCGGGGGCATATCGAGATCGCGCGAACGTTGATCGATTCCGGTGCGGCAGTGAATCTGCGGGACCGCAAAGGTGACACGCCTCTACAACGCGCAATCAACTGCCGGAAGAATGGAGTCTTTCAGTTGCTGCTAGAGCGTGGGGCTACTGGCACTAACGGCGCCGGCGACCACTTGATCACCGGCGATCGGTGCGTCGGGTTATAGTTGCCGGCCGGATAACGGGCAACCTGGAAAGTGGGCCCAACCTTGCAACCATCAGGTCAATGCACGGATTGCCGACAATCAGGCGCTAAGTGAAAGCAAGCTCGGTTTGCTCTTATGAACGGCCTTGTGTGGGCCAAGTATAGCGGCGGGGCGATGTGAGAATTTCGCACCCTAGTCCGCTCGAAGTCCAAACGAACAGACTCATCGTTCGATGACTATGGACCCGCTTGTTGCAGCTGCGAGTTCGACTACGGTCATGTTCTCTCTTGGGACCATGAACGGCGGCACCTGAATCTCGTAGTAGCCTTGGTGTCGCATTCGTAATTCGTAAATCCCTGGTTTGGTCAGCTCGAAATGAAAGGAGCCATCCCTTTCCGATCGGGTCGTCTGAACGACTTGGGTTGATCCGGCTTCGAACAGTTTCAGTTCTGCTTTCTTAAGAGACTTATATCGCCCGCCAAGGTGGCGAAGAGCTAGCCCTTTGATCAGGATTGGACTTACTGAAGCTGGTTTGTAGCTCACATCGAAGTCACGAAGGGCATCATGACCAAAGGTGCTGACCTGGCATGGGTGCTGCTGGTTTCCCCAATGGAGCAGAAAGGTCGAGGGGCCTATCACCTCATTACTTTTCAATGTGAAAGAAGCAAGTTGTTCCGGGCGGTAAGCTGAAACATTTGCGCCCACCAAGGCGTACTCACCGGCCTTCACGTTCGTAAAGACAAATCGACCGTCGTGGCTCGCCTCTACGCGATATATGCGATCCAAACTGCACAGTGTCAAAACGCCGTTACGTGCGACAGAGTATGCTTCGGGTGGAGCTTCCACCGTGTTTGTGCCTGGTCCCTTTAGCCTTAATACGCCTCGGATTTCGGCAGCGGAACAGGACAAGCACAGCAGCACAGAGTAGATGATTCGCTTTCGAAACTTCTCTAGGTGATGGGCCATGCGCAAAAAAAGAATAGCCGAACCAAACGCCCAGTTGAATACCCCGAGCGGAAGTAGTACTTAGGGCAGGTTCAATGCGCAATAAAGCGGCTCTTCCCCGTCCCGTCCGCGAATCGAACCCGGGGTCGTGCGGTCGGGCCGACCAAGCCGTATCCTCAAGCGAGAGACCCATCCTGGGGCGTCTAAGGAATGATGCGCTTTTGACGCAAAGTCATGAACAGGTCGAAAAAGCTCTCATCCGTGGCCTGATACTCTCGGAAGCCCAGCTTGCGACTCCTGCTCATATCGGTCACCACTTCTATAGGACGGCCCAAATCGGCATCGGTATGCCAAGCGGAAGCCAGCAGATCCAGATTGGGTTCCAGCAGCGAATATTTTCGGGCGATGTCGGCCCAAATCGGAGCAGCATCGGCCAGTTGCCGTTCGAGGGGCGTCGCTTCGCCTGCGTAAGGGGCTGCTCGGATCTCGAACCACTGCGCGAGCCGGTCCCACATCCACTGCCAGCGGAATACGTCGCCATTCACAACGTTGAATGCCTGATTGCGGGCAGCAGGAGTCGTGGCCGCCCACTCGAGATGTCGTGCCAATAGACGCGCATCCGTCATGTCCGTGAGACCGTTCCACTGCACGGGCGAGCCCGGAAACACAAACGGGCGTCCCGTTTCACGACAGATGGTGGCATACGCGGCTAGAGTCACGCCCATATTCATCGCGTTGCCGACGGCATAACCGACGATGGTGTGCGGGCGATGCACGCTCCAGCCAAAGCCGTCTCGGTCAGCTGCAGCAAACAGCTCATCTTCCTGGGCATAGTAGAAGTTCTCAAGCGGAAGGCGCTCCTGGTCCTCGCGGAACGGCGTTGCTGGTAATTTGCCTTTCCCATACTCTTCGAACGGGCCGAGATAGTGTTTTAGCCCCGTGACTAACGCCACATGCTCGACCGAACCAGAAGGCGATAAGGCTTCGAGCAGATTTCGCACCATGGCACTGTTGATCCGGATGTTTTCTGCCTCGGTCGGCTGACGCATCCAGGTGGTGATGAAAACGTGCGTCGGGTTAATGTCCTTGAGTGCAGCTTTCAGCGGATGCGGCTGCAAGAGGTCGGCAGCGACGGGCCGCACGTCGGGCGAGGAGCCCGGGTTTCGTGCCAGCCCAAATACGGTCCATTCGCCGCGACTGGTTAGATGGGACGCTAGATTCAATCCCACAATACCCGTCGCGCCGACAATCAATGCTCTGTGGTTCGGCATGTACTTTTCGAAGCGGAGATCGCCCTCCTTCCTTCGATGTTCCTCACGCCCGCTGGTTTCGTCTAGAACGATACGAGCCGGTAACTCCCGTACGGGGCTATCTGGAAAGAACGACGGAGGTCGTCGTATTCGGCAAGTTCCGGATCGCGGACAATAGATGACTTGGCAAAGCCAAGCGCGTTCTTGTTCCGCCCTTCTGCGGAATATAGATCCCGGCACGGGCGGCAAGAAGCCATTTGTTCTCGTCAGCGTTTTCGAAAGTTGTTTCGAATGGCGCGTATCCAATCGCCAGGAAGTGGCAAGTAAGCCTTACGCCGGATTTGCGCGGTGTCGCGCCCAGCCTCTAGAACCGAAAGAATTTCCGCTCCCGGTACACGGCTCACCACCGTATCGACGGCCGCGTAGCGTACCCTAAGGCCGGGGTCGATGACGAACACAGACGGTTTCGCGATGCCGCCTCTCTCTCGTGCATTCAAGAGGTCCCATTCTGTAATGACGTGCCGTTCTGTGTCACACAAAATGGGAAACGGCAGCGAGAGTTGGGCGCGCAAACCTTCGGATTGCGCGGCCGTATCAACGGAAACTGCAGCTACGCTTGCGCCTGCTGCAGATATCTGGGCGTAGTGATCGCGATAATCCGCCAACTGGCGTTGGCAAAATGGTCACCACCAGCCGCGATAGAACAGCAGCACCATCGACCCATGCGAGGCCAGATCCGAAAGCCAGCGCGTCGTTCCTGTGGAATCTGCCAAGTTAAAATCTAGCGCCGCTTCGCCTCGACTTGGGACTTTCGGCATTGCTCCAGTTTAGCGCTGCTTCTGCAGCTCATACCGCCTGAGCGCGACCGATTGAGCGTGCCAGTTTGCTATCGATGCGCATGGGGCTTTGGTACCGCCGGAGGAATTGCCGTCGGCTCGTAACAGAACTGATTGCGGTGCCATCACAGGGCGACCTCGGATCCGTCGCCGTCCTACTGTACCGATCGCCGACCGTCCAGACACAATCCCTGTTCTACGCCGCACAGACGCATTCGTGCTAACGAGCTCGGTTTGTCGTTTGACGACGTGATCATTTACAAGAGCCGATACAGTGGTTTCTATAACACCGAGTTGGATGCCACTCTTCAGCGGCATGGAATCAAGAATCTGATTGTCACAGGATGTACAACGAGCATTTGTGTCGAATCTACTGTTCGTGACGCAATGTTCAGGGATTATCGCTGCTTGGTTCTCCGAAATTGTGTAGCTGAGGTGATTGGTGCCGATGTTCCGCGAAGTAATCATGAAGCATCGCTGCTTCTTATTGAAATGCGCTTCGGCTGGGTAACCGAGTCCGAGCAGGTTTTGAGGAACTTAAATCCCAATCCGCGGTCGTGATCGCCCTGGGCGCACACTTGAAAGCCCCGTGGGCACAATCTGTAAACGTCGTGTCCACGGAGCCGGTGCATCGTCCTAGTCACGAATGGGTTTCTTGGCCCGCGCTTGGACCTAGTTCCGGATTGCGCCAGGATGACGCGCGATCCGGAACTGACGCTGAGTCGCCTGCTATATGTCGATATCGATAACTGAGACGAGCCAGAGTTGGCGTGCAAAAGCGAAGAGGGAACCTTTCGGTTCCCTCTGGTCGCGTCGATCGTAATCGATCCTGAAGTTGTAACTGAGTTGTCCCCTAAACTGGCGGGGTAATCTCAGTATACTCCGGAAGGATTCTCTACTTTTTCAGCAATCGATTTAGCTTGTACGAACTGCAGCAGGTAGTCTGGTCCGCCTGCCTTTGAATCCGTTCCGGACATGTTGAAACCACCGAAAGGGTGTGCGCCTACCATCGCGCCTGTGCACTTCCGGTTGATATACAGATTGCCGACAAAGAACTTCTCCTTGGCCTTCTCGATCTTCGCCGGATTGTCGTGAATACCGCACCAGTCAATCCATACTCGGAATCGTTCGCAAGTTCGAGCGCGTGATCGAAGTCTTTGGCTTCGTCACCGCGAGCACCGGACCGAAGATCTCCTCCTGGAAGATCCGCGCCTTAGAGCCGATGTCGGCTATAACGGTCGGTTTGATGAAATAGCCGTCGCCCGGAGCCGCTTCTCCTCCCGCGACCAGGCGGCCTTCCGACTTGCCCGTTTCGATGTAGTCGAGGATCGACTTCTTTGCGCGCTCGTTGATAACCGGGCCCATGTAGTTGCCCAGTTCCTCGGGCGGGCCCACGGTCAGCGCCTCTGCTTTGGCCTTTAGTTTTCGACGAACTCGTCGTAGATCGACTGCGTCGACAATCGCTCGAGAGCACGCGGAGCACTTCTGGCCCTGATAGCCGAAAGCGGAGGCGACCACGCCATTGACGCCTTGATCGATGTCCGTTTCGCGATCGACAAGATGGCGTCTTTGCCGCCCATCTCCGCCACAACGCGCTTGATCCAAAGCTGCCCTTTGGCGTCTTGGCTGCGAGCTCGTTGATATGCAGGCCGACGTCTCTCGACCCCGTGAAGGAGACGAAGCGCGTCTTCGGATGAGACACAAGGGCGTCGCCGATCGCCGCGCCGCTGCCGGTCAGCAACGAAAAGCTCTGCGACGGGAAGCCCGCCTCGAGCAGAACCTCCGCGAATTTAGCGGCAACGGTGGGCGTGTCGCTCGATGGTTTCACGACAACCGTGTTGCCCACCACCAGCGCCGCAACCGTCATGCCGGCCAGGATCGCGAGCGGGAAGTTCCATGGCGGAATGACGATGCCGACTCCGAGCGGCAGATAGATCATCTCGCCGCGCTCGCCCGAGAGCTGCACCGTCGGCTCCGGATTGGCAAGCTTCAGGGCCTGCCGCGCATAATACTCACAGAAGTCGATCGCCTCGGCGACTTCGCCTTCCGCTTCCGGCCAGGTCTTGCCGGCCTCACACCAGCCAGGCATCGAACTCGAATTTCCGCTCCCGAAAAATATTCGCCACCCGAACCAGCATGCGTACCCGATCTTCCATGGGCACGGCGGCCCAGGTCGGAAAGTAAGCAGCAGCCGTCTCAATCGCCTCCCGCGCATCATCTTCGGAACCTTTTTGGTGAATCCCGATCACTTCGGACGGATTCGCGGGATTGAGCGATTTGAGCTTGGCGGTCGACGGCGGCGCTCTCCCGCGATCAGTAGATCGTATTCCTTCCCAAAGTTCCGAACGAACCTTCGCAAGAGCCGCCTTCGCTCTTTCGGCGACTTCCGGCTGAGAGAAGTCCGCATAGAGCTCGTTAACGAACTGAGGCAATTGAGAGGGAGGGGCAGCAAGAGTGGCCATAAGAGGGACTGCCTCTTAGATGAATCGACCGCTAGAAACGATCCTCGACCCTTTTCTCTGCAATGCGGCGGCTCTTCTCGAGGAACTCGGCGGCCTCTTCGGCAATTTCCCGTCCGCGCTCGAACAGCTCGCGACCCCTCTCGAAAACTTCCTGACCCGTCTGAAGCAGCGACTTCCGTCCTCGCTCAGCCCTTCGGCGATCAGCTCGCGAGTCTTCGCACCGGTTTTGGGGGCCAGCAAAAGGGCAACGACTCCGCCCAGAGCTGCGCCTCCCAGAAACCATCCCCACAACGTCGCTTGATTATTGCGGTCCATAGTATCCTTCGTTCCATTCTATGCGGGCTGTAGATCATGTGAGCTTGAGAGTCTCGCATCTATGGGTGTTCTGAGAGAAGAACCAGAGGGAAACCCTACCCTCCTGCCATGCGGTACTTCTCCCAGACCGGCAAAGAAGTACGACGGACGGAGACACAAGCTCCGGATCAGAATGCGATGCGAATCGGATAACAGCGTTAACTCACAGGTTCCGGGTTTCCCCCATTCAGTTTCGCTTTTAAATCCACGTTAATCGCCATTGATTTCACCACGACGCATTCCTTCATTTCGCCTCCACGAAGATCATCTTGGTTCAGTAATGATAGGATTCGTCGCGAGATTAGCCGGAATACCAGGGTCTTGGCATTGCAAATGCTTACTGCGAAGCGAGCACCAAATTCTGCCAGATAGATAGCCGCATTAAGAGTACCTACGCGGAACTCAGTCAACGGATCACGTAGTGGCACTCCTTTAATGCGGTTAGTCGATCCGGCTGTTTAGCCGGCGGATGGGTTTGGCCAAGTTGTATGGAGGTCGTGTCCAATGGAAAAGACCGCGTGGGCTCATCCGCAGGAATTCTGGCGCTGATCGCGGTAATATTCAAGATAGTTTTATGCCGTCCTCAAGCGAACGGGGGGGTAGTGGAACGAGCGAAAAACCGCCTGTAGAGAGAAGCGCATCCTGACTGCCAAACTGGCGCTGAGGCCAAGAGCGTGCCCGTTCGGGGTCTTGGCTGGCCTCCAGGCAATATTTCCACCCCGGAAGCCGCCCGCCGACTTCAAAAGCACCTGTCTTGACTATGTGCTGCCTCCGACAGACACGAACGTTGCTTGCAGCCCGAGTGACCTCCGGAGATTATTCGGCCTTGACGAGACCTTTCACTCCGGAGAACTCACAACACTAGTCGTTACCATCCCGGACCCCTGCACACTCGTATGTCGATGGGGGCTGATCGTGATTTGGATGCAGTTCCGGGCGGCATTTGATTCCGATTGGGAACTGGCTACCCAATGGCTTCCCTGGAGCGTACAAGCAAGAACAATCTCTGATGACTCGAAGGATGAAAAACTAAGTCACCTGGACCCGGAGAAGATGCCCGGTTTGATCGTGTTCCGGCGAAAGTTCACCAAACCCGCAGTACAAGATCAGCTTCTCTTCATGTTTGTTGTCGGTGAAAACCCTGCCTCAGGTGTGAATGGGTTTCAATTCGAGGGCGCACGACGCTGCATTGAACTCCTGACTGATGCCCCGACAATATCGGTTTTGGGCCCTCGGTTCTCCGGATCGTTCCTCTCCCTGGCAAAACTGATCGAGGCCGACGGCGAGACACGGCTACCAGATCCACTCAGGTTCAGTTTCGAACTCTGATTACGCCAGCAGCATGCTGGGAGCAGTCGCAAATTCACACCCCGTCGTCTTCCACGGCTCGACATTGCCGAGCGGATCGTCAGATGCGCAATTTCGAAAACTAGCGAAAGAACAGGGCTTCAGTGTTGAGCAAATCGCGAAGCTGGTCGAAGACGGAAGTGGTTTCTCCGTTGGCGTTGCCCAAGCCAGAAATGTTGCCGAAGGCGACGGAGGTGAGGATATTAAGACGTTTTTCTACCCGCGGGATATCGCGCAACTGAGAGATGCCTACAGCGACGTGGCATTTGCAAATCCACTAAAGACGGGCGCGAAAGGCGCCCAATCACCTCAGCTCGTTCTAAAAGATCGGGGACGGGCGAGAGCGAATTCCCGATGTTTTCGGTAAGCCATACTCCTGTATCCCAGAACCTGGTGCTCGAGCAGGTTGTCAACGAGATCAGAAATCAACGGGTCCGATTGTTAAGTCTCAGCGCGACGAATGTCTTCGACGTGCTATTCATTACCAACGTCCTGGCAAGCAAATGCCCCGACGTCCGGGTGGTTTTGAGCGGCGCGGATCTGTTGTTCGTACAGCAGGCAGCAAAACTCACTGAGTGGACTCCTCGCGAACTCTCCCTTCCCGATGTTCCCGGATGGCTTCCGGTGGGAGGACGCGCTGAACGAAACAGCATTGCCCCGGGAGCGGCACTGCGCAGAGGAACAACATTCGCCGACACCGATTCGGTAGGTGAATACAATGCCGCACTTGCCCTGTTGCGTCCGCCGAATACTGATCCGCTTCCTTTCGCCTCCGCGAAAGAAAAGGACATGTTCGCTTCAGCCTGGATTCTGGTGCTGGGCCGCTCCGGTTGGGCTCCGATTGACTTGCTGGATCAGCAGAACCCGACACTCAAACGACGAACAAAGAAGCTTCCGCCCCAGACATGGTTCAAAGAGTCGCAAAAACCGAAGCCCGAATCGCTCACGATCGTACCGCCACCGATAAGCGCGTCTTGGAAGATCTTATGCCTGCTTACTACCCTCTTGTCTCTGTTCGTCTGTGGACGCTTCATCTATCTGCGACTCAGACCTAACCTTCGTGTCTGGAGCATCCTATGCTCTGTCGATTTGCAGCCTGGACCCAATATGTCGCGCCTCGCACACGTTCGCTATCTCTGCTTTCTAAGTTGCTTCGGTGCTTTGGCGTTCCTGAACGGGCTCCTCTTATTTCCTATGCTTGAAGGCGGGGTCCGCGACTGGCCTTTAAAGGTTCTCCTTGCCTCAGCCGTGACGCTTCCCTTGTTATTGCAATGCTTCGTGAGTCTCAGACTTTCAAAGAAGGCAGCGGCTCTGACCCGTTAAAAAAGGGAGAAGCGAGGCCCGAGGAGGATTCCGCGCCGACGAAGCGCTACCTATACGGCTCTTTAGCTGCCCGGGTCCTGCTATTCCTGCTTCCAATCACCAATCTTGTTTTCTGGTATGAACTGTGCTTCGAACAGGGTCTGCGCGGTACTTTCTTCCGTTATCGAATTCTGTCCTTATCGTTTCCGGTCTCTCCAATCTGGCCGCCGCTCCTCGCTACTTTAGGAATCTTTGTCGTCGCCGTTCTTCACCTGCGTCGGCTTACCTGGGCCAGCCGGCAGCGGCCGATCCTCGAAACGAGTACGCTCGACCAATCGCTTTGGGGACAACTCGGAAAATTGAACGATGCGTTGGGCCGGGTATTCTCGGGCCCCGCAACCAGCAGGCCCGGTGTCCGAGCGGCTGGTGCAGCCACGATTCTTTGCGTGTTCGCGATGCTCGTTCTCGTGTTTCCGGACGATAGCTTGAGATCATTCGAACCCCGAGCTTATGAAAAAATCCTTCTCGTTTTGGTTCTGCCGCTTGGTCTTCTCGTGGCGAGCAGTTTCGCGCGATTTGCTTTTAGCTGGCATATATTGCGCCGTTTGCTGACGATGCTTAACAGCCTTGCGATTGCGCGCTTCTTCAAACGTCTGCCCGATTTCGATGGAAGCGGCCCTATCTGGGTCCGAGATCTAAAGTTGACCTCGCTTGCCTCCTCCGTCAATTCCGCTATCGCTCTACACAATCTCGACCTTCGCATGCCGCATCCGCAGCTTAAAGCGGAAGGCTACTGGGAGCTCTCGAACAGTTCTTGTCGTTGAAACCAGAGCGCGACCGTGGCGAGGTTTTGAGGCAATACCGTTTATTCGCCAGGAAGGCGGCTGACATTAGTCAGACTGTGTCGGAGCAAGTGCTTCAGCCCTTCTGGCAAGCTCAGCGGATTCCATTCGTGGAAGCCGGGCACGAGAGCCACGTAGAGACGGACATCCCGCTTGCGAAGAGTGCAGCTGTTGGAGGCGCCTCTCACCTCATCGCAGCAGTCGGGGCGCCAGCGCCGCCGGCTGACGAGGAGGGCTATGAAATGGCATCCGAATATGTTGCGCTTCAATATTCTGTTTTCATCGGATATGCGCTGCGTCACATCCAGAACCTGCTGCTGTGCTCCGTGCTCTCGTTTGTGCTGCTCGTGGTGGCCCTGAATTCCTTCAGCTTCCAAACGGAAGCGATTTCGAGATTGTTGCTCGCAGGACTGGTGGCAGCCGGCATTGTAGTCGTCCGTGCGCTGGCGCAAATCGAGCGCAACCCGATCATCAGCCGAATTTCGGGAACAGAGGAAGGCAGTCTCGGGAAGGACTTCTACTTACAGATCATCACGTATGGAGCGCTGCCTGTTATGGCAGTATTGGGAACTCAGTTCCCGTCGGTAGCCCGATTAGTAAGTTCTTGGGCAGAGCCGACTTTAGAGGTTTTGAAATAACCTCGAGACCGAGCTGCGGCGCGTGTTCGCCCCCAATCTGCTCCTGAGCTCCTCCTATCGGCCAAACGTGTTCAACTCCACCTTTTGGCCGTCGGATAAGAACGTCAACGCGCCTTTTTGATCCGTCCGCAATACACGCGTTCCATGCTCCTCGAATCGCGACAGCACTGTCGGATGAGGGTGGTGAAACTGATTCTTGTATCCGTCCGAAATCAACGCAAATTGAGGATTGATCAGGTTCAGGAATTCTTCGCTCGAGGAACTCTTGCTTCCGTGATGTCCCACTTTGAGCAGAGTTACCGGATGCAACTCGCCGCTTGCTACCAATTCGTCTTCCACCGGGCGCTCCGCATCACCGGTTAACAGGACGCTGTGCTTACCGTAGCTGACTTCGAGCACCAGTGAATCATTATTGTTAGGCGAATCACCGGGCTGATAATCAGCCGCTGGAGCCAGCACGCGGACGTGCGCTTTGCCGAAATCGAACGACTTCGAAGAGCGGTTCAGGGAAACAATCCGGACGTTATCGGCGGCCGCATGATCCGCGACCGTCCTCCACTCGCCGGTCTCCGGTTCGGCGCCGACCCAGAGCGCGCGCGGGTGGAAGTTGTCCAGCACGGCCGCCAGTCCTCCCATGTGATCGGAGTGGCCATGGGTGAGAACCGCATAGTCAATGTGCCGGATACGTCGGCTCCAGAGATACGGTGACACCACGTCCTCGCCTAGATCCAACTGCGGCTTTCGAGCCATATTGGTAAACCCGGGAAGCCACCGGCGTCGACCAGCATCGTCGTCCCGTCCGGGAATGCGACGAAAATGCTGTCGCCCTGACCAACGTCGATTGCCGTCACTTCCAGCTTTCCTGGATTCAGCTCGGGCTTCCACGGCTGCCAGCAAAGTGTGAGGAAGAGTCCTGTTGAGACGAGGAGCGGAGCCGCCACCCAACGCCGCTGATGACGGATTACCCACGCAAGCAGGCAAAGCGAAAGCGCGAACGAAATTGAGATCCAAAGGGGCAGGGCAGCCATGCGCCACGACGGCTCAAAACGCACGTGCCAAGTTGCGACGTCTTCCGCCCATACCAGCAGCAGCCTTGTGGCGGCTGCGAGCGGATGCCACATCGTCAACATGGATGCAAACCCAAGCGGCACGACCAGCGAAAGCAGGGGGATCACGATGACATTGGCTGAAAGTCCGG
Organism: uncultured Acidobacteriaceae bacterium; assembly: GCA_963744795.1. Lineage (GTDB taxonomy): Bacteria > Acidobacteriota > Terriglobia > Bryobacterales > Bryobacteraceae > Bog-105. The sequence goes on from CAVUVF010000013.1 coordinate 442,799, forward strand.
TAATGGACAGTCGATGGAAATACGAAATCATGGGCAGCGCCAGACCGAACTGGACGCATATGGAGATGACCAAGGCGTCAAAGGCAAACAGCCAGCGGATACGCCGGTGCAAACCAGGCGGCCGGATCGGCGTTTCGGACATGCGTGTCCATGCGGCGACTGTTCGAGCGAAAAGACGAAGCTCGACCCGCCATTGTGCGGCTCTGCCCTCTACTCGCGGGTCGTAATTGACCTGCTCGAAGCGTTTGGTCGCGGACCGTAAGGGCTCGCTGAATCGTTCCATGAGCGGCATGGCGAACACCGCGATAGCCGCCGCGGACAGGAACGAAAGCTGGAAACTCGGATCGAAGAGCTCATCGGGGGCAGCGACCAGGTAGAAGATGGCCACGGCGGATAGCACGTTCAACACGCGCGTGCGCCGGAAACAGTAACTGGCAACCAGGAACAGCGTAAAGCCTCCCGCAGCGCGAACCACCGGAGAGCTGAAGCCAGAGACGAGAGCATAGAGCCAACTCGCTGCCGTTGCCAGGCAGAGTGCTGGGACGCGGCGGACTCGAAAAAGACGCAGGATAAACAGGAGTGAAAGGGCGAGCACCGAAACGTGCTGACCGGAGATGACCAGAGCATGATAAGTCCCGGTGATCCGGAAAGCGCTAGTCCATTGCTTCTCGACCCCACTGGTTTCGCCAAGTAGAGTAGCTTCGAGAAGTGCCGCCGTATGCGGGTCGTCTGGATAGCTCTTTCTGATTCGTTCGAGAGCCCATGTCCGGATCGCGTAAATCACTCCCTCGGCTCTGTTCCCACAACGTCCCGGCAATACTCGCAAGTCGGACGGGTCCGACACTGACCCCATCCAGAAAATGTTCTTCTTCGCCAGATAGGCAACGTAATGAAGATTCCCGGGTTCCCAAAATTCCGAGGCGTGCGGATCTTCACCGTAGCTTCAACCATCTGTCCGTACCGGATGGGCAGACCGGTGCCGTTCCTGAGATTCACCGAAATCCGGGCGGACGTCTTCGGAGCCAAATCAAGCGTGAATTGTTCGCGGCCAGGAGAAAAAACTGGAGGCTCTGAGACGCATCCGCTCATGACGAGGGATTCGCCGTCTTCAGCATTCAGCTTCGGCGACCGAGTCTCCCGGTGAATAGAAGCAGTGAATAAACCCGCTGCGAGCGCGAAGATCAGGAGTGCGTGGGGCGAAAGCGCCGAAGCGAAGTGACTAGGTAGGTACTCCCAAATAAAGAAGGACCGCCGCCACTGCTGGCGTTGCAAGCGCCCGTGAGCTAGCGGATGAACAAAGGCGATGAGGATTCCGAGGCTCAACGCTAAGGCGGGTAAGAGTAAGGGCTCGCGCTTCATAGGGATAAAAGGCGGTGAAGCACTGCACGCGCCCTTTCAACCGTAGTGGCTAGGTCGGCATACTACTCTCCTTTGCCGAAATTACACAGAAGTTTTACGAATAGGCAAAATTTACTTGACAGTAGATGAAAGAACTCTCATACTGGGCCTAGACTTATTGGTTTTCCTAGTTTGCTGTCGCTGAAGGTAGTACAGCTCACTTGGCTGGCTCGCTTTCGGCCGGTTCTCCGATCTTCGCTAAGACTTCTCCTCCAACCCAAACTATCTGGGGCTGATCTCCTCCGGTCAGCCCTTTTCTTTTTACCTGATGTAAATTGGCGCTTCTCGTAATCTACTAGGGCGGAGTACCCTTTCGCCTATGTTGCGCATCATTCTTATAATCTTTCTATTTCTCTTATTAATTGGTTCTCTTCCGATCTATCCCTACAGCACGGGTTGGGGATACTACCCGAGCGGCGGCGCTATCCTGCTGATCATTCTTGTGATCGTTCTGCTCCGGGGTTGACGGGTCAACGGTAAGCTGACGGAACGTAAAGTTCCTGGCCGGCGACAGTCACTCGGACGCGCCGTCATGACGCCGACACCACTAAGTGGCCGTTCGTTTAGGAAACGGACGGCCCGACTCAGTGGCTACTGGACTTTCTCCTGCTATTCGCCTCAAAAAAACGTGCTAGCATCGCAAATAGCCGGTTCGACCTCGTGGAGCGCTTGCTTGTGTTCTTGATCGCGGCTTTAGTGTGTTTCGCAATCGTGCGGTTACTGCTGAGCCTCTTTTCATGAAAACGTTTGCACGATGTTCGCCTGAGTTAAAGTCCCACAAAACAGCGGCCGATAAGGACCATGTCACGACAGGTGGAGCGCCGGAGGATCTGCTGCTCTGCAGAGAAGCATGCTAGATGCTCCCTGTCGTGGCGATTTCCTTCCAGAATGCCGCGATATTAAAGAAGTCATAGATCAACGCCGGCCAAAACGCACAGACCAGCTATAACCAGTGCGGAGAACAGAAACGGCAGAACAGCGTTAATCAGTCTCTCCCCGCCGGCGAACCGGAACAGTCTAGACGCTCGAGTACGGCGATGGATGCAGGTAAACCACATACGCCTAGTCGCCGTGCGAGGCCAAACTAGTCGAGCGAGTAGCTCGATGCGGATTCGCACCTTCACGCATTCGTCGACGGACTTCGGCGATTTCGGCTTTTAGCGAGGCCTTCGCGTTCTTCTGCAGCCCGTCATGGCGGATCGTAAGCCATACCTGGTCAAGCCGTGCGAGCGTAGGCAATAATCTCGGGACAATCGACCACGCCAGGGCTGGTCGATACTCACGGAACTGTGCCGAGGTTGCACACGTTCGCATATAATCTCTTTGTCTGCACACAGCGGTAATGCTTCGTTACGAGGAGAACCGGAAATGAGAAAGCACTTTACTTCCTTTTCGCGGCAAATCATGATGCTTCTAGCCGCCGTCGGTTTTAGTCGCACAAACGGATCACATGAATGCTTTCACAAGAACTGGAAGCTGAACATAGCGAAAACCAAGATCAGTCAGGAGAGGCCCAGCAGAGCATCGACGGTCAGGATGGCTACCGATGGCACCTTCACGATCGAGGGAGTCGATCGAGAAAGGAAAACCGTATAAGTGGTCGCATCCTACGTCGTTCGATAAAGAGGTTGCGGTTGACGGGATTCCGAATGCCACAATCATCGGGAAACAGAAAGGCGGTATATCGGACGATACGATGAAGATTAGCGGAAAGGCTGTACAAACGATTGACGACGGTGCTCTCTCCTAACGGGAAAACTGTCACAGGCAACCATCGACGGGATAGACAAACATGACCGCCATACGCATAGCGTGGAGATCTACGACAAGCATTAAGGCTTGCAACGAAAAATTTTAATTTCAAACTGACCCACTACCAGTCTTACCTCGGAGTTGACAGAGGCTAGTACTCCCTTCTACACTTAAAAAGTTTGGCGAGTTGATTCTTCGGCCTCCGTGCTACCGTGCTTGCTTGCAGGCATCCGGCCGGAAGTCGGGTCCCGCTGCTGATCCAGTAAGCTGCTTCCCGAAAAGGGGCAGTGACGCTGGCTTTTGGCATGGACCATAGTCCCGAAGCAGTTACCCTCGCGGTTCAAGGCTGGTGAATAACGCTATATCAGCCTTCTGGCAGTATTCGATTGCAGCCGAGAAGTTTCTCGAGCCTGCGTTGTAGGCCCGATTGGGCGCACCAAGTTTATTTTTGCTTGTGAAATGCGGCTTCCTGCCGTTTTGAGCAGGCGGATGCAGTTCCGAGTTACCAGATTTAAGGATATTTGTGCCGACCTTTAACCAACTTGTGCGGAAGGGGCGGAAGCCCACGCGATACAAGACCGCAAGTCCCGCGCTGCAGGCCTGCCCGCAGCGTCGAGGTGTTTGCACTCGTGTTTACACCACGACTCCGAAGAAGCCGAACTCGGCTCTGCGGAAAGTGGCTCGCGTGCGGCTCACCAACGGAATCGAAGTGACCACCTATATTCCCGGTGTTGGTCACAACCTCCAGGAACACTCGATCGTGCTCATTCGTGGTGGTCGTGTGAAGGATCTTCCCGGCGTCCGCTACCACGTCGTTCGAGGAACTCTCGACACGGCTGGTGTTGCAAACCGGAAGCAGAGCCGTTCGAAGTACGGAGCGAAGCGCCCGAAGGGCGGCGCCGCGGCCGCTGCTCCCACAAAGGGAAAGAAGTAAGGAGATTCGATGCCACGTAGACGACGGCCAGAACCCAGGGAAGTGGTTGCCGATCCCTTATTCAATTCGACGCTCGTTGAGAAGTTCGTCAACTCCATGATGTGGGACGGCAAAAAGACCACATCTCAGAAAATCTTCTACCGGGCCATGGACATCCTCCGGGAGCGTTCCGGCGACGATCCGCTCAAAGCCTTCAAAAAGGCGGTTGAGAACGCGAAGCCGCTGCTCGAAGTGAAAACCCGGCGCGTTGGTGGTGCGAACTATCAGGTGCCCGTTGAAGTTGCCCAAAACCGGAGAACCAGTCTGGCGCTCCGATGGCTCATTGGAAATGCCCGCTCTCGTCCCGACAAGAGCATGGCTGAGAAGTTGGCGAATGAGTTAAACGATGCCTCCAATATGCGTGGTGGCGCGGTGAAGAAAAAAGATGATGTGCACCGAATGGCTGAAGCCAACAAGGCCTTCGCGCACTATCGCTGGTAAATAAAACTAAGTTTCACAACCTGTATGCCCCGTACTGTACCTCTCGACAAAATGCGCAACATCGGCATCATGGCGCACATTGATGCCGGTAAAACCACCACGACCGAACGGATTCTGTACTACACCGGCCGTACGCACAAGATCGGTGAAGTGCATGAGGGAACCGCCACCATGGACTGGATGGCGCAAGAGCAGGAGCGTGGGATCACCATTACCTCCGCTGCAACCACCTGTCAGTGGAACGACATCACCATCAACATCATCGATACTCCCGGCCACGTCGACTTCACGGCGGAAGTCGAGCGCAGCTTGCGTGTGCTCGATGGTGCGTGTGCCGTGTTCGACGCTGTTGCCGGTGTGCAGCCCCAGTCGGAGACGGTATGGCGTCAGGCCGATAAGTATCACGTTCCGCGTATCTGCTTCATCAATAAGATGGACCGTGTCGGGGCGGACTTTTACCGCTCAGTCGAGACCATTGTCGATCGCTTAAGTGCTCGGCCCGGTGCCGATTCAGCTCCCGGTGGGAGCTGAAGACCAGTTCAAGGGTGTGGTCGATCTGGTCGCGATGAAGGCGCGCATTTGGCGCGATGAGACGCTGGGCGCAAAATTCGACGACGTGGAGATTCCGGCCGATCTGGTCGAGAAGGCAAAAGAATATCGCGAGAAGCTGATCGAGGCTGTCTCCGAGTCGGACGATGTGCTTTTCGAGAAGTTTGTCGAAGGGCAGCCCATCACCGGAAGCCGAACTCGTTGCGGGAATCCGTAAGGCAACCATCGCGCAGAAGATCTTCCCGGTCATCTGTGGATCTTCGTTCAAGAACAAAGGCGTTCAGAATCTTCTCGATGCTGTTTGTGCCTATCTGCCTTCGCCGCTCGATGTTCCTCCTATGAAGGGTGTGAGCATCGACGACCCGAATGTCTCGGTGGAGCGTGAGCCGTCTGATTCTGCTCCGTTTTCCGCCTTGGTCTTCAAGATCATGACGGATCCCTTCGTGGGTCAGCTCTGCTTCATCCGGGTCTACTCGGGCAAACTGAATGCGGGCGAATCGATCTACAACGTCAGTAAGGGTAAGCGCGAGCGCGTTGGCCGTTTGGTCAAGATGCACGCCAATAAGCGGGAAGAGATCTCGGAAGTTCTCGCGGGCGATATCTGTGCCGCAGTCGGCCTAAAGCAGGTCGTCACGGGCGACACGATCTGTGATGAAGATAATCCGGTTCTCCTTGAGTCGATTGACTTCCCGGCTCCGGTTATCCAGTTAGCAATCGAGCCCAAGACGAAGGCTGACCAGGAAAAACTCGGCGTTGCGATCCATAAGCTCGCAACAGAAGATCCAACCCTGCACGTCACGACCGATCCTGAAACCGGTCAAACGATTCTGGCCGGAATGGGCGAGCTGCACCTCGAAATCATCGTCGATCGCATGCAGCGCGAATTCAATGTCGGCGCGAATGTCGGAAAACCGCAGGTCGCTTATCGCGAAACCATCCGCCAGAAGGCTGAAGCGGATTACACGCACAAGAAGCAGACCGGCGGTAGCGGTCAATACGCACGCGTCAAGCTGCGCGTGGAGCCGAATCCGGAGAAGGATTTCGAGTTCAAGAACGCAGTCACGGGCGGCAACATCCCCAAGGAATTTATTCCGGCGATCGAAAAGGGTGTTGCCGAGGCGCTCGAAGGCGGCATTCTGGCCGGCTTCCCGTTGAACAATATCTTAGTCACGGTCTTCGACGGCGCTTATCACGAAGTCGACTCTTCGGAAATGGCCTTCAAGATCTGCGGCTCCATCTGCTTCAAAGAAGCGGCGGGGAAGGCCAAGCCGGTTCTGCTGGAGCCAGTGATGCGCGTGGAAGTAACGGTTCCCGAGGATTACATGGGCTCGGTCAACGGTGATCTGATCTCGCGCCGCGGCCGGCTCGAAGGGACTGAGATTGCCGGCGGAACGCACATCATCAAGTCGATGGTTCCGCTGTCGGAAATGTTCGGCTACGCCACGGAGTTGCGTTCGCGCACGCAGGGCCGCGGCAGTTTCACCATGCACTTCGGTCAGTACGAAGAGGTGCCGCGCAACTTGGCTGAAGAAATCATCAACCGCAATAAGGGCGGAGTCGCAACGAAGTAAGGAAGGGATTTGACGAATGGCGAAAGAGAAATTTGACCGCAGTAAGCCGCACGTAAACATTGGGACGATCGGGCACATCGATCACGGCAAGACGACGTTAACGGCGGCGATCACGACGACGCTGGCGAAGCACAATCCGAAGAACAAGGCGCGGAGTTCGATTCGATCGACAATGCGCCGGAAGAGAAGGCGCGCGGTATCACGATCGCGGTGGCGCACGTGGAGTATGAGACGGCGAACCGTCACTATGCGCACGTGGACTGTCCGGGACACGCGGATTACATCAAGAACATGATCACGGGAGCGGCGCAGATGGACGGCGCGATTCTCGTGGTAGCGGCGACGGACGGCCCGATGCCGCAGACGCGTGAGCACATTCTGCTGGCGCGCCAGGTCGGCGTTCCGTACATCGTGGTGGCCTTGAACAAGGTCGACATGGTGGACGACCCCGAGTTGCTCGAGCTGGTGGAACTCGAAGTCCGCGAGCTGCTGTCGAGCTATCAGTTTCCTGGCGACGATCTGCCGGTGGTGCGCGTGAGCGCGCTGGGCGCGTTGAACGGGGAAGAGAAGTGGCAGAAGTCGGTCGACGAGCTGATGGCGAAGGTCGACGAGTACATTCCGATCCCGGAGCGAGCAATCGACAAACCGTTCCTGATGCCGATCGAAGACATCTTCTCGATTCAGGGCCGCGGCACTGTTGTGACGGGCCGTATTGAGAAGGGTATTTGCAAGGTCGGCGAGGAAATGGAAATCGTCGGATTTGCGGATACACGCAAGACGGTTGTGACCGGCGTCGAAATGTTCAAGAAGCTGCTCGACGAAGGCCGGGCGGGCGACAACGTGGGCTTGCTCCTGCGCGGTATTGAAAAGAACGACGTCGAGCGCGGACAGGTTCTCGCGAAGCCGGGCTCGATCAAGGGCTACAAGAAGTTCAAGGGCGAAGTCTACGTGCTCTCGAAGGAAGAGGGCGGACGGCACACACCGTTCTTCAACGGCTATCGGCCGCAGTTCTACTTCCGGACCACGGACGTGACGGGTGTCGCGAAGCTGCCGGAAGGCATGGAAATGGTGATGCCGGGCGACAATGTGGCGATCGAAGTCGATCTGATCACGCCGGTCGCCATGGACAAGGGACTGCGCTTCGCCATTCGCGAAGGCGGCAGAACCGTCGGCGCAGGTACTGTCACGGAGATCGTGGCTTAGTCATACAACGGGTGGCGCCGCTTCTTGTTAGAGGCGGCGCCAAAACTGAAGAAAGCACGATGAATAAAGAACGCATCCGCATTCGATTGAAGGCTTACGACCACCGCATTCTCGATCAGTCGACCGGCGACATCGTCGATACGGCTAAGAGAACCGGTGCCAGCGTGGCGGGCCCGATCCCACTGCCTACGCTCAAGAACCGATACACAGTATTGCGGTCGCCTCACGTCGATAAAAAGTCGCGAGAGCAGTTTGAGATTCGGACTCACAAGCGCTTGCTCGACATCCTCGAGCCGACGCAAGACACAGTAGATGCGTTGATGAAGCTTGATCTTCCGGCGGGTGTGGACGTCGAGATCAAAGCTTTTGGGAAGAAGTAAGCGGCAACACGCGAGCAAAAGTAAGGCCAGGTATTAGGTATGAGTCCAGGAATTCTCGGCAAAAAGATTGGCATGACGCAGGTGTTCAACGCGGACGGGCAGGTAGTGCCGGTGACGTTGGTCAAGGTTGGGCCTTGTGTGGTCACGCAGCGCAAAACGCCGACAAATGACGGTTACGACGCGGTGCAATTAGGCTTTCTCGAGTACGCCAAGAAGCCTAACAAGCCAATGGCCAAGCACTTGGCGAAGTCTGGTGCAGAGGGCGCGAAGTATCTTCGTGAGTTTCGTCTGACGCCGGGCTCGGACGACCTGAAGCCGGGCGATCGCGTTCTGGCGGAAAACTTCAAACCCAAAGATGTGGTTGATGTGATCGGAACCAGCAAGGGCCGCGGTTTCGCGGGTCTGGTGAAGCGGCATCACTTCCGTGGTGGCCCGGCCAGTCACGGTTCGATGTTCCACCGGGCTGCCGGATCCATCGGTGCCTCGAGCTTTCCGTCGCGCGTTTTCCCTGGCATGAAAATGGCAGGCCGCATGGGAACTCAGCAGGTCACGGTCAGGAACCTGGAAATCGTCAGTGTCGATACGGACGATAACGTGATTGCCGTTAAGGGCGCCATCCCGGGACCGAATGGCGGATATGTAGCGGTGAGGCGAGCCAAGCGTTAGGCGTCCTCGCCAGCCGTCCTCAGGAAGAAAACGATGCCAAGCGTAAATGTAATCGATCTGAATAACGCGACAGTGGGTTCGATTGAACTCGCGGACGCGGTATTTGGCGCGGAAGTAAACGAAGCGCTGCTATATGAGGCAGTGCGGCAGTACACGGCGGGCCAGCGGTCTGGAACTGCAGCCACGAAAACACGCCACGAAGTATCCGGCTCGGGTAAGAAACTCTGGAAGCAGAAGGGCACCGGCCGCGCGCGTATGGGTTCTATCCGGTCGCCTCTGTGGCGGCATGGTGGTACTGTCCATGGTCCGCAACCGAAAAGCTACGCGTACAAGCTGCCCCGCAAGATGTTGCTTGGTGCGCTGCGTTCCGCGCTCTCGGCCAAAGTTCGCGACGGCGAGTTGCGAGTGGTCCGTGCCTTCGAGTTAGCCGACGCCAAGACGAAGAACATGGCGGGCATCCTCGGAACGCTCGAAGCAAAGAACACTGTGTTGCTAGTCGAAGCCGGGGAAAACACAAATCTGGCCCGGGCTTCGCGGAATCTGCCGGGCGTCAAGCTGGTGCCAACGAAGGACGTCAGTGTTTACGACCTGTTGAAGTACCAGGAAGTGCTGCTGAGTGAAACTGCCGCCAGGAAGTTGTCGGAGGCTTTAGCCTAAATGAACGTTTACGATGTGATCCGCCGCCCGTTGATCACGGAAAAAGGTCATGCCAAGCGTGAAGCGGAGCGCACCCTGACCTTTGAAGTGCATCCGGACGCCAACAAGATTGAAATCAAGCAAGCGGTCGAGACGGTATTTAAGGTGAAAGTCGTCGACGTGCGCACCAGCAATTTCGAAGGTAAGCTGCGCCGGCGCGGACGGTTTACCGGGTACGCTTCGGACTGGAAAAAGGCTTACGTGCGACTCGCAGAGGGACAAAAGGTTCCTGAGTACGCGGATATCTAAAGGAAAGCGAACACGCCATGCCGATTAAGAGTTTTCGACCCACAACGCCAACGCGGCGCTTTCAAACCTATCTCACCCGCGATGAGATCACGAAGGATCAGCCCGAAAAATCCCTGGTCGAGGGGAAGAAGAGAACGGGCGGTCGCACGTCGAACGGGCGTACCTCCAGCCGCTTCATCGGCGGTGGAGCGAAGCAGGCCTATCGCCTGATCGATTTCAAGCGCGACAAAGCCGGCGTTCAGGCCAAAGTGGCCGCGATCGAATACGATCCGAACCGCTCGGCACGCATCGCGCTGTTGCACTATACAGACGGCGAGAAGCGCTACATCATCTCCCCGGTTGGCCTCGAGGTCGGCCGGACTGTGAGCTCCGGACCGGATGCGGACATCCTGGTCGGCAACGCGCTCCCGCTGAAGAACATCCCGGCTGGTACGGTCGTTCACAATATCGAGCTCAAACCCGGCAAGGGCGGCCAGATGGCCCGTTCGGCCGGTGCGCAGGCCCAGTTGGTATCTAAAGAGGGCGGCATCGCTCTCCTGAAGCTGCCTTCGGGCGAAACCCGGCGCGTGCTGATCGATTGCATGGCCACAGTGGGCCAGGTGGGTAACGTCGAGCACGAAAACGTATCACTCGGTAAAGCAGGACGAAGCCGATGGCTTGGAAAACGGCCTCACAACCGCGGCGTTTCGATGAACCCGGTCGATCACCCGCACGGTGGTGGTGAAGGAAAAACGTCGGGTGGCCGCCATCCGGTGACCCCGTGGGGACAGCCGACGCGCGGTTACAAGACGAGAAACAACAAGCGTACCGACCGCTGGATTGTGACCCGGAAGGCCAAGAAGCGGTAAGGACGGAAGAAGGAATCTCACATGAGTCGATCGCTAAAAAAGGGTCCTTTTACGGACGACCACCTGATCAAGAAGGTGGAAGGCCTGGTTGCGAAAAGTCAGAAAACGGTTGTGCGGACCTGGTCGCGACGATCTACGATCGTGCCGGAGTTCATCGGTCAGACACTTGCCGTGCACAACGGCAAGAAGTTCATCCCCGTTTACGTGACGGAGAACATGGTGGGCCACAAGCTCGGGGAATTCTCCCCAACGCGGACGTTCAAGGGGCACGCGGCCAAATCAAACGAAAAGGCGGCGCGGTAAACAGCCATGGCAGATCAAAAAGAGGTTCTGTCGAAATGCGAGGCGCGCTACGTGCGCATCTCGCCGCAAAAGGCTCGCCTGGTGATTGACATGATTCGCGGGCAGCAGGCCGGCGACGCCATCAACATGCTAGGCGCTGTCAACAAGCGCATCGCGCCTGCGGTCGAGAAGGTGCTCCGTTCGGCCATCGCGAACGCGGAGAGCAAGTCTCAGGAAGTAGATGTGGACCGGCTGTTCGTCACCGAAGCTTACGTGAATGAAGGACCGCGTCAGAAGCGGATCCGGCCGGCGCCGATGGGTCGCGCGTACCGGTATCAGCGCCGGACGTCTCACATCGTAGTCAAACTCGGCGAGCGCGCCGCGGCGGAAGAGGAATAAGCATGGGTCAGAAAGTTCATCCGTACGGGTTTCGGCTCGGCGTCACAAAAACCTGGCGGTCGCGCTGGTTCGCGAAGCAGGATTACTCGAAGCTTCTCCATGAAGATCTTGAGCTGAAGGAATCGTTGCTTGCGCGCCTGAAGGCAGCCGGCGTCAGTTCCATCGAAGTGGATCGGCCCGGCAACAAACTCCGGATCACCATTCGGACCTCCCGCCCCGGCATCATCATCGGCCGCAAGGGCGCGGAAATCGAGAAGCTCAAGGGCGATCTCGCGAAGAAGACCAAGCGCGAAGTTTTCATCGATATTCAGGAAGTCCACCGGCCGGAACTCGACGCTCAGCTCGTGTCGGAATCTATTGCGCTGCAGCTTGAAAAGCGCGTGGCGTTTCGCCGTGCGATGCGTAAGAGCGTCGATTCGGCGCTTCGGTTCGGTTGCAAAGGAATCAAGGTTCGGGTCTCCGGACGCTTGAACGGTGCGGAAATCGCTCGAAGTGAGTGGTATTTGCAGGGCCAGTTGCCGCTGCACACGTTGCGCGCTGATGTGGATTACGGTTTCAGCCAGGCCTACACGACCTATGGCGTGATCGGAATCAAGGTTTGGATCTACAAGGGCGAGGTAATCGAGGCTGGTAATCGCAGCCGGAACACCCTTCGGAACGAAGGCGAGCCGCGGCGCCGCCGTCGGGACGATCGTCCGCGACCGTGATCGTGAACGTCGCCCGATGCAGCAGCAATCGCCTGCTCCTGAGGCGACCGGACCCGTGGTGCAGCAAGCTCCCGGCGAATTGCCGAAGCCCGCAGCCTCCGCGCCGGTTCTGCCGCCGTTGTCGGCTCCCACGGTTCCCTCGTGGAAGCAGGAAGGCGCACCTCGGCCGGCCGGTGAGAATGCCGGAGGCGAGGAAGGGAAACCCAACGAGTAGGCCGAGGGCTTACTAGGGAAGGAACAGTAACGCTATGTTGATGCCAAAGAAGGTCAAATTCCGAAAGCAGCAGCGCGGTCGCATGACGGGCAAGGCGTGGCGCGGCTCCTCGCTTTCGTTTGGAGAGTTTGGGCTAAAGGCGCTCGAGTGCGGCTGGGTGACGAACCGGCAGATTGAAGCGGCTCGAATCGCGATGACGCGCTTTATCAAGCGCGGCGGCAAGGTCTGGATTCGAGTGTTCCCGGACAAGCCGATCACGAAGAAACCGCCAGAAACCCGTATGGGAAAAGGCAAGGGTGCTCCCGAAGCTTGGGTGGCCGTGGTCAAGCCTGGCAAGATGCTCTTCGAAATGGAAGGCGTCCCGGTATCGGTCGCGACAGAAGCCATGCGGCTTGCATCCATGAAGTTGTCGGTTCCGACCAAATTTGTCGCCCGCAACGTACCCACCGATGCGGTGGCGAAAGCTGAGTAGGGACGGTCATGAAAGCAGACAAGATCAAAAGCCTGGACGTGAATGAAATCCAGCGGCAGCAGCAGGACGCCCAGGAGCAACTGTTCCGTTTCCGCTTTCAGATGGGGATGGGGCAATCCGAGGGACTGAAGCGGTACCGCATCTTGAAGAAGGATCGGGCCCGGATGTTGACGATTCTCAATGAGAAGCGAGCCAACGGGGAAGTGCCGCAAGTGACGGCGCCGGCTCCGGCCAAGGCCGCGGGCAAGACAAAAGGGACGAAGAAAAGCAAGTAGGCAGCGAAGTTAAACATGGCGGCGACGACAGAAACAACAAAAAAAGAAGGGCACAAGAACGAGAAGGTCGGCGAGGTGATCTCCACCAAGATGGCCAAGACGATCGTGGTGGAAGTGACCCGCCGTGTGCCTCATCCGGTCTACAAGCGAATCGTGCAAAAGCGGAAGAAGTTCTACGCTCACGACGAGCAGGGGACTGCGAAAACCGGCGATATCGTACGGATTATCGAGTGCCGCCCCTTGAGCCGCTTGAAGCGCTGGGAACTGGGAACCGTTCTGCGCCAGGCTGTTCAGGTGAGTGTCGAGCATCCCGCATTGAAGGAAAGCGCCGACACTCGCGTGAAGAAAACGTTGAAAAAGAAGAAGAAGTAGCAGGGAGGCCGCCCAAAGAATGGTTCGAGATCGCGATCGGTCTCACCGGGCGGCCGCGTAGGCAAGGTTTTTAGGGAGAAACGTCATGATTGGGATGCGAACCATGTTGGAGGTCGCCGATAACAGCGGCGCGCGCAAGTTGCAGTGCATCTTGCCCCGCGGCGGCGACCTCGGGCTTCGCGCGGGTTTAGGCGACATTATCACGGCGAGTGTCAAGGAGGCTGCTCCTGACTCGGCGATCAAGAAGGGCAAGGTCGTTCGCTGCGTTGTTGTCCGGATGCGGAAAGAGACACGGCGCAAGGATGGAACGTACATCCGCTTCGATTCAAACGCCGCGGTGCTCATCAACGACGTGGGTGAACCTGTCGGGACGCGCGTCTTCGGTCCGGTCGCTCGTGAACTTCGCGATAAGCGGTTTATGAAGATTGTGTCGCTCGCGCCGGAGGTTCTCTAAGTCATGCCGAAAATTGCTTATCAACGCAGACAGGAGCGCGGTGAACAGGAGCCCGTTCGCCTCAAGCTCCGGAAAGACGACCTGGTCCGGGTTATCGCGGGACGCGATAAGGGCAAGACCGGGAAGATTCTCGAAGTGCACCGGCAAACGGGCCGGGTGACGGTTGAGGGCGTAATGATCGTTAAGCGTCACACCAAGCCGAATCCGTCGAAGCAGATCAAAGGCGGCGTGGCTGAGAAGCCGATGCCGATTCATGCTTCGAACGTGATGATTTTGACTCCGGGCGGAGTGCCGACCCGGATTGGCTACAAAACCGAGACCCTGGGCAGCGATGTCCGCCGGGTCCGTATCGCTCGCAAGGGCGGAGAAGTTCTGGATAAGAAGTAAGGGCACGGGTTAGGAAGTAAAGCAGGCCGTTTGGAATCGGCCGGGAACAGACGAATGGCACAGAAATCGGATAACGCAGCGGGCGGCGGCGACAAAAAAGCCAAGGGCGCGAAAGCCCGCCGGCAAAGGCCGCGAAAACGTCGGGTCGGGGGCAGAAACTCGGCCTGCCGAAGGTCGGCCGAAGAGTGGTGGCGGCAAAGCTCGGCTTCGCGAGCACTACAGCACCAAGAGTAATCCCGGCGCTTCAGAAAGACTTTAGTTACAAGAACCCGATGGCCGTTCCGAAGATCGAGAAGGTTGCGATCAACATTGGTCTCGGGGAAGCAACGGGCAACAGCAAGCTGATGGACAGTGCGGTCAACGAGTTGAGCGCCATTGCCGGTCAGAAGGTGGTTGTGACAAAGGCTAAAAAGTCGATTGCAGCCTTCAAGCTGCGCGAAGGCATGGCAATCGGCTGCATGGTGACTCTCCGCGGCGATCGCATGTTCGAGTTTCTCGACCGCTTGATGAACGTGGCGCTGCCGCGCGTTCGTGACTTTCGCGGTGTTTCGCCCAAGTCCTTCGATGGACGGGGCAACTATACGTTAGGCTTAAAAGATCAGCTGATTTTCCCCGAGATCGACTACAACAAAGTCGACAAGACGAAGGGGATGAACATCAGCATCACCACCACGGCGAAGACGGACGCAGAGGGGCTCGCACTTCTCCGGCATATGGGTATGCCGTTTCGTCAGTAAGAGGATTTGAATGGCAACAACTGCAAAAATCGCTAAGGAAGTAAAGAAGCAGGCTGAACTCGACCGGGCCAAGGCTGCCGGAACGCCGGCCGAAGTTCCCTACCCGCCTGCGCAACCGCTGCAAGAATTGCGGCCGTCCGCGTGGATTTCTCCGCAAGTTCTCTCTTTGCCGTATTTGTTTCCGCAAGTTCGCCCTGGCCGGGGAAGTTCCTGGCGTGACAAAGGCGAGCTGGTAACCCATACGTCCGAGCCGGGACGGGTTTGCGCCCTTCCGGAAAAACTAGAAACAATGAAAGGTGCTGAAAGGAAGTAATGACAGCAGACCCCATTGCCGACATGCTGACACGCGTCAGGAATGCGCTGATTGCGCGCCACGCGAAGGTCGACGTACCGGCTTCAAGATTGAAGAATGAAATCGCCCGTATCCTCCGGGAAGAGGGCTACATTCTCAACTACAAGCTGACCGAGGAAGGTTCGAAGAGGTTCATCCGCCTGTACCTGAAGTACATGCCCTCCAACCTTCCGGTCATTTCGCGCATCGAGCGCGTTTCGAGGCCCGGATGCCGTGTCTACGTCGGCAGCAAGGACATTCCCCGCATCCTCGGCGGCTTGGGAATCAACATTCTCACTACCCCGAAGGGTGTGATGACCGGGAACACGGCGCGCAAAGAAGGCGTCGGCGGCGAAGTTCTCTGTCAGATCTGGTAAGGAATCCCATCCATGTCACGAGTAGGAAAAAAGCCCATTCCAGTGCCGAAAGGCGTCAAGATTTCCATCGGCGATCAACTGGAAGTTGAAGGGCCAAAAGGTAAGCTGACCGTTCCCATTCCCGAGGGTGTCCGCGTCGAGCAGAGAGACGGAACGCTGGAACTCGTTCGTGAAAACGACAAGTTGGCGGCGCTTCACGGTCTGACGCGAGCCCTCGCGGCTAACGCTGTGCAAGGTGTGTCGACCGGTTTTACGCGCGAGTTGGACATCGTCGGAACCGGATACCGTGCCGATGTGAAGGGCAAGATCGCCACCTTCTCGCTCGGCTATTCTCATCCGATTGAGTATCTTCTTCCGAAGAGCGTCGATTTGAAGATCGATAAGCAGACGCACCTGGTTCTGACCGGTCATGACCGGCAGGAACTCGGGCACGTCGCGGCTCAGATCCGCGCCCTGCGTCCGCCAGACCCGTACAAGAACAAGGGCGTTCGTTATACGGGCGAAGCACTGCGCAAGAAGGCTGGCAAGACTGGAGCGGGGAGTAAGTAATGCCCAAAGATTCTAAGAACGAGATCAGGCTTCGTATTCACAAGCGGATCCGCAGTCGCGTATCGGGAAGTCGAATCGCGCCCTCGCCTGGCCGTGTTCCGAAGCGTGAAACACATCTACGCCCAGGTCATCGATGACGGCAAGGGTCACACCCTCGCGGCGGCCGGATCGAACGAAAAGGATGTGCGCGGCAAGGGCGGAAACGTCGACGGAGCCAAGCTGATCGGAAAGCTGGTAGCCGATCGCGCAAAAGAGAAGGGAATCACCCGCGTGGTGTTTGACCGAGGCGGTTACCTTTACCATGGCCGGGTGAAAGCCCTGGCCGATGCAGCCCGAGAAGCAGGACTGGAGTTTTAATCAATGGCATTTCACCCCACCGCCAAGCGGATCGACACGCACAACCTGAACCTGAAAGAACAGGTTGTCAGCATCAACCGTGTCACCAAAGTCGTCAAGGGCGGCAAGAACATGAGCTTTTCGGCGCTGGTTGTTGTGGGCGATCCGGGCGCGAAAGTGGTCGGTTACGGCACCGGCAAGGCGAAAGAAGTTCCTTCGGCCATCAAGAAGGGCATCGAAGCCGCGAAGAAGAACCTCCGCAAGGTCAATGTTCTCGAAACAACCATCCGGCACCCTGTTCTCGGCCGTTTCGGTAGCGGTCTGGTTCTCCTGAAGCCCGCGCCTCCCGGAACTGGCGTGATTGCCGGCGGACCGGTTCGTGCAGTCATTCAGGCGGTTGGAATTCCCAACGTCCTGACCAAGTCGATCGGCTCCCACAATGCTCATAACGTTGTGAAAGCCACGATTGCGGCCCTCGAGCAACTCTGCGATAAGAATGCCATCGCCGAGATGCGCGGGCTTGCCATCGAAAAACTGTAGGCGAAAGAAGAACTCGCATGGCTGAAGGCAAAATCAAGATCAAATTGGTGCGAAGCACGATCTGCACGCCGCAAAAGCACAAGAACATTGTGCGGTCGCTCGGCCTGCAGAAGTTGAACCGCGTAGTGGAGCGCCCCGATACACCGGCCTTTCGTGGCATGGTGGCGAAGGTTCCCCATCTGCTCGAAATTGTCAAAGAATAGGTAGTAAGCAGGAAAGAAAAGCCGAGTACGCTGGCGACAATGCCGCGTGCGCCAAGGTACAGCAATGAATCTCAGCAATCTACGCCCTCCGAAGGGTCAAAAACAAAAGCGGCAACGAATCGGCCAAGGTATGGGAACCGGGCGGGGTAAGTACTCCGGCCGCGGCGCCAAGGGCGCCAAATCCATCTCCGGCTACAGCAAGATGCGCGGCTTCGAAGGTGGCCAGATGCCACTTCACCGCCGTCTTCCGAAGCGCGGCTTCACCAATATTTTCCGGAAAGAGTACGCCATCATCAACGTCGGTGCACTGGAGCAACTCGAAGGCGATAACTTCACCCCGGAGTCTCTCCTTGCGAGCGGTGTTATCAAGAAACTCCAGGACGGCCTCAAGATCCTGGGCAGCGGCGAGCTGACGCGGAAGATTACCGTGAAGGCGCACCTATACTCGAAATCGGCTCTTGAGAAGATCAGCAATGCCGGCGGGACCGCTGAGACTGTAGCGAAACCGGAACCGGCCGGAGAAGCGGAAAAAGAAGCGGAAATAGGAGCGTGGCCGCTCGAAGCGGCTTACTGCCATGACCAAGTTTTTTGAAGCCCTTGCCAACGTATTCCGCATTCCGGATCTCAGGAAGCGGGTTCTGTTTACGCTCGGTCTTTTAGCTGTTTATCGCGTTGGTGCGTACATACCGACGCCGGGTATCGATACCACGCGTTTCCAGGAGTTCTTCACCCGGAACGCGGCTGGTGGATTCCTCGGTTATTTCGATCTGTTCAGTGGCGGCATGTTGCGCCGCATGACGATCTTTGCCCTCGGTATTACGCCGTACATCACGGCGTCGATCATTCTGCAGTTGTTGACGGTCGTTGTTCCGACTCTGGACAAGCTGCAGAAAGAAGGCGAACTCGGACGGCGCAAAATCACGCAGTGGACCCGCTATTTCACGGTGATCCTTGCGCTGGTTCAGTCGCTCGGTATTGCCTGACGCTGAAGAACATCGAAGGCAATTTCGTTCTCAATCCCGGTATCGGCTTCGTCCTGTTGACAATGCTGACATTCACCACCGGTACAGCCTTCATCATGTGGCTCGGTGAGCAGATTACGGATCGCGGTATCGGAAACGGCATGTCGCTGATCATCTTCGTCGGTATCGTCGTGGGTCTTCCGGGAGCGATCGGGAATATCTATACGAACACGTTCGTGACGCACCAGTGGAATCCGGTCCAGATGATCATCATTCTGGCCGTCATGGTGGCAGTGGTCGCGTTCATCGTGCTTGTTGAGCGCGGAGAGCGCCGCATCCCGGTGCAATACGCGAAGCGTGTTGTCGGTCGCCGCATGATGGGCGGACAATCGACTCACCTTCCGCTGAAGGTCAACGCCGGCGGTGTGATCCCGATCATCTTTGCGTCCTCTCTGCTGGCTCTGCCTCAGACTGCGCTTCAGGCTACATTTGTTAAGAACAGCCCCTGGCTGAGCAGCATGTTTGGCGCGCTGGGTAGCTCCACGCCGCTCTACTACCTGGTCTACGTCTACTGATCGTTTTCTTCTGCTTCTTCTACGTATCGATCATCTTCAATCCGAACGAAGCGGCGGACAACATGCGGAAATACGGCGGATTCATTCCAGGCATTCGGCCCGGCAAGAACACGGCCGAGTACATGGATAAGATCCTGTCGAAGATCACCGTCGTGGGCGGGCTATATCTGTCAATTCTGTCGCTGATTCCGATGATCATGATTTCGGGAATCAAGCTGCAGCGGTTGCCCGTTGTCGGAAATTTCATCGATGCTCATTTTCCGCGCTGGCTTCTGGACGGACTCGGCGTTACCTTCTTCTTTGGCGGAACTTCGCTCCTCATCGTGGTCGGAGTCGCCATGGACACGGTCAATCAGATAGAGGCGCAGTTGATTATGCGGCACTACGAAGGGTTTACCCCACGTGCGGGTAGGATCCGGGGACGTCGAAGCACGACCGCATAAGCCTTGACGTCACCTACTCCAGATTCACGCCAGCTCGCGGCGGCCGTGATCCTGTTCGGGTCACCGGGCTCGGGTAAAGGAACGCAGGCACGGCTACTACAGACCTGTTTGCAGGGGCCCCATATCTCGACCGGAGATATGCTGCGAGTCCATATTCAGCTCGGGGACCGCATCGGCGCAGGATAGCGAGCGGCTGATCAAGTCAGGCCGCCTCGTCCCGGACGAGATGGTGAACGAATTGATCGAGGAACGTCTGCGGGAGCCGGATACCCGCCTGGGCATTATCCTGGACGGCTATCCGCGGACCACCAACCAAGCGGAGGTATGCTCGGTTTCCTGCCGGTTTACGGATTCCGCCCGGCCGTGGTACATTTAATGGTTGACTACGAAATAATCGTAGCTCGCCTGAGTGGTCGACGGCAGTGCCCGGTCTGCGGAACCCTGTACAGTTTAAGAACCAAGCCCCCTAAGAATGCTGGAATCTGTGACTTAGACGGATCGCCGCTGGTGACGCGCGAGGATGATCGCGAGTCAGTGATTCGGGAGCGGTTGGAACAGTACGAGGTGCAAACGAGACCCCTGCTGGATTTCTTTCGGAAAACAAGCGTTCCGATGGTAGAAGTGGATGCTGCCAACGCGGCACCGAAGGATATCTCGTTGCGAATACTAGGGGATTTGTCGGCAGCGGGGATCATCGCGAAGGTCGATTTCGGTTGCGTCGAGCGCGAGCAGGCGTAGGGAATTTGCAGGTTGAGTGGCTTGTCATGATAGTGCGGAGAAGTGCGGCGGAGATCGAGAAGTTGCGCCAAAGCGGACTGCTCGTGTATCGAATTCTCCAGGAACTGAAGCCACTGGTGGTTGAAGGCGCCACGACGAACGATCTTGAAGTGGCGGCGGAGAAGATGATCGCAGATGCGGGTGCCAAACCGGCCTTTAAAGGCTATTACTCGCATGCCTCCGGGACAAAGTATCCGTATGTGCTTTGTACCTCGATCAACGAAGAAGTGGTTCACGGGATGCCGTCGGCCAAGCGCAAGTTGAAGCCGGGCGATATCGTTTCGATCGACACGGGTGTTCTGCTGAATGGCTACTTTGGCGATTCGGCCACAACGGTCGCGGTCGGCGAGGTGAATGACTCGGTGAAACGTCTCCTGAAGGTGACGGAAGAGAGTCTGGAATTGGCAATCGATCGGGCCAGGGCAGGCAACCGGCTGTTTGATGTTTGCGGGACGGTAGAGAAGTATGTCGTTTCGAACGGCTTTTCCATCGTCCGTGAGTTTGTAGGACACGGGATCGGTACTTCTCTCCATGAGGAGCCGCAGATTCCCAACTATGTGGATCGGCGAGGCGAGAATCCCCGGCTGAAACCGGGTATGGTTCTGGCGATCGAGCCGATGGTGAATGCGGGAAAACCCGAGACGAAAGTTCTGGGCGATCGCTGGACAGCGGTGGCCAAAGACGGTTCGTACTCGGCGCATTTTGAACATATGGTGGCGGTGACCGAAAACGGTCCCTGGGTGTTGTCGCGACCCTGAGTTGGGTCCGGCGAAAGTTGTGGATGTTGAAGGTGACGCGAAGGGTGCGGAACGAACTGCGGAGGGCTTGGTAAGGGAGTTATTGCCGAGCGCCCTGGTCCGGGTTGGGCTGGACGGGGGGCATCAGGTAATTGCTCATTTCCCCGGCTCGGGGCACGCCAATTTCACGCGTTTGCGTGTGGGCGATCGGGTGCGGGTGGCTCTCTCGGTTCAGGATCGTACTCGGGGACGCGTTTTGGAATTATTGACGAAAGGACGAATGCCATGAAGGTGCGGGCATCAGTAAAGAAGTTGTGTGACAAGTGCAAAGTGATCCATCGCCACGGTGTCGTGCGCGTCATTTGCACCAACCCGAAGCACAAGCAGCGGCAGGGCTAGTTAGAGGATTTTGATATGGCGCGTATTGCAGGTGTAGATCTTCCCAATCGGAAGCGGGCAGCCATCGGGCTGACCTATATCTACGGGATCGGGAGAACCCGGTCGCTATCCCTTCTCCATCGGGCGCAGGTCGACCCCGATAAGAAGGTTCAGGATCTCTCGGAAGAAGAGGTCAACCATCTCCGAAACCTGATCGAAGGCGAAGGAGCCATCGAAGGCGATCTCCGTAAGGAAACCTCCATGAACATCAAGCGATTGATGGAAATGGGTTCCTATCGTGGTCTTCGCCATCGCCGCGGACTGCCGGCTCGTGGACAGCGCACTCACACCAATGCGCGTACCCGTAAGGGACCGCGCAAGGGTACGGTCGCGAACAAGAAGAAAGCCACGGGCAAGACGTAATCCGGGGAGAAAACAATGGCGAAAGCACCTGCAAAAACAACCAAGAAGAAGAGCTTTAAAAAGAAGGAAAAGAAGAACGTTCCTTACGGGACTGTTCACATTCAGGCGTCCTTCAACAACACCATCGTTACGTTTACCGATCCGCTAGGGAACGTGCTTGCCTGGTCCAGCTCCGGCTCACTGGGCTTCCGTGGTTCGCGCAAGGGTACCCCGTTTGCCGCTCAGCAAGCGTCCCTGACGGCTGCCAACAAGGCCAAGGAACGGGTCTGCGTACAGTCGAAGTGCGCGTGGCTGGTCCCGGTTCCGGCCGCGAGTCTGCCGTTCGCGCTCTTGCGACGGCCGGTATTGAAGTACGCGCGATCAAGGACGTGACTCCCATGCCGCACAACGGTTGCCGTCCGCCCAAAAAGCGTAGAGTTTGATTTGATTTCGCCGCCCTCGTTTTGGGGCGGATTGTGTGATAAGCGGGAAGAAGGTCTGCCGACCGTAAACCGCACCTGACCAAGCCGCGGCATTTCGCGAGCATGTTAACTGGAGGTTATTGAATTGGCAAGGTATAGCGGCCCGGTTTGCCGGCTCTGCCGACGCGAGGGCATGAAGTTATTTCTGAAAGGCGAGCGTTGCCATTCAGAAAAATGTGCGATCGAGAAGCGAAACTTCGCTCCCGGTCAGCATGGAAAAGACAAAAAGACGAAAATTGTCGGCTACGGACTCCAACTCCGTGAAAAACAGAAGGCTCGGCGCTACTACCGGGTCCTCGAAGGACAATTTCGGAATCTTTACGAGAAGGCCGTTACTCAAAAAGGTATCACTGGCGAGCTCATGCTTGGCATGTTGGAGCGTCGGCTCGATAACGTTCTTTATCGAATGGGTCTAGCCACCAGCCGTGCGCAAGGTCGTCAGCTCGTTCGTCACGGTCACTTCAACGTAAACGGCCGTAAGGTTAATATCCCCTCCTACACCGTTAAGCCGGGCGAGGTCATCGAAGTCCGCCAATCCAGCCGCGAAAATGTGGCCATTTTGTCGGCACGAGACGCTACGGCGCACACCCCCAGCCCCTCCTGGCTGGAAGTTGACCGGGAAGCGTTACGGGCTCGGGTTCTCCAACAGCCGAAACGCGAAGAGTTGGTGCAAATTCAGTTGAATGAACAGCTCATCGTCGAGCTGTATTCGAAGTAAGCTGCTTCGACGATCGACGAGAAGGAAGAACTATGTTTAAAGGTTTTCAGAAGCCGAAGCGTTTAGTTGCCAATACCGAATCGCTCACCGAGCGTTACGGCCAGTTCTCCGCACAACCGTTCGAGCGTGGCTTCGGGCCAACGATCGGAAACGGTCTCCGGCGTGTATTATTGAGCTCGATCGAGGGGGCCGCAATCACCGGCGTCCGCATCGAGGGTGTATCTCATGAGTTCAGCCCGATTCCGGGCGTTGTCGAAGACGCAACGGACATCATTCTGAACCTCAAGCAAGTTCCCTTCAAGATGATGGGCGAAGGAACGCGCATTGCCCGCCTGCACGTCGAAGGTGCCGGTGAGGTGATGAGCAGCCAGATTGAAACCGACCAGGATGTTGAAGTTCTGGATCGCAATCTCCACATCGCGACCGTCGGCGAAGGCGGCAAGCTCGATATCGAGATGCGGATCAAGAGCGGCCGGGGCTACGTTTCGGCTGATCGCAATTACGACGAAGATCTGCCACTCGGCTACATCCCGATCGATTCGGTTCACTCGCCGGTTCGCAAGGTCAATTACGTCGTGGAAGCGGCTCGTCTCGGACAGAACACCGACTTCGACAAACTCGCGATAGAAGTCTGGACCAACGGCGCCATCTCCCCGCAGGATGCAATCGGACAGGCAGCCAAGCTCCTGAAAGATCACATGACGATCTTCATCAACTTCGAGGAAACTCCGGAAGTTGCGGAAGAGCCGGCAGAGCGCGCTGCGAATCAGATGAACGAAGTTCTGAACCGCTCGGTCGAAGAGTTGGAGCTCAGCGTTCGTTCTTACAACTGTCTGAAGAACGCCAACATCCAGACGATCGGCGACCTGGTTCAGAAGAGCGAATCCGAGATGTTGCGAACCAAGAACTTCGGTCGCAAGTCTCTCAACGAGATCAAGGAAATCCTCTCCGGACTGGGCTTGAACTTCGGCATGAAGTTCGACGCACAGGGCCGCCTTGTCGGTGGAGCGCCTCCGGCCTCTCCCGCTGAGTATGCTGCGGCTGACGATCACTTTGCGGGCATTGAGGAGTAACAATGCGACACCGGAAAGCTGGAGTTAAACTCAAGCGCGACGTTAGTGCGCGGCGTGCTCTGCTTCGCGGACTCGTGACCAACGTGATCGAAGAAGAACGGATCACGACCACGGTCCCGAAGGCGAAAGCGGCGAAGCCTCTGGTCGAGAAGATGATCACGCTCGCGAAAACAGACAGTCTGCACGCGCGCCGCCAAGCGGCTGCATTTCTGTTGAAGCCCGAAGCGGTGGAGAAGCTGTTCGACAAGATCGGACCGCGATTCAATCAGCGGAACGGTGGCTATTCCCGGATCGTGAAGTTGGGTTGGCGCAAGGGTGACGGTGCCGAAACAGCCAAACTCGAGCTGGTCGGTTCGGAACTGGTGAAGCGAGCAGCGGAACGGGCAGCACGGCGCGAAGAACGCCTGAAGCAGATTCGCGAAGGTAACGAGAACGAAGGCGGCGAGTAAGTCCTTCCGCTCTCTAGGAACGTGAAAAGGCCCGGCAGCTTCGGCTGCCGGGCCTTTTTGCGTTGATGACCATCCCGAGCGGGAAATGGCTAGACGCTGCGGGAACGTACGAAGGTGAATCGCTCTTTCAGCCGTAGGAAATACGACTCATAGAACCGATAAGAGGCGCTAGCCAGCAAGATGGTTAATCCGAGAGCAAGAAGGTCTTTCCCGGGACGCAGAATGGCATGTTGGGCTCTGAAGAAGGAACTTGCCGACTCCAGAGATTCGACCCCAGCCCTAGTCGCATAGAGCGCGAGCAGATGGAACACGTAAAGGCCGTAGGATATCTTTCCCAAGTAAACAAGAGGTTTGGGACAGTAGCCAGAAGGCAGACCCAACCATCCGAGAAGAAGTGACGCACAGCCTAATCCCACCAACCAATAACTAACCATGAGCTTCGCTGGCGACTCCGCAATGCCGGGCGACTGAATACCCAGGTTGAGCGTCGAGAATGTCCAAAGAGCCAAACCCGTCACAACAAGAATGATCCGAGTAGCCCAGTTCAACTGCAAAGGGCGAAAGCGTAGAAGCAAAGACAGGCCCGCTCCCATCGCGAACATTTGAAACTGTACAACGCTGTTTGTCCAAACCTGCACGACCGGATTTGCACCTGAACTGGCCAGAGTCCAAACCGCCGCTGAACCAATCAGCACAGTGAATACGAGAACGATTCGAGCAGCGACAAGGCCCAACGAGCGACTTAGCACAGGCCAGATCAGGTAAAACTGCTCCTCGAGCGAAATACTCCAAAGAATGCTAAGCGGTGAGTGAGGCAGGCCGTGAATGCCGACGTACCAGTTCCCGGCCATCAAGAGGAAGGACCAAACCAAACCACTGGAAATTGCCATGGAGGGATTCACCTTGCCAAGAAGCAGGCAAAAAGCGATGAATGCGAAATAGAGCGGCCATATCCGCAGGATTCGCCGAACGTAGAACGCTTGGAGATGAACCGTTCCCGTCGCCTGTTTTTCGCGCTGCAGAAGCTCAGTAATCAGGTAGGCGCTCAAGAAGAAGAACAGGCACATCCCCAGGCTGCCAAACTCAGCCAGGAACTTCGACAGTTGTGTTTCCGAGCCAAGTACGTGATGGCAGAAGACGAGAAAGAACGCGCAAAAGCGAAGTACGTCAAGCTCAGGTCGATAAAAAGTGGAACCCGTTCGCTTATTGACACTAATCGGAGCAGTGCTCTGAAGCAAGATACCTCTGAAATCCTTTCACAATCAAATCGATGCTTCGGCCCGCATGAGGTTCGGCCAATCTCCGAACGCGAACTCAAACGGCCTGTCTCTAGCTTATAGAGAGCCATGACGTCCAGCCACTGGAAACGGAAGAGCTATGGGATCCGAGAAAGTCGCGGCAAGCCTCACGACAGACGTCGTGTCAAGTAACTTCATCTCCAGCGCGACGGTTCAGCACGTTCAAGTACTTATCGGCTACGAAACCTTACCACTACAGGGTATTTTTCCGCCCTAAGATTCAGAGAACGGCAATCAGCCAAACGGCAAGCAGGCGATAACAGGCTTCACCAATTAACGCACCGACTTGCCCCAACCTAATCGGCTCACGCATTTGTTCCTCCCCTTTCACTCTGCAGGACGGGCTGGCTGAGAGAGGCGTAGATCGGGGCAACTCTAAAGAATGTAGGGACCAGCATCGCCCCGAAACACGCCCATAGCATTGGCAAAAGCTGCGTGAAACCCGCCGTCAGTTCAATCACGAGAACGATGCCGGTAACAGGAGCTCGTACAACTGCAGTGAAAAACGCGGCCATTGCGACTACCGCAAAGGCAGAGGGAACGAGTTGCACATGAGGAAGGAGTAATCCGCAAACAAAGGAAAACAAAAACCCGATTTGTGCTCCCACCACGAGCATCGGGGCGAAAAGTCCGCCTGGCGTTCCGGCCGCGTAGGATAGCGGGCCAAGCAGAAACCGGAGTGCGAAGGCAAATAGAATCTGCAACATGGTCTCGCCTCCAACGAGGGTCCGTTGCGTGATGACGTCACCGCCGCCCACCAGTCCGGGAGTAAACCATGCGACTGCGCCCACCAAACCCCCGATCACGGCTGCGCGTACCTCGATAGGCCAGTGAAGACTGTCAGCTATTTCAATGGTTCTGACCAAAACTCGGTTATAGGCCATGCCGATGAATCCGGCCACGACACCCAGCGCAAGAAATAGAAGTCCGCTTCCGAGATCGGAATACGGGAGCGCTTCCACCTTGAAATCCGGAGCCGTTCCCAGCAAAAGCCGGGCAGCAGCAATCGCGCAACACGAAGATCCGAGCGCCGCGATAGCAAACCTCGTATCGAAACGTCGGATGAGTTCTTCCAACACAAACACCGCACCCGCGATGGGTGAATTGAACGCCGTAGCAATGCCGGCTCCGCCACAAGAGGCTAACAGCGCGATCCAATCTGACTCTGAAAGGCGCAGCTTGTTCCCAATAAACGCGCCAATTGTTGCGCCCATCTGCACGCTTGGGCCTTCGCGTCCCAGCGCAAGTCCGCCACCGATGGCCAGTAGACCGCCGACAAACTTTACTGGGACGAGACTGACCGGGGCAGGCGGAAGTTTGCCTTCAGCGACTGCTTCCACGTGGGGAATGCCGCTTCCAGCCGCGTAGGGAGAGATTCGGCGCACCATCGAAGCTGCAATGGCCGATGCTGATGCCACGATCGCAACCACCAGAGGGAGACCTGCCACCGGCAAACCATGCGCCCACGAGATGAACACGTCTCGCCAGCCATCGGCGCGCTGCAGCGTCAGACGAAACACCGCCACCAAGAAGCCCGTTAGCGTCCCCGTAAAGCACGACAACAAGGCGAGGACCAGCACGGACCTGCGTTTATCTCTCGAGTCGGGCATTCTTATGAAGCTACACTGCGGCGCTGAACGATTGTGCGGCTACGCGCGGCAGAGGAAGTTGGAAACTTGTATCGTGGCGATCACAGCAGGCGACGGTTGGCCTCTAACCTGGTCCGAACTGATTCCGTAGCAAACCAAAGCCTATGCTGAGCAGGATCACGCCGACGACGTTCATCCGCAAGCGCGTCAACAGGACCACACAAGTAACAACCCATCCAACAGCAACGAAATCAATAGCTCGAAAACTCACCGCACCTTTAGGAAACAGAACGCTTTGGCCAAGAAATAGCAGTAGATCCAACATCGCACCAACCACAACAGCGGTGATTAACGCCAGCACGCTCTTTATCGCCGGTTTGCCGTGCGTGTGCTCCACGAGCGGTGCTCCAGCGAACACAAACAGAAACATGGCAGGAAGGTATAAAACGTTGTCATCAGAAGACCAAGCGTGCCCATCAATAGCGATTGTTGGAAATGGTTGTAGGCAGCCATGAAGCCTACGAACGCGACGACAATAATCAGCGGTCCCGGAGTAGTTTCGGCCAATGCGAAGCCGTCTGTCATCTGCGAATGCGAAAGCCAGTGAAACTCGCCCGTAGCGACATGCGCAACATAAGGAATCACTGTATACGAACCGCCAATTGTCACGAAGGCAGTTTTCGTGAAGAACAACGCCAGCGTTTTCCAAAAAGGGAAATCACCGGCAAAGAAGTAGAAATATGAGATTGGTGCAAGCCACGACAGCAGCGCGGCCGCCACAAGCCTCACTAATCGTCCCGGTAGACCCGCACTGGTCTGGTTCGGCGGATCCGGATCGGCAGTTCCATCGTCTTCGCTTCCGGTCCTTTCTACTGGCATGCGAAGTAGTGCAGGGCGCAGCACCCCCAATCCGGCACCTACGACGACAGTCGCCGCCATGATCAACGGCAACGGTACGTGGGAGAAAAACATACTCGCGAACGCAACGATCGCAATCACCCACTGCAAGGCATGATGCAGAGCCCTGGCAGAAATCCGGTACAGGGCGAGAACGACGAGGGCGAGCACTGCTGGCTTCAGACCTGCGAACGTTGCTGCCACCGACGGTAATTTGCCGAACTTCACGTACACAAGGCTAAGGACGAGCAATATAAACGTGGAGGGCAAGACGAATAGTGTTCCCGCTATGAGACCACCCTTCTTGCCATGCAGCCTCGTGCCGATGTAGATCGCCAGTTGTTGCGCCTCGGGCCCCGGCAGGATCATGCAAAGACTCAGTGCGTGGAGAAAGGTGCCATTGCTGATCCATCTCTTCCGGTCAACAAGCTCCTCGTGCATAATGCTGATGTGCGCTGCCGTGCCGCCGAAGCTGATCCATCCGAGTTTCCACCAGAACGGAAGCGCTTCTCGAAGGGATGGCCTGCTTGTTATCTTTGCGAGAGAGCTCATCTCCGAGGACGCCGCTCTAACCGCGTGACAAAGCGGATGAGATCGCCCCGGTAGTAGAGCCTTTCGTAATCAACGGGCCGCGCCTCTGTCGAGTAGGAAGTTCGCTCAATGAGGAACATCGGGCTGCCCTGCTGAATGCGCAACGCCGCGGCAACCTCGGCCTCCGCCGCTACCGCTTCCATCTTGTACTCAGCCTCAACCAGCGGAATGTTGTATTTGCGTTCGAGCAGCGAAAAGATGGGCTCGACTGCAAGATTATGTGTCATCACTTTCTTGCCTAACTCCAGCGGCAGATAGGTTTCGTCGAAGGAAATCGGAACCCCATCACCTAGCCTCACGCGTTGAATCTGGACAACACGAGCCCCCTTCGGTACCGCGAGCTGACGCGCAACGGTTTCTGACGCACTCACGATGTCTTTGTGAATCAGGCGAGCTGTCGCTTTCCGCCCGATTGCCTGCATATCTTCTACGAACCCGCTCAGCTCCGTCAATTCCTGGGTGATCTTGGGACGATGCTACGAACGTTCCTCGTCCCCGCTGTATCTCTACGAGACCTCGCCTGACGAGATTCTGAATTGCACGGCGCACGGTGATTCGGCTCACGCCGAATCGCACCATCAGGTCGTCTTCCGTGGGCAACTGATGACCAGGCTTCAGAGATTTACTTCCAATCTCCGAGGTAAGTATCGATTCGACCTGGGCGTAGAGTGTTTCGCTCGTTTGCGCCTTCATTATGACATTATAATGTCTTGCCTCTGCGTGACTTTTGGTTTCCGATTGCGAAACAACTTGCAGATGCCCGAATGGGCGTAAGGAATGACAAATGGCGGTTGAACTCAAAAGAACATCCTCCAGGGGGAATTCGAATGCGCAAGTTTAGTCTCGGATTCTCCAACGGGTCACGAGCAGCCAAATGGGCTCCGCTGCTACTGCGTTTGGTGGTTGGCTATGGGTTCGCACAGCACGGCGTAGCGAAACTTTCCAAGGGTCCCGATGCATTCGCCGCGATTCTCCAGGCAATCGGAGTCCCCGCACCTCACGTCATGGCGTGGCTCACAATTTTGACCGAGTTGATTGGCGGGATAGCAGTAATCCTCGGAGCGTTCATTTCGTTGGTGAGTCTGCCGCTAGCCGCGGTCCTGATCGTCGCCATCGTCACTGTCCATCTGCCCTACGGCTTTAGCTCCGTGAAGTTGATGGCCGTGACACCCACAGGTGCCCGGTTCGGACCCGTCGGGTACGAAACGAATCTGCTCTATATCGCAGCGCTTGTGTCCCTCGTAGCCGGCGGTTCCGGGCCTTTGTCCATAGACGGTCTTTGGGGAAGACGAAGGAAGCACGCTGAACGCGGATCGCTCCAGTAAGTCCCTCGTACTACTCTGATTCGACTAGAAGTGATAAGATACGGCCGTCAAAAGCCTTCGCGGCTTAGAGGGGTAAAATTTCAGGGGGTGTCAACGTGCGACACGTGTCCGTAGCGCTAATTCTTACCTCGCTCGTAGTCTCAATACTCGGATACGGGCAAACATTCACAGGTTCCATCTCGGGTCGGGTTATCGACCAGCAGGGAGCGGCCGTTGCGAACGCAACCGTCACAGCTTCCGAACCGAGCAAAAACATCGAGGAATCAGCAAAGACCGGCAGTGAAGGGGAATTCTCTTTCGCGTCTCTGCAGCCGGGAAACTACACGGTTTCCGTACAGGCACAGGGTTTCAAAAAGCTCGATACGCCGAACATCGCGCTCCATGCCAACGACCGGCTGGCTTTGGGTAATCTCAACGTGCAGGTGGGGGCCATCACTGAAACGATTGAGGTCTCCGCGCAAGCAGCCCTTCTCCAGAGCGAGAGCGTTGAGCGATCGGCCACAATCACCGGCAAGCAGATCGAAAACATTCAGGTAAACGGCCGTAATCCTTTGGAGATGACGCGTCTGATTCCCGGGGTCGTCAACAACACCAATTTTCAGGTAGGCGGTACAGGCGGATTGGCCAACATTCAAGCAAATGGAAATCGGGGCTCATCCAATATGCTCACGATCAACGGCATCGGTAACGTTGACACTGGTAACAACGGTTCTCAAAACGTAACGGTGAGCCTGGATTCTACCCAGGAATTCAAGATCCTTACGGGAATCTATCAGGCCGAATACGGCCGTAATGCCGGAGCCCAGATCTCTGTTGTAACAAAGAGCGGCACCGACCAGTTTCATGGGAGTGGATATTGGTATCACCGTCATGACAGCCTGAATGCCAATAGTTGGTTGAATAATGCGAAGGGCATACCCCGCCAGTTGTTCCGCTACAACGATCCCGGATACACAATCGGGGGGCCTATTCTGTTGCCCAAGGTGCACACGAAGGACAAGCTATTCTTTTTCTTCAGTGAAGAGTGGCAGGAGCAGCTAGCTCCAAATAGTGTGCGCAACGTCTACGTGCCGACGGCCTTAGAGCGGCAAGGGAACTTCTCACAAACACGCGACAGCAGCGGCAGGCCTGTCACTATCAAAGATCCGTCAACAGGACAAGCGTTCGCCGGCAACACCATCCCGGCGAATCGGTTGTATGGTCCGGGGGTGGCGCTGCTGAATCTTTTTCCCCAGCCCAATGTCACTGGGCAGGTTGGGTACAACTATTCCTCTCAGCTCTCAAACAGCCAGAACCGGCGAGAGGACCTGCTGCGAGTGGATTACAACGTGACCCAGAACATGCGTGTCTGGGGACATTGGATCAACAATTCTCAGCCCTTTATCCAGTACTACACCCCATTCGTGTTGGGCGTGAATGTTCCGGTCGCGCCTATATCGTATTTAAACCCAGGCTATAGCGTCGCCGGGGGTGGCACG
This sequence comes from uncultured Acidobacteriaceae bacterium, assembly GCA_963744795.1. GTDB lineage: Bacteria > Acidobacteriota > Terriglobia > Bryobacterales > Bryobacteraceae > Bog-105. The sequence continues at coordinate 474,334 of CAVUVF010000013.1, forward strand.
TGGATCATCAATCCAAGAACAACAAATGAATTTAACTTTGGCATAACTCACAACTCGATCAACATCGATGCCGTGGGAAACGTGCTTACACGGACGGCATCCGGCGTGACTCTGCCACTGTTATATCCGAACGCAGTGCAGAACGACTATATCCCAGGATTCGATTTCCGCGGCACGAACCTTTCGAGCACATTTGGACCGAATTTTACAAATGTCCGAGACGCACCATTCATTAACTACAACACCGTGTTCAATTGGAGCGACAACACCACCATATCACCGGCAAACATGTTGTGAAGATGGGTGTGTTCTTCGAGCGCAGCCGCAAGAATCAGAGTTCCTTCGGAAGCCATAACGGGTTCTACAACTTCGGCGATAATTCGGCCAATCCGCTCGATACAGGTTTCGGTTTCTCAAATGCGGCGCTGGGCGTGTACCAAAACTTCGACCAAGCCAGCGGGTTCATCAATGGCCAGTACCGATATTGGAATATCGAAGGCTACGTCCAGGATACGTGGAAAATAACACCGCGGTTGACGTTGGATTACGGCTTACGGATCCAGTGGTATCAGCCGCAATACGATGCCTCGCTGCAAGCCTCGACATTTGTTCTTAGCGCGTGGAATCCCGCCCAAGCGCCCCGTTTGTATCAACCTGCAGATCATCAACGGCGTTCGATCGGCATCTCGACCCAGTTACTGGCCAGGTTCTCCCGGCTTATGATATCGGCCTGCAAGTTCCAGGCACCGGTAACCCCTTCAACGGCGTTCTGCAGGGGAACAGAGGCATCAACCAATATCTCCAGAACAACCGCGGACCACAGTGGGGACCACGCTTCGGAATAGCTTGGGACGTTACCGGTAAACAGAATCTCGTGATCCGCACTGGAGGAGGTATTTACTACGACCGATACCAAGGCAATCGTGTCTTCGATCTGGTTCGCAATCCTCCTAATGGTCTCGATCCGCAGCTTCTATACGGATATGCCCGAGACATAAACCCGAATAACATCTTGCTCGCACCACTGCAGTTGTACGCAGCGGACCCGACCGGCAAGTTGCCGACCAGTTACAATTTCCAGTTTGGTGTCCAAGCCCGGCTTCCCTGGAGCATGGTGCTCGATACCGCTTACGTCGGCGGGCAGAGTCGCCATCAGCAAGACAATAGAAACCTGAACCCGGTCCCTTATGGAGCCGCATTTTTGCCGCAGAACCAGGATCCTACTCTGGTTGCAACTCAGCCGAACGCATTGCCGGGCAGCAACGCACTCCCACCAAATCTGCTGCGACCCTTGCGCGGCTACGGCCAGGTACTACTGTATGAGAGTGCCGCGATTTCCAATTACAACTCCTTGCAAGTTAGTCTGAGCCGGCGCGCCGCAACCGGGTTGTTCGTCGGTGTGGCATACACTTGGAGTAAGACATTAACCAACGCAACGTCGGATACAGCTCCAGTTCGAGCCGATAACTTGAATCGGCTAACAAATTACGGACCGGCGAACTTCGACAGGCGGCAGGTGTTTGCCGCAAATTGGGTTTACACCATCCCGAGCTACAAGAATGGCAATCGGTTCACGCGTGCGATTACAAATGGATGGCAATACTCAGGCGTCGCGGCAGCGGCGACGGGCGCGCCCTTCACTCCGCAATACACCATTGCCGGAGTCTCAAGTCAAAACACGACTGGAAATACAGTCGTTGACCAGGTTTTTGAAGGCGCCAGAGTAGGATACGTACTCGGTTGTAACCCCTACACCGGAAAAAGTGACCCGTGGAACCGCCTGAATACGGCGTGCTTTACCGCGCCACGCCCCGGAAGTCTTGGGTTGGAGTCTGGTCTGAACTGGCTCTACTACCCGGGCTACCTTAACTTCGATATGTCCGTCCAAAAGGAGTTCACAGTGAAGGAACGGCTCCATTTCCAATTTCGCGTGGATGCATTTAACATCTTCAACCATGCGAATTTTATTTATCTCAACAACACTTTGAATTTCGGTGGGACGTATCCGAACAACGTGGCGCGTAACCAATGCTCCCTACAATGCTGCTGGGCAATTAGTCAATCAGAATGGCTTCGGCGCTGCAGCTGCCCCGGTCGGCACTAATAACACGAACGGAGCCGGAACACCCTCGGTGGCTAATCCTCGTATCTTGCAAACGGTTATCCGGATTCAGTTCTAAGCGCAACGCAAAGAAATCAGCGGACGAGAGCAAATATCTCGTCCGCTGCAGCACATTGCCGCTTTTCGCGTGATTATCAACGCGCCTGCGCAGTCGTACGGAGGTCCGGTGTTTTCAATTCGGACGCGCCAGGAACGGTCCGACTGGCTGCCCCGTCCGGATCATTCTTCATTTCGCACTTGTTGTCAAAGATCATCGTAGGGACTTTGTCAGCGAGAAAAGGCCGGCCATTTCGGCAAGCCGGAATGATTCGGATCCCCGCTTCGAGCGAAGTTGATCCATGCCTGGCTGACCTTGGTCGCCAAGTCTCTTGCCTGTTGCGTTCCGCCGGTCATGGCCGCGCAACGGTCGGTGTTATCGAAACAGAATGGCAACTCAGAACAATGGAAGGCGCGCGGGCGGCCATCCAGAATCGGCGTTTGCCACGTAAACCAGTACAGATAAGCGGGCGCGGCGTTCAGCGCTAGCTTTGCGCTCGGCTTGCGTGATAGCGTTTTGCCGCGTCGGCGCAGAGAGAACCAGCGATAGGATGTCAAACGGCTTTGCTTCGGAGTGTGCGCTCTGATAAGCCTGGAGGATACGGTCGCTCGCGTCCCCAAACCTCTGCTTCACGCGCCTTCTCACCTCTTCCACGGTCATGCTCTCGTATTCAGGGTGTCCTATGCCATTGGTGAACTCGTTTTTCACGGTGCCCACCAGCAGCGGCACGTTGGCCGAGATCTCCGGCGCCCTCGGGTCGAACGAATTGCTCGGAAGGGTCTTCCCGTCGACGGTCGGTCCCCAGTTAATGCCCATGCCGGAACCTGGAACGATGCCGCCAGGGTTGATCTTCTTCTGGGCTTCCACGCCCGCCGCAACCAGCCGGTCGTACGGAATCGTTTGCAGTTGATCTATCTGTGATTTGCTTAATCCGAGTTCGGCTATTGTGGCCGCAGCAAGCTTCGCTGAGGACTCCGGGCTCATCTGCCGCAGGCTGGACCCACTCTGGATCGCAGCACGGTGAAACAATCCCTTGGCCGCGGGCATTGCCATCAGTACGCCCACTTTGCCGCCCCCGCCTGACTGCCCGAAGATCATGACATTACCCGGATCACCGCCGAAATTACTGATGTTGTCGCGTACCCACTCGAGCGAGGCAACCAGGTCCAGCATGCCGGCGTTGGCGGCGCTCCCCCACTGCTCGCCGTATTCACTGAGGTTGAGATACCCCAACGTATTCAATCTATGGTTCATGCTGACGACCACAACGTCGCCATGACGCGCCAGGTTCTCGCCGTCATAGGACTTGAGTTCCTGGCCGGAGCCGGCGGAATAACCGCCGCCGTGGATCCAAACCATGACCGGGCGCTTGCGGTTGTCGTTCAGGGCCGCGCGTCCAGACGTTCACCCGCAGGCAGTCCTCGCCCGGCTGTCCGTCATCCCACTCGAACATGAACGCGTTCTCGTCGGACGCCCAACCCGTGCGTGACCCTTGCGGACAGACCTGGCCGTAATACATGGAACTGCGTACACCCGTCCAAGGCTCGGGCTTCCGCGGCGGCATGAATCGACCCTTGCCTTCCGTCGTCTGGGCGTACGGAATACCTTTAAAGGTATAAATGCCGTTTCGCGAATAACCACGTACCTTACCCGCAGTGGTTTCGGCAATGCCGCTGCGGTCGGATGCGGTAATGATGCCGGCACCTCGCGAAGGTTCGGTCCCTGTCTTCGCCGCCTGAACGGAACTCGGTAGTAGCAGGAGTCCACCCGTACTGCTGGCAAGAGTGGCAGTCGTCGCCAGCAGAGAGCGTCGAGACAAGTGGGAACGCTCGGCTGAAGGATGTGCAGGATTGGATTCGGTCGTATCACGCATACGGCGTGATCATATCTCAAAATCGGTGGCCTGTGAGTGACCTGGGCTAACTCTTACGCGCGCAAAGGGCTCCTTATTATTCCCAAGAAACGTCAGTCGCTCGCTCATGCGAACGCGGCACTGATGCAACGACGGAGCGCGCAGGTCAGGAGTCGCCGCACTGAACTTACTCCCGCTTATTCAGACGTGAAGCGTAGCGGATCCATCCAATCGATCCATCTGGGCGGCGGATAACCTCAGCCCTCATGGTCTTTACGGGACCCTCGATCGCGACTAAACGGTCCTTGGCATAGAACGCAAAGGTTGACGGAGGAGCAGGCTGAGGTACCGGAGACGTGGACGTCGGATAACCCGAATTCTGAATACCTTGGATCGTTAGTCTTCCATCCACGACCTTCACGACTATCTCTGAGAAGGGTTTATTACTGTAGCGCCCCGACAGCGGAAGCAATTCGCTCTCGGGCACCTCCATCGGTTCCGGATCGGTCATCGTCACGCCAATATACTCCTTAAACCCCAAGCGAACGACATCGCGAATCAATTGAGAGCCACGGGACGAGTTGGTGAGCAGCACCATCGCGAACCGCCGAGACGGAACTAGAGTCATGAAAGCCTGTTGCCCAACGCTAGTACCCGATTTCGTAAGCTGTCGAACTCCGCCTTCGTTTGACACGTCCCAGGTGACGGCCATCTCCTCATCTGTGCCGAGTTTATTGATAACCGTCGAGTGCATTCGCTCAAAAGCTCCAGGTGAGAGCAGTCCTACGCTAGCTTCCGATGTGCCGTTGCCAATGTGGAACTGAGCATATCGGAGGAGATCTTTGACTCTGGTAATGACTCCACCGGCCGGTTGGGTTGCTCGCGGAAGTGCCCAGGGCCTTAGCACGGAGATCTCACCTGGTACACCTCCGTGACCGACCGCGAAGCTATAAGTCAGTACTTCGAGCGGGTCGACAAATGTGTGATCCAGATGGAGAGGCGAAAGAACGAGTTCCTGTAAAGCTTGTTCATATGATTTGCCGGTCACAATCTCAATGGGACGGCCTGCAACGAAGAATCCCGCATTGTTATAGGAGTACGCCATATCAATCGGGGCAATTTGATCGAGAGTGGCCATTTCAGCTACCGCACGAGACAGGGCATCCTCGCCCTCTCCAGTGTCCAGGAAGAGATCGCCTTCCCATCCACCCATGTGAGTAAGTAACGTGATTACCCGTGCTTCCCGTGACGCCCTCTCGTCACGAATACGGAAACTGGGGAGGTAAGAACGAACAGTCGATTCCAGGTCCAGCTTGCGCATGTCAACCAAACGCATAATCGCGGTACCTGTGAACGTCTTGCTGATAGAGCAACTTGGAGCAGCGTGTTTTCGGTAACCGGAAGCGGGTGGTCAATGTTGGTTATCCCAAATCCACGGGTCGAGATCTGTCCCTCATGCAAAATGCCAAGGGCGACACCGGGAACGCCATACTCCCGCATTTTCTGCTGAACTAGCGTCTCGACGGTACCAAATGGCTGCTCTTCAGCCCTTGCGAGTTGAGCTGTTGTGAACGGGGCTGCGAGCGCGAGGATTCCCCAAACGGAGCCAAATGAAATCTCATGAGAAGTGACCTCGCAACTTCTATCTTGTTCGGCTGCCACGGGGCGTGCGGTCACGCCGGATAAACCGATAGCGTCTCGTGGAGTATATCGAACTTAGGGATGCCCCTTGGGCCGTTGTGCTTGAGTAACGAGCAATCGTCCGGGCGGCAAGAAGGGCGACGTGTTGACGGTGGAATTCACGGCCTGGGCATTCCCTGTCTCGGTCTCAACGGCGGCCCGGCGTTCAGGCACAACGAGGCCTTTTCCTTCCAAATTGCGACGGAGAATCAGGAAGAGACGGACCGCTACTGGAACGCGATCGTCGAAAATGGCGGCACCGAAAGCCAATGCGGATGGTGCAAGGACCGATGGGGGCCTGGTCCCGGGTGCGGCCAACGCTCCCATTGGCGGTCAAGAACGAGGTGAAGCCGGCTTTGCGGCTGCGATGAAGAGGATGCCGCCATTTAGAACCAGTCCGAAAACTCTCCGCTGCGCCTTCATGCACGATCTATCAGGAACGAGTTCACATGTTCGGTTAGCGCGTTCACGTCAAAGTGCCTGATCCAAGGAGTTGTCTCGTAAATCTTGGCCACGAGAGCGAAGCCACTAGCGCGGCGGCTACAGGCAGTCGTCCTGCAGGTGTTATAGTTTTCTCCATCGCTTCACGAGGGGTCATGCACACGATGAATCGCAGAATGTTTCTCATGGGAGGGGCTGCTGCTTCGGCTCTCCTCACCGGCACCCGATGTCTATCCGCCGATCCGCTTGGTCTGCCGATCGGCTGCCAGACCTATCCTGTACGCAAGTCAATCAGTACGGACTTCGCCGGCACCATGAAAGGATTGCGCGCGGCAGGGTTCACGCAAATTGAGCTGTGCTCGCCATACGGCTACTCCGATTTCTCGAGCCTCCAGCAATACAAGCCGCAGGAGTTGCGGCGCATGCTGAGCGACTGGGGACTGGGTTGCATCTCCGCGCACTGGGGTTCCAAAGAACTCTTTGAAAAGGCGGATGAGAGCATCGCTTATGCGAAGGAGTTCGGCATGACGCAGATGGCGATCGCCGCGCTCGGACCGTTCCGCGCTAAGAGCACCCAGACCGTCGATGACGTGAAACGTTACGTCGAACCCTTTAACGCCTTCGCCGAAAAGGCCCACGCCGCAGGGATCGTCGCCTTGCTGCACAACGAAGGCTTCGTCTCCGAACACATCGACGGCAAGCCGGTCTACGACATGATGATCGCCGAGCTCAATCCCGCCACGACTAAGCTGCAGTTTCAGGTCTCTACCTTGCAGCAGGGCTACGACCCAGTGACCTACTTCCAGAAGTACCCTGGCCGCTTCCTCTCGATGCACTGCCAGGACTGGGTGAAGGATCCCTCCACCAAGTCTGGGTTCCGCCAGGTTCCGTTGGGGAAAGGAGTCGTGGATTGGAAGGCCGTCTTTACAGCCGCAAAAACAGGCGGCGTGAAGAACTACTTCGTCGAGCTTGAAGAGGATCCGGCGCTGATGCCGCCGAGCGTGCCTTACCTGAAGTCACTGAACGTCTGAACTCCGAGCCGGCGTTCGATTTTCGGGCGTGACCAAACATCAACCGGCAACCTCCGGGACCGCCTTGTAACACTCCTGTCCGTCTGGTCACCTTTAGCTCGCTCGAGCGGTGTCCGGCCCATACGCTGGGGCATGAAGATTCTTGCTAGCAACAATGCCCTGAACAGGATGGGGCTCTGCGTCTGCTTACTGTCAACGCTTGCCGCTGCCCGGGGCGCGGCTCAAGCTGTTCCCGTGCCGGCGTCGCCCGAGAGTTTCGACATGGACGGTTCCAAGACGACCTCCGTTGGGGGTGGGATCCAATTCGGAGAATTTCTGGGACGCCGTGCGATCGACCTTCCTGCCGGGCTGCTGGACGTGAAAGGGGCAAAGTTCCGCGACGGTACGGTGGATGTGGATGTGGCGGGCAAGCCGCGCGGCCTGTTTATTGGACTTGCTTTCCGGGTGGAATCAGCGGCGAATATGGAGGTCGTCTATCTGCGGCCGTCTGCCTCCGACACCATAGAGGCCGTGCAGTATACGCCGCGCCTGAATGGCGACGCGATTTGGCAACTGTTGAATTCGAGCCATGAGAAAGCCACCGCGCATCTTCCCGCAAACCAGTGGGTTCATCTGAAGATCCTGGTGCGCGGCCGAACGTGCCAGGTGTTTGTGAACGAAAGCAAGGTTCCTACGCTGACGGTTACAAACTTGCGGAGGGGAGACAGTGAAGGCGGAATCGGGTTATGGGCTCTGGGCGGGGGCGGGTATTTCAGTAACCTCCGCTACCAGCTGCTTCGGGAGCGGAATCCCTTGCCCAGCCTGCCGCGCTTTCAACGGGCCGGCTTGCTTTCCGATTGGGAACTGTCGCCCGCGTTTGATGCCGCCGATGTGGACGCCGGTCAGTATCCGGCTTTTCTAAACCATTGGGAAGAGGTACACGCAGAAGACCCTGGATTCGTTCTTGTGAACCGATACCGCACGAGCCCGGCGCTATTTCCCATGCCTCCGCGAGAGGAGATGCGCAAGGGACGCGTTAAAGGCGCAAAGGTCGTGTTTGCCCGGACGACTCTCCGGCGCGCGAAGGGGAGTGAGCGTGTTCTCAAAATCGGTTACAGCGACGACATCGTCGTCTACCTGAACCGGAAGACGGTTTTTTCGGGCAAGAACGCGCTCACGTATCGGGATGATGGTGCGCTCGGAGTGTTCGGCCTTGACGACGAGATCACCATGCATCTCCAACCGGGCGAGAACGAACTGCTGGTAGCGGTGACGGAATATAACGGCGGCTGGGCATTCGAGTGTGAGTTGCATCCGGTTGGAGCAAAAGAAAAAACTGATTAGAATAAACGCGCTTCACTTTTCTCGAATGCACTTTGACCTGACGTCAAGTAGTTCGAGTTGTTCCTTGACGAGAAAGATGATGAATTACTGAAGCTCGATCTGTCTCGCAACGAACGGAAGACATTCGAACGAAATCTTGACCGACTTTACAAAGCAGTTCACGAGGACGAGGTCATCGCCTACTACACCGAAACCGATCAAGACTGCGATCGAGTTCTAGATATGTTCATACGCGGCAAACGAGGGTGGGACGAAACTGAGTAAGTCCGATCTCCTGCTCTCAATGGTGCCGTCGAACTGGGATGGTGTAACTGCCCGCGAGGAAATCTACAACTTTGTGGATCGAATGAACACGGAACTTACTCGGCGCAATAATTTCGACAAAGGATTTCATTATGAAATCGTGACTGGTACTCACCGATCGTGCCGTGGCTTACAAGGTACAAAACTTTAACAATGCCAACCTCGTCAAAAATTCGGGAGCATTGGCCCAGAATCAGGAGGGCCATCGAGCGCGGTGTCGATCTGGCTAATCCTTTTGGGATCGATCGAGATAATCTGACGAGTGCCAACGCGCTGATCCCAAGTTTTTACTATTTGTTCAAGAATCCGGGTACAAGCCTACGTGGGTCCACTCCGTTCGAAGCTCGCAGCTGTGAAGAGATTCGGCAGTGGCTGATCATGGCGCTTTTAAACGGAGTATTCGGCGGGACTTCGGATAACATGTTGCGTGATATTCGAGCAAACCTATACGGAGTGAAGGCCGGAGACGAGTTTCCGATTGATACGATCAACATGACTGTCCGGAAGGCTGGTCGGTCCGCAGAATTCGACGACTTCGCGTTGGACGAAATGCATGCGCACACCTACAGGCAGCAGCAGACTTTTCTCGCTCTCTCGTTACCCTACGACGATGCCAACTGGGGAACCATGCATTTCACGAGGATCACATCTTCGCGAGAAGCCTGTTTAAACCGAGAGAGCTCTCCACCTCGGGAACGCTGGATTGGTTTAGCCACTAAGATCGGCTCGGAATCTCTGTTTGCTGCTCGCATCAGAGAACATAAGGAGGCAGGATATGGCCGTAGAAGAATGGTTGAGGTCGCGAGAATCGGCTTTCCTGGAACGTCACCTCATTCCGGAAGATCCGACACTTGGGCATTCGAACGCTTTCCCGAGTTCTTACAAGCGCGCGAGAGACGAATACGGCATCGGATGAAGGCCATGTTCGGAACGATGACAGCGGAACATTGATGGCCAAGCGATTAAGACGCTTAAGCGATCTCTTGAAAGCTAAATGTTGCGACGTGTCGCCCCATTTGCTGAGATGTATCCGGTGTTCGGCGGCATGCCAACTGCTCCCTAACGACGCAGTGTTTCCCATCAGTCGAGAGTGGATGGTTGCCGATCCGGAAACAATGGCCACTTGCCGAGTGGCCCGTCCTCCCAGAAGTAGATGGGCCATCATGTCCGTTCTCAGATTCTGCTTTTCCTAAGTCTCCCTTGCTTGGCGCGATGCACTTCTAATGAAAAGGGCGACTCTGAACTTCGGGTACGTTCGGAAGGGCGAGGTAGATGCGTACAGGAGCGGGATGGTGGAACTTCACTCCGATGTACGGAAGTAAAGCCCGAAGCGTATCAGCATAGGGTCTACACGAGTCCCTCTGGCGTGTCGACCGCCCATCGTACATTTAGCGGACGCTCAAGATCGTCTGGCGGGGTCACTTGAGGCCTCGATCGGGACGAGTCTCACCGATCTGTATGCACTGCACTATGCGGATCGCAATCGATCCTATCCGACTATTCGTTCGGCAGTAGATTTAAGAAAGTCCCCTTTCAATACCGCGATATTCGCGATATTGTCGAGTTGCCGCATAACGTGCTTCCCGTTCATGTGACCTCTCGGCGCACATAAATCGCCAGTAACGGCGAGGCACAGATCTACGCTTCGCGAAAGAGTCATTCCGGTGCAGCAGCATATCTCATTAGCAAGCGTTCCAATAATTCGTTGGCCGCTTTGGAACTCCGCTCACCGCCAGAGTTGAGGACGATCGCAACCCCTTCGTCGCGGCTTGGCTGCAAGGCCACCAGTGCATAGAAACTGCCAGCACTGCCAGCATGAGTGCTTGACAGGGCGCTCTGTATTTCGGTTACACCCCACCCCAATCCGTATTCGTCTCGCATCGTCGAAGAGTGAAGTCGCTGAATGGTCTTGGCGGGAAGGAATCTGTCGTCCTTGCCTTCGAGCCCCTTCAAATTCATCTGGAGGAACGTACCGTAGTCGCCTAACGCCATAGCCAGGCCGCCCGCCGGCAGCAGATAAGTTGGCAATTCGACGGCTCCGCTCGACACCGCTTTGAAAACCCTATGGGTTTCAGTGTGACCCCAAGGCTGATTCTTATCCACCGATAAGGGGAATCCGAAAATAGCATGTATTCTCAGTGGGTCCAATACTTCCGAAGTCACTAAATGTTCCCAGCTCGACTTGGTTTTCCGTTCAGCCATTGCCGCGGCGATGACGTAACCGGCGTTTGAATAAAGGCCTTTGGTTCCGGGCGTGATTGCGGGCGCCTGCTCGAGGATCGATGCAGCAAACTTGGAGCGCTGTTCCACGGCACTACCACTGAGCTGGGGCCATGCTTCGGGGTTGGCATACGGCGGGATTCCCGCATGGTGCGAAAGCAACTGCTCGATGGTGATCTGCCTAAATGCAGGATGCATTGTTTCCTTCAACTCTGGAAAAGTATCCAGCGGCGTGGTTGTCCAAAACAATCGCCCACTTTCGACCAGCCGTGCGATCATCGTCGCAGTGATCGCCTTGGTATTCGAGCCAAGATGCCACATGTCCGTCAATCTGAGAGGTATGTTCTCTCCTTGCCGTTTGACTCCCGCGGCTGCGATACCGATGGTTGTGTTCGATCGGATTATGATTGCGGCGATACCAACCAGGTGTTTACGGTGAAGCTGCTTGTCCAAAAGTCTCTTGATCTCTTTCGATTGCACGCGGGTCGATTCTGAGTCAGGGCCTTGGCCCGCGACTACAGAAAGTAAGAAAGCGGCGAGGACAAAAATCCTCATCTTGCTCGTCGTGCTACTCCGTCACCGAACATTCACTTTGGCGTATTAGGACTTCATTAAGCTAAACAGGTGCTGTTTACTCGTTCAATCGCTAGATCCCGCAGTTTCCTATGGCGCTGAAGCCGGGGCGTGTATTGCTTCCTACTGTCCTCCGACTCTTGAATTGATCGGCGCAAATTCACACAGCGATATAGCAGGAATAAAGATAAACCATCACTACGGACCAAGGACACCGGTAAGGGTGAAGCGTAGATCTACGTTTCGCAACCGATCGTTAGTCATCCGGGAGCAGACGCTCCTCGAATGCCATGGCCGACCCAAGCCGTCGCACCGGACTGCGGTCACTTCTGGGCCTTGACATCCACATTGTGATACGCCTCGATCCACCATCGACCCTCGCGGCGCACGAAGACTTCCATCAACTGCGTCTTCACGATTCCATCAGACGGCACGACGATGCCGCCAGGCATGATCTTCACGCCGCCCACTTCGTTGTCAATATCGACGATCGCGACGTCAGGCGTAACGAAGCGAATGCGGCGGATGTCGTGATGTTTAGTGGTGCCTTTGTAGAACGTCGCGAGTATCTCGGTGTGCCGCTTCGCGAACGCGGGCGCCCCATACATCACCATCCCAAAGAGGTTCGTGAACGACGCGTCGGGTGCTAGATGCCGGGCGTAGGCCTGCCCATCGCCGCCATTCCAGGCGGAGACTTGTTCTGCCACTATGGCGCGGATCGGCGCTTCTGACGTGGCATCCTGCGCGAACGACATCGCTGCCGGCCCAGGCGCCAAAATCATCAGGGCACTAAAAATCGATCGCAGCATGTGACGTTTCTCCCTTCAGTGATCCGGAAACGTCGCAATCACCGGGGCACCGCGGTTCATGAAATGGGCGGCTAGTACCGGCCGAGCCTAGTCTATCTCAGGCTGCGAGCATGTCGAAGCCACCGGGTCGAAGGCGGGCCGGCCGGAGATGGCGATGAACGGGATTGAACCGTTCCGACCTCGCTGGTTCAACGGAATCGTGCCGAATGTGCGATGGGGCCGTCGGGGTCGGTACGGCAGCAGATCGCGGCGATCGAGCCGCCATG
>CAVUVF010000014.1:0-137520 GCA_963744795.1 uncultured Acidobacteriaceae bacterium
TAACATCGCGGATTGGGGGCAGCCCGAAAAACCCGCTGTACTCTCGACTGAACTGGCTCAGGTTCCCGTAACCGACTTCGTACGCAGCGGTCGTAGCATCCAGTCCGTCCATCAGCATCCGCTCACGCGCGGTTTGTAGCCGCAATTGCTTTTGATACTGCAGTGGACTCATCCCTGTAAGAGCCCGGAATTGATGGTGCAGTGTTGAAACACCCATCCTTGCTGTAGAAGCGAGTTTTCCATATGCAGAGGCTTCGCGTAGTTCTCTCTCAGCCAAGAGATGGCTCGCGCTGTTCGTTGCACGAGATCCCCGCTGGTTGCGATGGCGCGTAGTCTGCCCGCCTGCGGTGTCTGAAGGATCCGATACAGGATCTCGCGGTGAGCCAAGGGACCGAGAAATGAAATGTCCTCCGGTGTATCGAGGAGCTCAAGCATACGCATCGCCGCTCTGAGCAATCCCACGGTCGTCTCGCCAACCGCGAGGCCTTGACGAGTGTAGACGGCGCCCCTCCGGAATGTCATCCCGGCTTAGGACCTCGCGAACCGTCGGCATGTCAAGGCGCAAGAAGATGGATAGTAGTGACGTCTCTCAGAAGCCCCGATGATCTGGCTCTGCGCGGGCACATCGATTGAGGAAAGCAGGAACGAGGAACCGTCGCACAGATACTCCGTTCCGCCCAGCAGAATGCGCTTGCGTCCCTGCACAAAGATGCTCAGACCGGGTTCATAAGATGCGCGGAAGCAAGCGGTTGGACTCGTCCGGTGATAGAGGAAGAGTCCTGGAACCAGCGTCGGATGCTCTCCAGGCTTCTCCGCCAGCTGCTTAATTCTCTGGGCAAGAGAGCCCCTCATGTCGATTACGGACAGATCGGACAATCCGGCATCTTTCTTGGGCTTCGGCATCCTTCGTCTCCAAAACACAGCGTACCTCGGCGCAGCCAGGTACTTGTACGAAATCGAACGAGCAGACAGGATCGTGCAAACAATCGGCAGGATCGGGAAAGCCACGGCACCTCTAAGCTCAATAACCTTGAGGTGGAGGAGAAAGGCTTGAACATGAGGAACTGGCTTGCCGCTTCAGCAATCTTGCTACTTACCAGTGCAACAACTCGCTTAGCTGTTGCCCAGACAGGCACGCCGCAAATCACGATCACGCCGAGCCCAGAGCAAAAGGTGATTGCCGGCTCCCCTGAACGATTTACTGGTTCCGTTCGTGTGCAATCACTGTTTGATCCGACTGATCCAAGCCGCACCAGCGGTGGGGCCGTCACCTTTCGGCCGGGCGCGCGCTCGGCTTGGCACACTCACCCGCTCGGTCAAATCCTGATTGTGACGGACGGCGAGGGATGGTTACAGCAGTGGGGCGGTCCCGTCCACGTCATACGCAAGGGGGATGTCGTCCGGATCCCGCCTGGAGTCAAGCACTGGCACGGAGCCACGCCGACCACAGCGATGACTCATATCGCTGTGCAGGAGACTCTCAACGGTGTCGCAGTGAACTGGCTTGAACAGGTCACCAATGAGCAGTACCGACTCAGCAAATAGGACAACAAGTAAGAAAGAAAATCACATGAACATCTCGTTCGAGAACAAAGTTGCACTCGTGACAGGAGCGGCATCCGGACTGGGGCTCGCGACAGCGAAAGCTTTTGCTGAAGCCGGTGCGCGCGTCGTCTTGGCTGACTGGAACGAAAAGGAAGTGCAATCCGCGGCCAAAGAAATCGCCGGGGAGGGACATAAGACACTCGCGATCCGATGCGATGTATCCGATGATGCGCAGGTGGAAGCAATGGTGAAACAGACTGTCGCCACCTTTGGACAACTGGATGCCGCCTACAACAATGCCGGCGTTCAGAATGTCCTCGCCGAGACTGCGGATACGACCCGCGAAGACTATGACCGGGTGACGGGCATCAATCTGCGCGGTGTCTGGAGCTCGATAAAATTTGAACTGCAGCAGATGCGCAAACAAGGGAGTGGCGCGATCGTGAATTGCTCTTCGCTGGGAGGACTCGTTGGCGGTGCAGAGCGTGGCATCTATCATGCTGCGAAACACGGAGTCATCGGATTCACCAAGAGCGCGGCACTCGAATACGGGACCCGTGGCATTCGGGTCAATGCTGTGTGCCCTGGCCTGATCTGGACGCCTATGGCTGACCAAATGGTGGCAAGCGGTCAAGGCGACGCGCTGAAGGGAATGGAGAAGATGATCCCAATGGGACGTGTGGGGCGGCCTGAGGAGATCGCTGATGCAGTGCTGTATCTGTGCAGTTCGGCCGCGAGCTATATCACGGGCCAGTCGATTTCGATCGACGGCGGCTTCGTGATGCGGTAACGAGGAGGTTCAAATATGCGTGGAACTGTACTGTACGGGAAAGAGGACATCCGCTTCGAGGACGTCCCGGAACCTAAAGTCGTTCAGCCAACCGATGCCATCATCCGCATCTCCGCCACTTGTGTCTGTGGCTCCGATCTCTGGAGTTATCGCGGCATCAATCCGCTAACGGGACCCACGCCAATGGGGCACGAATACTGCGGCATTGTGGAAGAAGTAGGCAGCGCCGTCACGTCTGTCAAAACAGGTCAGTTCGTGGTCGGCTCCTTCTTCGCCTCAGACAACACCTGCCCTCACTGCTGTTTCGGCTATCAGACCTCATGTCAGCAGAAGGAATTTATCACCCGTGCGCAGGCGCCTGTGTTGCGCGTCCCACTTGCGGACGGGACCCTCGTGCCCGCACCGGGAACGCCTCCGAAGGAGATGATCCCTCATCTACTAGCAGCCTCAGACGTTCTTGGTACGGGTTGGTTCGCTGCGGACGCGGCGAAAGTAAGTCCCGGCGCGACAGTTGTCGTTGTTGGCGACGGAGCCGTGGGCCTTTTAGCAGTCCTGTCCGCAAAGCAAATGGGGGCCGAGAGAATCATCGCGATGAGCCGTCATGAGAAGCGACAGAAGCTCGCTCGGGAGTTCGGTGCGACGGATATCGTCGCCGAACGCGGGGATGAAGGTGTCGCACGCATCCGCGACATCACTAAAGCCATCGGCGCTGATGCCGTGCTCGAATGCGTCGGGACGCAGGAGTCAATGATGCAGGCAATTCGCTCGACCCGTCCAGGTGGCTATGTCAGCTACGTCGGTGTTCCACATGGCGTGGAACTCGATGGCGAACAGCTGTTCTTCTCACACGTTCATCTTCACGGCGGTCCTGCTCCCGTTCGTCGCTTTCTCCCGCGTCTCATCGATCTGGTGTGGGCCGGGAAGATTCATCCTGGGAAGGTCTTTGACCTCACTCTTCCTTTGGAAAAGGTCGCGGAAGCGTACAGCGCCATGGACGACAGAACCGCGATCCAAGTCCTCCTTCAACCCTAACCCAAAAGCATCCGCTATCTATGCGCGTGAAACAACTTGAAAAATTCGGGAGAACGAATGAGTCCTCGCGACGTAATGCCATAAAGACGACTGCCGCCCTCATAGCTTCTGGTTTGTGGGGAGCGGCTCCAGCAATCACACAGGAGAAAAGAATGACAGCTACAAAGAAGACCCAGGTACTGCCTTCGGCGCTGACTTATGACGACGTGCGAGCCGTCTCGCCCGCGCTAGAGCAGTATACGAAGGGTCCGCTGCTTAATGGTCTATGGAAGCGACCCGAGCTTTCGCCGCGTGATCGCAGCGTCGTCACGGTGGCTGCATTGATTGCCGCATACAGGCGATCGAGATGCCCTTCCATTTCGCGTTGGCCCTCGACAACGGTGTGAAGCCGGGTGAGCTGTCTGAAATCATCACGCACCTTGCCTTCTACTCCGGCTGGGCAAACGCGATGTCAGCGGTCGCCGTCGCAAAGGATATCTTTCAGCAGCGTGGAATCGGGATCGATCAGCTTCCGCCTGCGAAGGACAAGCTGCTGCCGCTGAATAAAGAAGCAGAGAAGCAGCGCGCAACGCAGGTCAGCGCCAACTTCGGGGCCGCGGTCCCAGGGTTGTTCGAGAACACGACAAACCTACTGTTTCGCGATCTTTGGCTGCGCCCCGCACTCGCTCCGCGCGACCGCAGCTTGGTTACCGTGAGTGCGTTGATAGCCGCAGGTCAGGTTGCGCAGATTACTTATCATCTCGGCCGAGCGATGGACAACGGCCTCACACAGCCGCAGGCATCCGAGGTGCTGACGCACATCGCCTTCTACGCCGGCTGGCCGTGCGCTTTTTCCGCTTTGCCTGTCGTGAAAGATGTCCTCGAAAAACGGCAGAAGCACTAGAAGCCTCGAGGCACAGAAGATGAACAAATGAGCACCTGGACAAGTGACGAATTGAAAGAGCTCGCTGACAGCGACGATCTGCACGTCTCGCCGTTCCGCGAGGACGGCACAACGTATGGCAAACCTACTTGGATCTGGTCAGTCGTTGTGAACGACTCGGTCTATGTACGCGCATACAACGGCACAGCTTCACGGTGGTATCAGGCTGCGATGCAGCAGAAAGGCGGCCGGATTACAGCGGCAGGGATGACAAGGGACGTGTCATTCGAGCCGGTCGACGACTCCATGAGCGATCGGATTGACGACGCGTATCGAGCGAAGTACAAGACTAGCTTCTATCTTCCACCAATGATCAGCCAACGCAGCCGTTCCGCAACGGTGAAGATTGAACCCAGGGACCCGTAAACATCCAGAATTCTGGTGCGTGAAAGAGATGAGATAAGAACTTGGAAATCAAACGAGTGGGAACGCAGGCATCCGGGAAGGGACCTGGTGACTGGTTTACCGGCACAGTGCGTGTTGATCCGTTGTTTCAAGCGCCCGACCCTGCGCTGGTATCTGGGAGCGAGCGTCACCTTTGAGCCCGGCGCACGCACAGCGTGGCACACTCATCCACTTGGTCAGACTCTGATCGTGACGGCCGGTGCTGGCTGCGTCCAACTAGAAGGCGGCCCCATCCAGAATATCCATCCGGGCGATGTTGTTTGGTTTGCGCCCGGTGAAAAGCATTGGCATGGCGCCACGTCCGCGACGGCCATGACTCATATTGCGATGCAGGAGAAGCTTGACGGCAAAGTTGTCGATTGGATGGAGCATGTGACGGACGAGCAATATCTGGAGGCTCGCCGATAAGGTCGTACGCGAGGTAAAGGAAGTATGCAAACGAGAATGCTAGGAAGTAGTGGGCTCGAGGTCTCGGCCATCGGGCTCGGATGCATGCGCATGAGCGCTGGCCATGGAGAAGTGAGCGGGACCAAAGAGGAGATGATCGCCCTCTTACACGACGCAGTCGAACGCGGAGTGACTTTCTTCGACACGGCCCAGGTATACGGCCCATTTGTAAATGAAGAGCTAGTCGGTGAAGCGCTCGCCCCGTTGCGAGACCGCGTCGTGATTGCGACTAAGTTTGGCTTCGATTTTGGGCCGAACGCAGACCCCAAGCCGCAGGGTCTGTGCAGCCGGCCCGACTACATTCGGCAGACTGTAGAAGGCTCGCTGAAGCGGCTTCGCATAGAATCGATCGACCTTCTGTATCAGCATCGCGTTGACCCGGATGTGCCCATTGAATACGTTGCCGGCGCAGTAAAAGAACTGATCCAGCAGGGCAAGGTGAAGCACTTCGGGCTGTCGGAAGCAGGCGCGCAGACCATCCGGCGAGCGCATGCCGTTCAGCCCGTTAGCGCGCTGCAAAGCGAGTACTCACTGTGGTGGAAGCGCCCCGAGCAAGAAATTCTCCCGACACTTGGGGAACTGGGCGTCGGCCTCGTTCCTTACAGTCCTCTGGGAAAGGGCTATCTCACCGGAACGATCACAGAGGAAACGAAGTTCGACCCCGACGATAACCGTGGTACCTTTCCGCGGTTCTCGCCGGACGCTCTAAAGGCTAATCGCCGTTTGGTCGAGGTCATCCAGGCGTTCGCCGAACGGAAGCGCGCAACACCTGCCCAGATAGCGCTCGCCTGGCTGCTGGTACAGAAGCCTTGGATTGTTCCGATTCCCGGCACTACCAAATTGCATCGATTGGACGAGAACATTGGATCAACTCGCGTCGAACTCACAGCCGACGATCTTCAGGAACTGGACCGAGTGACTTCCCAAATTCCCGTCGAGGGCGACCGCTATCCCCCCGAGATTGAGCGCATGACGTACCGATAGGCATGTAGTTCAGCGGAACATCCTGTTGTGTCCAATGGCAAGTCGGAGGTTCGTCCGAGCCGGCTGCTTAGATCATGTGTAACGGCGAAGTGGCGATCTAGCCGTCAACTCCCGGCGACGCCCGATTGGGTGACCCTTCCGGACTATTCATTCTTTGCCGTACCAAGGCCAATAACACTTGCTGACATGGAATCACCTCGCCGTTCGATCAACCTACCAGATGCTGTTAACCGAGCCGGGTCCATACCATCACGTCAGAGGCACGGCAGAGCCGGTCTTGTCCAAATGGCACGCCCCAATCTGGATGTCCAGCGATGTCCAGACAAAACCGACCCTTCTGACGATGGTAGGTGAGCATGCCGATCGGTAGACGACGGATCGGGAGTCCGCATAGATGAGAGGAGAGCTCCGAAGGCGACATCTTATCGGCTATTCGGCGCCGATCCGGATCTTCGAACGCCTGGCCGGCGCCTTCGTCAATCAGTTCGGTGATTTGGAGCGGCTTGAGGACATCCCGGGCCGACTTCACGCCGTTGCTCCCCGACGCAAGAAGATTTTCGAGGGTGAGGAGCGGCGTGTGCGAAACCATGTGCAATAAGCGCCGAAGAGGCCGCGCAGAGTACTTTTTAGGGGGCCACCACCAGAACATGTGGCGGAGCTGCAAGCTCCACACAGGAGGTCCGGGGTCCGAGTCCCCTGCGCGCCCACCAGACATCAACTATAGTCGTATGGTCACCGTCAGATCTCTCGGAGGCACGGGTGTTCCCTGAAAGCCCTCCACGGTTTGCAGTGAGACGTTCATGCTGAGTGCGGAAAGTTTCCTCAAGACCGGAAGGTCAACGCCGTCTAGAATCTCGGAGGAGACGTCGGAAGGCGGAATTTGAAGTGAGCAGTAGCTTTGGCCCGCCTCTAGAAGCTCCACATTGACAACATAGCCCTGAGCTGCCCTTCCCAGATCCGCTCGAACGTCTCGAATTGCGTGATCGGCTTGAACGATTAGAGGCGGTCCAGCATTTGTCTGGGTAGTGATTGAACCGCTCATTTGGAGTGCAAACTGGCCGCCTGACAGAGTTCGCAATCCGCGACTAGGAACCGCCGTATAGCATTGCTGCTGAATTTGGCTATCGCCAAATGAGTTGGAGACAAAAAACTCCGATGCGACAACGCGCGCATCAGGCAACAGGAAAGAATGCAGGTAATTTATCGACGCTCTATTTTCGAAGAAATTGGGCGCAAACGGCACGATTGTGACTGATCTCTGCACGACCCATAAGCTTTCGTTTACCGCATGTGCTGTTACCGCCGAGTTCAAGATTCCCCTCAGCACGTTGCAACTCTTGGCCGAGATGTTCACGCTGAGTATGGAAAGTAGTTCTGTCCCTATCTGCACCATAGCGCCAGCGAGTTCCGTTGAAGCCTGGTTTAAGAATAAGGTTGCGGAGCTAGAGTCCAGAGTTGCTGAAAGAGCGTAGGTGCTCGGCCCTTCGAGCTCATCTATGAAGTAGACGCTTAATGTGCCGCTAGCCACGGACCCGACATTCTTCGTATCTGCAAACCCAACCTCCGATAGGGTAAGCTCACCCGCACCAGGAGCGTTCAAGGCGAAAGTTGGTGTTCCTGGAATTCCAAAGTCCGGTTCCTCTCCCCCGAGTGCCGCCCTTGTGAGCGGGCAAAGCTCTGGGGAGCTCTCCTGGTTCAGAACATTTGCTGCGCGTCCAGATATTTGCAAAACCGCTCCGGCCCGATAGGGAATCTGAAACTTTGCCGGGCTTATAGCTGAGACAGCAGCGAACTTCCAAGAGGCCTCGGAGATCACGAATTGACTAGTACTATCCGGAATGGTCGTCCAGGCTGAAGACGTCGTCAAAGTAGTAGCGTCGTTGGCCGCGATCTGCCGCTCCTGACCCTTTCCCGTGCCCTCTATGATTCTTACGACCATATTGGAGTAAGCTTGGATCACTGCACCCATATCCCGGCAGCCTATTGTTGTTTTCGATCCATCTGTCGCTGTGAATGGACCAGCGTATTCGTATCGGTAGTAAAAGTTTGCGTGATCGAAGCTGCTGTCTGGCAGCCCCTGCGGGCGTGCGGCCAAGCCTGTATCGGTAAAGGTGCTGCTGAGCTCAAGTCCGGAGGCGATTTGATACAGGGCTTGGGGATTTGATCCTCGATACACGCTGAAGTTGTGTGCCGTCCTAGGGAAGCTCAGGTCCGATATCGAAACAGAATTTGAACCGGTTCCGCTTGGGATCTGTGCTCGAACAATGAAGGATGCGTTTCCTTCAGAACCTGAGCTATCCACAGCTGTGACAGCGTAATAGTAAGTCCGCCCTCCTGGTAGAGAGCCTCCTGTAACCTGTACGGCCGCCGCGAGACTTAGAAGGGGCAAGCTGATGGTCTGATTCGCTGGCTTGACCGGCTCCGAAAACGACACGGCAATTGTGTCCGTAGCTGATCCATCCTGGTTCGCCTGTATCTCTTGCTCAATCTCGAAATCGAACGCTTCCGCAAACCCCGTGCGATCTAAACGAGCTATCAACCCAAGAAGTGGCCGAGGAATCTGTACCTGACTGGATGGCTGTCTGCCAGCTGCCTCCAGAGTTGCCAAGTTATCGCTGTACCAATCGTCATTATGGATTTGGGCCAAGATCGTTACGAGTTGATAATTGAGCGATGGAGCAACTTTGGTAACTCGGAATGGGACCCGATCGAAGCCGTCTTTTACATACGTAACGGTGATGATGTCACCGGGCCGTATCTTGATCGCCTGGAAACTGGCCTGGAATTCTACAAACAGATTTCCCTTCGTCATTTTGTCCAATTGACGGAGTAGAACCCGGCTCGCTTGATTGTAGTTGGGAAGCCCGAGAGCAGTTGATTGACTACTCACCTCATAACCGATAAGGCCAAGGTCGTCTTCACTGACGATGGACAGCGAGTCCTGTTGATACTCATTGGCCTCATCTTGAAACTCAACGCTCAACCGATTCGAAAGTTCTGCAATACTTCTCGACGTGATTCTTAGCGAAGGGCTGCCGTCAGGCTTTCTGACAATTCCAGAAAACGAGGCGGAACTATCGCTAAACTCGTAAGCTCGGCCAGCCGTTGCTGGATGGGATGACACTATTACTTCCGTCGGGCAAGGCTGGCTGTTGAGCAGCAATTGTTGTTTCCGGTAGCAGTTGGAGCGCCCCATTTGCACCGTACCGGACCATCAGCCCTGAAGCCACTCGGATCCCGCGGATAATACTGGCCGCGCTCTGCCGTTTAGTCACTACTAAATTACAGCCATATCTTGGCACCAGAAGAGCGTTGCCGTTGGAATCTGTTGTGTTGATCAGCTGTTGACAGTATGCAGCCGCGGCGGCAAACGAGGGAAGATCCAAATCCTTTGTTGCCCAACCGCACCGTCTGAGCAGGTCAAGCAGAATCCAGGCAGGGTTGTTCGAAAAGTCGGTTTGAAGGTATTCACCGCTACTGTCAAACGACTCGATTTGGAGCCCTTGCATCAGGAGCTGAACAGTGGGCATCGATGTTCCCGTGCATATGCGGTTCGGAACCACAATCGAGAGCATTGCGAGGCTCCCGTACGGATCACCCAGCGGGTTTCCGTTAGCGTCGGTGAAAGCCATGTTGAACGCGCCGACCCTCTCGCCAGACGATAGGGCCGAGTACCAGCCCGTAGCAGTCATGTCGGTCCCATCCACGCCTTGAGGAATCTCCACGTCATTGACGATCACTTTCAGCACGCCTTGGACGTTGCCGGAACCCAGGACTACTTCCATGTGCGTCAAATTGCCGTCATTGCGCGCGAAAATAAGCGGCGCTCTCAGCCAGGCCGTCCCATATACCAGCGGCACAGGGTCGTTATACTTAGCGGAGTTGGTGAGCACGGCAGATAGGTGATAAGTTTTGTCTCCGGTGCTTCTTACGCTTGTGGCTGAAGGAACGAATTCGAATCCTCCAAACCGCCTAGTTACATTGCCGGAGAGATCACGATCAAACATGCCACGTTCAATGCATTGAGCACGACTCTTGTCGCAACTCACGAACGGTCGACCGCCGCTCAGATTGCCCGTTCCTCCAGTGAGGTCAGCTGAGTATCCGCAACGATAGAATCGAGAGTATCTCCCAAAGCTTCCGCCTTCAAGAGCTTCCGTCCTTTGCTGTACGGTGGCCGGAAACATCCAAGGGCAATTTCGTTGAATTCTTACATCGGGGACAGGAACTTTCTGCAGGCTAAGCTTGTTAAGAAAACTGAGGGTTAACGACGATTCAGTAATCTCGTCAGGATCTCCAGCGACTCCCCTAAAGAGCACGATGGTCTCACTGCTGACGTTCAAGCTCTTCAAATCGGCGAAGGCAAAGTAGACGGTTATTTGAGAGCCTTTAAAGCCAATTGCGGCATTTAACTCGGACAGCATGGAATCTGCGTTCGCCAAGGTCAGTGACAACTGAGTGACGCCGTCCATTGCGTCGTCAGCGGACAATTGCATTTCGAAGAGATCGTGTCGAAGGACGCGAGGTGAATATGCGTTGCCGGACAGGATAACCTGATGTGTGCTCCAACGCTCAACGTCGCCGGTTGGCATCACGCATTCGAATAGGACCAGAGGGGTATCTGAGACGCCTTGCTGCTTCAGTTCGTTTATCGTCTGCATCTCAGAGAAAAGCCTCAATTGACACGCTGACTGCACAACTATTCGGTCCGAGGTATCGCACGTTCAACTCGTCGAAGGCCCAATGAGCGTTTACGTAAACATCACCTGTTTGTTGCCCACTGCGATACGGCGAAACTCCCGGCTGAGCTTCAAGCTGAGCCGCGGACATAGAGAGTTGCTGCCCGGGTGACAGCTTGACGCCGACAGACAAGCCCGTAGATTGATCTTGTAAGTTTCCTGACGTCCAGAGGCGCTTCCACTCTGGACCCGTCTCGAACAAGGTAGTTTGTTCCGAAACGCTGCTCCGGCGAAACAGAGTGACAGATTGAGGTGTTGCACTCCTAACGTAGAGCGAGAAACAATAATCGTAATTGCACGGTATGCTTAACAATTGCGTTAATTCCTGCACCGATTGACCATCATTCGTCACAATCCAAGCCGCTGCGCCTGGAAGCGGGCTAAGTGAGGCTCCGCTGATTGTCGCTGGAGTCGGTACGTGCCATGCAGAAGCTCTGAAGTCCGAGCTATTGGAGAGAAGATTTCCCGTCGGATCCATGAATGTGAACGGACGTAGAGGACCATCGCAGGCCTGGAAGAAATCCTGCAGTGCAGTCGCCTCATTCAGGGTCACGCCTGCGTAGTCCCAACTCCAATTCGTCTTGCGTGCCGCGTCATCGGGATACATCAAGACGTTTCCGGCAGCTAAGAATATTAGAAACGGTCCTTGTTGTCGTCGTCTTACGGACTGGATAATGCGCTATCGCGCCACTTGTGAGTTGCGGATAGAATAGCTCAGCCATTTGTTTCGATAACCCAGAGCGATGTCGAGTGTGCATTTCCGGCAAGATACTCGGTTGTCATCTCCGAATCGGCGAGCCTGCAATTCGGAACTAGAGTGTTACTGGCAGGATCCGTAAATGTAAAGGGCGAGAACTGTCCCTTTTGCGCATCGAAGAAGCTCTCAAGTGCGAATACTTCCTCGTCTGACAGCAGCGTGAGATCGATGCGCCACCTGCGAAGCCGTCGGCCGGCGAGAATAAACCTCTGATCGGAACCATCCAAAAAGCGAATGACAGCGACGCTTTGGCCGACGAAACTTTCAGTAGGATACTGACTGATCGCCCCCGAACTCAAGAGAGGAAAGGAGGCCATTAGAGTTCTCCTATGACATCATTCAGAGTGCTCGATGTCAGGAGAGCGTTCTTGACCGTCTGAACTATCTCTGCTTTTGACGCTTGGCTAAACTTAGAAGACTGCGAATTATTGTAGGCTCCTGAAAGCGAAGTAGAGCTGGAGTTGTTCGTCTGCAGATTATTGACGTAAATGCTTTGCTGCTGAGAATCGGGAAGCACGAATCTATTAAGAGCTTCGGCACTTGAGTCAGTGCCTGCTCCGAAGAAGCTTTCGATTCCGTTACTTAAGTAATCTAAGCCGGCGCTCACAAGACCGCCGCCCCCGAGGAAATCAGAGATACCGCCGGTTGAAACACTTCCCAGTAGGTCAGTCCAAGAACTTGCGCCTTTGCGGGTTGAGGCAGTTCCCTTCTGAGATGGGGAACCGAATTGCATTGGTTTAGCACTTGTTTGTTCGCCGATCGATAACCGCGTCAGATCGCTGAGTGTCCCAACCTTCAGGCTCCGGTTAGTGTTCGACACTCGACTGACTGTATTAAGGAGATCGATCGACGGGCGAGTGCCCGTTCCACTGGAGCTGGTTTTGCGTTTCGCCATATTGAGCTTCTACTTTCGTTTCATGTTGCAGGACAAGTAAGGCATCGACTGCTTTGGCTGGAAGCCAGGTGAGGGATATCGCCCCCGCATTGCGTCCAGCATTTTGAACCGTTCCAAGAAGGACGCACTTTGTCTCGTAATCGCAGATTTCGGACACTCAAAGGAAAAAGTGTTGCGCCTTGCCCATACGGGATTCGAAGGTGAACTGACTTGTTTGATCCATCCGCAATTACGAACGGTGACCAGGCCGCTCTCTCGACATGTATCGCATTTCCACGCGGCTGGTGAGGAAAACTGGAAATGGAATGCGATTAGAAGTTTTTTCTTTCTTCCTCTGATAGGCTCAACTCACTCCGAATTGTGCTTGCCATTTCTTCACATAGGTCCTCGGGGCCATGATCGATTAGATCTTGGAGCGTAGCAGGCGAGCCATCGATATTGAGACCCTCGACTTCGGAGACACCCCACTCGAGGTAAACCTTTCGAGCAAGGAGATCGGCTAATGATGCCTGAGATTGCTCCAATGCATCACCAGCCCGAAGAAATTCATTTTTGAAGATCAGGTCTTGGATCTTCGTTGTCAACTCGATGCGGCCACCTAACGAAATCTGCCTGGTCGCAAACCTTACACCTTTGTACTGGGAGCTTTCATGCCAAACATGACTGGCATAATCAAAGGTTTTAGGCGAACGCGATATAAAGTTCATCATCAGAGGCTCCTTGCGCCAAATTGTTCTTGAATTGCCATCGCAGACGAGTCTGTGAATCATCAAAGGACGGGATCACTGGTACGACGCTGGGGAGGTAAGCTCCCATCAGCTGTCCCTTCTGCTTACCCATCTGAAGCATCATTGAGATCGTGTCGCGGTTCTTCGCTGCCGAGTAGAGCGCGAGTGTTTGACTATCGTCTTGAGCGAACAGAGAAAAGGTTGTGTTTACCTGCCGTTGTCCTGGAACAGCCGCTCGAGGATAGGATGACCCGAACTCCTGATTTCTAAGCTCGATGCTGTTCTGAGCTGGATTGTTGCTTCAGTTACGGTAAAGAACTGAGAGGCGGTGCCGCCGATCCAGGCTTGTCCTAAGTGTCCAGGCACAGCACCAGCTTTCATTTGCGCAACAACGGGCTCACTGGGAAAGGCACTCAAACCTGCGGTCCCGCTAGAGAAAGTGGTGGAGTCGACCAGATCTGCCGCCGGTCCGGCAAACGCAAACTCATGTTGATCTCCGTTGATGGCAATTTGCATCATGTCCACTGCGGCCCCAGTAACGATCCTGCTGATAGCGGTAATCGGATCCCAATAGTCGTAAATGGTAAGGCTCGGCAGATCGGTGGCCAGCCGGTATGTGACTGTCGGAGTTCAACTGGGTTCCGGAGGCAGGTAGCCGGGAGAATGGCACATTGACCGTAAGCTGAAAGGGAGTCACTGACAGAAGTCACGAACCTTATCTCCTGGCCATCAGAGATCGCCGACCCAACTGTCCGGCCGTGAGGCGTCGTCGTGCTAAAAGTGACGGAACTTAACGCTGAGTCGACGAGCAAGCTCTCGAGCGATCTCGGGATTTGCGCCCATTGCCGCCTGGAAAAGCGAGCCGTACGGTACTTGCCCCGTTGTGGTCCAAGTCGATAGATAGCTGCGAATTTCAAAGCTGGTTCTACGTCTTCCATCAGGTGTTTGCCGCATTCAAGGTCCGAGTGCCTGTTTTGTCCAGCCTTTGCGTTCTTTCGACTGTCTGCTGAGCTCGCACGAGTTTTGCGGGAAACCGATCAGCCGAAGTAACTTGCCGCTGCTACGCGCATATGAGGACTCAACTGCCGCATAAAAGCGATTAGAATTCGAACGTATATAGCTTGACACTCTCTACTCCTGGCTGACGATCAGATCGAACCTTAGTCTCGCAACTTGAACGAAGCCTATGCCGCCAGCTTTAGGCGGCTGGAACTGCACGTCATAAACGCCAGAAAAGAATATCCCGTCACCCCAGTCCCCTACACTCCGTCGAAGTATCGCAGTGACCGCCTCCACGTAGTAGTGGATCCAGAGATCCGTGTTATCGACAAGGTTTGCGCTCGTCCAGATATCCGCTGTTGCGCCAATCGTTCCTGAAATCGAACAGAACTTGTCCAGTTGAGAATTCTTGAAACCCGAGCTATAAAGACACACTCTTGGGTATCCCAATCGTGAATCAGTATCTCCGATGTCGTTAGTCGCCGAGGTCAGAACGACATGCGCTGGATCAATGGTGGGTATGCTCGTTCCAATCGTTCCATTGAGACTCGTCAGTTCCTGAGTCAACGCTGAGTTCGTCGTAAGCAGATCTGATAGTTTTTGAACGGCTAAAAGCGTCAAAGGCAGCATAGCTATCCTCTTTGCAGCCTCTTGGAGAATGCGATGTTGAGATCCGCGCTTTGCCCAAGCCCTGGCCTCCGCCCGATCGCGACGCCCGAAGCTGGCATCAACCAAGGCTGGTCGAGGCTTAGAGGTGCGTCAGTCTGCAATGTCAGGTTTTGTTGGCCAGTTCCGGCGTAAACATTCCACCCAGAAGCGTTTGCGGGAATCTCTGTTGCGAGCTCCGATAATGCGATTTGAACGCCAGCGGCACCATTGAGAATCGCACCGGCAATCGGGCTTGGTGAACTCTCCTGATTCTCCCTTCCGGTCCAGGAAACCTGGGTGAAGATCGCCGGGACGGTAATTGTCCCCTGCGAAACTACAACGGTCGGAAGGCCGGGCTTGGGAAGCGGATAGAGTACTACGCCGATTCCGG
Organism: uncultured Acidobacteriaceae bacterium; assembly: GCA_963744795.1. Taxonomy (GTDB): domain Bacteria; phylum Acidobacteriota; class Terriglobia; order Bryobacterales; family Bryobacteraceae; genus Bog-105. Next base: position 15,283 of record CAVUVF010000014.1, read on the forward strand.
AGGCCATGACTAAATTTGAGGCTTGGTTTGCCTGCTGCTGATACTCCGTCCACTTACCCTGAAAACGCGTGTTTAGCTGGACGTTATACGCCTCCGCGTAAACACGCGCCAAAGAATTGAAACAGATCCAGCGGTACAAGGGAGGGCTAACGACAACGTTACCCAAGCCGAGTTCTGCCGTGCCCGTCCACTGCCCTGGTGCTCCTGCCTGAAGCAAACTCAACAGGATTTTATCCCCGATCTCATCGACGGCAAGTCGAATCTTTGTCTCCACGTCGATACCGTGAGTCGACGAGATTTGGACGAGAGAACTCTCGAATTTCAGGAGGTCGTCAAGCGTGACTACATCAGAATCAGTGAAGAGGGCCATGCTTACTTAGTTGAAGGCGAGTTCGTGGTCTTTTTCGCGACTGCTTGGGCCTGAAACTCTGGATCAGCGATGATCGCGACCTGAACGCGTCTTGCCAACTCCGCCTTCTCTGCAGCCCTCTTTGTTGCTTCGTGATGTTCATAGTAGGCAGCCTTCTGTTCTGCACTCGCAAGAACAGCTCTGCCTTCCAAGATCATTTTGGCGGCAACGTGGCGAGACATCTCTGCGATAAGGCCGGCCTTTCCTCCATCGGGAGTCTCCAGACTGATCACAACGGGGTATTTATCTACAAAGCTGTCTTCGATCTCACGAAGGCGTCGAAAGTATTGCTTTACGTCCATGGTCGGCTCCTAGAAATGAATAGGGAGCCACTTGTAGTGGCTCCCCTGTGATACACCTGATCTGATTTGTTAGCTATTTACTTGAACGGCAAAATTGTTGCGGAGTACGCCACAACCGTACAGCATGTCCACCGTAAATTGCTGCGACAACGTGTTTGGCTGATAGCTCATGACTACGCGAATACCGAAGTTGCCCATTTCGGCATACTCGGCCACGGCTCCTGTACCAGGAAGCGGCTGAGGCAGGCGACGAACCACCAAGCCGAGTGCGTCACGAGTGAACGCTAGGTTGTGAGTGTTAGTCGTAGCGGTTCCGGTAGTCGGCACAAACTGTGAACGGAAAATGAAGAAATCCTTCATCTTTCCGACATTCCCTTCAACAAGCGCCTTGAGACCGGCTTCGCCGGAAGAGTAGTATTCACTGAAGCGGGGAATCTGCCGAATTTGGGAGTACGTATTCGAGTCAACAACCAGATACTTCGGCGCGGTCGCGGGAACTTTGGCGGCAAACAGGGCCGTTTCCGCTCCATCAATCGTAGCTTCGGTTATTGCGCTACCTGGAGTTCCAACCGGAGTATTGGCCGTAAACTGGCCGTAGAGGTTCAGAAGATCGCGCTCTACCCGTTCCGCTAGTGCAATCACGGCCGGTTGCATGTACGCTTTGAGAAGCTCGGGATAAGCGATGGCCTTCGTCACGTCCGGAAGCTGGAAGGTCGCTTCGGCGTGAGTATTAAGCACAATCTGTGCATTGCCTAGGCTCGGGTTCTGAGGCGTGACGGTACCGCCTTCAGCGATATTGTTTGCGACGAGAACGGGGGGAATCGGCACATTAACGGTATCGCCTGCATGGGCGAGAACCGGCTCGTAGTCGCGGTTCACCAAGTTGCCCATTACCAGATTTCCCGTGAGTGCTGGTAATGCATCGGCGGCAACCAGCTTAACAATCGCGTTTGCCAGATTGGCAGATGTGATTAATGACATAGGTCTCCTAGTTTGAAAGTGCGACGTACCTTCCCGTCGCAGGAACGTCCCCTCTCCTGAGCCGAGGTGTCGGATAGGTGGGGAACAGATTTTCGTGTTTGCGGAAGAGAAAGTGATCAGATCCCGCGCATGGCTTGTGATGCTAGCCGCGAAATTTCTTGTCGCACCTGCTCGAGCTCGTCTTTGTTCATTCCGGGGCGAATCGAGTTAAGATCCACGGCGGAAACACCGGCGGCAGGCTTGGACGCAGATTGTGCTCCACTACCACCCGCAATGCGCGCCGGTAGAAGCTCGGGATTCTCTTGTACGAACTTCGCAAGATAATCCTGCATCGTGTTGTCGTGATCTCGCGCCAGTAAGCGACCATCCTCAGTACGTACGATGTCGTCTTTGACAGCGCGGAACGCAAGATCCACTTTGGCGACACCTAGCTTCTGTAGTTCAGAACGAATTTGTGAACTCCGATCAGCTTCTTCGGCCTGAGCGCGCGTTTTTCGATTCTCTTCAACCAGCTGGTTGAGGCGACTTTCGAGAGACTCCCTCCGCCTACGCTCATCTTCGAGTTCGGCCTTGTACGCGGGTTCGGATTTCTGATGCTCACCGCGAACAAACTCCTCTAGAGCCTGTCGAACAACGTCGCGAACGTCCAGCGCCTTTGCTGGTTGAGCTTCTTGCTGCCCTTGATCTAACATTCAGGTCCTTTCCTATATGCTGAATTGCGCGTTGATTTCTCGCGCAATTTGATCCTTCATATCTTGCCGCGCATCGTTCAGGTACTTGAGCGCCAGGCGCTGATATACCTGGCGCTTCAGCGTCGGCGAATCGATGCCTACTTGCAAGAGATCTTTCGCATCTTGCAGGTCTGTTGCGAAGTCTCCGATGTCGACTTCGTCAAGCCCGGATACGGCAATGAGAATGCCATCTTGCCGCGCGCTGCTAATCGCATTCAACACCTGGCGGATGCATTCCTTGATGACCGAGCTATACGTCCGAAGCACTTCCTGCGTGATAGCAAAATCCATCTGTTTGCTGAGCGCCGATTGCGCGTGTCCGCTCACCATCTCGCCAGACGCTTGAGTTAGGTAACAGACTCGGTAAATCTCTTCCTTGAGCGATTCGAGATTGTTGGCTGCGATCTGATAAACCTTACCATCAGGCTCCGTCCATCCGAAACGGTCGCTCGGCCCCAGTTGTATGTAATAGCTCTCGCCTACAATCTGGTTCCATTCGCGATCAGAGTAAATGACCGGCATTGCGAATAAGCCCATCGTGATCGCCCAACTCAGTGCGTTCGATTTGTTGAAGTGCTCTAATTGCAAGTGCGCTGCTTTGTTCATCAGCCACAGTCCTTCACTCACCTGCATCGTGATAAGGGGGACCCGTTGCTCGCGGCTGAATGCGTGCGAACCGCCGTCGATCTGAACGATGCCGCTTGAGTTGTCGCCTTCAACTCTTCGGTAAACTCGGTATTCTGAACGATCGTAGTAGCGCCAATACGTCTCCTCCAACACTTCCGGAGAGTCGACTTTCGGCTGGCGTCTCACTTTCTGGCGGAGAACAATCCATTCGTAATCGCCGCATTCGTCGACGCACCAATTGATGAGGTCCTCAGATTGGTACTGAACGATGTAAGCCCGTGACAAACCCGTAGCGTCTTCTTCGGCTCTGTTGTTTGGAACTTTCGAAACTCTCGGAAAGTCGACGAGAACGTGCGTCTGGCCCGAGATCAACGTGTCAATCAGGCACTGACGGAAAAAGTCGGTTAGCCGTGTGCCGCGTCGATCGCAATTATCTACAAACTCGGATAAGAACCGCTTTCCATTCTCCTGCCCACCCTCAAACTGAATACTTGGTTCACGGCGAAACAGAGTGGACGCGTACCAGTCGACAATCGATCCAACGTAGTTCTGGTAGAAAACTCGTTGAAGTCGTTCACCGTAAACGTCGAGAGGTTCTTTTTGGCGTCGGAGTAGATACTCGCTGGCGCGCTGTTTGAAGTCCAAACCGCCGGTGTACAGGTCGCGGTACATACGGAGCATGTGCTGCCGCCGCTTGTGATCGGGATGCTCTCGATCGATATCAATCATTCAGCTATTCCGTCCCGCGACGCCGCACTTTGCCCGATCCATTCCCTGCACGCCAACGACTGTAGATCGGTGTCAGTGCAACGTACAAAATTGCGGAATGCTATGTCATTGTTGTGAAAGGAGATATTTTTTTTGAAAGGCTTGTGATCGCCCGAAACGGGCCTTGAAACCGCTCAACGTCCGTCGTTGCGGGCCTTCAACAACTGCCAATGGCTCTGGTCTGCGACCCCGAACCTGTGTCCTATGCTGATGTTTCAAATTCCGGTCGACGAGACAACCGTTCCAAAACTTGTTAGGCTCTGAACCTGGAATGCGTCTATCGTTCAATGCGCCGCATTCTGATCTTTTCTTCCTTGGTCGTCGTTGCTGTCATCGCTGGTCGCAATTGTGATCCTGAGCAGCAGTGTGGACCGGTTTCGCCCGCGCGTTCAGTCTGAGTTGCAGAAGAAATTGAACCGACCCGTCGCTCTTAGGACACCTCGGGTTGCGCCTTCTGCCCCTCTCCATCAGGATTGACTCTTTCTCCATCGGAGAAGACCCGACATTCTCGACTGGCAAACCCTTTGCGCAAGCACAAGAGGTGTTTGTCAGTGTTGGGGTGTTTTCGCTAATCACCGGCAATCCGCAGGTGAAAAGCCTCGTTCTTACCAAACCTCAAATTGAATTGGTCAAGAACGCGAAGGGCCTTTGGAATTTTGCGACACTCGGATCTAACGATCAGAAGTCAAGCAACTCAGGTCAGTTCTCGCTGGACGATTTGGAAATAAAAGATGGCGACGTCGCGCTTACCGATCAGTTCGCAGGTGAGCCTCGCGTCGTTTACGATGGCATCAACTTAAATCTGGACGGGTACGGACCCGGAAAGCGCTTTGGAGTGGAACTTGGACTCAGCTTACCCGGTCAGGGCCAGCAGGAGTTTTCCTTTAAAGGAAAAGTTGGTCCCATCCAGGCGGATAAAGTCGCCGCAACGCCTGTCACGGGTCACATCAAGGCCAAAGATGTCGCAATCGCATCTATGAACCGCCTCTCCCCAGGGCTTCTTCCTCCCAATACCGACGGAATCCTTTCGGCTGATGCGGATGTTTCAACCCAAAACGAAGTAGCGAGCGTGAAGGGTGATATGAAGCTCGAGAATTCACAGTTGCGTGGCAATAAGCTGCCATTTCCGCTCGCTGCTCAGTTCGATCTGACTGCTAACCGAGCGACCGATCAGTTACAGATTAGGTCGGGCTCCTTCAATTTAGGAGCCACGGCCCTCAATGCAACGGGAGACATAGACGCAGGCAAAAAGCCGGCGAACTTGAACGTTCACTTGCGCACTTCGAATTCGTCGCTGATGGAGCTTGCGAAACTCTCCGGTGCTCTTGGCCTCGCCTTTAACCCTGCATACCAGATCAAAGGAACGGTCTCAGCTGACGTGACCGCGACTGGACCGGCCAATGCTCCGCAACTGAATGGTTCCTTTAGCGCCAGAAATCTCGACGTCAGTGGCGGAGAAATCAAGCAGCCCGTCAAAGTATCTGCAATCGATTTGGCGCTTTCCCCCGATGCAATCAAGGCCCAGCCGTTTACCGCCCAGAGTGGATCAACTTCCTTGCAAATGGGCGGATCGTTGGCACACTACGCTACTTTGAACCGATCAGTCGACGCGACAGTGAGTACTGCGAACGCAAACGTTGCTGAACTCCTGAACATGGCGAAGGCCTACGGCTTCACCGGCACGAATGGCGCAACGGCGACCGGTACTTTATCGATGAACGTTCACGTCCAAGGTCCAACGGCGGATACCTCTAAGCTTGTTTTTTCCGGAAACGGTACGGTCTCAGGGGCTACTCTGAAAACACCGGCGCTTACAAAGCCCGTGACGGTCACATCCGCATCTATACAATTTGCTCAAAACAGTGCGTCCCTCACCGGTTTAAATGCTGGTGTAGGCAGCACGACGGTGCACGGGAATCTGTCGGCAAAGAACTTCTCCGCGCCCCAGGTACAGTTTTCTCTCTCAGCAGACAACATCGACACCGCAGAACTGGAAGGTCTCACCGCGGACGGAAATTCAGGGAGGCCCGCAGCAGCGAAAACTGAAAAGCAGCCGAGCTTACTGAACGAGACGACGGGTTCAGGCACTCTCGCCGCAAATCGGATCAAGTCGGACAATATCGTTCTGACCAACGTTCACGCCACATGCAAGCTCGACCGCGGAGTCATCCAACTCTCTCCGTTAACTGCCGACCTCTTCGGTGGTAAGCAGGACGGATCTCTCACACTCGACCTTCGACCGGCCAAGCCTCTCTCTTCGGTTCGGTCGAAACTGTCAGGCGTTGATTCGAATGCGCTTCTCTCGGCGGTAAGTTCTCTACGCGATACCTTGTACGGCACACTGAGCGCAAACACGACGCTTTCGTTCGTTCTGGGGTCGTCCGCAGAATTGGCGAAAACGCTGAACGGCAACCTTGAATTTCAGATCGCCAACGGGCAGCTTAAGAACATCAACATCCTCAATGAAGTGGCTAAAATCGGTAAATTTCTAAACAGTGCACCTGCACAGTCCGGATCGGGAACGGCGTTACGGAAATTAGCCGGAACGCTGGCGATCAAGGACGGCGTAGCTTCCACAAATAATTTGGCGGCCACCTTAGATGCTGGTTCGCTAGCGGCGAATGGACAGCTCAATTTGGTCAATCAGGGGTTGAATATGCATGCAAACGCCGTCCTGGGGAATCAGGTCAGCCAGTCTGTAGGGGGCTCCGGGATCGGCGGCTTCTTGAACACGGCCCTTTCAAACTCCAAGGGCGAACTGGTAATTCCCGTCAATATCACTGGCACAACCAGTCATCCGGTCGTTACTCCCGACGTTCAGGCCCTGGCACAAATGAAGGTGAAGAACCTTCTGCCCACATCGGGCGATCCCACTAAACTCACCACCGGCATTGTCGGCGCCGTCAGTGGAAAAAAAGGAATCGGTGGCGTGCTCAATCAAGCATCTGGGTGGCGGACAGCAGCAGCCGCAGAAATCAGGCAATCAGGGAACACAGGACCAGAATCCCTTGAACAGCATCTTTAAGCAACTAGGTAAGAAACCGGCCAAATAAGAGCCCGCGTCATCAGAAATCACGGTCCGGCGATCTCAACGGGAGCCGGCATGGTCGAAGTCCGAATGCCCCATTGGAACGGGTCACTATCGCTCACAATCAAGTGGCCCTCTCCTGTCACAAACGCCGAACCGCGGATATGAGGAAAAACCATTCCCTGCCTGACGGTAATCGAGCCTTCGAATATACTTCCGATTAAGCTTTCTTGTCGCCAGATCTGTCCTTCGTTCAATTTGCCCGACGCATAAAGACACGCAAGCTTGGCGCTCGTGCCTGTGCCGCACGGCGAGCGGTCGTAGCTTTTGCCGGGACATAACACGAAATTCTTACTGTCCGCGCCCGGAACTGTCGGTGGCCCATACAGCTCAATATGATCGATCAGTTCCCCGTTATCCCCGGTGATGCCGTTTGCCGTCAAAGCCAGGCGAATCTTCCACGAGTAATCGGTCAACCGCTCCAGGTTGTCTAAAGAAAGCTCAAACGGACAATCGTAGGTGAGAAAGAACCAGTTGCCTCCCCAAGCCACTTCGCCTGTAACAGTGCCAAATCCTTCCACCGGAACTGAGACGTTCGTTTGCGTTCGATAACTGGCAACGTTAGTGACCGTGACTTCCCCGCCCCGGTGTAAGTTGGCCTCTACGATTCCCACGGGTGTTTCAATTCGGTGAGTGCCAAGTCCAATCCTGTCGAGATACGCTAATGTGATCACCAGCCCGATCGTTCCGTGGCCGCACATGCCCAAGTAGCCGGCGTTGTTGAAGAAGATCACTCCCGCCGAACAGGTTGGATCGACAGGTTCACACAACAGCGCCCCCACCACTGCATCTGAGCCCCGCGGTTCGTTCACTATAGCCGAACGAAAATGGTCGAACTCATTTCTGAACACACCCAAACGGGCGGCAAGCGGTCCTTGTCCAAGCGGTGGGCCACCCTCGATCACAACACGTGTAGGCTCGCCTCCTGTGTGGGAATCAACGATATGGATGCGATGATCTTGTGTCACACGATAGAATACATCATTGTATACAATGAGTGGGCATTCCTTTGATGCTCTTGTTGTTGGGGCAGGAATTGTGGGCGCGGCCTGCGCACGCGAACTTGCCAAAGCAGGCATGCGTGTTGCCGTCTGCGAACGGCATGATTACTCAGGCGGAGGCGCCACCGCTGCTGGAATGGGTCACATCGCCGTCATGGATGACTCAGATGCTCAGTTTGCGCTTACCTCTTATTCGCAGGAACTCTGGATTGAACTTGCAGCCGAGTTGCCGGACGATGCAGAGTATCTTCCTTGCGGATCCTTGTGGGTGGCTGCGGACGAGGAAGAGTTCGCCGAAGTGGAACGGAAGTACAGATTTTATTCGGAACGTTCAATTCCGGTTGAAGTACTCGGACCTGAGCAACTAGCGGAGGCCGAGCCGCACCTGCGCCCGGGTCTGGCCGGCGCCTTGCTGATGCCTCGCGATAGTGTTTGCTACCCGCCTTGTGCTGCTCGCTACCTCATCGAGCAAACGGTCGCTACCGGGGGCACGGTCTTCTATAACTCGCCTGTAGTCGATATAACCAACTCTGGAGTGCGAACAGCGGAGGGCTCTAGTCATCTCTGCGGGATTTACGGTTCTTGCAGCCGGAGTCGAGACGGCGAGCCTCGTTCCGGATCTGGCCATCAAACCTCGCAAGGGCCACTTGCTGATTACTGATCGCCGTCCGGCATTCTTGCGCCATCAGTTAATTGAGTTAGGGTACCTGAAGAGTGCACATTCCTCTACGTCTGACTCAGTTGCCTTCAATGCTCAGCCAAGATTGACTGGCCAAATACTTATCGGATCTTCCCGCCAGTTCGGCGTAGAAGATCCGGTTGCGGAACCGCACATTCTTCGCAAAATGCTGAGTCGGGCGATTGAGTACATGCCCGGACTTGAAGATCTATCCGCCATACGTACGTGGACCGGATTTCGGGCGGCAACACCGGACAAATTGCCTGTAATCGGCTTGTGTCCCGGTTTTCGTAATGTTTATCTCGCAACGGGACACGAAGGCCTCGGGATATCGACGTCGCTTGCGACGGCCCGTCTCCTGACAGACGAAATTCTCGGCATTTCATCCCAGATCGATCGCAGCCCTTACGCGCCCGACAGGACCCATGTTGCCCATCTCTGACACTGTACGCGTCAACATCAACGGGCGTGATCTGACCGTACCGGCTGGCGCTACAGTTGCTGCCGCTGTACTCCTGAGCGGCGTGACGCAATTTCGAACCTCTATCACAGGGCAGCCGCGTGGCCGCACTCTGCGGTATGGGCATCTGCTTCGAATGCCGCCTCACGATCGACGGACGCTCCAATGTAAGGAGTTGTCAAATACCGGCTAAAGACGGGATGGTCATTCACACGTCATGACCGGAACGTTGCGACACAAGATGGCGAGTGCAGACATCGTCGTAGTCGGCGCCGGCCCAGCGGGCATGTCAGCGAGCATTCGCGCTCGTGAGTGTGGTGCGAACGTCGTCGTGCTTGACGACAATCCTGAATCAGGCGGCCAGATTTGGCGTGGCGGCGAGCACGCTCACAAAGAACGCCAGCCAGTTCGTTGGTTTGAGCGATTTCGTCGAAGCGGTGTGCCGGTATTAGCTGGGACACAAGTCGTTTCGGCCGAGCCATCCACCAAAACACTTCTGGCGGAATCCTGGGACACGAGTCTTGAGCTTCGGTACAAGAAGCTCATCATTGCTGCTGGCGCGCGCGAGATTTTTCTGCCCTTTCCCGGCTGGACCTTACCTGGAATCGCGGGCGTAGGTGGGCTGCAAGCCTTGGTGAAATCGGGCTTGTCAATCAAGGGCAAGTCCATCGTCATTGCCGGAAGCGGCCCCCTGCTCTTAGCTGTGGCTGCAAGTCTTCGAAAGTTGGGCGCGCGCGTAAAGCTGATTGCGGAACAGGCCACGAGGCAAGCTGTGATGCGATTTGCATTCGGTCTTCTCCGTCATCCGGCCAAAGTTGCGCAAGCCGCGACTTTACAATCGTCCTTGCTCGGAGTTCCCTATCGGTATGGCTGCTGGGTTGAGGCGGCGGAAGGAGATGGGCGTCTCGAACGTCTCATTCATTCGTCAAGGCAATCGTCGTTGGACCGAACCGTGCGACTACGCTGGAATTGCATTCGGACTATGCCCAAATCTCGAGTTACCATCGCTCCTTGGATGCCGCATCGTAAACGATGCCGTGGCGGTCGATGAGTACGGAAAAGCATCAGTTGAAGACATCTACTGCGTCGGAGAATGCACGGGAATCGGCGGTGTCGACCTCTCGTTGCTGGAAGGCGAGATAGCGGGATACGCCGCTGCAGGACGTCACGACCGAGCCCGGACTCTTTTCGCTGCCCGGGACAAGGCGCGCGATTTCGCCAATCGGCTCAATAGCGCGTTTGCGCTTCGCGAAGAGCTGAAATTCCTTCCGAAAGATGACACGTTTGTATGTCGATGCGAAGACGTTAGCCTACGGTCGTCTGAAAAATGTGTCATCGTTTCGCGCCGCGAAACTGCATACCCGCTGCGGCATGGGCCCCTGCCAGGGCCGCGTCTGCGGGCCCGCAACTCAGTTTCTTTTTGGATGGCGTGCGGAATCGATCCGACCGCCCATCTTCCCGGCGAGGGTTGGAAGCCTCGTCATCGACGAAGCCGTTCCAGAGGAGGCGGCACCGATACCACAATGAAACAAATGAACTGGCGGGGAGTCATTCCCGCGATGACAACTCCCTTCAATGCGGATCTCAGCGTAGATCACGGGTTCCTGGCCACTCACTGCAAATGGCTCATCGATAACGGATGCAAAGGCGTTGTCGCTCTCGGCTCGTTGGGTGAAGGAGCTACGCTTACGCCGGCAGAGAAGAATCAGGTTCTCGAAACCTGCGTGAAAGCGATCGGAGACCGCGCTTACGTCGTGGCTGGAGTTTCATCTCTCAGCACGGCGGAAGCCGTGTCCATCGCCAAATCCGCCGAGGAACGGGGTTGCAACGGACTGATGGTGTTGCCACCGTACGTCTACATTGGCGACTGGCGGGAAATGAAAGCGCACGTCGAGCGCGATTCTTTCCAACACGAAATTGTCGTGCATGCTCTACAACAATCCCGATCGCCTACACGACTGATTTTCTCCCTGAGCACGTTAATGAACTGCTCGAGCGAGTTTCCTCATCTTCAGGCGATCAAGGAGTCGAGCGCGGATGTGCGCCGCGTGTCGGCACTCCGTTCCATTGCTGGCGACCGCCTTCAAATAGCAGTCGGTGTTGACGATGTCGTCGTCGAAGCCGTCTACGCCGGTGCCATTGGCTGGATCGCGGGCCTGGTGAATGCTTTCCCGGAGGAATCGGTCCGACTTTTCGAACTTGCGCGCGACGGAAAAACTCAGGAGGCGTTCGAACTGTACCGCTGGTTTCTCCCGCTGCTTCGACTCGACACCGTTCCGAAATTCGTTCAGTTGATCAAGCTCGTCCAGGAAGAAGTTGGCATGGGCAACCAACGAGTTCGGCCGCCTCGCTTAACGCTAACCGGGGACGAACTTGCGCAGACAAAGAAGCTCGTTGCGGACAGCCTGAAAACACGTCCACAGCTTGTCGGCGCCCGCTAAACGCACCTGCGGACCGTCGTGCTATTGCGGCGGTCCGCATCGTTCTGGTTGTGAAGGCGAGATCTCTAGCCGGTTTCGATTCAGCTCTTCGAGAATTTTCGGTACTGCTCAACGGAGTTACTCTGACCGGGGCCGTCCAGCCCTCGGTTCGCCCTCTCGATCAGATTGTCGATAGCGTCCAGTCACCATGAGCGCGACAACCCCGACTATTCCAATCGTGATGAAAGCCAAAGCTGGTGGAAGCAATGCTTTGGTTTTGTGCGCCACGGGGAAAGAGCATTGTATACATTTGGGGTGCAAAGGTTGACATACCGGTCCTAAGCTCTCTGCCGTCCTCACGGATGTCTATCGGGCCAACAAATCCCGCAACGCATCCGAGACCAACTCCCGTTCCGGAAGCGTCTAAGCCGAGTGGCGGAAATTGAGAACTAAGAGCCGGCTGCAAGGCTCCCGAAGCGGATCCTAGGGCAGGATGGACTTCGAGTCTCAGCCCTCGGGTCTCGGGGTGCAATTTGCTCGACACTGAGGACGGTATGGTACCGGCCAGAATGAACTGGTTTCTTGGGCGCGCACTTAGCGATCGGCGGGACCGGGCTTTCGTCGCTACGAAGTTCGGTCTCGTACTCGACAGGACGGTAAGCCCACAAGCGTCAACGGTTATCCTTCCTATGTACGACGAGCTTGCGAGGCGAGCTTGAGCCGACTTAGAACGGACACCATCGATCTCTATCGCCTTCATCGCGTCGATCCCAGCGTGCCGATAGAGGAAACGGTCGGCGCAATGTCACAATTTGCAGCGGAAGGTAAAGTTCGCTACCTCGGGTTATCCGAAGCAACGGAGGACCAGATTCATCGTGCCTTCGCGTTTCATCCGGTTGCTGCGCTCAGTCCGAGTACTCCCTCTGGACGCGCGAGCCGGAACAGTCGGTACTCCCACTCGTGCCAGGAACTGGGCATCGCGTTCGTTGCCTTCAGCTCGCTCGGCCGCGGTTTCTTCTCTGGTAAGCTTTCAAGGCACAGCATTAACCCTCAGGATTTGCGGCATCAGTTACCGCGCTTTCAACCCGAGAACTTCGTTCTGAATTCTCGGCGGCTGCTGAAATTGTCCTCCTTGGCCGAGGAAAAGGGGTGTTCGCCCGCGCAGCTTGCGCTGGCTTGGATTCTTACCGGACAGGGCGCATTTGCGATTCCAGGAACCAAATCGCTGTCTCATTTAGAAGAGAACTTTAGGTGCTTTGTCCATCCGGCTTTTAGATTCCGAGAAGCGCGTTATCGATGAGGCCTTCCGCCCGGGCACTTTCGTCGGACAGAGGTATAGCGAGAATTCTCCTTTCCGGCCGCAGTCTGGAAGCTAACGGGCCACCTTCTCGCGGGGTTTAAGCGTGATCCTCAAGGGAAAGCACATAGTATTGTGCGACTGTTGTCCCGACGTTTCGCCACCCGTTCAGTTCGTTGTAAGCAGAAAAAATCACGGAGCCCGGCCCGAGCCGTACCACCTTTCCGTTCACAGTGGCCTCCAGGGTTCCTTCTCGAATCACGATGACTTCGTCGTGAGCCTGACGCTCCGGAGCGTGGGGCGCTTCACCTGCCGCTAGTTCGCTAATGTGCATCGTCAGCCGTTGTCCTCGTGTGGTGATGCCTCGGAAAACCGACCGGGACTTCATCTTGCCGTTGGCGCTCGTGCGCTCGGGCAAGCTTGCGAAGTCATACCCGGCTGAGTGCAACTCCGCGTTCGGGCGGACCACTTTTCGACGCCTCTTGAGCTTCAACTCCCAGCGCTGCGAGCAGTGCAGTTAACTCTCTTCGGGAACAACGCAAAATCCTTCTCCTCCGTCACGCTTTTTAGGAACATCGAGCTCACCGAACGGGCCTTACCATGGTTTCAGGTATCTTATGCCTGCCGCGGGTTCCAAAACGCCTCAAGTCTACGACTACGGTCGATCCTACGACTGGAATTATTCTAATGCTCCAACGAGCTTCTGGGATGGTGAGGTGCCGGCTGTCCACGGCTCCTGGGATTTTTGCGGGTATGGAGGTCAATTCGCCGCTCGGCATGCCTGCGGGCCCGCTGCTCAACAGCGCCTGGATCCTCCACTACGCCAAGCTGGGATTCGATGTCCTCACTTACAAGACAGTTAGGTCCATCAACCGGCCTTGTTACGAACCGCCAAATCTTTTGCCCGTTACCGCAGGCCAGCTCACGGGCAGAAATGACGTGGTATTCGCCGCCGATGCAGCGGAACTGGACCAGATCGTGGGCAATCTCATTCGGTATGCCTTCCAAAGAGCCCTCGCGTCTGGAGAGCCGACGTCGAGAGAGCCAGGAAGGGCCTTTCGGCACGGCAGGTACTTGTCGTCTCCGTGGTCGCCAGCCCTCAGCCAGACGCCAGTCTCGAATCTATCGCGCACGATTTCGCCCAATGCGCCTACTGGGCCAAAGAAGCCGGGGCGCAGGTCATTGAGGCCAACCTGTCCTGTCCGAACGTTTGCACCAGCGAAGGTCAGCTTTATACTTCCCCGGAGGCGTCCTGGTTGGTCTCTCAAGCAATCCGTCACGCGGTCGGGAACATACCCGTGGTACTCAAAATCGGGCTATTCGGTAGTGCGGCGGAAGCAGATTCATTTGTTGGGGCAGTCTCGGAATATACCGACGCCTTAAGCACCACAAATAGTATCTCGGCTTCTGTAGTTCAGGGCGACTCGACATTGTTCGACGGCTTGACGCGGGGTATTGGAGGTGCTTGCATTCGCGACCGGTGTCTTGAAGAAGTCAGAATGCTGTCAGCTCTGATCGCGAATCGCCAACTTGAGATGAAATTGATCGGGGTCGGCGGTGTTGTGACTGCGGGCGATGTCTTGTCGCGCTTGCAGGCCGGAGACATCACGTGCAGCTTGCGACCGCCGCGATGCTCGACCCTTTCGCTGCCTTCCGGATCAGGGAACAGCTTCCCCCTCCTCTCCCGGAATCGGAGGCGGTTAAAAGTTCCGAACAAGCGAAAAATCTTCAGCCCGCCTCAAAGTAATTCTGAGCGTATCTCGCCCAGTTACAGAGGAAAGTGCAGCAAAAAGGCTATTTAGCGTCGTCTGCATCACGCATGGCAACAATCTTGCGCTTGGCAATTCGCTTGCTTACTACCTGGGTGAGGAGAGAAATAACGGATGCTCTGGTACACCTGGGTGTTTCTACTTGTCGCACTACTTGCTGGCATTTTAGGCTTCTGGGGAGTCGCTTCAACAGCGGCCGTCGTCGCCAAGATATGCTTCGGCATTTTTCTTGTTCTGTTCTTGGTCAGCTTACTTACAGGCCGCAGAAGCGCATTGTAGTTTCAGTTAGTAGCTACTAGTTCGATAACTTGTTTGTGACCCGGATGGCAAGATAGGTCTTGTCATCCGGGTTTCGTTCGTTGTGCAGCAGGCTAGTAAGGCCGGTAAGGATCGCGGTAGCCGTTGTTCGGATAGCCGTAATTGCCGTACCCGTTGCGGTAGTCGCGATAATTACGACGCTCCCATCGTTCACGTTCGCGAGCTTCCTTCTCCCTCCACTTCCTCTCTTCGCGTTCCTCCCGGAGTCTTTGACGTTCGTAGTCACGATAGTTACGATCATGACCCCGATCGTAATAGGAGTAACCACCCCGGCCATACCCGTCCTGCGCCTCCCCTAGTGACGGATGTACGAACAGCAAACCTGCCGTCAACATCAATCCTAGAGCCCCAAACTTCTTTGACATTGGAACCTCCTCAGTTCGAGGGATTTGCTTAGCTCCCCTGCCTATTCGACGCCTGCTCCTGCAAGCATGACGTCAGGAAACACCCATTCTTCCTATTAATCTCAGTTAATCGAGTAGAGGGCCTGCCGCCAGACTGCGTCATGTCCGCCAGATAAAATAGCCGAAGCATGGCGCAAACCCCTTGGGGCGATCTGACGGTTAACGACGCACACATTCATTTCTTCTCGCACGGTTTCTACCAGGGGCTAAGCCAGCAGAAAAAACTCGAGTCCGCCCAGGCACTCGCACCGGTTCTCGGCTGGGATATCCCTGGGCCTGACGCCGTGACGCTTGCCAGCCAGTGGGTGGCGGAACTGGACCGCTTTGCTGTTAACCGGGCATGCCTTATCGCCAGCAGTCACGGGGATGAATCGAGCGTGGCGGCGGCCGTTGAAGCGTACCCGAACCGATTCTTTGGGTTTTTCATGCTCGATCCAACAAAGTCGGACGCGGTGGATCGGATGCGGGCGGCCATGACCAATCGTTATCTGGATTGCGTATGTCTGTTCCCGGCGATGCACACCTACTCCATCACAGATGCGCGGCTCGTTCCCATCCTCGAGATGGCATCAGATTCCGGGCTGACTGTATTCGTCCATTGCGGCGCGCTCAGTGTTGGCGTTCGCAAAAAGCTTGGGCTTTCCGCTCAATTCGACCTCCGGTATTCGAACCCGTTGGATCTTCACCCGGTGGCGCTCCACTTCCCGCAGATTCGCTTCATCGTGCCCCACTTCGGAGCGGGGATGTTCCGGGAGACGCTTATGTTGGCCGACCTTTGTGACAACGTCTATCTCGATACGTCAAGTTCGAACCGTTGGGTGCTATACGAGAACTTGAATTTGCGCGATTGCTACCAGCGCGCCATCAGCGTAGTCGGAACTGAGCGGCTCTTGTTTGGGACAGATTCCAGCTTCTTTCCTCGCGGCTGGCATTCGGCTATTTTCGACGCGCAGGTAACAGCGCTTTACGAGATTGGTCTTGATCAGAATCAGGCGGAACAAATACTCCGGAAGAATCTGGAGCGGCTCTTCGACGACGAGGGCGAAGCGGCGTAGCGAAAACCGCCGCCCGCCATCTTCGGGGCTAGAAATGCCATTCTGTGAAACCTCAACCGATCGGCCGCTGCGTTCCCAATCTTTGCCACGGTATGTCCTTGCCAAACGCCATTCGGCGAAACCCCTCAACCGGAATAGGAGACGCTTGCGTTCCCAACCTAGTCGATTATCAAGAGGATTAGATCTGCAGGCCGAAGCTCGACGAGCATGTTGTCAAACGCCCAGCTGATTACTCGTGATTGGAGAAAAGGATTAGCTCTTATCCGTGCACCGAGAAGGATTGAACCGTCCGGACTGCGACCCCGAGCAGGTTATCGCTGCCGAAATAGTCGTCGCGGTAGTGTCCGAGAATTCGACGAGCCAACACCTGATTCTGCTAATGCGAGGTGTTGGCGAGATCTTAATCGTCTCTCCGCCAATAAACTGCTCGCGAGTCTATTGTCCGGATCTCTTCCTGTATGCCATGGATCGCTCGAAACTCGTCAATAGCTCGCTTGCAATCGGGAAGATTTTGGTAGTCATCGAAAATCGCATATCCCCCGGGTGACAGGCGCTCGTAAAGGTGATGGAGGACATCCATCGTTGAACTGTAGAGATCAGCGTCGACGCGCAGGATCGCCAACCGTTCTATGGGAGCGTTGGGAAGAGTGTCTTTGAAAAAGCCTTGGAGAAACCGGACTTGATCGTCAAGCAAGCCGTAACGCTCGAAGTTCGCCCGAACCTGATCGAGAGAGACGGCCATGTCTCCTTCATTCCAATCGAGGTATTCTTGTTCGCCTTCCGGTCGCGGAAGGCCTGCGAACGAATCAGCTACCCAGACGCGCCTATGCGTGTCAGAGTAGGCGCGCAAAACACCGCGCATGAAGATGGTCATGCCTCCGCGCCAGACACCCGCTTCTAGTAAGTCCCCCGGCACACCTTCCCGCAACACATTGACGATGCACTCTTGGACGTTGTCAAGTTGCCGGAGCCCGAGCATCGTCTCGGCAGCTTCGGCACGAGTGAGTGCCTCATGGCCGGACTCCAAGTAGTCCTCGTGAGTCGTCTTAACTAGTCGGACTGCTTCGAAATTGCCATGTGCTGCTAGTCGATTCAAGCCGCAGATTAGCCGCGATTTAGGACCCGCTGGGACAATCGTGTGCCGTTCAAATTCGTTAGCGACCAAAGCGCGAGTAAGGATCCTTTTTAAGAGATCAAGATACAATTCTTCGGGGGTCCTCGGCGAGTTCTCAGGCTTGATCACCAACCTCATTCAGCGTTATCGTCCCTTGAAGTTCTGATAGTAATCGACGACTGTCCCACTGCCACTCACAAAAATGAAACTAGCTGATCGCATGAGCCGGTTAGGAGTCGAATCTGCTTTCGACGTTCTGGTCCGGGCCAAAGCCCTCGAAGCGAAGGGGCGAAACGTCATCCACCTGGAGATTGGCGAACCTGATTTCCCGACGCCGCCCCACATCGTTGAAGCCGGCAAGCGAGCTTTAGATGAAGGTTGGACTCACTATGGTCCGACACAGGGTCTACCGGAATTGCGAGAAGCGATCGCGGCCGAAACAGCTCGCACTCATGGAATTCCGATCGGTCCGGAGCACGTCTGCATCACTCCAGGGGCCAAGCCGATCATGTTTTTCTCGATGCTCGCCCTGCTCGAGCCCGGAGATGAGGTTATCTATCCTGACCCGGGGTTTCCGATCTATCGTTCGGTGGCAAATTACCTGGGCACGAAGTTGGTGCCGATTCCGTTGCTTGAAGAGCGCGGGTTCTCATTCGATCTGAATGTATTGCGGGACCGGATCACGGATCGTACTCGTATGCTCATCCTCAACTCGCCTCAGAATCCGACGGGCGGCCACATTCCGGAGGAGGACTTGCGCGAGATTGCGCGCCTGGTTGCCGACCGCGACCTGATCGTCCTGTCGGACGAAATATACGCGCGCCTCCATTACACCGAGCAACCTCCCCTATCCATTGCGAGCTTGCCTGGGATGAGAGAGAAGACCATTATTCTGGATGGATTCTCCAAGACCTACGCAATGACAGGATGGCGCATCGGTTATGGAGTCATGCCCGAGTGGATTGCTGGTGCTGTGAACAAACTGATGGTCAACTCCAATTCCTGCACGGCCAGCTTTACTCAGCGCGCGGCGTTGGCCGCCGTGTCCGGTCCGCAGGATGCCGTCGAGCAGATGGTTGCCGAGTTTCGGCGGCGGCGCGATGTCTTCTGTCGGGAACTCAATCGCATTCCCGGCTTTCGCTGTCCGCTCCCCGGCGGCGCTTTTTATGCGTTTCCAAATGTGCAAGGCACGGGGATCGCTTCGAAGCAACTGGCGAACATGCTGCTGGACGAGGCTGGTGTGGCCGCTCTTGACGGTGGATCATTTGGCGAGTACGGAAAGAACTACGTTCGCTTCAGTTACGCCAACTCGCTCGAGAATCTGCAGGAAGCGGCGAGAAGAATCGCGGATCTCTCAAACCGCTGGGCCTAGTAGTCCAGCGGCTGCGGCTGAATACAGGAGCCGAAATCCTTCTGCAGCACAAGCGCGATTGTTCCTACAGTCGCGCCATCCCGCCTTCGTCTGCGGGTATTAATTGCGGAAGAACGCCGCCCGGTAGCATTTGTGCCTTCACTTGCGCCTCGATGAGTGGTCCGAATCGCTTCCAGGCACGAGTGAGTTCACCGACGATAATGATCCGTTCTGGGGCGGACCCGGCAACGATGATTCTCATTCCCTGCCCTAAGTTACTGAGCCATTGTCTCGAGAGCCTTTGACGCGCGCGGATCCTCCTGCTCAGCCAGGCTCAGAATCTCTGTAAAGCTGCGGGCCGTAGGCGCGGAACCGTTCTCGTAATACCGCAGCGCAGCACGGTTAGAACCAAACGATTCCCAGCATCGTCTGCTTCCGCAGCCGCATGCCGGTCCGTTCGGGTCCAAATTGAACGTGGCCGAAATCTCCGCCTATACCATTCGAACCACGCACAAGTTGCCCGTTGCAGAGGATACCTGTGCCGATTCCCTCAGACACAGTAATCGCGACCAGATTGCGTGGTGGGGTTCCATGATCGAACCAGATGGCCGCGAGCGCACAAGCATTGGCCGCGTTTTCCAGCTCCACTTCCAAACCGGTGGCTTGTTGGATCCTTGAACGGGCATCAACGTCTTTCCAGCCGAGATTCGGCGCGAAGACCAGGCGGCCCGAAGAGCTGTTAAAACGGCCAGGGACACTAACGCCGATGCCCTCAATCTTCCGGCCCTTGCAAGCGCGCATCATACGTTGCAGACATTCGATCAGCGGACCGAAGATCCGTTCAGGATCGCGCGTCGCGACGATGACTTCCTGCGCTATGAAGTTGCCCTTGGCGTCCGCGAGCGCAACGGTCGTCTGGTTTGGACGAATGTCCACACCAATGATGGCCCGCTCCTCGTTCAGTCGCAGGAAAGTCGGTCGACCTCCGCGCGGCAGAGGTCCCATCTCCCTCTCGAGCACGAAGTTTTCCTCGATCAACTGTTCGACGATGAGCGAAATCGTGCTGGGTTGCATGCCGGAAACCCTAGCCAGATCAGCACGGGAGACCGGCTGTCGCAGTTCGGATGAGATTCAGGACGATGCGCCGGTTGATACCTCAGCGACTTCGCTCGAGCAGCTTGGGTTCCGTTTTGCGAGCTTTTCCACCTGATTACCAGCTACTGCGATCCAAAGATCGATGGAACAATCATCCCCTTAGGATTCCTGCTGCAGTCGACGGATGAGTGTATCAGGACTTCCAAATCATCGCTAGGACGGAACTTCCGCGGCTGTATGTGCTGATGCGGTCGCTCGATGGCGAAGCTCGTCGGGTTTATGCTCTTTATGGAGCCGCTAAAAAAGCTTCAGCTCATGAGAGCCTTAGCGTTAATCGCCAGCACTCATCGGCAAGAGATGGAAGGAGAATCGCACCTACAATGCTGGAAAGAAATGACGTCGGGCGACGAGCATTCCTGAAAGCCTCAGGCTCAGCCGGACTGGTTTCCGCTTTTCCGTTTTCCGCCTTCGGCTCACCTTACGAAGGGAAGATCGAATACGAAACGGCGAATCCCGCTGGACAGGAATCCGCACAGCCGAAAGACCACGTGAAATTTGCAGTCATCGGTACGGACCATAACCACATACTTGGGATCACCGCAGCCTTACAGCGCGGTGGCGGCGAGTTGGTCGCTGTGTATTCCAGCGACCCGGGTGGTCTGACGGAGTTCCAGAAGCGATTTGGCGACGTGAAGGTCGCGAAAAGCGAAGACGAGATCTTGAACGATCCTTCGATCAAACTCGTCGCGAGCGCTGCGATTCCTGACCAGAGAGCCCCGATAGGCATCCGCGTCATGCGGCATGGCAAAGACTTCCTGAGCGATAAACCCGCGATGACCACGTTGGAACAGCTGGCGGAAGTACGTAAGGCCATCAAAGAGACGAACCGTATCTTCGGCATCATGTACTCTGAGCGTCTCGAAGTAAAGGCCGCTGTCAAAGCCGGCGAGCTTGTCAAAGCCGGTGCGATTGGTCGCGTGGTTCAGACCGTCAATCTGGCGCCGCACCAAATTAACCAGCCCCACAGCCGGCCGCGACCCGACTGGTTCTGGGATACCGAGCGTTATGGCGGAATCCTCTGCGACATCGGTTCACATCAGGCAGACCAGTTCGTGTATTACACGGGATCAACGACAGCCGATGTGACTGCTTCACAGATTGCGAACGTGAACCATCCTGACAAGCCGAAATTCCAGGATTTCGGCGACATGATGCTTCATGGGAACGGAGGCGCCGGATACGTTCGCGTGGATTGGTTCACGCCGAATGGGTTGGGCGTTTGGGGTGATGGACGTCTCTTTATTGTCGGCACCGAAGGCTATATTGAGCTTCGAAAGTATACGGACGTGGCGAGACAGAAGGCCGGCAATCACTTGTTTATCGTCGATCAGAAGCAGGCCCGATATATCGATTGCAATAATCTCGACTTACCCTTCGGCGCGCAGTTCGTCAGCGACATCGTGAATCGGACCCACATCGCACAGGACCAGGAGCAGGCATTGCTGGGAATGGAACTGGTGTTGAAAGCGCAGAAGAATGCAAAGATGTTGCACTTTACGGCATCCTGAAAAAAAGGCAGACCAAAGCTTAGAAGGTGAAGAATGGCTGCGAGGAAAGATCTATCACGGCGTTCATTCGTTAAGGCGGGCATGCAGGAGCGCGGAGCAGGCTTCCCGTCGATTGTGCCGGCAACGGTCTTCGGACAGAATGCTCCGAGCAATCGTATTAACATCGGCACCATCGGTACGGGGCGTATCTCTCGAGGGCACGACCTTCCTGGCACCTGGAAGTACGATTCAGCGCAGATTGTCGCCGTGTGCGATCTCGACTCCAAGCGCGTCGAACTCGGGAAAGAGTACGTCAACAACTTCTACGCCAAGAAGACGGGCAAAGCGTTCACCGGGACCAAAGGCTACGCAAGTTACCACGAACTGCTGGCGAACAAAGATGTTGACGCCGTTATCATCTCAACGCCTGATCATCAGCACGCAATTGTTGCCGTGGATGCGGTTCGCGCCGGCAAAGACGTTTACCTGCAAAAGCCCGCATCGCTCACGATCGCGGAAGGACGCTATCTCAGCAATGCCGTTCAGAGCGACCGACCGCATTCTTCAGATCGGTTCTCAACAGCGTTCGTGGAAGCAGTTCCATCGCGCCTGCGAACTCGTGAGAAACGGGCGCATCGGCGATCTGAAGCATGTCGAGATCGGGCTTCCGGGCGATCCCTCGGGACCGGATGCTCCTGAAATGCCGGTTCCGCCCAACTTGAACTACGACGCATGGCTCGGGTCAACTCCCGTTGTTTACTACACCGAGATGCGTGTACATCCCCAAAACGGGTTCGACAGGCCAGGATGGCTGCGCTGCGAGCAATTCGGCGCTGGAATGATCACCGGCTGGGGCGCTCATCATGTGGATACCGCGCATTGGGGCATGAACACCGAGTACACCGGACCGGTGGAAATCTGGGGCACAGCAGAGTTCCCGACGCATGGCTTGTGGAACGTCCACGGCAAGTTTAAGACCGAAGCCAGGTACGCAAACGGTGTCACGATGGCCATCTCGGGCGATTACCCGAACGGAATCAAGTTCTATGGGACGAAAGGCTGGATCTTCGTTACGCGCGATGAGACCGTGACTGCAAGTGATCCTGGTGCCACCGCGGGCGAGAAGCCGAGACCGCTCGTGGCAAGCGACCCCAAGATACTCGACAGCGTCATCGGGCCAAACGAAATTCACCTCTATAAGAGCGATGATCAACACGGAAACTGGCTGGATTGTATTCGAAGCCGGAAAGCACCGATCGCGCCGGTGGAGATCGGGCATCGCGCCTGCTCAACCTGCCTGCTTCACCACATCGCAATGAAAACGAAGCGCAAGCTCTATTGGGATCCTGAGAAAGAGCGCTTCAAGAACGACGATGAAGCGAACTCAATGCTGAGCAGACCTCAGCGACCGCCATATACGTTCAGCGCTAGCGCTTAAACTCCTCGATCTGCGTAATAAACTGGGCCTGAGCGGATCTAACCGTGGAGGTCCCAGCTTTATGGCATCGAACGACAATCCGAATCGGCGCGAGGTGATCGGCGCTCTCGCAACCACGACGCTGGCGGCCAGTCTTCCCGCTGCCGGCTCGCCCCAGGAGTCCAGGACCGGTGACATGGTTTATCGCCAGTTCGGGAAAACGGGAATCAAAGTCTCCGCCATAGGATTGGGCGGCTCTCACATCGGCAATCCGAAAGATGAGAACGAAGGTATCCGCATCGTGCGTACTGCCATTGATCGCGGCATCACGTTCATGGATAACTGCTGGGATTATCACGACGGCAAGAGCGAAGTCGTTATGGGCAAGGCGCTTCGGGATGGCTACCGGCAAAAGGTCTTCCTCATGACCAAGTTCGACGGCCGGACCAAGGCTGCCACCGCCCGGCAGATTGACGAGTCGCTGCGCCGGCTTCAGACGGATCACATCGACCTGATGCAGTTCCACGAGAATATCCGCCTGGAAGACCCGGACCGGTTTTTCGCTCCCGATGGACCGCACGAAGCTCTGCTGGAAGCGAAAAAGGCGGGCAAGATCCGGTTCATAGGCTTCACGGGCCACAAGGATCCTACCGTGCATCTCCGAATGCTCGACCTTGCGGCCCAGCATCAGTTTCACTTCGACTCTGCCCAGATGCCGATCAACGTGCTGGATGCTAATTTCCGCAGTTTTACGAATGAAGTTGTACCGAAGCTTCTGGCACAGGGAATCGCTTTGCTTGGTATGAAGCCGCTTGCCGAGGGCGAGATCCCGCGCAGTGGGCTGGTCACTGCCATCGAGGCGCTTCACTACGCGATGAGCCTGCCCACCACGGTAGTTATCACCGGCTGTGAAACCATGGAACGGCTTGAGCAGGCACTAGAAGCGGCGCGTACCTTCAAACCGATGACAAAAACGCAAATGGCTGCCCTTACGGACAAAACGAAGGAAATCGCCTTGACCGGCCGGCTTGAGAAGTTCAAGACGACCGAAGATCTTCGACGGTACCGCTAAAAATCCGCAGTGGATGGTCTGAGACCATCCACAATTTCACATCGCCCGGAATGCGGGAAGCATAGGCATGGAGCGAATGCGCAGTCCTGTTGAGCTGAAAATGGCATTCGCGATCGCCGGCGCAATCCCCACGATGGGCGTTTCTCCTGCTCCCGCGGACGGTATGTCCTTGCGGTCAATCAGCACGAGCTCGATCTGAGGAGTGTCGCTAAAGCGCGGAACACGGTACTGAGACAGGCGTCCATTCAGGATGCGCCCGTTCGCGAAATCGATTGATTCGAACAACGCTCCGCCAAGGCCCATGACGATGGCTCCCTCGACCTGATTCTTCAGGTGCTCGGGATTCACGATCGCGCCGCACTCCCACGCCGACACCACGCGCTCGACCCGGAGTTGTCTTCCGGAGCCGACCGACACTTCGGCGCAGCAAGCAACGTAGCCGCCTTTCTCTGCCCCGCATGCCAGGCCAAAACCGCGCGTCGGAGAAGCTTTCACTTTGCCCCACTCAAATCGATCCGTCGCCGCTTTCAGAACTGCCGTCAGCCGCTCGTTCTTCAGATTCTTCAAGCGAAACGCGAGCGGATCCATCCCCGCGGCCGCCGCGAGTTCGTCCATGTGTGATTCGCGCGCAAAGTGATTGGCAGTCGAAGCCAAGCCGCGATACGATCCTTCGCGCAAGGGAGATTTGACCGGATGATACTGCTTCGTTCTTCCCAGCAGCATCGTAAGGCGTGGGTAAGCCGGAAGGTCCGGACATGTAGTTGTGGAACTCCCAGCTTTTCACTGTTCCATCCGGAGCCACACTGCTGCGTACGTCAATGACACCCGCTGGCCGGAAGATAGGCCCACGTGAACTCTTCCTCCCGTGTCCAGATGAGCTTCACCGGTTTGCCGGCACCCTTGGCCAGTCTCGCCGCTTCGATGGCACATTCGCCGTTGTGTTTGCCGCCGTACCCTGATCCGGTGTCGGGCATGATTACCCGGACATTGTCTTCTGTTGTGCCGAGAGCCGTTGCCAGTTCACCGCGGACGCCGAACGGGCGCTGCGTACCCGTCCAGACGGTCAGCTTGTCACCCTCGAATTTCGCGACTGCAGCACGCGGTTCAAGTGGCACGTGCGCGATGTAGGCCACCGTGTATGTCGCCTCGAGCGGGTGTCCGTCCGCCGGCGATGTGGCGTGCGATGTCGGTGATCCGACGCCTTTCTTGATGTAAGGGAAGAGCTCTCGCGCAGAAATCTGCGGCTGGGTTTCCCATTTCGCATCAATGCTGAGAAGGGCCTTTTGAGCCTTTCCCTCATCCGTCGCCGCAACACCAATGAAATCGCCATCACGAACGACTGTGACACCCGGAATCTTCGAGGCCGCAGCCGTATCGGCCGAAACCAGCTTTGCGCCAAAGCTGGGCGGACGAAGGACACGCCCATAGAGCATGCCCGGCAACTTCAAGTCGGAAGCGTACTTGTGTTTGCCGCTGACGATTTCCTTCGCGTTGATTTTCGGCAGGCTCTTTCCTGCGACTTGCCACTGAGTGGGAGGCGTGACATAGTCCGTTTTGCCGACTACGTTGACCCAATCGATTTTGGCCGCAAGGTCACCGAAGCTGGCCTTCTTGCCCGAGGACTTGTCGCAAACGCAGTTGTTCTCGACTTGCAGATCGGGACCGGTCGATACCCCAGGACTTCGATGCCTGGTCGATCATGGTTTCCCGCGCCGTTGCGGCCATACGCCGCAATTCGGGAGCCATCGTCGGGGTGGTCCTGCTGCCAAACGTACCCATGTCCCACGGCGTTCGGGCCGTATCGCCCATAACAAGATGAACCGCGGTCGCAGGGCAACGCAACTCGTCGGCGACAGCCTGCGTGAGAGACGTGCGAATGTTCTGCCCCACCTCGACTTTGCCCGTGAAGGCTTCGATCGTCCCATCTGGTGCGATATGGAGCCAGGCCGAAACGTTCTCCGGAAGCTTCTGCCCCCTGCCGCGTCCGCCGCTTCCCGATTCCTGAGCGGGGATTTCGGTATCAAGCGCGAGCAGCACAACCAGGCCGCCCCCGATTGACTTCAGGAATCCGCGACGGTCAAGGCGAGCCGCCGGACTCTTCTGCCCTTCGAGAAGCGCTTCAGGCATGACGATCTCCTTTTGCCACGGCGCCCATGGTGTGAGCTGCTTTCTGAACCGCCGCCACGATGCGGTTTTGAGTACCGCAACGACAGATATTGCCTTCGAGCTCGCCTCTGATCTCGGCCGCCGAGGGGGATGGATCTCTTCGGAGCAGCCCCACGCTCTGCATGATCATGCCCGGCGTGCAATATCCGCATTGCATCGCGTCGCAATCCACAAATGCCTGCTGCAGCGGATGGAGGCGTTCCCCGTCGGCCAAGCCTTCGATGGTGGTGATCTCTTTGCCCGTGGCCGAGCCGACAGGCGTGAGGCACGACCGGTGCGCAACGCCGTCGATCAGGACCGTGCAAGCGCCGCACTGCCCTTCTCCGCACCCGTACTTGGCGCCTGTCAGATCAAGCTCGTTCCGAAGCACCCAAAGCAGTGGCCGCTCCGGATCGGTCTCGACGCGGGTGCGCAGACCATTCACCATGAGATCCATGGGTTTATTCTAGTTCCCTGAAAGGCGGTTTAGGAAATGCCGCAAATAACCGACTCCCTTGCAGCACACGGCCGGCGACCGAAATCAGCATTGTTGCCCCGCCGCCCTCGTCTGAACCAGCTCCTGCCTCGTAACGTCGCTATCGACGCATACCGGGGTCTCGTCATGCTCCTGATGATGGCGGAGGTTCTACGCCTCTCGGAGGTCGCGCGCGCCTTCCCGGGCAATGCATTCTGGGGATTTCTCGCCTACAACCAAACCCACGTGGAATGGGCCGGTTGTTCGCTCCACGACCTGATCCAACCGTCTTTTTCTTTTCTGGTTGGCGTCGCGTTGCCGTATTCGCTTGCGAGCCGGATGAAAAAGGGCGCAAAGTTCCGAACTCTGTTCGCTCATGCGCTTTGGAGATCGTTCCTGCTGGTTGTTCTCGGGATCTTCCTCCGCTCCATGCACAGCACCCAAACGTACTTCACGTTCGAAGACACGCTGACCCAGATCGGACTCGGTTATCCGTTTCTCTTTCTGCTGGGATTTTGTTCCGACGTTGGCAATGGGGCAGTTTTGCGCTGATTCTCTTCGGATATTGGCTCGCATGGGCGCTTTATCCCGCGCCAGGATCAAATTCAACTACGCGGCCGTGGGCGTTCCGCCGGACTGGCACCACAACTTCTCCGGTTTCGCCTCTCACTGGAACAAAAACAGCAATCTCGGAAACGCCTTCGATCAATGGTTCTTGAATCTCTTCCCCCGATCTCAAGCCTTTGTGGCAAACGGCGGCGGATATCTGACCTTGAGCTTCATTCCTACGCTCGGAACCATGATTCTCGGGCCTGATTGCGGGTCGTTGGGTTCGCAACGGACGATCACTGGCGCCGTGTTGAAGCGGCTGACGCTTTGGGGACTTGGCGGGATTGCTTTCGGCGCTCCTTCTCCATTCAGCGGCATCTGTCCCGATCGTCAAGCGGATATGGACACCCGCCTGGACGCTTTTCAGCGGCGGCATTTGTTTCCTGTTCCTGGCCGGTTTTACCTGGGTAATTGAACTGAAGCGATACCGCCGCTGGGCATTTCCGCTTGTGGTCGATCGGGATGAACTCCATCGCCGCTTATCTCCTGGCCCACCTGGGCGAAGATTTCGTCGGAAGCAGCTTGCGGATCCATCTTGGCGATCGTCTGTTCACGAGCTTCGGAGCGGGATTACAGCCGCTCGTGTTCGGCGCCGCCATATTATTCGTTTACTGGCTCATGCTGTTTTGGATGTATCGCCGGAAGATTTTCCTGAAGATCTGACGCGCGGCGAAGTCTCAGACGATCACTTCGGCAACAGGGAGGTAAGCTCGTCGACTTCAAACATCGGATATCCTGCACGATCTCTGATGGTCGTGACCGGTACAACGTGCCAATCCGCTCGATTGCGCAAGCCGTGCCAACTTCCCTCTCTGGTCGGGAAACATCTCATGGTTGGCGGTGTGTACCACGATCAGAGATCGCGATCGTGCCCACTCGCGAGCTTGGTCGCCGTCGAGTTTCCATCCTTGAGGCTAAAGCTGATCTCGTCGATCGGAAGTCAAGCCGGACAAACGGCTATCGGCTTCCGTGGCGATTCCCCAATCCGCGATAAGAAAACGCCGGTTGCTGTGCGTGGCAATGTAGTCGGAAAGTTGCTGATCTGCGTCCGTCCAAAATTTGGTGGGGCTAAACAGCCGGAAATCCAGGAACTGCGCGTAAATGTTGTTCAAGCCGTCCCGCGAAGAGGAAAAGACCGGCAACGGCCAGAAACAAGGTTCCGTAACGGCCAAGCCGGTTCGCAATCTCCTCCCCTGCTAAACCAACACCGAGAAACAAAGCCGGATAGAAGATCACGACATGATGAACGAATACACCCGCGTCTTTGGTGATTGCTGATTGCAACCAGGCCAAGGATAACCGCGCAGCACAGCCACAAGATCAACCGCCGCTGTTTCGGTCGGGCACACGCCGCTCCGGCTATGAGCAGGCAGGCGAAAGCCGGAAACCTCCAACTTGAAGGGTTAGGCGGAGTCCTCGCGTTCGGCGCGGCGAGTGGATTCGATTGAGGCGAAGGGTACCTGGGAGCAGAACCATCGACAAAGAAGTTCGGGAAATGATTGACCGTTCAAGGCGAGTCTGGGCGACCTTGAACTTCGGACGGATGTCGGCCAATGTGAAGTGCGCGTTAGCCGCAAGGGTTTGATTCCTGCGCTTTACGTTGTAGATGATCAAGCGGGCTGATGCCAACGGTGAAGGCGACCGCCGCGCCCACAAACCTCTTGAGATTCGCTTCACGTCGAAGGACGCCAAAGCCGAATATCAAAGCCGAGACGCAGAGAGCGCTGAACATCCACAAGAAATATCGCTTTGTCCCATAAGGCCAATCCAAGCGCGAAGCCGCGTTACCGGGAGACCGAACACGGTCGCACGCTGAGCCAGGATGAGGTACAGAGCAATCGCCAGCAGAAAGTTCTGAATGACCACCGGACCCCAGTCGAAGGTCGAACACAACAGGAAACTAATGTCGCGTCGCGAGAAGTGCACCGGTGAAGATCGCGGCCCGCGAGCTGGCCCGCCGCCGCACAGTCTCGCCGACCAGCAACACCGTGAAACTTGCCAGCACCAGCATCGGGAGGCGTACCGAATAAAGACCGGGCCGCCAGAATTTGAACAGCGGCGCAGTACAGCCAAGTCTTGAGCGCTCCCGATATAGCTCATCTCCATCAGCGGGAATGAAACGGTGGGCTATGCGCGCGGCGAAGGCGCTTTTGCTCGGGTGAAAGATCATGGTTACGAACATGACCTCGTCGTATTCGAACCCCAGACGGGGTAGGAACAGCAGGCCCATCAGTAAGAAGCACAAGGCTGCAAACGCGACGGCGAAGCGGGGCCCCACCCGGTACCGGCGGTTCGTGTAAGCTTCGTCACCGGCACTTCTAGCTGAAGCGCTCAGGCCGATACGGAGCGAGCATATCTACCCTTGCGCTGTCGAGGATTTCAATCGAAGCAAATTGTCCGATAATCGGGGCCATGGTCATGCCGCTATGCATGGCGGCGACATAGAGGTTCGGATACTTCTCGAATCGCCCGACAATCGGGTAATTATCTTTCGGCATCACGCGAAACCCAAGCGTCATGTACTCCAGCTGAGAATCGCGACACGCCGGCGCATACTGCGCAGCCGTCTTCAAGTATTCCAGGCCAAGTTCTTTCGTCGGTTCCAGATCGCCCGTATCGTCGAAGTTGAACCCTGTAACAATCCGTCCATCCAGGTTCTGTTTGATTTCGGCGCTCGGCGGCATGAGGACTCGATTGAGAAAGTGTTTCTGCGGACGGCTGTGGGCAAGGATGCCCTTCGAAACTTTCAACGGAACAGCGAGCTCAAGAGTCTTGGCCAGGCGCTCCGTTTCATTTCCCGTCGCAAGAACTACTGCGTCGGCCGCAATTAGACCGGACGATGTCTCAACAGCTTTCACTCGGCCGGAAGACGTCTGGAACGACTTGATCTCACAGGGATACACAACCTCAACGCCGAAGCTCCGTCGCCTTGGACAACAAGCGTTTCCGCGGCAACAACCGGATCGACCGTGCCTTCCTGGTCGGCAAAGTTCGCTGCGCCAAATTCACCAGGAGTGGCATAGGGCGCGAGCCGCCTGAACTCTTCCCGGTCGATCATGTCAATTGAGTAGCCCCAACTCTGCCGCTCGGCAATGCGTTTCTTCATCGACTCCTGGGCTGCCGTTTCGGGTTTGCACCACTGCAGTCCGCCTCCCCACTGAATCGGCAGGGAGGGCCCGATCTCAATAGCCAGTCTGCGCCAGCCGAGCATACCGGCCAGGTTCAGGTCGTAGTAGGCACGCGGCGACTTACTGCTTGCGTTCAGCCAGGCGAACGAGTTTCTGGTAGTACCCGCCGCCGGACGTTCCCGCTCCAGAAGCGTTACTCGAGCACCGCGTTTCGCCAAGTGGTAGGCAATGGAGCTGCCGATAATGCCGGCTCCAATGACAACGACATGGTCCCGGTTTGTCGCATTGAGTTTTGCAGTGTAAGCGGCAGCGATCGACATTCCGGCGTACTGAAAGAATCTTCTTCGTTGCAACGTTAGTTGTCCGTTCCTTCCACCTTGGCCGGCTGCTCCACACCAGGGATCACGCCAATTTTGGTTGTCTGCCGTGTCTCCCGTTGCTCATCGTCTTTCTGCGCGATGAGTGATCGCAAACGGATCAGATTCTTGAGCGCGCTGTACCAGAATGGGGCACCGAGACTCAGTAGAGTAGCCGTCAACACGATCCCGAGCAGTTTCATGAAGAAGTTGTCCATCGTCCAACGGCCGGTCCATTCCCGTATGCTCGCAGGAAACTCGATAATGTCGTCCTGCGCAAGAGTGCGCAAGCGCTCGCGATCCGGTTGGCTGAGTACAGGCAGCAGAGATGACGACTGTTCGGGGCTTGGTTGCAGATTCTTCTGATCGATCGTCATCGCCTGCTTGACAAGTTCGCCCCGGAGATTCGAATCTTCCGAAAGCCGGTTGACGAGCTGCGCGGTATCGAGTTGTAAGACGAGCGCAATCAGCAATGACCCGCAGAACGTCACAATGCGGGTGGCTCGGGTGAAACGGTCTGAGACGCGATCGATTGTTTGGTCGAACCAGCCGTGAATCTTAGCGAGAAATCGGCTGTTTGCCTCCTGCAGGAAGGCAGTCGAATACCGGAGATTATTGGACAGCTCGGGGTGCGCAAGCTCCAGGTTCAACGCGACGGCTCGTACGCTCTCGAGCGTTTTTTGCGGGTCGGCGATTCCATTCCGGCTCAGCATCTGCCGCAGTTCCGCCAAGAATGTCCGGGTTGAGACGTTGTGGTCCTTCGTCCGCCGCGAGTTCAAGCACCAGCTTCGTCAACTCCTCGCGATGAATGACAGCGCCGAAACGGCAACCCTTGGACCGGATCAGCGGATGCGTCAGGATCGACGTGGCAACCGCCTGCACGACGTGTTCGGGAAGGTCCCGGTCCACTTGCTTGAGAAGACCGATCACGCCTTCGAGCAGGTGCTTGCCACGCATCTGAAGGAGGCTGGTAACAGCTTCGGTCAGCGACTGTGACGATCAAGCTGACCATCAGCATCACTACCGAGAGCCCAAGCAGGATATCGAGAGTCTTAAGCATTTAGGAGAGTTGTATCATCTTCTGCCCGCTCCGGCCGAATTAACAACCAGCTAACCGCTGCCATCAGGTAGAGGCAGGAAAGTATGTGAAGCGGCAGACTCCAATTTCCCCAGCGATCCACGATATAGGCAAGAACGACCGGACTGAGCATCCCGCCTACCTGGCCGGCTGTGTTCATCGTCGCGCTCAACGCGCCCGAATTTTTGCCGCCCAGGTGAATCGCCGTTGCCCACGCGGGCGCGAGCGTGAACATCGACAATGCTCCGCCGATGGCGATCAACAGTCCGGCGAGCCGACCATTTTCGACAACGGTCCCGGCAAGCATCCCGATCGCCGCCAGGAAGTAGGCCACCGCTCCGACGCCGCAGCGTCCGACACGCAATCCGAAGTGTCTCGAAAGCGCGTCCGTTGTGAGTCCCCCTGTGATATCCGCGATAACGCTGAGCAGGAGCGGAAGGCCCGCAAAGAGCGACAACTCCATGCTTGCCAATCCACGCGACTTCTGGAGATAGGTCGGCAACCAGCTAATGAAGAAAAAGAATCCGTACGTGTTTGCGAAATATTGCAGGCACAGCGGAACGAGGCTTCTGGTTTTCAATACTTCTTTCCAGGAGCCGGCGTGGCCCGGTGGCAGACCTCGGTTTGTTCAATCATGTCTCGTTCGGCGGGTGAAACGCTTGGATGTTCGCCCGGCTCATCGCGAAACCAGAAAAACCAGGCGGCGGCCCAAAACACTCCTACCGAACCGAGAAGGAGGAAGATGGTTCGCCAGTTCAAAAAGGTCGCAAGATAGGCGACGAACATAGGCGTCAGGCCGCCCGACAGATGAGCCCCGGCAAAGAACATTCCCTGAACACGGCCGCGTTCCCGTGGCAGGAATCCAACGCGCGAAAACGCGAGCTGCATTCGGCCACGCCCCCGCTTCTCCAATGCCGAATAAGAACCGTATGACCAGCAGCGCAACGTAGCTGAATGCGCCCGCAGTCGCCATGGTGAATGCAGACCACCAAAGCACAATGCGTGTCAGCACCTTTCGGCTTCCGATTCGATCGGCCCAACGCGCAGTCGGGATCTCAAAGATCGCGTAAGCGAGCGTGAACGCGCTGAAGACGTATCCCATCTGGATCTGGGACAGCTTCAGATCGCGCATGATACTCGGGGCCACGATCGAGATACAGACGCGATCGAGATACGTGACGGCAGCAAGCGTCATGGTGAACGCCACCACCTTGTAGCGAACGTGTGTCAAGGGGCTAGTGTAACGAGCCGTCAGTTCGGACACTCTGACAGGCTCGCTAGCCGCCCGCGATAGCGCCCACGATGAGAAACGGCTCGCGTCCGTCGGCAACCTGGTCCGGCAACAACGCGTCCGGCGATTCGTGCGAGAGATCTTCCGAACAGCCGAAGAAGCGGATGAAGGGCCGGCGCTGTTGCGTCGTATAGTCGCGGATTGTGCCGCGCAGGGTCGGGAAGTTGACTTCGAGCGCGTCGAGAATGGACCGCTGCGTCACGGGCCCCTCGACGCTGAGAGTGATTTCGTCGTCAACCTGCGCCAGGTTGCGCAAGTGCGCCGGAAGCACTACGCGGATCATGCGAGTGTCTGCACCTCAACCGAAAGCACCGCGGGAAGGTCGCGTACGATAGGAGCCCAATTGTCGCCGCCGTCTGCCGACCCATACACCTGGCCGCCGGTAGTCCCAAAGTAAATACCGCATGAGTCTAACGAATCAACAGCCATCGAATCGCGCAATACATTGACGTAACAGTTCTCCTGCGGTAGGCCGTTGGTCAGAGGCTCCCACTCGTTTCCGCCGCTCCGGCTTCGAAAAACGCGCAGTTTGCCTTCGGGCGGGAAATGTTCCGAATCGCTCTTGATGGGAACAACATAAACAGTTTCAGGCTCATGGGCGTGGACATCAATGCAGAATCCGAAATCCGTAGGCAGATTGCCGCTGACTTCGTGCCAGGAATCGCCGGCATCGTCGCTCCGCATCACGTCCCAATGCTTCTGCATGAACAGGGTGTCCGGGCGAGAACGGTGCATGGCAATCCGGTGCACACAGTGTCCCACTTCGGCCGTTGGGTCGGGGAGAAAGTTTGAATGCAAGCCGCGCGTGATGGGCCGCCAGGTAGTTCCGGCGTCGTCGGTCCGGAAAGCACCGGCAGCCGAAATCGCTACAAAGATGCGTTGCGGATCAGTCGGATCAAGAACGACTGTATGGAGGCACATCCGCCGGCTCCCGGCTGCCACCTTGAGCCTGTATCGTGGTTTCGTAATCCGGAGAGTTCGTCCCAGGTTTTGCCGCCGTCGGACGAGCGGAACAGCGCCGCATCTTCAACGCCGGCATACACCGTGTCGGGATCGTTGAGCGACGGCTCCAAATGCCACACGCGCTTGAATTCCCACGGGTGCGGCTTGCCGTCGTACCACTGGTGAGTTCCTGGAATTCCGTGGTACGTGAACTGATTGCCCACCGGGTTCCAGGTTTTCCCGCCATCGGTCGAACGCTGCATCACTTGTCCGAACCAGCCGCTCGTTTGCGATGCGTAGATGCAGTTCGGGTCCGCGGATGATCCCTTCATGTGGTAGATTTCCCACCCCGCGAAATGTGGACCATCAACCTTCCAATTCTTACGTTTTCCGTCCGCGGACAATATGAATGCCCCTTTTCGGGTTCCCACCAGTACTCGAACTTCGCTCATTTCCTTGTACTCCTCCTGCTTTCCTTTTCTGTCCTTCAAACCTGGGCAATATCGGTGTCCGATCCTTGTCAAGCCAGCGCCTCCGGACTTCGGCGAGTACTCCTTGGCGATTGTTTTCCATCTGCTCGATCAACGCGCAAGGCGCCCCTGTTTCTTCGTGATGAGCCGCCCAAATCAGGAGCTCCAGAAGGACAGGAGCCAGGGAAATTCCCTTCTCCGTCAATTCGTACTCAATCCGGCGGCCATCGCTAGGCGTGTCATTCGCCACGATGATCCCAGCGGCCTGCAACTTCTTCAAACGGTCCGAGAGAACGTTAGTCGCGATGCCCTCACCCGAGTCGGCAAACTCCTTGAACGTCCGATAGCCGCGAACCATGAGGTCGCGCACGATCAGCAGGGACCAGCGGTCGCCAAATACTTCGACCGAGATGTTGACGGGACACCCGGAGCGCCGCTTTCCTCCATCGTTTTCGGGCACACCGGACACGTTATCAATGTCACTTGCAAAATGCAAGTGAAAAAGCGCGACCTGCTCGTGGCCGGATCTGGTTGTCTAAGATGGAAATTCATGACGGATCCGACCGCTTCAGTTTGGGCAGGAATTGCCGCCAATGCGGAATGGGAACGGGCGGAACTGCGTCGTGTAGAAGACAAAGTAATCACCCTCTTCGATCAACTCAGGACTCCTCTTCTGCGTTACCTTTTTAGCTTCGGCCTGCCGGTTCACGAGGCGGAAGAGATTGTTCAGGATGCGTTTCTGGCATTATTCCGGCACCTGAGAAGCGGGAAGAACGAGGCGAACTTACGGGCCTGGGTCTTCCGGGTTGGACACAATCTTGCGCTGAAGCGCACACGGTGCGAATTTCGGAGGGCCGCCGTTGTCGCCGATACTGCGGGGGAGAGCCTTATGGTTGATCCATCACCGAATCCGGAGGTTCTAGCCGTTGGAAGCCAGACTCGCCGTCGTCTTCAAGTCACGCTCGACGCATTGCCGGAACGCGATGGCCAATGTCTACGTTTGAGAGCGGAGGGGCTACGTTTCCGCGAGATCGCTGACGTTTTAGGGATTTCAGTCGGAGCGGTGTCACTCTCGTTAACCCGCTCGGTGGCTCGCCTGGCGCGCGCGGCGCAACGGTAAGAGCTATGTTTTTACGTCCTAGGCATGTCTCTGATCGGCAGATTGTTTCCCATCTTTGGGGAGAACTGCCGTCGCGCAGTGAAGCCGAGGTTTGCTCTCATCTCGAGACGTGCGGGTCATGCCGAACGCGATGCGAAAAGCTTGATTCGGTTATCGGTGAACTACAACGACGCTTATCGGAACGAATCCGCGGCCGTTCTGCCGTCGGCAGATGAAGCTCGACGGCTGCTACGGTCACGCTTGATTGAGGGCCAGTGTCAACAGGATCACTCGGCGTTCGACGCGGTTCGCACCGGATGGCGCAAGGTGGTCTTCTCAGTTGCTGCCGTTACAGCGTGTTTGGCAATTGGCATTTCTATCGGGAGAGGAGTCCAAGGGAACGTTCGAAGATCGGAAATCGGGCTATCTATGCCGAATTCCCGTCTCACTCCGGGTGCAACGGTCGAGCTTACACGCCAAGCCGTTTGCGGCGAGGCTAACGTGAAAAACAAGCCCGTGCCGGTATGCTTCAGCAAAAGGTTTTTCAGGAATACGGTATTTCCGCTGCACCACCTCAGGCCTACGAGGTTGATTATCTGGTAACGCCCGCGCTCGGCGGAGCAGAGGATCTTCGTAATCTATGGCCGCAGTCCTTTTCCCCTGACTGGAATGCCCGAGTGAAGGACGACCTGGAGGATCGATTGCGTGAGATGGTTTGCGAGCGGCGATTTAGACCTGGCGCAAGCTCAGCGTGAGATCGCGAGTAACTGGATCGGCGCTTACAAGAGATACTTTCACACGGATCGTCCGCTTCCGGCGCGCTGAACCAGAGTCAGCGCGTTGCACTCGATGCGAACGCCTGCTCGATGTTGAGGACGGGAATATTAACCGCCACTGTGTTCACAACGTTGCGCCTTTGAAACTGAATCCAAACCCTGTATGTTCTAGGTCGCGGGAAGATAATGTCAAACTGTATCTCTCGGCCGCCCGTCGCAATCACCGGATGAACATGGAGAACATCAAGAGTATCGTCGCTCGCGATGAACATGTGCGCCCAGGCGCCCAGATACATCTGCATGCCTTCCACTTGGCTGAACTGGAAACTCAGATGTGTTTTGGTTCCGGCAATGACCTTCAGTCCATCAGTGAGTAACTGCAGATCGGTATTCTCGCCGTGCTGCAGCTCTTCGTCCGGCTTTAGTTTCGCTTCGGTTAAAGGCACGGTGTTATTTGGTCCGGACGAGATGAAAATTGTCCGGGAAAGAAGCTGCGGCGTTCCTCCGACGGGATAAACATCGGCCACGACTCGATACATCCCAATCTTTGGAAATCTGTACTGAATGCTGAATGTTCCGTCGGGCTTTTGCGTCGGGTGCACGTGCTCGAAGTGTTGTAAATCACTGCTTACGATGAATAGATGGAACAGCTTCTCGTGCATGATCTCGAAAGCTCGGACCGTCGATCTCGTCTCGCGGATGAAGAAACCGGAACTGGAGTTCCCCCGTTTGTCCGGGTCTGAGGTTAGCCGGAGCTATCAACTCCATGCCGTATTCGCTTGTGTCGGGAATGCCGACCTTGAGTTCCATCCCGCAGCGCGGGCACTTCCCGGGTTTATCGGAACGAACGTCCGGATCCATCGGACAGACGTAGTCGAGCGGAACTCCGCCCGCGTTCAATGGAACGGCACGCGACTCATCGGCTCTCTCAGGCTCGGGAGCGCGCAAAGGCGTAGCTTCGCCAGCAGGAACAGTCCCCTCGAGAAGCGCAACGCTGCCCGAGTCGGCTGGATAGGTGATGATCCTCGTTCCCGCTGGGAACATCAGCGGCCGACGAAAGTAATAAGGCCTGTCGAATTGCTTCCGATATCGGTAGATCCAAACGATGGGTGTTACAGCACCGTTTGGAAACTGCGCAACCACCCTGACACTGCTATCGTCGCGCAACACATCCGCCCTGACGCCGGCAAATGTAAAGGTCGGTTCAACGTTTTCGATCCAGTCACGGTGAAACGCCGTGCCGCCGAGGGGTCTCGCAATGCCTGCTTGGACGATTGTGCGAGGGCTTGCGGGAGTAGCGAGCGGTCGCCCTCCGGCGCGCCGCCCTCTACCCAGGCGGAGATGAGTCCGATCTGCTCCTGAGTCAATGAATCGTCTTCACGTAAATCGGAGAAGCCTTTTACCGCCGCGAAGGGTGGCATCTGACGCTCCAAAACCTGCTCTTTAATCGCCTTGGCCCAAGGACGAACCTGCTGGTAGGTGGTCAACGGAAACGAGGATCCGCCGTCCCGGTGACATCCGGCACATTTCTCCCCGACCAGACGCGAGACTTCGCGGCTCCAGGTAAGTTTTGTCGTGATCACGTCGTGAGCGCGTGCACGCTGCACAGGCAGATAGAAACAGGGCTGCGCTTCCCGCCACCCGCCGCCAATTGTGATATCTCGCGTCGATAGTTCTACGATACTGTCGCGCCGCTCGAGATCGGATCGAAGTATGATCACCGGAGTGTGGATTCGCCATTTTTTTCTTTTCCTCGGGTTGGCTTCCGGTGCAATTTGCCAGCAATTCGATATCGCCATCGTTAACGGACGCGTGATCGATCCGGAAAGCGGCTTGGACGCGATTCGAAGCGTTGGCGTGCGGGAGGGACGGATTCTCGCCGTTTCGTCCGAAGCTCTATCCGCGAAAACGGTGATCGACGCGAAGGGTCTGGTAGTCGCTCCCGGCTTCATCGATTTACATTCTCATGGCCAGACGCCGGAAAACTACAGATTCAAAGCGCGAGACGGCGTTACGACCGCTCTGGAACTGGAAGTCGGCGCATGGCCTGTTGCTCCCTGGTACGCAGAGCGGACGGGGAAAGCGTTGATCAACTTCGGAGCGAGTAGCGGGCACATACCGGCGAGCATCGCAGTTATGGGCGACTCTGGAAGGCTCTTGCCTCGCGATCGTGCGGCGGAGAATGCGCCGACCGAACAACAGCAGCGAGAAATCCTCGCGCACATCGAGCAGGGACTACGGCGAGGGAGCGCTGGGCGTAGGACTGGGAATAGCGTATGTACCTCATGACAGTCGCGAGCAGATTCTCCAGGTTTTCCGAACGGCGAGTGGCCGGTAAGGCGACCTGTTTCGTGCACATGCGAAACGGCGGACCAGTAGAGCCCGGCGTCATCGACTCACTGCAGGAGGTTCTGGCGGACGCAGCCGTCACCGGCGTCGGGGCTGCACATCGTCCACATCACCAGCATGGCACTGGGGCAAACGGGGCTCGCTCTGAGTATGATCGCCGGAGCGAAACAGCACGGAATTGACGTAACGACTGAAGCTTACTCCTATACCGCCGGAATGACAGACCTGTCATCGGCGATCTTCAATCCAGGGTGGCAGGAGCACCAGGGCGGTATCTCGTATCACGACCTCCAGTGGGCTGCAACAGGAGAACGGCTGACCAAAGAGAGTTTCGAGCGGTATCGCCGGCAAGGCGGAATGGTCGCAATCCACAGCATTCCCGAAGCCACGGTAAAAGTAGCAATGGCGGACCCCACCGTCATGATTGCCAGCGACGGCATTCTCGAGGAGGGCAAGGGCCATCCGCGAGCAGCAGGTTGTTATGCACGCGTATTGGGCCGATACGTGCGAGAACAGCACGCGGTGTCCTTGATGGACGCATTGCGCAAAATGACTTTGCTGCCGGCGCAGCGTCTCAAGCTTGAAGCCAAGGGCCGGATCCGGATCGGAGCGGATGCGGATATCACGATCTTTGATCCCGCTCGAGTAAGCGATCGCGCGACCTTCGAGAATCCCGCTCAATACTCGGACGGAATTCCGTATGTCCTCGTGAACGGCGTTGTAGTGGTGCGCAATGGAAAGATCGTAGACACAGTTGCTCCCGGGCAAAGGAATCAAGCGCCGCACCTGATTCCGGCGCTATGTGCCTCAATAGAGAAAACGCTCGGATGTCGATGACATCCGAGCGTCTCAAACGGGTTGTTTGCAGATAATTCTTATTGCTCGCCTCTGACCGTGATGCTTTCGGCGCTCGTGCTGCTGGCGCCCCACATCGCTTTGTTAGAGGAATCCGTTGAAGCTCCCCACATCGCCTTGTTGGACGAGTCGGTCGACGCACCCCACATTGCTTTGTTAGCGGATGCGGTCGAAGCGCCCCACATCGCCTTATTCAGCGTCGTCGGTTGACGCACCCCACATAGCTTTGTTGGCCGAATCGGCGGAACCGTCCCAGACCGAGCCGGTCGCCCATATCGCCGTATTTCCGACCAGGACGGAGTTGCTCCAGATTGAATTGGCGCTCCAGAGGGTTTGGCCGGTAGTGGAGGCATCGCTGCCCGAAGTTGCTGCAGGCGAGAAGACGGAGGAGGCGTCGAACGCTACCTTCACCGCTCCGCTCGTTTCGTCGTATACGGCCGTGGGGGAAAGTGCCGTGAAGCCTTTTGGCACTCGATTAATCAGCGCCAGAGCGGCTTTCAAGTCCAGGTAGCCCGCGCCCACCGTAAAAAGGTCGTAGTAGCTGGTAAAGCTCTGACCGGTGCTGGGTTCTACGACGGTGCTGACGGTCGGGAAACTCTTCGAAGCGGTTTGCATCAACAGCATCTTGATCTGATCGGGCGTGAGTGCTGGGGCAGCCTGCAGAAGATCCGCAACCGCGCCGCTGACCACCGCCGCCGCCATGCTCGTGCCGCTCATAATGTAATATTGCGGCGAATAACCTGTTCCAATCCGCACTGCGGGCGGACGGGTATTGGAAGCAGGGTCATAGGCAGGCTGTACGGGAATCGTGCCTGCGGCTGGAGCGTTGCTTTGATACGAGGCGAGAGTGGCGATGTTCTCGGGATTATGGAGAGCAAGTGTTCCATGCTGGTTCAGCAGAGAGACAATCTGATTTCCCGGAGCTACCAGGTCGGGTTTTACAACGTGGTCGATAGCGCTCGGGCCTTTTGAGCTGTAGCTGGCCATCAGATCGTCGGAGCGATCCGCTGTTCCCATGTCTCTCATCCCGCCGACCGTGATTACGTAGGGATCGTTCCCCGGCGCGCCAACAGTGCCGTACCCCTGATTGCCCGAGGAGTTGTCACGACCTTCGTTGCCTGACGACACCACCACCACGATGCCCGCTTTCCACGCCGCTTCGACTGCCTGGCACAACGGATCTTGCGTGTAGCTCTCATAAACAGGTCGACCGAGTGACAGGTTCATCACGCGAATGTTGTAAAGACCTTTCAAGGTGATCGCCCGGTTGATCGCTGCGATCACGGTACTGTCCGAACCCGTTCCACTCGCATCCAGGACCTTCAAGTTAATCAAGTGGACACCCGGGGCTACGCCAACAAACGATTGCGTACAGCCCAGACAATTGGACGACTTTCCAGTCGAGGCAATAATGCCGGCTATGTGTTGGCCATGGCCATACCAATCCGGAGCGGAGCCGAGTATTGGAAGCAATAATTTGCTGAGCGAGAGACCGGGCATCAATTTTGTGAAATCCTCGGAGTAAACCACGGAGCTGAGAAGCGTGCCAAGGTCGTCGTCCGGATTGATACCGCTATCCACCACTGCTACTCCTACCCCGGCACCAACGTACCCGAGGTTCCACGCGGCGGGAGCAGAGATGGTGGCAGGCGTCGCCGCGACCGGCTTGCTGAGGAGCGCTTTCTTGTAAATAGGGCGATCCGGTGAAATGAACGCGACATTCGGATCGGCGCTCAAGGCATTCAAGGCTGAGCCAGGCACGACATAA
Source organism: uncultured Acidobacteriaceae bacterium (assembly GCA_963744795.1). GTDB lineage: Bacteria > Acidobacteriota > Terriglobia > Bryobacterales > Bryobacteraceae > Bog-105. Next base: position 56,529 of record CAVUVF010000014.1, read on the forward strand.
ATGCCCGCATGCAGAGCGGTGAGTTCCGAAATGAGGGCTCCTCCCAAACCCAAGATCTTGCCTAGAAGGCCAGTCCCGGTATTGGTCTTCCATTGCACAATAACTTGCACGGGTTGACTGCTTTGAGTTATGGCGGTGTCGGCGAGATCGACCGAAAGCTTAGGAGCGGCTGCGGAGCAAGCGATCGCGGTGGCTAACAACAAGGATGCGATTTTTTTCATGGTTGAATTCCTGTTATGTCAGCAGCAAAACCGCGATAGGCCGTACTGCCGGTTACAACTGACCTATCGGCAGAAAGTTTGAGTACCAGAAGAGTTTCAGCGCGGGAGGAGAGGGAAACGTAACAGTACGCGAGTTTAAGCCGGACGTATGCCTAAGGTTTTCTGGAGGTAATAACTCGATATTCCGGCAGTCCGGCCTTCTTGCGAAGAGTCGTGAGGCGTGGATCGCCGTCGAGCGAGAGACAACTCCGGCCATGTGAGCGCCCGCCCAATACGAAAAGGGCCTCTGCGGCGGCCCGGTTGAGCGCCTCGAACGAGCGATCTTTGTCGCCCAAACAGCCAAATATCTTCGCCTGATTAAATGCGTCCGTCGAATCCGAAAACGCCAGGGTCTCAGCCTCCGAGCGGCGGCCGACGCTTCAGGTAGGCGCATCCCAGAGATCCCCGAACTTCCACGCCTCGCCAGTCACCACGGTAGAATTCTGTTTCGAGGCTGCGGATTGCTTCATCGGTTTGGCCGTGGCGCAACTGCGCATCAGCGTGGCAACTCGCTTTGGCCCAGAAGTCCGCCGGGAGCTTCTTGCAATGCGTGGCGGCCTGATCGAACCGCCCTGCCGCGGTGAGAACGTAATACGAGGAAGTACTGAACATCAGCTGAGAGTGGGTCTGCTTTCTCCGCTAGATTCAATTGAACAAGGCCCTCTTCAATCCTGCCAAGCGGCAGCAGGAACTCCATGGTGAAATGTTGCCTGGTGATGGACCGGTTCGGGTCAAGTTCAATCGCGCGGCGAAAGCTTCGTTCCGATTGTTGCCACCGAGCGTCGCGTGCGTAAGCCATACCGAGTGCATCATGGGCCTCAGCTAACAAGGGATCCAATTCAATGGCCTTTTGCGCGGTTGCCCACATCGCTTTCACATCTTCTGCGGGATCTCCTTTTGAATTGTGTGGATCGGAACGCGTGCGCAGTTGCAACACCAGCGTAGGCTGGGGCAAATGACCCGTCGCTCGCGATAGCCCGGTCGAAAAGCTCAAGGCTATTGATCCACCCCGGTAAGCCCTGTCCGATGATCATCGCGCGAACCCGAAGATAGGCATCGTATGCCGTGGCGCTTACCTCGTAACGCCGCCGGCCGCTGCCCAGCTTTAAACGCAGACTGTTCACGATGCCTCGCGAAATCTCATCCTGGATGGCGATGATGTCGACCACCTGCCGGTCATATCTTCCCGACCACAACGCGAAATCATCGCGCACGCGAATGAACTGCGCGTTGATTCGCACACGCTCGCCGACACGCAGGACGGAGCCTTCCAGGATGTAATCGACCCCGAGTTGTGTTCCTGCCTCACGCAGGTTCCTCGGCTTGCCCTTGTATGCAAACGAAGACGTCTGGGACCGAACAGCCAGGCCGTCGATAATGGACAGGTCCCGAATGATCTCGCCGGTGAGACCATCCGCAAAGTAGTCGTTCGCCGAGTCCTGGCTCACGTTAAGCAACGGCAGTACCGCGACCCGGATAGGTGCGTTTCGACTCTGATTCCACGTCCAGGCAATCGCGCCCGCAAAAACCACCGTGGCCGCTAGCCCCATTAGTAGCCGTAGGCGTAATCCGAACCGAGGCTGATCAGTTTTCAGCGTTGCGGGCGTGCTTGCTGGTTCTTTCTCCGATTGGACAAACACCGGTGCGTAAGCACCCTTAGGCAGTTCGATGATCCAACAGTCCTCTTTTCCTTCACCGGCGTAGTATTCGCGAATCCGTGCGCGCAGTCTCGCGGCTTCGGTCCGCACGATGGAATCATGTTTCGGATCGTGATCCGGCCTGCGTCCGAAGACTTCGACGGCGATGACAGATTCTTTGATTTCGCTGTTTCGACCCTCTAGGTGCTTGTCGACGACGAACTGCAGGAATCGGCTCAATCGCTGATTGCGCGCGAAACCGGCACTCGCCAGGATTCGTTCCAGTTGCTGACGCGCGGTCTGTACGTCGATTTCCGCAACAGGCACTGTCCGAGCATATCTCTTCTTTTCAACGCCGTGCAGATGTATGAAACCCCGTTCCAACACCTCCGAACTAGTTTTATGGCCGCGGCCGATACAAGGTGATTAACGAAAACTGCTTAGGTCGCGTCCGTCTTGAACCTGACGTTCAGACTCGTCGAGACCAGCGGCCAGAAAGCACGAGGAGAGTCGAACGTGGAACGGACATTGTTAGCAGCTATCAGCCTCGGGACGGTCATTCTGCCGGGAATCGCACCGGCCCAGAATGCTGTCACGGAGTGGAACAACATCGCAGTAAACACTGCAACTTTCGGAAACTCCGCGATCCCGGCGAATAGCCCAAACGGTACAGCCCTATATCTGGCGTACGTTCACCTGGCAATTCACGATGCCGTGAACGCGATCGGGCACAGGTACAAACCCTACGGTCCAGAGATCGTGACTACCCCCGGTGCAAACCTCGAGGCAGCCGTGGCGGCCGCGGCATACACGGTCCTAATCTTCCATTTTCCTAACCAGAAAGACGCACTGACCGTTCGATACAAATATTCGCTTGCGACGATACCGGAAAGCGAGAAGCCTGACGCTCTGAATGCAGGTGTGGTTGCGGGGAAAGCTGCAGCGCAACAGATCCTAGAGATGCGGGCCAGCGACGGTCATGGCGCGAACGTTGCGTACACTTACCCAGACACGCCCATGCCCGGCATCTGGATTCCAACTTCGCCGGGCGGCCTTCCGATCACACCGTGGATGGGCCAGATGGTGCCATTTACAATGAGCAGCGCATCTCAGTTCTTTCCCGAGCCCCCGTTCTCGCTCTCGAGCATGGAGTGGGCGGAAGATTACAACCAGGTGAAAGCCATCGGGGGAATCAACAGCACACTCCGAACAGCTGAGCAAACAGAGATAGCGCTGTTTTGGACCGAGAACACGGCCGCACAGTATTCGCGAGCTTTGCGCAACCTCGCAGGTGCGCGCAATCTGGACATTGTCGAAACGGCTCGCTTGTTTGCACTTGTGTGGGCCAGTTGACGGACGCATTGATCGGGTGCTGGAACGCGAAGTATCAATACAGCTTGTGGCGGCCGGTCGCAGCCATTCAAAACGCCGATATCGACGGAAACGATAGTACTGCTCCAGACGCGTCCTGGAAGCGCGCGCGAATACCCCGTCGCATCCGGAATACTCTTCGGCACACGGCTGTTTCACTGGCGCCTTGGCAGAATCACTGACGCAATACTTCGGTCGCCAAGACTTCACGTTCATTGTGAGCAGCGCGGTGACAAACACGGTGCACGAGGTACGCAGCACCCCCGAACTTGAGCTGGAAGTTAGGAATGCCCGAATTTGGGCCGGGATCCATTTCAATCACTCGGTTATTCAGGGCGGTGATCTCGGACGCAAAGTAGCGCAACAGGCGTTCCGGGACTTCTTCGCACGCTCAGCCGGCGAAGTAGTAGCTGGCTTCCTGGCGGGGCACGGGGCCGAATTCGTTACCCTGTACTTTTCATAATGCATCGTGCTTATCACGCGGTGTTTGTTCGATGGAAAGGCTAACTATAGTGACGGAAGAAACCGGACGGGAAAAGCTTCGCGCGGTAAAAGAGCGCACCTGGTTCTACGAATTTGAGCTGCCCGACGGTACTCGGACGCGGACGGATTTGCCCGAAGATTGGCGTCCGGTGCACGGTACTCGGCGGCGGCAGCTTCTCGATGTCATCCATAGACACGTCGGGGACGCAGCAAACCTCACCGCCACCGATTTCGCGTCTCACGAAGGGTACTTTTCGGTTGAACTGGCAAAGCATTTTTCGTTTGTACGCGGATTCGAAATTCGCCGCGAAAGCCTGGAAGCTGCCACGCTGATCACGGAAGTTTTGGGTCTGCGAAATGTCGAATACGTTCAGGCAGATCTGCAGACGATGTCCTTCGAGGAGAGATGGCGCTCCGATTTTGTGCTGGTTTACGGGCTGATCTATCACATGGAAGACCCTATTCACGTCCTGCGCCTTGCATCCCAGCTCTGCCGGGAACACATCCTCATCGAGACACAAATCTTTCCGTACGACATCACGGGTCGTGTCGAAGACGGGAACTATCAAAGTCAACGGCCCGTGGAGGGCGCATTCGCGCTCGTCCCCGATTACCCGGCGGGTCGCGAGGGTGGGTCGACGAGCGTTGCGCTCGTTCCGTCCCTGAATGCGTTGATGTTCCTTCTTAAGCACTTCGGCTTCGAAAATCTAACCGTCCTTCCATCTGCGGATGACGATTATGAACAATACCGTCGCGGTTCTCGCGTCATCGTCTACGGCAGGAAAAGCGGGACTGCCCGTAGATAAATCGAAGGACGGAGCCCCAGGGCGAAATGCCCGGGCCTGCTCGGATTACTGCACGAACCCGAGTTTTTCTAAATCGGGCTTCGGCGACGGCGCGTTGAATTGTCCTTGATCGAAATTCTCTTTTACCTGGCCATCAACAAGAGCCACGCCAAAAGGCGGGTTCACGAACGAGAATTTCGCGCGCAGCTTGGCGCCGTCCAAACTCGTTTCAGCTTTTAGCTTAGTGTCCCGGAGGAAATCTTTGGCGAACTGAGGGTCGTTCGTAGGGATTGCGACGATTCGAGTGTCTTTCCAGGTGAGCGTCGACATGAACTTCGAAGCCGCATCGCAGTGAGAACACATGGGGTCATAGAAGAACAGGAACACCTTGCCGGTGCGCAGATCCGTCGGTTTGCCTTCCACCGCTACGGGGTACGGCATCTCGACATTTCGGCGCTGAACCGCGCCCACTCCGAGGCTTGCTCCTGCGAGGACCGCAAGCGCTGCCAGAGTAACGGCGGGAATTCGAAGCTGCCTGACAGCCGGGGCCCAGGCAGCAGCGACTAACCCGAAGAGAAGCATCACCGCATCACTGATAAAAAAGTTAGGACCCACGGCGCGCTTGATAATCGGGAAGCAGCTGCATTCGTGTCCCACCAATTGCGGGTAATAGAAAGCGACCCAGCCGATGAAGAAAATCATCAGGGCCGAGCCAAGAATGCCGCCCAGCTTTCGATACCGAGGAGTAAAGAGCAGAAAGGCAGTGAAAAGCTCAAGCGTTCCCAGCACGGACGCTCCCGCGGTGCCGAAACCGGCAGGAACCCGCGCCTGCTCCAGAAGTTCGCCGGTCTTGAACGGCTGGAGAACCTTCCAACCTCCCGAGACCAGGAAGATAATGCCCAGCAGAATCGCCGAAACGGCAACAGCATAATGCCGCCAGTTGCTAGTGCCGGAGATCGCGGCTGGTGCGGGGGATTCGAATACAGCTTCTTTCATGCCTTATAGCAATTGTATTCTGAAAACTTGACTCGACGCCTTCTCTCCTTCCCGCTCGCCCTGCTAATTGCTTACCAGGCTTTCCCGAAGGTGCCGGAAGGTAAGAAACTGGACGCAGACGTGGAAAAGATCAGGAAATCTGCCATTCTGATTGACACCCACAACGACACGCCTTCCTTCACGGTCGAGGGAACGGATATTGCGAACGCTCCCAAAGATCATACGGATATCCCACGCCTGCGCGCGGGCGGTGTAGGCGCGGTTTTCTTCTCGGTGTATGTCGCGGCCACGTACGTCGAAGGCAACCACTCGGCCAATCGTGCCTTGCAGATGATCGACACGGTGCAGCACGACATCATCGACCGTTATCCCAGGGAATTCGCTCAGGCCTTTACGGCTGCCGATATCGAGCGCGCTCATCACCAGGGGAAGATCGCCGCCCTCATGGGTCTGGAAGGCGGCCATGCGATCGAAGACAGCCCCCGCTTACTGCGGGACTACTACCGGCTTGGGGTTCGCTACATGACTCTGACCCACTGGAACACGAATAGCTGGGCCGATTCTTCCGGCGACATTACGAACGACAAGATCCAACACCATAACGGCTTGACACCGCTGGGAAAAGACATAGTGCATGAGATGAACCGGTTGGGCATGATGGTCGACATTTCCCACGTGGCCGACAAGACCTTCTATGACGCGCTCGAAACGAGCGAGGCGCCCATCATTGCTTCACACTCCGCCTGCCGGGCCGTCACGAACGTGCCGCGCAATATGACGGACGACATGATTCGTGCACTGGCTAAGAAAGGCGGGGTCATTCAGATGAACATTTACTGCAACTTCGTCTCTCAGAAGTCGGCCGATGCTCCAAAGGACGCGCCGGTAAGGGCGACCCTCGATGACGTTGTGGCTCATATCGATCACGTCCGCCAGATCGCCGGAATCGATGCCATCGGGATCGGAACCGACTTCGACGGCATTACGTGCGCGCCCGAAGGACTCGACGACGTCTCGAAATTCCCCAACCTCACGCGAGCGCTCCTTTTGAAGGGCTACTCGCCGAGCGACATTCGCAAGATTTACGGCGGCAACACGCTCCGGCTAATGCGCGAGGTGGAGAAAGTCTCAGCGCGGCTCCGAAGCGGAAAGAGTTGATCCGACGGCTCCCTCGTCCGACGCGACCTTCTCGGTTTTCTTCGCCTCCTGCCAAAGTTCCTCCATGCGCTCGAGCGACGTAGACCGGATATCGGCTCCGTCATCAGCAATTTTCTTCTCTAGAAAGGCAAAACGCCGCCGGAATCGTCCACTCGTCTTCCGCAGGGCTTGCTCCGGGTCGACACGGTAGAACCGAGCCAGATTCACGAGTGTGAATAGCAGGTCTCCGATCTCGTGCTCCACTTCAAGCGGCGCATTGCGCCCGGCAGCCTCGGTGAGTTCCTTCGCCTCTTCGACGAGCTTCTCCAGGACTCCGTCCACGTTTGGCCATTCGAAGCCAACATCGGCAGCTTTCGTTGAAATCTTGTGCGCTTCCATCAGCGCAGGAAGACTCTTAGGCGTGCTGTCCAAGATCGAAGCGTCGTGTTTGTGAGACGCCCCAGCCTTCTCCTCCGCTTTGATCTGGTCCCAGCGAGTCTTCACGTCTTCCGGTGTTTCGGCCGTCGCATCGCCGAAAATGTGCGGATGGCGGCGTATCAGCTTCTCATTAATCGCCTGGAGTGAATCACCGATGGTGAACAAACCCGCTTCTTCGGCAATCGCGGCCAGGAAAACCGGCTGCAGCAGGAGGTCACCGAGCTCCTCGGACAATCCGGGCCAGTCGCGGCTGTCGATTGCGTCCAGCACTTCGTACGTCTCTTCCAGCGTGTAGGGTTTAATCGAATCAAACGTCTGCTTGCGATCCCATGGGCAACCGCCCGGAGCCCTTAACCGGCGCATCAGACTCACCAATTCGCCGAACTTCTTACCTGGATCGTCGCTAGACTCGAGCATGTCCCGAATATACCGAGCAGCAGGTACGAGATCCTTCGAGATCGTCTGACAAAATAGCGATGGGAGCGCGTTTCAAGTGGCCGCCGATCCATCGCAATTACCTATTCCGCCAGCCGATTTTTTCTTCCTCATCGAATCGATTCTTATGCAGGCTCAAATGCAGCTTGGGTTGCTCGATCTCGGCGGTGAAGAGGAGAGCCCTGAACCAAGCCTTCCGCTCGCAAGGCACTCCATCGACCTCCTTGCAATGCTCGGCGAGAAGACCAAAGGCAACCTGACTGTCGAGGAGCAACGCCTTCTTGAGAACGGTCTTACGGAGCTTCGATTTCGCTACGTCCAGGTATCGGAAGAATTGAATCGGGCCAGTGGCGGAGATCCCGCGGCGGACGAAACCCGAAAAGACACCGGACCACTGATCATCACTCCGGACGGCGGCAAAGGCACTAAGACCGAATAGATGCTCAAAGACTTCGAGCACGCCTCTATCCTCGTGCTCGGCTCCGGTACCAGTGTAGGTGTCCCGATGATCGGCTGTCACTGCAAGGTTTGCACGTCGAGCTGACAGCCGCGACCGCCGGCTTCGCCCGTCCGTGCTGCTTCGGCTGGGCGACAAGCGGCTGCTAATCGACACCTCGCCCGATCTTCGATATCAGGCTTTGCGGTACGGGATTGATCACATCGATGGCATTCTGTATACCCACGCGCACGCGGATCACATTCTTAGGATTGGATGATGTTCGGCCGTTTAACTTCATGCAAAGGCAGACGATACCGATATTCGCGTCGAGCGATGCCTGGGAAACGATTGAGCGTACATTTCGGTACGTATTCGATGCTTCACCCTCGGAATCAAGCCGTCCGCGACTCTGCCCGAATCTCTTCAACAACAAACCATTTGTCGCTGCGGGAATTGAAATCGAGCCAATCCCGGTGTCCCACGGCCGGACGACGATTCATGGCTTCCGGTTTGGGGATTGCGCCTACTTGACCGATCATAGTGGAATACCTGAGGAAAGCCTGGCTAAGCTGCAGAATCTAGACGTACTTTTTCTCGATGCGCTACGCCATAATCCTCACCCTACCCATTCCACAGTAGAGGAATCGCTAAGAACCGTTGCCTTGCTCAACCCGCGAAGAGCTTATTTCACACATATTTCGCACGACTTACTTCATGCAAAAGTAGAGGCCAGCTTGCCTCCCAACGTCCACATGGCGTTCGATGGATTAGAGATTCCGATCGGCCATGGAGACCAATTTTGACGGAGGAGAACCGAGCGCTTGCCATCGGGAATTTCGACGGCGTTCATCGTGGGCACCAGGCTCTGCTGGCCGAAGTTGTCCGTTTCGCGCGGGAGCACAATCTGCAATCAGCGGTGTTGACGTTCGATCCCCATCCAACGGCCATAGTCGCTCCCGACCGAGTTCCACGCCAGATCTGCAGCACCGACGAAAGAGTCCGCCTGTTGAAGACTCAGGGCATCACTCACGTCGAAGTTCTGCCGTTTACAGCAGAGTTGGCTCGGCTCTCTCCAGAGGAGTTCGTAAAGAGCGTCGTCGTCGACGGGCTCCGGGCGAAAGCGGTGTTCGTCGGCGAGAACTTCCTCTTCGGCTTCAAGAAGTCCGGGAACTGCGAAACGCTTCAGGAGCTGGGGATTACGTACGATTACTTCGCGCATTGCATGAAGCCTGTCGTGTACCGGGGAGAAGTCGTATCGAGCACCCGAGTCCGGCAGTACATCGAGGCAGGTAGGATCGTCCGTGCAAATCGCCTGCTGGCGCGGCCATTTTCGTTATCCGGTCGCGTTGTGCCCGGCCGCGGGATCGGCTCAAAGCAAACAGTCCCGACGCTAAATCTGCGCCCGGAGCCCAACCAGGTTTTACCACCTGGCGTGTACGTGACGAAGACAAGAGAGTTGCCCGGTTCGCGGGAGTGGCAATCAATTACCAATGTCGGAACGCGGCCGACCTTCGGGGGCGAGGATTTCACGGTCGAAACTTACATTCTCAGTAGCGTTCGACCCGCCGTCACCAGATCAGCATTGCCGTGGACTTTCTCCATTACATCCGCGCCGAACGCCAGTTTCCGAGTCCAGAGGAATTGCGCGCTCAGATCTTCCGTGACGTTAGCACCGCGAAGAAGTATTGGCGCCGTGTTGAGCGGTGGTGTAGCCCACTCTCCTTCGATATACTGAACTCGATTCATCCACATCCCGGAGCGGAATACGATGCAGCTTTCCGAAGGCAAAATCAAGCATTTCCAGGCACTTTCTAATGACAAAGGTGTGATCGCCGCAGCGGCCATGGACCAGCGCGGAAGCTTGCGTAAAAGCATTGCTTCTGCGAAGGGAGTCGATCAAAAAGAAGTGACGGACGAGATGATGAGCGAATTTAAAGTCGCCGTATCGAAGGTCCTCACGCAACATGCAAGCGCCATTCTTCTAGACCCTGAATTCGGGCTTCCTGCAGCGCAAGCCCGCGCAAAAGGTACGGGACTCCTGCTCGCCTACGAGGAGAGCGGTTACGACAATACGAAAGCCCGGCCGGCTTCCCGACCTCCTCCCGCACCTGTCTGTGAAGCGCATCAAGGACGACGGGGCGGACGCCGTGAAGATCCTGATCTACTACTCGCCCTTCGACGCACAGGACGTCAACGACATCAAGCACGCGTTCATCGAGCGCATCGGCGCGGAATGCGAAACCTACGACATTCCGTTCTTTCTTGAATTTGTCGGTTACGATCCGAAGGGCGGAGACGAGAAAGGGCTTGAATATGCAAAGTCCAAGCCCGACGTTGTCATCGGTTCCATGCAAGGAGTTCGGCAAGCCACAATACAAGGTCGACGTATTGAAGGTGGAAGTGCCGGTCAACGCCGAATTCGTAGAAGGCAGCAGCGTCTTCAAGGGGCAGGCTGCTTACACCCGTAAAGAAGCTCTGGATCAATACCGGCGAGCTGCGGAGGTGGCGCAGAAGCCGTTTATCTATCTCAGCGCCGGTGTTGGCAACGCGCAGTTCGTGGAATCGTTGAACATGGCTGCGGAAGCGGGAACCGACTACTCGGGTGTTCTGTGCGGACGCGCCACTTGGAAAGAGGGCATTCCGGTTTACGCGAAATCCGGTGCGAAGGCTCTGGAAGATTGGCTGCAGGACAAGGGCGTGAAGAACATCGCCGCCGTCAACGAAGCGATCCGTCCGGCCAAGCCCTGGTACGAGAAGTACGGCGTCGCCGTAGCATCGTAAGCCACTGAACTCGTGAATGAGTGCTGCTTCCCAAACTGAAGCGATCTTTGCCTCCGTTGCCGAGGCGATCGAGGATTTCCGAGACGGCAAGATCGTCGTCGTAGTGGACGATGAGGATCGTGAGAACGAAGGCGATCTCACGATTGCGGCTGAGAAGATTACGCCCGAAGCCATCAACTTCATGGCGACACAGGGGCGCGGGCTTATCTGCCTTGCGCTCGCACCGGAAATCTGCGACCGACTTGATCTGCAGCCGATGTCGCCGGTGAACACGGCCCGGTTTGGGACAGCATTCTGCGAGGCAATCGATGCCGCCGAAGGCGTTACGACAGGCATCTCGGCCTATGACCGGGCGCATACCATCCGTGTCGCGATCGACCCTGAGTGCCGGCCCCAAGATCTGGCGCGACCCGGACACGTCTTCCCTTTACGCGCGCGAGCCGGCGGCGTACTTGTGCGTTCAGGACAGACCGAAGCAGCGGTTGATCTGGCGCGCCTCGCGGGACTAAACCCGGGCGGCGTCATCTGCGAAATCATGAACGCGGATGGCACCATGGCCCGCGTTCCGGAACTCGCCGATTTCTGCCGGCAATACGGCCTGAAGATGATTTCGGTAGCGGAGCTGATTCGCTATCGGACCCAAACAGAAAAGCTGGTCCAGCGGGAAGCTGTAGGAAGCATCCGAACTGCCTTCGGGGAGTTCAAGACCGTTCAGTACCGGAGTGAGATAGACGGAGAGAGCACATCTGGCTCTGATCCACGGCGACGTTGCCGGGAAACCCGATATCCTGGTCCGTGTTCACTCGCGCTGCGTTTACGGTGACGTGTTCGGTTCACTCGATTGCGATTGCCAGCGTCTTGTCCAGGCCGCTCTGCGAGAGATTTCGCTCGCGGCTCGCGGGGTTCTACTTTACTTCACCAGTCGGGATCTGGCGTGCAGAGCATTCCGCGCGATGGGCACCGAGAGTTACTGACGCACGGGCGAAATCAAACCACCTTCACGCCTAACGTTGCGCACCAACCCGTTCAGCACGACACAGGAGTCGGGCGCCCAAATTCTCTCGGACCTGGGTCTCTCGACCATACATCTCCTGACCAATCATCCTCGAAAGATCGTGGGTCTCGAGGGTTTTGGCATCCAGATCACTAACCAGGTTCCGTTCTCCGAAAAGGCGGGAGCGGAACCAAATTCAGGCGACTCGCACTGACTTTGTCCTCCTCCATCGACTTCCTTCAAGCTTCCTCGGTTTTATCCCATCGTCGACACCGGGGTCTTGGCCCAACGAAATTGGCGAGTGGTCGATTTCACCGAGGCTCTGCTGGCGGCAGGAGTACGCATCCTGCAATACCGCCACAAAGAAGCGTGGACCCAGCGACATTTCGACGAAGCGAAGACTCTGGCCGGACTGGCGAAGAGAGCTGGAGTACCTTCGTGGTGAATGACCGAGTGGATTTCGCGAATCTTCTCGATGCGGCCGTGCACCTGGGCCAGACAGATTTGCCGCCGGCCGCCGCACGAAAGATTGTCGCCGACGGAGTGATCGGGTTTTCTACCCACAATCGAGTTCAGTTGGAGCTTGGCAACGAAGAGCCGGTCGACTATCTCGCTCTTGGCCCTATTTATACGACCGCATCCAAATTGGATCCCGATCCCGTCGTCGGCGTAGATGGACTTCGTACGCTCCGGAAGTTAACGACTAAGCCTCTCGTGGCGATCGGCGGCATCACTCTTGCGAATGCGAGCCGAAGCCTTGGATGCGGGCGCCGATTCCGTAGCCACCATTGCTGGTATTCTTCCCGATGAATTTGGGCAGGTACAGTCGCTCGCGTTCGATTGGGTGCGGCGCACGAGCTGAGCTTTTTCGCCTCGGCCGGAGGTGGCAGAGTGAACCGAGACTTGAACGCTGGCCCCGACCGAAATCGTCGCGATCTGCTCAAGAAGATTGCTCTTCGTTCTGTTGTTTGGCTGGTTCTGTTTCAATTGGTGCTCGACGGTCGCCCACGTCCTCCGCTACTACAATCCCCTGCCCGTATCTGACTATTGGCGTGTCGTCGAAGACTTGCCGGCGATGGAAAATGGCGGGCTTGGATGGTTGTGGCGTCAGCACAACGAACACCGAATCACGTTCCCTGAAATTGTTTTCGCGCTAGACCAGCAGTTTCTTGCAGGCCGCCAGGTGCTGCCTCTGTTTGTTAGTTTCTTTTGCTACGTAGGATCGGTCGTTCTCTTGGGCCGTGCATTCTGGCGCGAGATAAATGGTTCCGCGGCGGCGAAAGCAGCGGCGCTGTTGCTGGGCGGCGCGATAGCGGGTTGGCCGTTGAGCACGTTCGTGCTGGGCACGTCGTTCCTGCTGCAGTGGACACTCGTGCAATTCGCGGTGGTTCTGGCGCTCGTTTCGCTTACGAAGCTCATCGGGAATTCGGCACGGATGTCGGTCGTTTATCTGCAGTTCCTGCGCGGTCGTGGCTACATTTTCGTCTGCCAACGGGCTCGTACTCTGGCCCTATTCTCGCTCGCCATGGCGGCAGCTTTGCGCGCACCTCGTAAGTATGTGGTTGTCTTTGGCTGTGTCGCGGTCGCGAGTCATCGGGTTGTTTTTTGTCGGTTATCAGCGGCCGAAGGCTCCCGTAGGCGCCGTTCTTACGCACCCGTTCTACTGCATTGGCTTTCGTGATCTCTTACCTCAGCATGCCGTTCGGAGTGCTGAGGCACCCCGCCTTCGGCATTGCTTTCGGGCTCGTGAGCCTCACGGTCTGGCTCGCGTGCTTCTCGCAGATCCTCCGGCGTCGCGTCGTTCCCGCGGGTACACGATCGTGGCATTCGGGTATTTGATCTTTCTTTTGCTCACGGCCATTCTGACGAGCTTCGGGCGAATCGACGTGAGTGATCTTGGCTTCTCCGGTGCGAAAGCCGCCGCTATGTGACGCTCCCCCTGCTTGGGTGGGCGCCCTGCTGCTCCTCTGCATGGCTCTGTCGGTGAAGGAGAGATGGCGTGTATTCTCGCCTCGGGTGATTTTGTTAGTCTCAGCCGTGCTTGTCGGCTTCATGCAAATCCGGCTGGGCCGCTGGCTAAGAACCAACGACGACTACGTTTCGCATCAGCAGTGGGCCGCATTAAGCCTCCAGAATGGCCTGTCTGATCCAGCACTACTCGGGAGCTGTTTTCCCAAAGCCGGAATTCATCCTCCATAATCTGCCGATCCTCCGGTCACGCCACCAGTCGATTTTTGCGGATCCGTGCTGCTGATTTTCCCGGTCAGCCTTTCGCGTCGTCGTTTTCCGCGGGCGAAAGCGGGTCCGAGTCGGGCGGCGTAAGCAGGGTCACTCCGGTAAAGGGCGGAATGTCGGTTCTGGGATGGGCGGCGAACCTCGATCGTGGGGGCCGGAGCACGGTCCTGTTTGTCGATGAATCGGGAACGATCGTCGGCTTCGGCCGCCATCTCCGGGCCGGGATTCCTCGGGAGTTGATGCCCCTCCCCGTTCCAGCAGCTCAAACCTGGGTTGGCTTTATTAACGGAAGGTACGGCAGTAAATCGTTCGTTACCTATTTGGCTAAACCGGGAGGAGATCGGTCTGCTTCTCCGATCGGGCAGCCAGACCCGCATTCCCGCGAACTCCGGCGATCGCTCCGGAGCGCTAGCATAACCGGGCAATCGTTCGCGCGATTGCTTCCCTCGCTTAAGTGTTTGTTAGCCTATCGTGTATTCATGAGCCTTACTCGTAAGAAGTCTTTGTCCTTGCTCCTGCAGCAAGCTTCCGAGAGCGGCCTGAAACGAACTTTAACTGCAAAGAGCCTGGTAGCTCTCGGCGTCGGCGCCATCATTGGTGCCGGATTGTTCGTGCGCACCGCGGCGGCTTCCGCCGAGGCTGCGGGGCCTGCGGTAACCCTGTCCTTCATCGTAGCTGCCATCGGTTGTGCATTCGCGGGTCTCTGTTATGCCGAGTTTGCGGCGATGATTCCGATCGCCGGCAGCGCTTATACCTATGCCTACACGACCATGGGTGAGTTTGTCGCGTGGATTATCGGTTGGGCTCTGGTGCTCGAATACGCCTTGGGCGCGGCTACCGTCGCCATCAGTTGGAGTGAGTACTTGAACAGCTTGCTCGGCGGGCGAATACCGTACGAGTGGTGTCATTCGCCAATGGAGACGAGTACCGCAGGCGTTCACGGCATTTTCAATGCTCCTGCGCTTTTGATTCTGCGCTTTGCTCACCATGCTGCTGATCAAGGGTACTCAGGAGTCAGCTTCGGTGAACATGGTTATCGTGATCATCAAGCTTGTCGATCGTGGTCGCGTTTGTCGCCTTGGGCTGGCAGTTCATCAATCACGCAAATCTCACACCTTACCTCGTTCCCGCGACCGTTCCGGGACACGAAGGCTTCTTTAAACATGGATGGGGCGGCGTTCTGGGCGGCGCCGGCATCGTGTTCTTCGCGTTCATCGGCTTCGATGCCGTCTCCACCGCGGCGCAGGAGACCAAGGATCCGGCCCGCGACATGCCAATCGGAATCATGGGCTCGCTCGCGCTTTGCACCGTTCTTTATATTTTGTTCGGATACGTTCTTACCGGCATCTGCAATTGGCAGGAATTCAAGATTGCCGGTAAAGAGGCCTCGGTTGCCTATGCAGTTCTACACTACATGCCCGGTTACGCCTGGCTCGCGACTGCAATCACGGTAGCGATTCTCGCAGGCTTCTCCTCCGTGATCCTGGTCATGCTCATGGGCCAGAGCCGGGTTTTCTTTTCGATGGCGAACGATGGTCTGCTTCCCAAGCTCTTCTCCGAGGTACACCCGCGTTTCCGCACGCCTTACAAGATGCAATATGGTTCTGTTTGTTTTTGTCGGGTCTGTTCGCCGGATTTATCCCTGGCTCTCTCGCCGGCGATCTGACATCCATCGGAACGCTGTTCGCTTTCGTTCTCGTTTGCATCGGCGTGATGATCATGCGGCGCTCCGATCCCTCACGAGCTCGCCCGTTCCGCACGCCCATGGTTCCTCTCGTGCCGATCCTCGGAATTCTGATCTGCAGCGGGATGATTGTGTCGCTCGACAACCGCACCCAGCTGACCGCGTTCGCCTGGATGCTGATCGGCCTCGTCATTTACTTCCTGTACAGCAGATCGCATAGCAATCTGAATGGACCCGTATTGCAAAGCGAGCCCGAACCCGCTGGATCACTCTGATTCACATACGAGGTTTTATGCGTCATATACGCTCGTGAAGCGTTCTCTCGCTTCGTAGCTTTCTTTTTGCTGTCGCTAGCGTTCGGACAGAGCGACTAGCTTTGTTCTGTCCGATGTTCGCCTGATCGATGGAACCGGCCGTGCTCCGGTGGAGCACGCAACCGTCGTTGTCCAGAACGGAAAGATCGTCCGCGCCGGAGCGAGCTGCAGGCGCCACAAGCGGCGCCAAAGTCATCCGACTCTCCGGCAAAGACCGTGATGCCCGGGCCTGATCAACGGCCACGGTCATGTAGGCCTTGTTAAAGGCACCTGCGTTGCACCCGCGAACTACACCGGCGTCAACGTCATGCGCCAGCTCGTGCAATACGAGGATTACGGCGTTACAACCGTGATCTCGCTGGGCATGAATAAGGACTTGCTCTACAAGATCCGGTCGGATCAGGAGAAAGGGAAAGAGCCCGGCGCGACGGTGCTGACGGCGGGCCGCGGCATCGGTGTTCCGAACGGCGTACCGCCCGTGAAGGTCGGCTGCGGACCAGGTCTATCGGCCCAGAACCCCGGAGGAAGCGCGCGCCGCGGTCCGTGAGATGGCGACGCACTCTCCCGACCTGATCAAGCTTTGGGTCGACGACAATCTGGGAAAGCTGCCCCGGCCAAACATGGACGTGGAGGCTGCCGCGATCGACGAAGCTCACAAGCTCAACCTGCGCGTAGCGGCTCACGTTTACTACCAGGCCGACGCGAAGAAGCTGGTTGAGGACGGGATCGACATCCTCGCGCATAGCGTCCGTGATGGTGTTCTCGACGCCGATACGGTCAGCCTCATCAAGAGCAAGAAAGTCTACTACATCCCGACTCTGCAGCTCGAAGAGTCCTTCTACGGCTTCGCGGAACATCCGGAATGGGTGAAATCGCCGTTCTTCCAATTCGTGTCGAACCAGCCGCTGAAGGCTGCGGTCGATTCAGATTCGTACCGTTCGAAGTGTGGCGAAAGATCCCGCAACTGAAACGCACAAGAAAGGCTTTGGAGATTGCAAAGCAGAACGTCAAGAAGCTGCATGATGCGACGGCGACGATTGCGTTCGGCACTGATTCCGGAGCCAATCCTTATCGCGTTCCCGGCTTTGCGGAACATCGTGAGCTACAGCTTCTCGTCGATGCCGGCTTAACTCCGCTCGAGGCGATTCACTGCGCTACGCAGGCGACGGCCAGCCATGCTGCACATTGACGAAAAACCGGGACGATCCAACCGGGCAAACAGGCAGACTTGATTGTGCTGGACGGAGATCCTTCGAAGGACATTGCCAATACGGAGAAGATCGAAATGATCTTCCACAATGGGCGACAGGTGAAGCGGGAGCCTGCCACAGGACTAGAGCAGTTGCTCTAGTCTTCTTCTGCGCTGAAGAACGGCTCTTTTCCGGCGAGCATCAAACGTTCATCGAGCGCCGCCTTCACCAGGGCCTCTTCCACTTCGGAGAGGCCGCGGGCGTCCTTCTTAACGCGCTCGAAAAGGCCCTTGGCTCGGCCGCGAGACGTTTCGCCGGGCATTGCGAGCGCGTACGCAAAGATGGCGTCGGAGCGAAGATCTTCGTCGTCGAACAATTTGCGCAGCCGGTCGAGTTCGGTTCTCAGGCCGTAGTAGCCCACGCCCCAAACCGCGCTTCTCCGCACTTCGATATCGGAATCGCCAAGGTGCGGCGCGAAATTGTTCGCGGAATGACAGGATGCAAGCGAGCGCCACATGGCTTCAAGCGCTTTGGCGCGTCCGCTCGTTTTCGGCGTAAAGCTTGCCGATCGCCTCGCGAACTTCATTGCGGTCGGCTTCCGGCGCAAGCCCGACCAGACAGACCGCCCCGCTCTTCGATCGAGAGTTCAGGATTGCGCAGAGCCTTCAGCATCGCCTCCATCACCTTCGGGATTCTCCGTGCTGTTCATCAGAGCTTCCCAGGAACGCGCCCTCACAGAAGGATCTGGATCGTGAGTTGCCGTTTTCAGCAGCTGCAGCACGTTCTTCGTCCGAGAGATCAAGATTGAAAAATGACCCCGCGGCGCGCCGCCCTTACTTCTGCCGAAGCTGCGCTATCGAGAAGAGACAACCGTTCATCCCGCGTCCAGGAGTTCTAGCGGAAGATCAGCTTTCTCGGGGTACAAAGCCCAGATGTCCGGATCCTCGGTTCTGCCGCTGGCATCTGGGTTTGCTGCGGTCGGAGTTCTCCGAGGCTTCGAATGGCCTCTTCGATCTCCTTTTTAAGCTGTGCGTCGTCTTCGGCGAGCTTCGCAGCTTGATGCTTCGAAGTGCTGCGGGCGTCCGGATCGCCATACGAAACCAGCAGGAGCACCGTGTCCGAAAGGTCGAATTCAATCCGATCGAGCAGAAGCTGAAGAATGCGCGGGTCCTTTACACCAAGATTGGCCAGGATGAACGCGATTTCGCCGCTATTTTCCTCTTCCAGCTCGCCGTAAAGCTTCAGGAGCGGCTCAAGAGCGGGCGCACCAATTGCGACAAGAGCTTCGATGGCCTCGTCCGGTACGTCCGTTGGGTCTTCTTCGATGTACTTGAGGATGAAACTCGAGGCCTTCCGGCCGTTTCCAGTGCCGGAAGAGCAGGATGAGGTCGGGGGAAAGGTCGACCGCGTCTTCCGCCGAGATTGTGGCGGGAGAACTCGAGGACCGCCGGAGAAAGCTTCGTCCGAGCGGTCCAGGAGTGCGTGAAGGAAGCGATGATCCAGCCCTAACTGGCCGTTCGATGCGGCAGCCAGCACCTCAGCGGGCGGCACTTCTAAAGCTTGTCGGGGTCGAGGATCAAAGCAGCTACTCAGGCTCGACAACGACCTTGATCGGGGTCGTGACTTCGCGGTGGAGCCGCACATTAACCGTGTGCTCGCCTAGACGTATGGATGGGTTCGTCCAGCAGAACACGACGACGCTCGACGTGATACTTCTGAGCCTCGAGCGCATCGGCGATATCTTTGGCCGTGACCGAACCAAAGAGTTGATCGTTCTCTCCCACGCGGCGCTTGAAGGTCAAGACCACGTTCGAGAGAAGTTGGCCAAGTCCTTCGGCTTCCGATCTGGAGCTTCGCCTCCCGGCGAAGGTGTGCTTCCCGTTCCTGTTCGACGATCTTCTTGTTCGATTCGGTTGCGGCGACCGCAAGGCGCTTCGGCAGCAGATAGTTGCGCGCATAACCGTCAGCAACTTTCACCACGGCGCCGCGCGCGCCGATTTTTTCGACGTCTTCTCTAAGAATGACTTCCATGATGATTCCTCAGACACGGGAAGCAAACGGCAGCCAGCGCGATGTTGCGCGCCTGTTTGATTGCTTCACTCAGACGCTTTTGGTGGGGCGTGCAAACACCCGAGATCCGGCGCGGCGTGATTTTGCCGCGCTCGGAAATGAAGCTGCCGAGAAGCTTGGCAGTCTTTGTAGTTGATGTCGTCGACCTTGTCGACACAAAACCGGCAGACCTTCTTGCGGCGGAAATATTGCTTCTTTCCGGTTGCAATTGCCTTGTCGCCGCCGGTTGGGCGCTGCGAAGCCGCAATGGGGCGGCCGCCTCTTTGTTCAGCCATGAGAATTCTCCTCTTACCTTTCCTCTACGCTCTCGCCTGCGTTTGCCGGTGCGGTGCGACACGGCAGGTGCCGGGTGCACCAGGGGCCCCTGGCATGGGCGGCCGGTGCTTCCATGCGGCAGAGCCGGAGAAGCAATCGCCGGAATGGAAGGAGCCGGTGGTGGCTTGCGGGCTGCGCGCTTCTCGCGAGCCTTTTTCCGTTTCTCGATGCGCTTCAGCTTCTCATCGATGCGCACAGTCAAGAACTTCAGGACGGCGTCGGATACGCGCAGACGACGTTCGACTTCACGAACAGCGTCGGCGTTTACCGTGAACTGCAGCAGGACGTATTGCCCTTCGTCGTGCTTCATCACCCGATAAGCGAGCTTTCGAACACCCCACTTTTCGGTCTTGTCCAGCGTGCCCCCAGCTTGGGTGACAACGTTCTTCACTTGTTCGATGATCGGATCGATTTCTTCATCGGTCGCATCCGGACGAACAATGAACAACTCTTCGTAAATTCTCATTCTTCCTCGTTTGTCATGCCTCGGGCGCGGCGATTGAATTTCGCCATGGCCTTTTCGGCGCCTTCGGCGACGAGAAATTCGATTGCGTCCGCGGTATAGGACACAACCTCTTCCTCGTCCACTTTCAATTCTCTCTCCAGAGGAGAAAGAACGTATTTAGCTGCGTCCGACACCGGGTGATTCGGGCGTATACCCACCCGAACCCGGGTAAACAACTCTGTCTTCAGCGAGCCAATGATCGACTTGACACCATTGTGTCCAGCCGCCGAACCGCCCACCTTGATCCGCAGAGCGGTCCAAGGCAAGTCGAGCTCATCGTATACAACCACCAGATCTCTCGCGCTGAGTTTGCGAAACCGGAGAACGGCCGCAATGCCCTGCCCGGAGAGATTCATGAACGTCTGCGGTTTGATCAGGAGAACGCTGCGGTCCCCGATCCTGCCGCTTCCGACCAGGTTTTCGCCCTCCGCCTTCAGCCTGACGTCGAAACGCTTTGCCAGCGCATCGACAACCCAGAATCCGACATTATGGGGAGTCGCCTCGAAGCGAGTACCCGGATTCCCGAGTCCCGCGATGCAAAGGAGGGAAGAGCGGTCATTACCGTCCCCTCCTCTGCTTTTCGGTGTCGAGACTCCAGGCCAGCGAAGCGGGCTCAGCCATTCGAGGCAGAGGCGAAGATTACTTCTTCTTGGCGGGTTCGCTGCCGCCCTCGTCTTCCTTCTTGCCCTTCTTCACGACTTCGGGCTCGGCGGCAGCGGTTCCGCCGGTCTCAGCCGTCGTGGACTCTTCCGCACGCAGCGAAACGACGTGCGAGATCACGGCATCCGCGGGGCTCAGAAGCGTCATGGAACCGACCAGCGGGATATCGCCGGCGCGAATGCTCTGACCGATTGACAACTCGGCGACATTCACCTCAAACTGCTCAGGGATATCGTTCGGAAGGCACTCGATTTCGATTTCGCGAGTGACGATCTCGTGGATACCGCCCTGCAGTTTCACGCCCTTCGGATCTCCGAGCGTAACAACCGGCACCTTGACGGTAATCCGCTGGCTGAGATCGATCCGCTTCAGATCCACATGGAGCAGAGACTCCTTGATGGGCTCGTGCTGCCAATCCACGATCATCACGGGGGTATCGGAACCGCCAGTGATGCTCAGCTGGAAAATCGTGTTGTGCCCGGTTTTGCTGTGCAGAATCTTGTTGATCTCTTTGGGATCGACCGAAACAGCGGCCGGCATCCTCAGTTCCGCCGTAAACAACCGCGGGAACAAGACCCTTCACACGCAAACGGCGCGCTTCATTCTTGCCGCGCGAATCTCGAGTCTGCGCGGCAACTTTTAAATCCTTAACCATTCTTCACCTCTTCGCCAGGACGGCTGCCTGCTACGACTCACCGAGCGCCGGCCCCTGACTTGATTTTTCGCTCTTCAGCGAAGTTCAAAACTTAAATAAACAAGGTACTGATCGAACCACCATCGTGGATCGACTGAATCGCCCTTGCCAACAACGACGCTACCGAGAGCGTCCGGATCTTGCTGCACCTGCCCGCCTGATCTTCGTGACGAATCGAGTTCGTCACCACCAACTCTTCCAGCGGCGACGCATTGATCTTTTCCACCGCCGGCCCGGACAAAACCGCGTGCGTAGCGCAAGCAGTCACGGACTTGGCACCCTGACCGAGCAGCGCTTCCACGCCCTTCACGAGCGTTCCCGCCGTATCGACCAGATCGTCCACCATCAGGCATTGCCGACCACTCACGTTGCCGATGATGTTCATGACTTCCGCCACGTTCACATCGGTCCGGCGCTTATCGATAATCGCCAGCGGACAGTTCAACCGCTTCGCAAAAGAACGGGCTCGCTCCACACCACCCGCATCGGGTGATACTACGGTCAGATCGTCCTGCCGGTACCGTTCCTTGAAGTAGTCGATCATCACCGGCGCCGAAAACAGATGGTCTACCGGAATATCGAAGAAGCCTTGGATTTGAGCGGCATGCAGATCGAGCGCCAAAACCCGACTCGCTCCCGCCCGCTCTAGAAGACTTGCTACCAGTTTGGCCGAAATCGGCATGCGCGGCCGGTCTTTCCGATCCTGCCGCGCATACCCATAATAGGGTAACACTGCCGTGATCCTCTCCGCACTCGCCCGCTTAAATGCGTCGATCATCAGCAGAAGTTCCATGATGTGGTGGTCGACGGGGCTGGATGTGGGCTGGACGAGGAAAACGTCCATTCCGCGGACATTTTCGCCAATCTGGAGGTGCGTTTCGCCATCGGCGAAACGCTTGATCATCATGTCTCCGAGCGGGCAGCCCAGCGCGGAGCAGATTTCCTCTGCGAGCGGGAGGTTTGCGGTGCCGCTAAATACTTTGAAATCGGTGAACAGCGATCGGGCTGGTTTCGGGGCAGACATCGTCGGTTAGTCGGAATTGGCGAAGCAACTGGCGCCCGCTGCAGGGCCCAGGGCTCGGAGCCAGAGTTTGCGATACTGCCGGCGATCGACAAAGCGTGACGGGAAAGCAGTACCCGGCGGAAACATACTCGGCTGCGGCTTTCGCCTGCGCAGCCGTTTCGAAAATCCCAAACACGGCAGAACCACTGCCGGTCATAAGCACTGGTTTGGCACCGGCGCGGCGAAGTTTGCGTGCCGCCGCGGGGATCTCTCCATGGGTCTCGAAAACAGGTTTTTCAAAGTCGTTTGCGAACGGAATTTGACCGGAGATCGGATCGGTCTAACGTCCAGGCGATTGTTTGAAACTCTCTCAGGATAGGGAACTCAACGGGCGAAGTCAACGTACCTGTAACAGCTGGCGGTATAGGCTGCGGCCTAACTGGTCATAGGCTTTCGCAGTCGAGACGTGAACCCCACTCGACACCACCAGAACGTGCCTGCGCGGCTGATCCGGCAGCGGGTACAGTTCTGTTCCCCGGCCGATTCCAACTGCCGTCCCGCCCAGGAGAAAGAACGGGACGTCGCTGCCGAGTTTCTCCGCCAAAGCAATGAGCCGACCGAACGACACCGTGCTTTCGCGCCAGAGCCGCAAGCGCGATCAGGACCGCCGCCGCGTTGCTCGAACCTCCGCCCAAACCGGCTCCCATGGGAATCGTGTTTGCGAAGTTTGAAGCGGATGCGGGCCTTGATGTTCAGTTCTTCGCTGATCAGCCTGGCCGCTCGCAAAACGAGATTGTCGGGGATATCGACAGAACTCTCGAGCGTCAAGTCGGATCGTCCGCGCGCTCTCAAACTGAATCTTGAGCGTGTCCTTGAGGCTGATCGTCTGGAACAGACTTCTCAGTTCGTGATAGCCGTCGTTCCTCTTGTACAGAACGCGAAGATCGAGATTGATCTTCGCAAGCGAAGGGACCGTGACTTCCACGGTCAATAACGGAGAAGTGAGAAGACGTCGTGGCCTGCCAGTCGATCCCGGCCGTTCAGGAAGGTAAGTTCCAGAACAAAGCCTAGTCCCATGACTTTGCCGCCGCAATCGTTCACAAGCCGAGCGACTGCACTCGCAGTACCTCCCGTCGCAAGCACATCGTCGATGATGAGCACGTTCTGTCCGGCCTCAATCCCGTCCGCATGGATTTCGAGCTTGTCCGTGCCGTATTCGAGTTCGTACTCAATACTGCGGACAATAGAGGGCAGCTTCTTCGGTTTCCGTACCGGAACGAATCCCGCACCGAGCGCATGGGCCATGGCCGGAGCAAAGAAATATCCGCGAGCCTCAATCCCGATGACTACGTCGATTGGACGTCCGCGATAGTGCGAGGTCAGAGACTCGATCGTTTCTCGGAATCCGTCCTTGTCTTTCAGCAGAGTCGTGATGTCGTAGAACTTGATGCCCGGCTTCGGAAAATCGGGACATTCCCGAATGAGAGCTTTCAGACGGTCCGACGCTTGGTCGACATCAACAGCGGGAGCAGACACGCCGCTGATTGTAGCAAGCGAATGACGGCAATGCTTCTCCGTGAGACGGATTCGTCGTACATCGAATCTTCTATGCTGGTAGCTGGATCTGAGTTGCTCTTTGAGAGAACCAATTTTCGTTCCACAGGGTCTAGTTTCCGCGCTGCTTATCGGCATGTTCGCCCTTACGGGCTTCTGCACGTCCGTTTACAAGCATCAAAGAACAAATCTAGGCAGAAGGCATTACGCGGAGGGTCAACGGCTCGAAAGTACGGGCGAACATGCGATGCTGCCGTTGAGGAGTACCGCAAAGCGCTTATTTTTGCCCCCGATGACGCGGATTACCGTATCTCCTTCGCGTCTGCCCTGATCGGATGCGGGGCGATTTGAGGAGGCCCAGTCGCACATCGACCAACTTCTGCAGGAGGATCCCACAAACGGCGCTCTCAATCGTATGCGGGCCCACCTGGCAGAGCGGCAGAAACGTGTCGCCGGCTGCCATCGACTACTATCAACGTGCGGTTTACGAATACTGGCCGCCCAACAAAATGGCGGAACGCGCGCAAGCTCGATGGGAGCTGATCAGATCTGCTGGAGAAAGCGGGCCGGCGGGAAGAGGCCGTCGGAGAGTTGATGACGCTTTACGCGAATACGACCATCGGTCCGAGCGGCAAAGCTCGATATTGGCTTTGCGCTGCTGCGCGACGGCGCAATCTCCGAAGCGGCGCAAGTTTTCCGGGAAGCGCCCGAGATCGCACCGAAAGACGCGCAGCCTCACCGGGGACTCGGCGAGGCCTATCTGGCGTCCGGCGAATTTGTTTCGGCCCGGCACGAATTCGAACGCGCCTTGAAATTGGATGCGACAAGACAAAGAAGCTGCAACTTCGCTGGCGCTGGCGAATGCGATCATCGACATGGATCCCGACCTGCCGGCTTTGACCAGCGCCGAACGGCGCCGGCGCAGCACAAATCTCCTGAAGCGAATCGTTGCTCTCCTACGGCAATGCTCAGGCGGAATCGGGGTGGATGATCGATTTGTTAACGGCCGACAATCTTCTCAAGGGCGAGCAGGTCAAGAATGCCGACATGCCGTTCGAGATGCAGAACCTCGCCAAGCAACTCTGGAAGGATCAAACAAGCATTTGTCCAGACAGCCCTCCGTCCGACCCGGCCGTTTCGCGTGTAATGGACAGGATGTCGCGTGAATAAGGGCACTCCCGGCTCGATTCGATCGGGCGATGTCGGACAACTTTGGTCATCCGCCCGGCGCCTGCAGTCCACGCTCAGCCATTTCGGCGTCTCCGAAACCCAGCGCTTTCTGGTTCTGGCGCTCGTGATCGGGATCTTTTCGGGGCTGCTGATCGTTCTGTTTCACATCTTCATCGATGCACAGCTGGAGCACGCTCGGCGCTCTTGCCGGGCGCTTACCGGTTCGCGAGATTGATCAGCCCCGCCATTGGAGCGGTCATCGCGGTGTTCATCGTCCGAGCGATCTTTCCTCTGGCACGCGGAAGCGGGGTCAATCAGACCAAGATCGCGGTCTACAGCTCCGAAGGCTACGTCTCGTCTACAACCATCGTCGGCAAATTCCTCGCGTGCGCTATCTCGATCGGTACCGGAAATTCGCTTGGGCCCGAAGATCCTTCTCTTCAGATGGGGGCCGGCGTTGCTTCGAGGCTCGGACGGCTGTTTCATCTGCCCAAGAACAATATGCGCCTGATCGCGCCAGTCGGGCGCTGCGGCAGGAATCGCGGCCGCGTTCAACACGCCGATCAGCGGAGTTTTGTTCGTCATGGAAGAGGTGCTGGCGGACTGGAGCGCTACCGCGGTAGGTTCGATTGTGCTCGCGGCCGTTTCCGCCGTAGTGACCATGCGTGCGTTTCTTGGCAATGAACCTTTGTTCCGGATTCCGGCGTTTGAGATTGCAAGCGCTTCCGAACTGTTGGTCTACGCAGGCATCGGACTCGTCAGCGGCGCGCTGTCCGCACTGTTCATCCGGCTCATCGAGGAAATGAAGAGGAGAATCGAGCACCTCCCGAACTGGAAGGCCTACGGACTGCCCAGCGGCGGCCGGTTTCCTGACCGGTGTCGTCGGTCTCTGGTTTCCCGAGGTGATGGGCGCCGGCTACGAGGCAATCAACAGCGCCTTGCATGGACAGTTCACGTGGGACGTGCTTCTCTATATCGGTCTCGCCAAGCTCTTCGTGACGTTGCTGTGCTTCAGTGCGGAAACGCCGGGTGGCATGTTCGCACCGGCGCTTTTCATCGGAGCGATGCTGGGCGGAGCACTGGGAGGATTCGCCCACCGTTACTCGCCGTACGGCGCCGCGCCCGAAGAATCTTACATTCTCGTCGGCATGGGGACCTTTTTTGCCGGTGTCTTCCGGTCGCCCGATCACTTCGATCTTCATGGTGTTCGAAACGAGCGCCAGCTACGTGATCATCCTTCCGGTCATGATTGCGAACGTAACGTCGTACCTTGTGTCGCGCCGCTTGCATCCAACGCCGTTCTTCAAGATGCTGGCGCAACTGGAGGGAGTGAATCTGCCGACCGCGGAGGAAAAGCGTACGTTTCAGCCCCTTCGCGTGGAAGATGCAATGCTTACGGCCAAACCTCACGACAGCATGGAGGGTGGCATCTCCCTGTTTCCCGACGAACCGCTGGACGCAGCTCTGCGTTTGCTTGCGGTGCAGCCGAGCGTTACGGTCGTCAGCCGTCTGCGCCCCGATAACGTGCTCGGAGTTCTGACCCTTGAGGACGTCCACCGGGCGTATGGAATCACGGCGAGAACGGCGCACGTTTAAGACCGTTTTCTCCGGCGTAAGAAAATAGAGCTAGTGGCTCTTCTATTGAATGCGGCCGGCCTGAAGCAGTCCTATGGCGCCGTCCCGCTCTTCGAAAATCTCTCTTTCAGCATCTGCGGAAGGGCAACGGATTGGTTTGATCGGTCCAAATGGTTCCGGCAAATCAACTCTTCTTGAGATCGTTGCCGGCAAGCGGGAGCCCGGACGAGGGAACCGTTGCGGTCAGAAAGAATACCCGGATCGGCTACGTCGCGCAGCAATCCGAATTTCTTCCCGGGCAAACGGTGCGCTCCGTCATGGAGCAGGCGCTCCGAGAGACCTCCCTTTCGCCCGGCAGAGCGGGAAGGGCCGTCTGGCAGAGACTCTGGGACGTGCCGGTTTCGAGGATTTCGAGGCGCCGGCCATGAGTCTCTCGGGCGGTTGGCGCAAGCGGCTGGCGATTGCAGGCGCGCTTGCCTTGTCTCCCGGACCTGTTGTTCCTTGACGAACCAACGAATCACCTGGATATCGAGGGCATCGAGTGGCTGGAAAAGCTGCTCGTGAACTCTCAGTTTTCCTCCGTGGTGATCAGCCACGACCGCTATTTTCTCGAGAACGTCGCAACCGAAATCGCCGAGCTGAACCGCATCTATCCCGGAAGGCATTTTTCGCGTATCCGGGTAAATACGAGCTACTTCCTGGAGAAAAAGGACGAGTTTCTCGTCGCTCAAAACAAGCAGCAGGAATCGCTTCGCAATCGGGTTCGAACGGAAATCGAGTGGCTTCGCCGCGGCCCGAAAGCGCGGGCAACAAAAGCGAAAGCCCGCATCGACAAAGCGCATGAGCTGATCGGGCAGTTGAGCGATCTGAACTCGAGAACGCGTACGACTCGAGCCGATATCGATTTCACGGCGACCGATCGCAAGACCAAGCGGCTGGTGGAACTGAAATCGGCGGCATTCGACATCGAGGACCGCACAATCTTGCAGGACCTGAACTTCGTTATGACCGCCGGAACCAGGGTCGGCCTTGTTGGGCCCGAATGGCAGCGGGAAGACAACACTGCTGCGACTCTTGCGCGGTGAGACGGAACCTAGCCGAGGCGAGATTGTCCGTGCCGACGCCTTGCGGATTGTCTACTTCGATCAGAACCGGGTTCTCGATCCGGACGTCAGCTCTGCGCAGAGCGCTGGCTCCGCATAGCGATTCGGTGCTGTACGGCGAGAACACGATCCATGTCGCCTCCTGGGCTGCGCGATTCGCTTTCACGAGCGAACAACTGAACCAGCCCGTCGGCCGTCTGTCCGGCGGTGAACGGGCCAGGGTTCTGATCGCGCAAGTTGATGCTCGAACCAGCGGATCTGCTCCTGCTCGACGAGCCGACCAACGACCTCGACATCCCGACCCTGGAGGTTCTCGAGGAGAGCCTGCTCGAGTTCAAGGGAGCGCTCGTCCTGGTGACGCATGACCGCTACATGCTTGACCGGGTCTCGACCGTCGTTTGGGGCCTGGATGGCGAAGGCAACGCCGGTAGCTTTCGCCGATTTCAGCCAGTGGGAAGATTGGCAGGCCGAGCAACAAGAGCAAAGAACAAAGCCCAACTTCGCTCGGCTGGTCCGGCGAAAACGCAACGCGGCGCCAGCCCCGGTCAAGAAGAAGCTTTCGTATCTGGACAGCCGCGACTTCGAGACGATCGAAGATCGGATTTCGACTGCCGAGGAAGTGCTTGCAGTCGAAGCGAGCGCTTCTAGAGGACAGCGAAGTCGCTCGCGATCCGAAGCGATTGAGCGAAGCGCTTCGCGGTGTCGAGGAGGCGCAGGCGACGGTCGATCAGCTTTATGAGCGTTGGGCCGAACTGGAAGCAAAAATCAGCTGAGAGATCCGTACATCGCGGAGATACACTGGGGCGTGGCGACGGACCTGGTTTGCGGGACGCAGATTGCGGACGAAAAGCCGCAGGTTTTTCTCGGACTATGGCGGGCGCGTTTACCCGTTCTGCTCCACCTGAATGCAAGCGCAAATTTGACGATCATCCGGATTACTTCATCCAGGAAGAAGCAAAGAGAGCGCTCGGACTAATCGCCGAAAAAGAGTGACGCTTAGAGCACCAACATGCAGTCGCCGTAGGAAAAGAAGCGGTATCGTTCCTGGACGGCGTGATGGTAAGCGGCCATGACCAGGTCTTTTCCGCCAAAGGCGCACACTAACATCAGCAGACTTGATTGCGGCAGGTGGAAGTTGGTCAGCATCGCTCCGGTCGCGCGGAAGTGAAAGCCCGGGATAGATGAACAGGTTCGTCTCTCCGCTCATCGGCTGGAGCCCGCCGCGCAACATCGCTGTCTCGAGCGTTCGCACAGACGTGGTACCGACGCAGACGAGGCGCTGCGCGGCGCGCATCATCTCGCGCATCTTCCGGAGAAATCTCGAAATACTCTTCGTGGAGTTGGATTTGTGAAAGCTCTTCGCTCGCGCAAAGGCGCAAACGTTCCCAAGACCGACATGCAAAGTGACATAAGCGATTGCTGCGCCCGCGGCCGAGCAGCGAGTCGAGCATCTCCGGAGTGAAATGCAGTCCTGCTGTCGGAGCTGCCGCGGACCCTTGTTTCTCGGAGAAGACTGTCTGGTAACGTTCGCGATCGTGAACATCCGGAGAGCGATGAATATAGGGCGGCAGCGGGATCTGGCCGATGTGTTCCAGGATGCCGCTGACCGGTTCATCGGCCTCGAACCGGAGCGTAGCGTTCGCCGAATTCGCCCTGAGCTTCTACCGTCGCCTCCAAGCCGAGTCCGAATAGGAGCTTGTCGCCGGTACGCACCCGCTTGCCGGGTTTCGCCAGGACCAGCCATTGCTTCTCTTCGCGGTCGAGAGCACGCAGGAGAAGTAACTCGATTTCGGCTCCGGAAGAGCGTATTGCGGCGCCCCCGCAGTCTAGCCGGAAAAACGCGCGTGTTGTTCAGAACCAGGCAATCGCCGGGGCGAAGATAGTGCGGGAAAGTTCGAGAACGAGATCGTCGTGGAACGATTGGCTTTCCCGTGAGACAACCATCATGCGTGAGGCTGTTCGTTCGGGAAGCGGCTCCTGAGCGATGAGAGATCTCGGGAAGCTCATAATTGAAGTCAGAGACTTGGGCCAAGCACTTATTTTAGGAATCGAGAGTTCGTGCGACGAAACGGCGGCCGCTGTGGTAGAGGACGGATCAGTTGTCCGATCAAACGTCGTCGCGTCGCAACTCGTCCACGCGAAATACGGAGGGGTCGTTCCTGAGCTTGCTTCCCGCGAGCATCTGCGGGCAATCGTGCCGGTCGTTCGAGAAGCTCTGGACGCAAGCCGGAGCGACTTTCCAGTCGCTCAGCGCTGTGGCGGTTACAGCAGGCCCGGGACTGATCGGATCTCTGCTGGTCGGCGTTACTTACGGGAAGGCAATCAGCTTCGCGGCAGGCATCCCGCTCATCGCAGTGAACCATGTGGAAGGCCACATCCACTCCGTGCTTCTCGAGCACCCGGAAATTAGCGTTTCCTGCATTGGCGCTGGTCGTCAGCGGCGGCCATACTCACCTGTTTGAAGTCCGCGAACCGGGGACCTATCGACTTCTGGGAAAAACTCGAGATGATGCCGCCGGGGAAGCATACGACAAGGTGGCGAAGCTGCTCGGGTTCGGGTATCCGGGCGGCCCGCTTGATTGACCAATTGGCGCCGCACGGAAATGCGAAAGGCGTGAAATTCACGCTCGCGAGGATGAAAGGCAATGAGCTCGATTTCTCATTCAGCGGATTGAAAACGGCAGTTCTGCGCTGGACTGAGAGGGAGCCGGGCATGGCGGAAGAAATGCGCCGTACGACGGCAGAACCGCGACACGACTTTGGAAGGATGGCTGGCGGTTACTCCTCAGCGAACGCTCGACATGCTGGCCAGTTTCCAGGCCACCGTCATCGAAGAGCTGCTGCGACGCGCATTTCGCTATCTGCCGATCAGATCGGTGCAGATTCGGTCATCGTCGCCGGCGGCGTAGCGTGCAATGCAGGCTTGCGAGCTCGCAGGCCGGCATCTGCATGGACTCTCGTTCTACTTTCCGTCTCGCGGTCTGTCCACAGATAACGCCGCCATGATTGCAGCCGCGGCATTTCCGAAGTTTGAGCGAAAGGAGTTCGCAAGTCTCGACCTCAAGGTACAACCCGGGCTTGATGTTAGCTTGAGGGTATGGGTCCTCAAGCTCCTCCGGAGCAACCGAAGCTTCCGATTCCCGGAGTTGAACACATCATCGCGGTAGGCTCCGGAAAAGGCGGCGTCGGTAAAAGCACCGTTGCCGTCAACCTTGCCATCAGCCTCTCCAAGCTGGGCCACAAAGTAGGTCTGCTGGACGCCGATGTGTATGGCCCGAACGTCCCGCTCATGATGGGAGTGCGCCAAACTCCTCACGCGATTGGCCAGCGCATTCAACCGCTTGGAAGCGCACGGAATCAAGTTAATGTCCATGGGTTTTCTGAATCCGGGAGATAAGCCGCTGGTGTGGCGCGGCCCCATGCTGAATAGCGTTATCCAGCAATTTCTTCGAAGCGTCGATTGGGGCGAACTCGACTACCTGGTGATCGATCTGCCCCCGGGAACAGGAGATGTTCAACTCACTCTCATCCAGACAACGCCGCTGACGGGCGCAGTTGTGGTTACAACGCCGTCGGACGTCTCACTCGAAGATGCGCGGAAAGCGGTGCTCATGTTCGAGCAGGTGCGGGAACCGGTTCTCGGCATCGTAGAAAACATGAGCTATCTGGAGCACAACGGCGAAAAGCTCTACGTCTTTGGAAAGGGCGGCGGCGCGCGCACGGCTCAGACCATGA
The DNA here is from genome assembly GCA_963744795.1 of uncultured Acidobacteriaceae bacterium. GTDB lineage: Bacteria > Acidobacteriota > Terriglobia > Bryobacterales > Bryobacteraceae > Bog-105. Next base: position 88,092 of record CAVUVF010000014.1, read on the forward strand.
AAGTGCCGCTGCTTGCCGAGATCCCGCTGGATCCCGCGACTCGCGAAGGCGGCGATGCCGGGCGACCGATCACGACGCAGGCGCGAGTTCGCAAACAAGCTGAATTGTTCACGACGCTCGCCCAGACCATGATCGAGCGCGCCAACGCAAGCAAGCAGCGTCAGCGGCCGACGATTACGGTCGCCGACTGAGCTTGCCCGCTCTTGACCATTAGCCGTCCGAGGATGCAGGATCGATCTGCAGCTTCGATCCTGTACTCCATTCGGTGAACGGTTTGAGCGGCGTAACGATGTTGTCGCGCTCGCGCCAACTGCCGCGGAGATAGTCGCGGTTCATGGCGGCAATCACTTCGAGCGGGATCTCTTTGGGGCAAACACCTGTGCATTCGCCGATGTTGGTACAGCCGCCGAATCCCTCTTCGTTCATCTGCGTCACCATGCGGATCGCGCGCATGTCCCGTTCCGGCTTGCCTTGAGGAAGAACACCCGAGGTGAGTGATCTTGGCTCCGGTGAACAGAGCGGCCGAAGCGTTTGGGCACGCCGCGACACAAGCGCCGCAGGCGATGCAGGCCGCGGCGTCCATAGCCCGGTCCGCTGCTTCTTTAGGAACCAGAATGGCGTTGCCGTCCGGAGCGCTTCCGGTGGAAACCGAGATATAACCGCCCGAAGCAATGATGCGATCGAACGAGCGGCGATCGACGGCCAGATCTTTGATTACCGGGAAAGGACGCGCACGCCAGGGCTCGAGCGTGAGTTCCTCTCCATCTTTGAAGTGGCGCATCGTCAATTGGCAAACCGTTGTGGCGGGCAGCGGACCGTGAGCAATGCCGTTGATCATGAATCCGCAGGAACCGCAAATTCCTTCACGGCAGTCGTGCTCGAACGTGACCGGGTCTTCGCCCTTTCTCGATCAGCTCCTCGTTGAGAACGTCGAGCAATTCGAGAATGGACATGTCCGGATTGGCTTCCACCGGATAACTGACAAATTTGCCCGACTCCTTGCGGCTTGTCTGCCGCCAAATCTTGAGAGTCAGTTTCATCTACTTATAGCTCCTCTGGGACGGATGCACGTAGTCGAACTCGAGCGGTTCCTTCACGAGCGTTTCCGGAGTTCCCCGCCCCGCGATATTCCCACGCGGCCACATACGAGAAGTGCTCGTCGTCGCGCTGCGCCTCTCCGTCCGGAGTTTGATACTCCTCGCGGAAATGACCGCCGCAGGATTCATTTCTGTGCAGCGCATCCACACACATCAACTCAGCCAGTTCGAAGAAATCCGCCACGCGCCCGGCCTTTTCCAGACTCTGATTGAAGTCGGCTCCGCTCCCGGAACGCGTACGTTCTGCCAGTATTCTTCACGCAGATCCTGAATCTGCCCGATGGCGTGTTCGAGACCCGCGGCGTTGCGCGACATTCCGCAATAATCCCAAACAATCTTGCCAAGTTGACGGTGAAACGAATCGACGGTGCGGCGTCCGTTCACGCTTAGCAGCCGCTTCAGGACCGTCTCTGCCGAGACGACCGCATTGCGCACTTCCGGATTCGAAGCCGACGACGGGCTCGAGCTTGTTGTTGGCAAGATAATCACCCAGCGTGTACGGAATAACGAAGTAGCCGTCGGAAAGGCCCTGCATCAGAGCGCTTGCGCCCAGCCGGTTTGCTCCGTGATCGGAGAAATTGGCTTCTCCCAGAACAAACAGACCCGGGATCGTGCTCATCAGGTGGTAATCCACCCAAAGGCCGCCCATCGTGTAGTGGATGGCCGGGTAGATACGCATCGGAACCTTATAAGGATCTTCGTCCGTGATGCGCTGGTACATATCGAAGAGGTTGCCGTAGCGCTCTTCGATGGTTTTGCGGCCGAGCCGCTGAATGGCCGCGCCGAAATCCAGATAGACGCCGAGAGCTGTTTCTCCGACTCCGCGGCCTTCGTCGCAGACCTGTTTTGCATTACGCGAGGCAACGTCGCGCGGGACCAGGTTTCCGAAGCTCGGATACCGGCGCTCCAGATAATAATCGCGCTCGTCTTCCGGTATCTGATCCGGGCTGCGCTTGTCGCCCTTCTTCTTCGGTACCCAGATGCGCCCGTCGTTACGCAGCGACTCGCTCATGAGGGTCAGCTTCGACTGGTACTCGCCGGATACGGGGATACAGGTCGGGTGGATCTGCGTGTAACAGGGATTGGCGAAGAGAGCGCCACGCTTGTGGGCGCGCCACGCAGCAGTGACGTTTGAGCCCTTCGCGTTGGTCGAAAGGTAGAAGACGTTCCCGTATCCGCCGGTTGCGAGCAGAACAGCATCGGCCAGGTGAACGTTCAGTTCACCGGTTACAAGATGCCGGGTAACGATGCCGCGAGCACGACCATCGATCACGATCAGGTCGAGCATCTCGGTGCGGGGATACATTGCTGACGCTGCCCGCTTCCACCTGGCGTTCGAGAGCCTGGTAAGCGCCGAGAAGAAGCTGCTGGCCTGTCTGACCGCGTGCGTAGAAGGTTCGCGAGACTTGCGCGCCACCGAAGGAACGGTTGGTCAGAGTTCCGCCGTATTCCCGGGCGAAGGGAACTCCCTGCGCTACGCACTGGTCGATGATCTCAACGCTGATCTGGGCCAGCCGATAAACGTTGGCTTCGCGCGCGCGGAAATCGCCACCCTTTACCGTGTCGTAGAAAAGGCGGTAGATGCTGTCGCCATCGTTCTGGTAATTCTTGGCGGCGTTGATTCCGCCTTGCGCCGCGATCGAGTGTGCCCGGCGCGGCGAATCCTGGAAGCAGAAACAGCTCACTTTGTAGCCGAGTTCGCCGAGAGTAGCGGCTGCGGATCCACCGGCCAGTCCGGAGCCGACAACGATAACGGAGTGACGGCGCTTATTGGCAGGATTGACCAGCTTCATGTCGAAGCGAGTCCGGTCCCAAGCCGTCTCGATAGGGCCAGAAGGAAGACGCGAGTTGAGTTCCATTGATTTACTTGACGAGTCCCAGAAGAACGCTGATCGGTATGGAGATGAACCCTGCGGTCACCACGACAGCGAAGACAAGTGCGAATTTGCGAAGGATCGGGCGTGTGTCGAGGATGATTGATGCCCAAGGACTGGAACATGCTCCAGACGCCATGCCGCAGGTGAAGACCCAGCAGGATCATGCTGAAGATGTACCAGGCGGACACATACCAGACTTGAAACCCGCTCAACGGTATTGCCGTAAACATCGCCCTCCTGGAACGTGCTTCCCGGATGGACCGCACCAACCGTGAGATGGAGGAGGTGATAAATCACGAACGCGAGCAGAATGGGGCCGCTCCAATACATGGTTCGCGACGCGTACGTGGAAACCGTATTCTTCGACGCTGGGCGTAGCCAACAGGGCGAGCGGAAAGCTTCCTTGAAGCCAAGTCCTACCGAGGCCCAGATGTGAAGCCCGACTGCCAGCAGCAGGCCGATTCGGACAATCCACAACAATTCAGGAACGCCATGGAGAAAGTGGCCATAAGCATTGAATTTGTCGGCGCCCGCGTAGATTTGCATGTTGCCCATCATGTGGCCGACCACGAACAGCGAAGAGAATGAAGCCCGGTCAGATTCCCATCACGACCTTTTTGCCGTTGGTGGAGGCGAAAAAGCGGGCTGGGCGCGCGACCCGCGGGCCGATTACAGTTGAAGCCATTTATTGATCCTAAGGAGGATCATACAAACTGATCCCTTCCCAGTATCGCGAAGACTTCGCAAACAACTTGAAAAGGACGACTGTTGTGGGATTCGAGCTCGCATTCCTCCCTCGCGGAACGCGTTGAAGCGAGAGGAATGGAAAGCTGCCGGCAAGGCCTTGGCCTAGCGAAGCGCAACGTTCGGCAAAGCAGTCCCAGCTATCGCGTCGTTGGCAACCGCCGGTGTACGTCTATGCTGTTTCCAATCTGGATCGTCATCAGGTCCTCCCCCATCTCCAGCGGGCCGCCATACGTCTTTCGCGTCAGTTGCAGAATCTCGGTACTCGTAGGCGCAGTGAAGGCGGGATCGGTGGTCAGGAGTACGACGTGCGAGTAGACGGCAAGCCGGGGCTTTACCCGGGTGAATACGGTGCCGGCTTCCTCGGGGGTCGTGTGAAGACCAATGATGGTTGCGCGCCACTTCCGATTTGGTCAGCAGTTGCGCTCTCGCGCCAGCGACTTCATGGATCAGCACGTCGGCACCTTTTGAAAAGCCGATGAGATTCTCGCTGAAACGCGTGTCGCCGGAAAGAACCACGGAGCGACCGCCATAATCAATGCGATAACCCAACGCAGGTTTTGCCGTTCCGTGGTCGACTGCGAACGCGGTTACCTTCACGCCATTCTTTTCATAAACCACGCCTTGGCTCACATCTTGAGCGAGAACGGCTACACCCTGCGGAGACATCCCCTCGGCGATCCGGAACCCGATATCACCTTGGAACGCTTTTTCAAGATTTCGCATCAGTTCCTCCGTTCCAGTCGGTCCCCAAACCCGAAATGGCCCGGCACGATGGCCAAAAGGATTGCCTAGCCAACCGGTTAACCACAGATCAGGAATCCCTACAACGTGGTCAGAATGAAGGTGCGTCAGGAACACGGCAGTCACGTCGCCCAGCGGAATCCGAAGCTGCCATAAGCGCAACGACGAGCCCCGACCACAGTCAATCAGCAATTTCTCGGGTCCCGCTTCGACGAGAGTGCTCGGCCCGAATCGGTCGATAATCGGAAGGGGGCTGCCGGTGCCGAGCAGCGTGACTTTGAGGTCTTGCGCCGGGCTGCTCATGTACGTACAAAAGAGGAGCAGAAGCTTTCCTTGACGAGTAAAGCCACATCGCGTGCCCAAATCACCTCCTCAGCCTTGATTCACTCGAAGAGCCTGCAAGTTGACGTCGATCAGCCGCAGCCCGTCGAGGCGAGTGACGTCCATTCTACTGCCCGGCGGAAAAGATGGCTCGCTTTGTTTGCTGAAGTTCTGGCTCCGATAGGTGAGCGCTGGGAAGGAAATGAAAAGGGTGGCGTGCCGAACACGGAGGAGGGCCGAGCGTTTCCCCACACCTCAAAGAGAAGCGCCCGGCCATGGGTGAAGCAAATTACTGCATCCGCAGTCGCCGTCGCCCAATCAGCACGATTGCCAGTCCGCCGATGCGCTGCCATTCCGAGCGATACGGGCTCTGGAGTAGGCGTGATGGTGCCAAACAATCCTTGTGTTTCACCATTGATGCCTGCAGTGAAGTAGACTGCGTTCGGATCGAACCCTGCCCCTGTCCGCGTAGCGAGAGCCCAAAGCCCGCTGTTCACGATCGGCCGTCCGTTACTGTCCGTTACTGTACCGACAAAGGCACCCGTCGTAGGATTGAACGCATTGATCTCGCCGTTACCAAAATTTCCGACAAGCAGATCGTTCGCAAAGGCTCCCCAGCTTGCCGGTGCTACAACAATTCCCCACGGCTGATCAAGTTGTCCGCCAGTGCTGATTAAGCGTCTTTGAAACACCCCGTTGGTATCGAAAACGCTGACGATTCCGGTGCCGAGACCGCCAGTACCGGCCTGTGCGCCATTTTGGTATTCCACATACAGCAATCCATTAACATTCTGGATGTTGTAGGGCGTGTAGCCAGCGGGAAGATTCGGATCCCTGAAAGACCCGGCCAGTGTTGTCGCTGTGAAGCTCGAGTTGAAAACGTCGATGGTGCCGCCTCGCACATTGGCGGCATAGAGGAAACTGCCCGACGAATTGCTGCGCAATAGCAAGTCCCGTATACGTCGCTCCGGCAGTCGTGGCGGTGAGTTGCGCAGTAGTGCCGTTGCCATTGTTCCAGGCATAAATCGAACCGCTGATCGTGGCGAACACGAAGTTTGGCGTTGAGCCGTTCGGCTCAACCAACGAAGTGCCGCCTGCGAACACCTGTCCGGTCGGACCTCCCGGAACGGTAACCACTAAGGCAGTCGGCGTTCCGGTAGCGCCGTAAAGAGTCGACGTGTTCGTCGCCTGGTTGGAAACCCAGAACGGACTTGTCGCGGAAAACGACATCCCCCATGGATTTTTCAAGTTTGCGTCGGTGACGGGCGCTAAACCGGGAACGCTCGAAACCAAGTTCGTTTGCGTGAACGCGTCTGGCCGGGCGTCACGGGTGATGAGGAAAAAGGCGGAAAACAAGAGCAGAGAGTGTTTCGATAAGAGGCTTCGTGAAGACATGGCAGTCAACCTTAGATAGATAAAAATACTGGTCTCTCACCACGGTATTTTCAATCGGCTCTCACGTCGTTCTCGCGCTTCGTAAAATTGTTGTAAAAACAGCAGATTCCCGAGTTTCCGACGCCCGGATCGCAGCGAGTGTGAACCTGATATCGTTACTTTGCTGGACCTTCACTCGGTTCGGCGCTTAGCGAGGTGCCTTGAGAAATCCCGGAAACGGCCGAAAGATCGGCAGCGGAATCTTCGTCCTTTGTCTTTTTTCAGGCTTGACGCAAGTGAGCCGAGCGGAGACAGTCGTCGAAAAGAGCGTAGAAACGCGATTTCAGCTCGATCTGCACGTCCCTGACGCCGTTCTTAAGACCTATCTCCCGGCCGGTTGGGCCCCGAACGTTGCAGCACAAGGCCCGGCAAAGGATTGCAACTTGCGGGCTATATTCATTGATCGGATCACGATCAACGGACCGGACGGAAAACCTGTCGGAAAGGGATCGAACCGGCTTGTATACCTGGCAGCTCCCGTGAAGAACGGCGAGGGCGAAAGCGTTCAGCTGATCATTGGAGGTATTACGGAAGATCCTGCCGATGCGCCGGGCCCTTTCGGACTCTACCTGCCGGCGAAAACACATCGCGTCGATCGATCCACATCTGTCTGTTGCAGAGACCCAAACCGATTCCCAGGACTGGATTTTTGAAGCGGCGTCGGGCGAACACCTGGAATTGCACATTAAGTTTGATCGTGGCCCGGTCAGCCGGACCAACCCCGTTGACGTCAAGTTTTACTCGGCAAAGACCCCGAACGTGTACCAAGTCTCACGCCAGGCACAGTCGCTGGACATTCTGCGGAATGCAACCACGAATCCTCCGGATCGAGTGAAAACATTCTCGTTCAAAGGCTCAGGAGGAAGCTACGCAAAGCTGTTCGATGGTACGGAGAAGCTTTTGAGCTGGGATCACATCGTTTGGATTGACCGTACCGTTCTGGCTCCGTGACGCCCCCCCAGAACTGGCGGATGGCTGGGTTTGAACGGTAGGGGCGCTTAAAAGGGAACGTCGTCGTCCGTGATCCCCATGGATCCACCGAATGGGTCGTCGTCTGGCGCGGCGGGTCCGCCGCCGGCGCCCCCACGTCCTCGTCCGGCTGTGTTGCGAGCTCCCGCCGGCGCTCCAAAATCCTGTCCCGACCCGGCCGTCCCCTCCTCGTCCACCGAGAAGAATAACTTCGTCGGCGACGACCTCGGTCGTGTAAACCTTCTTGCCGTCTTTATCGTCGTAGCTGCGAGTCTGCAGACGGCCTTCGACGTAGACCTGTTTACCTTTGGTCAGGTAGTTGGCAAGGTTTTCCTGGCGCCAGACAACCACGTTGGTCCAGTTTGTCTCTTCCTTCCACTCGTTCGTCGATTGATCTTTCCAACTGCGGGTCGTAGCCACCGCAAATTTCGTAACCGACGCTCCTGACGGCGTGAATTTAGTCTCGGCATCTCGGCCGAGATTGCCCACAAGGATCACCTTGTTTACGCTGCGGGAAGCCATAATCACTCGAACTGTAACACAAAGCGGAACAGTTGCCTGCCTTCGGACAGGAGCGGTTTTTCTAGCGCTCTCGGTTATTTTCGGCTGTCAATCATCACAGATATTGAGACTGATTTCATTCGCGTCCAACGGTGCAATTACCTCGTCCGGTACCCGATTGAAAGAAGGAGAATGTAAAAAGGTCGTGAAAGCCCGTGCGCTCTTAGAATCCTTGGGGCATAATATTGAGACCAGAGGACTGGCTCCCCGACAGAGCCGGCCGAAAACAGCAACAAGATCTTGGGGGATTATGGCATCGCGGTTATCCCAATCGTGTTCGCCTGAGAACGGAACGATTCAGCCTGCCAGGCTGGCTCCGAAGTTTGTTTTCTGCTTGTCCGTCGCGCTGTTTTCGACGGCCGCTTCCGCCTTCGCTCAGATGATGCTGAAACCGGTACAGCCGGGCGAATCCGTGACGCTCCTACCGAACGACGAAGCCGTCTTCGAATCTCCTGAGTTCCGGAAAGATTTGCCTTGCACCGTCATGGGACGGAAGGCCGAGCTCGGGTTCGATTTGCGATTCCACAGCGGCTACGACGTCACGATTCCACTCCGCGAACTCTCCGGGGATGGCAGTACTCTCAGCGTTGTATTCCGGGTTTATCCCGCAGGACAACAAGGAACACGCCGCGTACTTCGTTCAGCACTTTCGGGTACCGGTAGTCGAGGACGACGCGAAAGGCGACGCCACTCTGCAGGGCACGATCGATGTTGGTCCCGGCAAGGTATCGGGTGGAGTGGCTGATGCGCGACAGGCTCGAGCGCGTCTGTTCTTCCGGGTGGGACGTCGAGGCGTCGTTGTCACCCAAGGACAAACCTATGCCCTTGTTTATCGATCCCGACCAGATCGCGGAAAGTGTTCCCGAGCCATTTGTGGACGACTCTGCTTCCCTGCCCTCCCGGCAGGCGGACGGAGTCAATTTGAAGCTGCTGGTCAACTTTGCACCCCAGGATTCGACGTCAGCGACGCTGCAGCGAACCGACACCGAGGCGCTCGTGAGTATCCTGAAGACCATTCAACGTGATACGCACGTGGGCCGGCTCTCCCTGGTCGCGTTCAACATCGGAGAAAGCCGAATCGTTTATCGGCAGGAATCGGCCGAACGTATCGACTTTCCCGCGCTGGGCAAGGCTCTCCAGACGCATGAAGCTCGGAACCGTGAACGTCGCGAAACTGGGCGAAAAACACAGCGAAACAGATTTCCTGCAGGAACTGATTGAGAAGGAAGTCGGCAACAACGCCCATCCGGATGCCGTCATTTTCGCGGGACCAAAAGCAATGTTAAGCGCGGATGTACCCCAAGAAGATCTGCGCCGCATCGGAGATATTGAGTGTCCTGTGTTCTATATGAACTACAATCTGAATCCGCAAGCCGTGCCCTGGAAGGATTCGATCAGCCATGCAATCCGGCCTTTCAAAGGTACTGAATACACGATTTCGCGCCCGCGCGATCTCTGGGTTTCGACTTCCGAGATGTTCTCCCGGATTGTCCGCTCGAAGCGCCAGCATGCGCTGGCAAGTGCGGTTTCGCCTGGTACTGGAACACATTAGACGAGGGGACGTCTATTTACGTTAAGCTTAGTGGATTAGGGGAAACTATGGTCTCGGCACGGATCTGGCTTGCTCGGTCGTCCTCAGTATTGACGCTTACGCTCGTAGCGCCTTTCCTCCTTTCGGCGCAACAAGCGAACTGGAAGGATTATCGAAACAACCTCGCTCCGTACGTGGCTGCCCCCGAGCATGCGGTAGACAAAATGCTCGAAGCGGCCAATCTGAAGCCCGGCGAAACGTTGTACGACTTGGGATGCGGGGATGGCCGGATCGTGATCGCGGCGGCTCAGCGCTACAAAGTAAAGGCGGTTGGCATTGAGATTTCGGATAGCCTTGCCAAGGCTGGTGCCGAGAAGGTGAAGAAGGAAGGCCTCCAGAAGCGCGTCACCATCATGCACGGGGACTTCATGAAAACCGATCTGAGTGCGGCCGACGTAGTGACTCTGTACCTGGCGACGACCGCAAACGATGTGGTCCGTCCGAATCTGGAGCATTTTCTTCGTCCACATGCCCGGGTTGTATCCTATGACTATCCGGTACCCGGATGGAAGCCGGTGGAGACAATGGAGACAAGTGGCTATCGTGGCGCCACCCACACCATTTACCTCTACCAGGTGCCCGATTCCATAAAGAAATAGCCGCCTTTGAGTGCACTTTTTGACGTGTTGGGCATTGGGCTCAACGCTACCGACACCCTTATACTGCTGAACGAGTTTCCTCCTTACGCGGGGAAAATACCCTTTCAGCAAGAAATGCTTAGCCCGGGCGGCCAAGTCGCGACTGCTGTCGTAAGCTGTGCCCGCCTGGGTCTTCGGACAAAATACATCGGTACCATCGGCGATGACCTTCGAGGACAGATCCAGCGGGAAAGCCTGGAAGGAACCGGCGTCGATACGAGCGGATTGATCGTCAGGAAAGACTGTCCAAACCAAACGGCTTACATCCTGATCGACGGACGGACAGGTGAGCGGACCGTCCTTTGGCATCGGGCGGACTGTCTGCGGCTGCTACCTTCCGAGATCCAGGAAGACGATATCCGCAATTCCCGGATTGTTCATATCGACGGCTACGACATTGAGGCGGCTTCACACGCCGCGGCGATCGCTCGCAGGCATGGCGTTCCGGTTTCGATCGATGTCGATACCGTTTATCCGGGGTTCGACTCCGTTCTGAAGAACGTCGACTACCTGGTTGCCGGTTCTGGCTGGCCCGCGAAATATACCGGCGAGGCGGATCCTTTCCTGGCGCTTCGACAGTTGCAGTCTCGCTATAACCTGACGGTTTCCGCGATGACGCTGGGCGACTTCGGCGCGCTGGCCCTGTACGGCGGCAAATGGTTTTATTCTCCTGCTTTCGAGATCACGTGCGCTGATACCACAGGAGCCGGCGATGCCTTTCATGGGGCGTTTTGCTGTGCCATGGTCGAAGGCCTGTCCGATGGGGGAGGCGCTTGACTTCTCAAACGCCGCTGCAGCCCTGAATTGCACCGGAGTGGGCGCGCGCGGACACATTGCGGTACGTGAGGAGGTGGAAGCTCTCCTCCAGGGCGCGAAGGCCGGAAAGGTGAAGCGCAGGATCGACTCCGCCGTGGCGGAACGAGCTGGCGAACTGGTGGCCACAGCTCCGGGAGCGAAATGATCCCGCTGAGGGTTTTGCTCCTCCGCCGAACGACTCCGGTCATCACGGTCGTTCTGATCGCGATCAACCTCTTCACCCTCCTCTACGAGAACGCGCTCGCGCCTTACGCGCAACGCATTTTCGTCTGGCGATATGCTCTGATTCCTGATCAGTTCCACCAATCCTCCCTGCTTACTTCCATGTTTCTCCATGGCGGCTGGTTCCACCTGATCGGCAACATGTGGTTCCTGTGGGTATTCGGCTCCCACCTGGAGGAGGCACTCGGAGCCGCACGCTATCTCGCGTTTTATCTCATTAGCGGCGTTGCTTCGGCGCTCGTTCAACTGTTTGTCAGTTTCGGCAGCTCTGTTCCAACGGTGGGAGCGAGCGGGGCCATTGCCGGCGTCATGGGCGCGTTTCTATATCTTATCCCAGGGCCAGAGTCATCACGCTCATCTTCTTCATTTTCATCACCACTGTGGAACTCCCGGCGGCATTTATGCTCCTGTACTGGTTCGCCATCCAACTCATCAGCGGTTTGGGATCGCTCACAGTGCGAACACAAGGCCAAGGTATAGCCTGGTTCGCACACGTCGGCGGCTTCGTCGCGGGTCTCCTCTTCGTGCGCCTCTTCGCGGACCGCAGGCTTCGACCGCGATACTAAGAGAACGACTCCGCTTCGTAAGCCAGCCTGAACACTACCTATGCACGATCCAAACGAGCCATTCGAGAACTTGCGCCCGCTCGACGTCCTGGCGATTGCAGCGCATCCGGATGACGTGGAACAAACCTGCGGAGGAACGCTTGTCCGATCTGGTGAACTTGGCTATCGCACCGGCGTGCTTGACCTCACGGCAGGTGATATGGGAACGCGCGGCACGCCGGAATTGCGCATCCGAGAATCGAAGACGGCGGCCGAGCATCTCGGGCTCGTCCTGGCGTGAAAACCTGCGCTGGCCGGATGCGCGGCTCGAGAACACCATCGGTGGACGCATGACCTTAGCGGGCGTGATTCGCCGCCTCAAACCGCGCGTCGTAATCCTGCCCTACTGGACCGGGCGCCATCCTGATCACTATCGGGCCTCCGAAATCAGTTACGAGGCATGCTTTCTGGCCGGACTCAAAAAGCTGGAGGAAGATGTTCCACCGCACCGTCCCTTCAAAATTCTGTATTCATCGTTATATGCGAACGTGACACCCTCATTTGTCGTTGATATCTCTCGTCAGTTCGAACGCAGGATGGCGGCTCTGTTGAGCTACACCTCGCAATACGGCAACGCCGCAGACGGCTGCTGATCTCTTCCCTTCTCACGAGGAAGTCAGGGAACGGCTGGCCTCTGTCGCCCGGTTTTACGGCAATCTCATCGGCGTAAAATACGGAGAGCCCTTCGTCGTAAAGGAGTCTATCCGGGTGGACGATATCATGACGATGCCCGTTCGCAGTATCTAGAAACGTCCGAGGGAGTCATTACGAATTGAACAAAGTATTAGCCGCACTACTCGTCTGCCTGCCGGTTGTTCTCCCGGCCGAGGATACCAATCAGCGTTTGAACGGCGCAGCAAGCGTTCTGTCGGAAGTTATGTCGGCTCCCGACAAGGGAATTCCAACTAATCTATTGGCGCGTGCACATTGCATCGTTATTGTGCCTGGATTGAAACAAGCGGCCTTCATCGGGGGCGGTAAATACGGCAAGGGTTTCTTTTCCTGCCGTCGCGGAGCCGATTGGACGGCCCCCGCTTCTGTCCGAATCGAGGGCGGAAGTGTTGGTTTTCAGATCGGGCTGCTTGAGACCGATCTTGTTTTGCTCGTGATGAATTCGAAAGGCGAACAGCGCCTTTTGTCGTCACGCTTTACGCTGGGCGGAGCAGCGGAAGTAGCGGGCGGACCGGTCGGTCGGTCATCCACGGCGCAGACGGATGCCAGTTTTCGGGCGGAGATGTTGTCTTACTCGCGCGCGCGCGGCGCCTTCGCTGGTGTTTCTTTGAGCGGGGCCACCTTACGTCAGGATGTGGACGACAATGCGGAGATCTTTGGCCGTCCGCTGACGAACAAGCAAATTTTGGGAGGAGGCATCTCATGGCCCGCTTCCGGAAGTGAACTTCATAGTGTTCTGAATCGGTATGCCGCACGCGCACGCCGGCTCAAGCACCGTTCCTAAGCATTGGACGTTCTTATCGTTCGCCTCTTCGGGAGGTCGACAGTAGCATCCTGGGCTAAAGCATGCACGTAGCTACCAACATCCTCGTTGTAGGATTTCTGATCTTCGTGGCGCATGCGTTTACGGGCTTATTCAGCCGCACCAGAGTTCCAGATGTCCTGCTGCTCACGATCATCGGCATTCTGCTCGGCCCTGTTCTTCACCTGGTCACACCCGAGAATTTTGGTGCCGTCGGGCCGGTCTTTGCCACCGTTACTCTCGTCATCATTCTCTTCGAAGCCGGGCTGAGCATAGACCTCAAAATTCTGCGCGGCGTCGTGCGCTCTACCCTCACGCTTACTTTCGTCAATTTTCTTCTGACCATGATCGCGGTGGGAACTGCGGGTCATTACTTGCTCCACTTGAACTTCCGGATGACGTTTACTCTGGGAGCAATCATCGGTTCTACTTCTCCTGCGGTGATTGTGCCGCTCGCTCGCAGGCTGACGATGCAGGAATCTTCGAAAACGATCGTGTTCCTGGAGTCCGCAGTGAGCGACGTCCTCAGCATCGTCGTCGCAATGGGCTTCCTGGACAGCTTTCGGATGGGTGGACTTCGTTTAGGGCCGATGATCGGTAATCTCATCGCGACCCTGTTGCTGGCTGGTATGGCGGGCCTGGCAGGTGCATTCCTCTGGTCCGCAATGCTGCGCCGGATCCGTGGACTGGAGAACTCGATCTTCACCACGCCTGCCTTTGTGTTCGTCTTATTCGGCTGTGTCGAACTCCTCGGCTTCAGTGGTTACGTGGCAGCTGCTGTGTTCGGTGCCGTGCTGGGCAATATCCAGGTATTTCATGGCATCTTCTGGATGCGCCGTTATCTTCCCCATGATCCAATCACGCTCAACGAAACGGAGCGCATCTTTATGGGTGAGGCGGTGTTTCTCCTGAAAACTTTCTTCTTTGTGTACGTAGGCGTTTCCATCCGTTTTACGGATTTCCGCCTGGTCTACATCGGCTTGACGCTTACGGTGCTCATTTTCCTCCTGCGCATCCCGGCAACGTGGTTCGGATTAGATCACAGGACAACGCCAAAACGAGATGCGTGCCTGGTGGCAATCTTGAGCCCTAAGGGGCTTGCCGCAGTTGTTCTTGCCTCGCTTCCTCTGGAACAGCGCCTGGAGGGAGGAGCTGAACTTCAAGCGGTGACGTACTGCGTGGTCTTCATCAGTATCGTTCTCACTTCGGTTTTGAGTTTCGCCATCGAGAGAACCCGACTCGCCAAGCTGTACGAGAACTTGTTCCGGAGCTTTCGTCCTGTGGTTCCATTGCCGAACCCTGGTGACCTTAACGCGCTCTAGAAGTAAGTAGTTGGGAAAATGCACACGAGAGTGCGGCATGGAGCGGGAGACCGTCTTTGATCTTTGTCCTATGATCCTGCCGCAATCTTTGGACAGCTCCGGTAGCTGTGCGACGATCTTGGTGAATTTCACGTCACACAAGGGGCAATAGACGGCTGTCATCGCTACGATGCCGGCGAGTGAGGTTGATTCCCGGAGTGGGTCGGCGGCCGAACTCAGCGCTCAAACCCGACGATGCTATCCCTGCCGTAAAGCCGTGGCTGGATCGATGCTTGCAGCGCGCCAGGCCGGGATACTCGCGGCCAGCAGTGCAGTCCCTGCAAGTACTCCAGTGACAGTCAGATATGTTGTCGGATCATGCGGTGAAACGTCGAACAACAAATTTGCCACTAAGCGGGTAAGTGCTAAGGCGACCGCGGTTCCTAAGAGCACACCGATCGCTGTGACTTGCATACTTTGGCCAACTACCATTCGAAGTACATCCGCCGTACGAGCACCTAAAGCCATGCGCACGCCGATTTCGGTTGTACGTTGTAGAACGACGTAGGCCATTACGCCATACACACCAATGACCGCCAATATCAGACTTAGCGCCCCGAACAATCCGAAGAGTGCAGCCGCCATGCGCGGCGCCCACAGTGCTTGCTCAACTACCGTTCGCATCGTACGAGGATTCAGCAAAGCCAAATCGTGATTGAGCGATTGCGTCGCCGCCATTGCTGCCGGCAAAATCCGTCCCGGCTCCACCGAAGTCCTGACGTGCACAACCATCGTTCCCTGATAGCTCTGGTCGAACGCAGACGTACGCAACGGGTTGAGGTTTTTCACCCACTTGGAAAACAGTTGTGTTCTTCGATATACCCACGATTTCCCACAAGTCGGCGCCGCCGCCCGGGGAATGAAACCGCTTCCCTATGACTTGCTGGCCGGGCCACATCTCTCGTGCCATTGCCTCGGAGATGACAGCAACACGCTTCGATCCCGCGCGGTCGAACTTGTTGATGGTCCGACCCGAAAGAATTGGAATGCGCATGGTTTCGAAGTACCCGGACGAAACGGGAGCTGTTAGGGTGAGGACGCCTAGTCTGGGATCGACAGGATCTCCTTCACGAAACATCGTTTGCAGGAATCCTCCGCCCAGAGGTCCGCTACCCGCAACGGCGACCGATGCAACACCCGGGACGTTGCTGACCCTGTCTAACACCGTGCGCGCAAATTCCCTTCCCTGATCAGGCGTCATGCCTTCCGAAGACAGATCGAAACCAAAGATACACAAGTTCTCGGGTTCGAATCCGAGGTTGATCTGTTCTGCGCGTTGCATGCTACGAATGAAAAGGCCAGCACCTGATAGCGCAACGAGCGCCATTGCCATTTCGCCAACAACCAACCCGTTTCTGAGCCAATTTCGGCTGCCCCCTTGTATGTTGCTTCGTCCGGTGCTGTTCAGCAATGTTGTAAGGTCCGGAGTCGAAATGCGCAGGACTGGAACTATTCCAAACAGCAGCCCTGTCAACAAGCTCACGCCTGCCGTGAAGAGAAGCACCCGAAGGTCGATGCGCATATCGATATCGCTCTGCAAAAGAAATGCGGGTCGAAGGGCCCACAAAGCTCTTGCCCCGAGCCATCCGATGCCCACACCGAGCAGCCCGCCGGCAAGCGCGAGCACTTCCGCCTCGGTCAACAATTGTCGAATGAGCCGTCCGCGGCCGGCTCCCAAGGCAACTCGGACCCCCATTTCGCGCGACCGCCTCGTAGCTCGCGCCAAAGAAAGGTTTGCGATATTAGCGCAGGCGATCAGCAGCATGAAACCCACGGCAGCGGTCAACGCAAAGGCCGCGGCACTCGTCTGTCCACGCCCCAGAAATCCGAGTGCGGCTTCGTTCAGCAGCGCTGTCTCAACCGTGCGCCCCGATTGTCGCGCGGGTAAGCAGTTTCCAGGTTTGAAGCAATGATCCGTAGCGCCGCTAAAGCCTGATGCTCGTCTATCCCGGGCTTTAGTCGTCCGAACGAACTGATCAATCGAAAACGGCGATCGTTGAAAAATTGCTCGACAACTCCGTTGAAGATCTGGCTATGCATGCTAAGCGGTACCCAGATGACTTCCACGGGGCCGACAGTGAATGTGCCCTTGAAGTTCTCCGGAGCGACGCCGACGACGTCGTAGGAAATCCGATTGAGATTTACTGTCCGGCCTACTGCGGCCACCGTGGACCCGAACAGCCTCTGCGCAAGCGAATAGCTCAGAACAGCGACCGTATTGCCATTTGGCGTGCGGTCTTCGTCGGCACGGAAAGCTCGTCCCGCGATCGGTCGTACTCCCAGCACATCGAAGTAGTTTGCTGAAGTCAGAAACAACGCTTGCTGGATCGGCTTTCCAAAGCCGCTGAGCGTAGCGCCACCTTGGGTGAAAGCAGCCATCGCCGAAAACACCTGATTCTTTTCACGAAAGTCGATGAAGTTCGGGTAAGACATCGGCGTTCGACTAAGATTCGGAGCAGCCGTGCGTGTCGCATGATCTACGGTGTAAAGTTCGACGAGACGCGACGGATCCCTGACTGGCAGAGAGTGAAGAAACACAGCGTTCGTCAGCGTAAAAATCGCGGTGTTGGCGCCAATACCCAATCCGAGAGAAATGACCGCTGCACTAGCAAAACCTGGACTGCGAAGGAGCGTACGCGTTGCATACCTCAGGTCTTGCCAAAAAGTGCTCATCGCGGGTTAGCCCATATCTTTTCACATCTCTTCTGGATTCACCGGGCACTCTGTTGTATTGACCGGAGCGCAGGCAGCCCGCAAAAAGAAGCGTGGCTAATCAGGCAGCTGCGAGCTGTAGTCTTTTGGCTACGCCGCCACGATTTGCGGTGCGAACAGGGACGAAGTAGGTGGACATTAGGCCTTTCCCTTTTATTTCAAGTTGCCCGCGCGATTCGAAATCGTATTGCTCTTTTAACAAATTGTATGTTGCCTCAGTGATCTGGATGCGCCCGGGCTCCCCATGACTTTCCATTCGTGACGCGATGTTGACCGTGTCTCCCCAGAGGTCATATGCAAACTTATGGATTCCGATCACACCTGCGATCACGGGTCCAGAGTTAATTCCAATCCGGAGCTGAAGGGACTTGCCGTCGCGTGTTTTACGCTTAGCTGCAGCGTCGAGCATGTCGAGGGCGAGTCGGACCGCCGCTTCTGCGTGGTCGTGACGTGCCTGTGGCAGACCCGAAACCGCCATGTAGGAATCGCCAATCGTTTTTATTTTCTCGACGCCGTGCTGCTGTGCGAGCCGGTCGAAGTCCGAGATCAGCCCGCTGAGTAGCTCCACGAGTTCGGCGGGAGTGACGCGCGTGCTCAGGTCAGTAAAGCCTACGATATCGGCAAACAGGATAGTAGCTGCCGAGCAGGCGTCTGCAATGACCGCCTCGCCCTGCTTTAGCCGCTCGGCGATAGTAGCGGGAAGAATATTGAGCAGGAGTCGCTCGTTTTCTTTGTTTTTTTGAGCCAACTCCGCCGTTCGCTCCTGAACCTTGAATTCTAGAGACTCCGCGTAGCACCGGATATCGTCTTCGGCAGCTTTCAGACCGCGCGTCATCTGATTGAAATTCATTGTGAGACGTCCGATTTCGTCGTTGAACAAGACCGGAAGTTGGACGTCTCGTGCGCCGCCGTCGAGTTGATCAACCGCCTCCACCAAAGCATTCAACGGCGTGACGAGACTCAGACGAAAGAAGGCCGGAAACAGGGTGAGCACGAATAAAGCGGATCCGAAGATGCAGTAGTTGTAGCCGACCACTGTCTTCTGAATACTGACCCGGCTAACTACTTCGGGATCAGACATAGATAGACTAGCCGGTACACTCACTCGAGTTGCATGACTGTTAGTGACCAATGCAGGGGAAACCAATTCGGTTCGGGACGGAACAACGGCCGTCCAGGTGACCGTCAAAACCGCAAGGATGGTGAACAGCGTTGCGCCGACAATTTTGACGCGAAACGTCGTCGGAATCAAAGCATTGTTGACGTACACCAACGTGAAACCTCCCAGGGTGGAAAGGTAAAGGAGACTGCACACAACGGAGGCGGGTTCAGCCGGAAAGAGCCCGATGTCACGCAAGAAGTACACGCCCACAGCGGCAACGGACAGAAGAAAGACGAGCGCGAAATCACGATATGGCCGGGCTTCTCGCTGGCTCGCAGCGCTGATCCATTTCCGAATCAGGACGGCCTCGGCCCAAAGGAACAAGACTAAACTGGTTCCGCTTCCCAGGCACCAGTTTAAAGGCCGGTTTGCGACGATCTGATAAATCAGCACAGCTGAGCAACCCGCAACGATAGCCGTAGCGAAGATCAATCCCACGCGTAACTCCCGCGGATACAGCGTTCCACGGAAGTTGTACGCGAAACCTACAAAGAGAACAAGTCCAGCAAGTCCGAAGCACATTTCGGCCAGGAGGATCACTCCTGGTAGCGGATAGAAAGATTCGCGGCACACGGAGAGCAGAAAATGCAGGGTCCAGCAGGAGAAAGCTCCAATGAGAAACAACACGTCTCGCGTCTTTCCGTGCAACGAGACAAAATATGCAGTGACGCTGGCACAGAGAACAGCTAGAACGAGGACTCTGGGTTCGGCCAAACTGAACAGGATCTGGGGCATAGGTTTACCAAGAAGGGTTCAACCGAAGCCATTCACAACGGCTTCTCTGCTTTACGCGCTAATAAGCCGCGAAATGGCTAAGGAAATGAACATTTTCAGCAAAAAATTCATTCCAGGCGCGCTTCGGACGTCAAAATGCAGTCCGGCAAACACCGGGATGATTGGCGCGATGAGATATTGGTTGTATTTTCAATGGTGTTGTCGTTCGATTCGCCACGCGGACGATAATAGGAGCGAATGCGGATCACCGTCTCGCACACGAAGTCTAAGGAGGAAGTGATGCGATCTGTCGATCGCTCCTTCGACGACTTGTTTCGGGGCATCAGTATGCCGATTCAGCTCGTGGAAGAACGGCGAAGCTGGCAGGGATCGACCTTGGATTTTTCGGTCTCGGCGAAGATGGGGTTTCTCAGCACACCGATAAAAGGCACAATCCAAGTCACCGATACAGATATCACGATCGATGCTGATCTGGGCCTGCTTGAACGCCTTATTCCCGCGGCCAAGGCTCGAGATTCCATCACTAGCCAAATTAAAGGCTTGCTGACATAAGGGCTAGCGCGAGAATCGACTGCTTGTTCAGGAAAGATACGAACTCCATCGTGATCAACGAACTCGAACCTTCGCCATTCCCTGATGCCAGAAATAGCTCGTTACCCACTTCGGACCGTAGACGCCCAGGTTAACGGTGTACTCTCCAGCTTGGCTGGGCGTCCAGGTGAATTCGTACGTCTTCGACTCACCCGCATCGAAGTTCTCGTTTGTCTTGCTTTGCTTGTAAATGGCTTTGAGGGATTGATCCCAAACCTCTAACTCAATCACACTCTCGGGTGCGGAGCGCGGACCATTCTTAACGGTGACCGAAATGAAAGCTGGTTTGGCGACTTGGATCGGTTGATCGATCGGTCTTTCACTCGCCTGGAACGTGGGGCTAACAAGTTCCTTTGAGTAGAAGCTTGCAATCTTCAGAGCCAATCGCTCCAATCTGGCGGTTCCTGAGTTGGCGAGCAAGATGATGGTCAGCTTGTCGTCTTCGAAGCGCTCATAATCGCCGCGAAAGCCGGGGTATTGGCCGTCATGGTGAATCCGTCTGATGACCAAGGAACGAATCAACGTTCCAGCCCAATCCATAATTCACTGGCTTGCCGTCTGCCAGCTTGGACGGAGTGTCCATAGCAGCTCGAATGGAAGGCTTCAGCGGACTTCTTGAGTCCATGAAAATATCCCATTTGGCCAAATCCAGCACAGTCGAAAGGTATGCACCGCTCGGCCGAACGGCGATCCAATTCGGAGCATTGACGAAGCCGTTTGGTCCGTTCTCATATCCGTTCGCACGGTGCTGAACTATGGCTTCAACGCTGGTAAGGCGTGTAGCCGTCATTCCTGCCGGTGAAAGAATACGTTCAGTAACAAATTCATGCCATGGGCGTTGCGAAGCCTTGCCGATCACTTCCGCCAGTACGTAGTAACCAAGATTCGAGTACAACCAATCGGTGCCGGGCCGGAACTTTAACGGGATCGCGTACGCGGACGTCACGAGATGTTTCGATGGCTGATCGCTATAAGGATAGTATTCGTAGGGGTCGCGGACGATTCCGGAGGTATGGGATAGCAGGTGGCGTACCGTGATGTCTTCCCATGAAGCAGGCGAGTCGTCCAGGTATTTCGAAACCCTATCGTCGAGCTTGATCTTCCCTTCCTGCACCAGTAGCATCACTGCCGTTGCCAGAATCGGCTTACTGAGCGACGCTATCTTATACACGGTGTCAGCTGTTGCCGCCGTGCCGGTCTCAATGTTTGCGAGGCCATATCCGACCGATTTAACCAGCCGGTTTTCTTTCACGACTGCAAGGGACAGACCGGGAATGCGCATTTTTGGCATTTCAGCCAGAACATAGTCGTCCACGGCGTCGGCTTGAAGCGGCAGGACCGCAAGAAATAGAGGCAGAACGAAGAACGAGATACGCGCGCGATAGCTCATGGAACTTGCAGTAACCGTCGACGGCCCTTGACCGGCACCTACTTAATACAACTGAAACGGCGAGAGGTTACGGACATCAGGCATTTTTAGGAAGATATTCTCGTCACCTACCAGGAAGGATGAAACCCGAAGGTGACGTTCTCGTCAACGTCAGCAGCTGGATTTCCCGGAGGTGTGGAGTCGACGTGAGACTTTCGAGAGCGAATCTGATCGGAACGATTTGTTTGGCACTTTCCTTCACCACGTCAGCGCATGGCCAAATGGCGGAGCACGCGCATGAGAGAGAAACCGAGGATCAGACAGATCCGGAACAATTACCTCCCCCGAAACGCATGAAGGGCATTGGTAATTCTGAGCTGAAGATTACGGCCAATCGCGAGGCTCAGCGTTGGTTTAACCAGGGCTTGAATCTATTCCATGATTTCTGGGATTACGAGTCTGCACGAGCTTTTCAACAGAGCATTCGCTCAGACCGCCAGTGCGCAATGTGCTACTGGGGGCTATACAAAGCGCTCTCGTTTTTCCACGGGAACAATCACGGTTATGCGGCCGATTCCCTAGCCAAAGCTATGGAATTTAGGTCGAAGTGCAGCGAAAGGGAACGCCTCTACATTGAAGCAACGGCAGCAGGAGCTAACGGCCGGAACCCAGTCGGGCTCTGGCGTCAGCTCGTCAGCAAATATCCCGAGGATGGGCAAGCAAAGCTTTTCCTCTCCTCCTACACTCCAAATTCAGAACAACTCGAGTTATTGCGCTCAATTCTCGCGAGGAGGGCGGACGACTCTGCGGCTAACCACTACCTTATCCATGCCTTGGAGGCGACAGATCATGCGGATCAGGCTCTCGGAAGTGCACTAATCCTGCCCCGTTTAGCTCCGAACTCCGGACACATGGTTCATATGCCCGGGCACATTTATTTCGTGCTTGGGCAATACGAACTCGCAGAGCAGTCCTTTGCTTCTTCGACGCGCGTTGACGAACAATACATGCGAGACGAGAATGTCAGACCGGAAGACGACTGGAACTACGTTCACAACCTCATGTACTCGATCGCGAATTTCATGGAGGAAGGCAAGCTCAAGGACGCGACAGCTCTCTCTTCCGGCAAGCTAGCCGGCGCTCGCGGGCAACTCGAATCAACGCTCTATGTCTATCAGCCCCGCGATTCCATTTCTCGCATAGACCCACAATTCCCGGTTGCGCTCCGTACGGCCGATTGGGAAAAGATCAGAACTACGCTGTCGCAAAGAACTATCCAGGAACAATGGCCCAATCTGCAGTTTCTCTCGCGAGAACTGTTGAGCTTCGCGGCGGCTATGCAGGCGTACAAAGACCGCGATTGGCAGCAAGCTAACCGTCTGCGAAACGAGTTCGATGGCGAACTGACGGCTGCGCGTTCGCGAGCGAAGCAAATGCCTCAACCTCCTGGCCTTGTAAGAGGAAAACCACAACGTCCTTTGTCGCCGGACGCTCTCCTGCCTTCACTCCTGCGTACTCTCTCCGTGATGTCGGGCGAACTGCGAGCGTGGTTGCAAGCCCTTTCGGGGAAAGCCGACGAGGCATCGGCGTCGTTTGATGAAGCGGCGGCGGCACAAAAAGCACTCGGGTATCGTGAGCCACCGGCGTACATAAGACCGGTGCGTGAATCGGAAGGGGACGCCTTTTTCGAGGTGCCGGACTGGTCGCGGGCTGAGAATGCCTACCGGGCCGCTCTCGCACAAAGACCAAACTCTGGATTTGCTTTGTATGGAATTGCGCTCTGTGCCGAAAAGAAGAAGGATCTGACAGTCGCGCGTCAGACCTATACGCAGTTCTTACAAACCTGGAGGCATGCTGATCCGGATCTATTTCAGGTCGTACATGCAAAGGCATCTATTGCGCATCTGGTGGTTAGCGCACCTTAGGCCTCAAGAGCAACGCATCATGACCTCGGCTGCAGATAAAGCCGCGGGTCAGAAGTATTTCTTTTCAATTCTGAGCACGGTATCCGCAGGTATAAGCGAGGAGACACCGTTTCGCCTCAGAACGAAGAGGTTCACAATGAGTTCAATTCTGACAAATAAATTTTCCAAGATAGTTCTGATTGCGTGCTCCGCAATCATCTTCGGAACGAATGCATTCAGCGCGCCGGTTAGCCGCGGCGACTTCACTTTGCCGGTCGAGACCCAGTGGGGCGGTGCGCTTATGCCTCCTGGTCCTTATGCCTTCGAGCTTGATCAGGCGATGGTCGGCCTGATTATTTCTGTCCGTGGCCAAGGCAAATCCATCCGGATACCGGCGCAGAGTACTACAAGCGGCGAGAAGTTCAAAGGGAGCACGCTAGTTCTGCTTACGCAGGAAGGAAAGACCTCCGTCCGCAGTATGCAATTTGGGCATCTCGGCGTGACGGTTAAGTTTCAGGCGGCTGCCGCACGGCAATCATCTTTTCATTCCCCCCAAGCAGAAGCAACTTCCAGAATTTCTGTCCGCGAGTAGTGTCCAAATTTGGAGAGTCTGGTCAAATCACGGCTCTTTTAAGACCGCTAGAATCACTCGACTGAACGCAAGCAGACCTGGAATTCACCTGCAGTGTGAATTTCAGGTCTGCTTGCGTTTTTTTCTTACTACTCCGAATTCCCTTCGAAACCCATCAACTTGCGCTAGCGTGCCGGCAAAGTGCTGCGCAGATTCCGCACTGACAGTCAGGAGATCTGAGAAGGCATGCCCCATGCAAATGCGATCGCGTCAACCGAAACGCTAATAGCAAGAGTCCGGGATCGTCGAGTCTATCGCCTCGCCGAAATTGACATAGTCAGGGGTTTGGTGATTATCTTGATGGCCCTGGACCACGTACGGGACTTCTTCTTATATGGCACCGAGCAAGATCCAATGGCGAACCCACACATCACGGCTGGATTGTTCGCGACTCGTTGGCTTACTCACTTCTGCGCGCCGGTGTTTGTCCTTCTCGCGGGCACCAGTGCCGGTCTGATCAGAACGAGAAAGGGTCCGATTCAACTTTTTAGATTTCTCTTGCTGCGAGGCGTGTGGCTCATCTTTGTGGAAGTTTACGTCATATCCACGATTTTGACCTTCTCGCCTCAGGGTGTTGCTCAAGCTGGAGGGCTGATCTTCCTTTCGATGCAGGTAATTTGGGCCATTGGCGCAAGCATGGTTGCTCTTTCTGTCCTCCAATTGCTGGGACGTCGCTCCTGCTGTGCAATAGGAGTCGCAATCCTGGCGTTTCACAACATGCTTGACCCGGTCTGGCCAGCAAGCAAACTGACCGATGAGGGGTGGCCGATCTGGGTCGCCCTGCATTCACAGATGACAATGCACGTCGGACCTTTCCTGTTCAGATTTGCCTATCCGCTGCTGCCTTGGCTGGGTGTCATGACGCTCGGGTTCGGAATCTCCGGGGTATTCGAACAGCCTGCGCCTCGCCGCCACA
The DNA here is from genome assembly GCA_963744795.1 of uncultured Acidobacteriaceae bacterium. Lineage (GTDB taxonomy): Bacteria > Acidobacteriota > Terriglobia > Bryobacterales > Bryobacteraceae > Bog-105. Next base: position 112,566 of record CAVUVF010000014.1, read on the forward strand.
TTCAACTACGTCGAGCAGGGTTAGCACTGATTGCCGGATTTCTTGTACTTCGCGGAAGCGATATCTACGGAGATGCCAATCCATGGCAGATACAATCTGCCGGAGTGATCGCAACGGTAATGGACTTTCTGAACTTAACGAAGTACCCGCCGAGTCTGGACTATCTGTTCATGACACTCGGACCAGCTGCGATTATGTGCTCGTTCGCAAATCGCATGAGAGGAGCGGTCAAAGACACACTTATCGTGTTCGGGCGGGTACCTTTCGCCTTCTATGTGATGCACTTGCTACTCATCCATACGCTGAGCATAGGGTTGGGGGCACTCCAGGGTTTCAGAATCGATCAGATGATGACGACCTACCGCTTTTATCCGAAAGGATATGGGCTAACGCTGCCGGCGGTTTATCTCGTGTGGGTGCTCGTCTTGATGGCATTGTACCCGTTCTGCCGATGGCTGGGACGAGTGAAGGCAGGCGGCCGGACGTGGTGGTTAAGCTACGTCTGAGTCACGCGCCAGGATCGGCGATGGTATTGCTTGATCGATGTCTTCGAACGCAGGCAGCGCTCTGGGCAAGCAAGGCACCCATGAAGCCCAGAACGCAACAGGCACACACACCCTGCGCTCCCAAGACTGGGCTGCAGCACCGAGGCTTGCAGTTTCGTCCGCTACACCGAGTTGCAATGACACAGAAAGAGCTTGCCCGCGTTTCGGAACGGACAAGCTCTCGCTGCGAAATACCAGGAGTTTTGTCGGCCAACTTCGGTGTGGCCGGACGATCACTATCGCGTCGACCAACGCTTTCGAACAATCCAGCCAACCATGAACAGAGAACCCGCGGCCAAGCCGAAAGTGCTTGGTTCTGGAGCATCACTGACGCTGACCGTGAGAGTTGCATTCCCGGCAGAGTGAAAAGGATCGGCCGTATATGTGCCTGGGGTCGTGAAAGTCATGTCCGGGAAGAAGTAGATGAAACAGCAAAGGTCATCTCCGAACCCGATGTCGTTCGCCAGACCACTGATGGGAGAAGGTCCGACCGAAAATTGGGCAATACACGGGCCGGTTCCGGGCGCGGAGCAAGAGGTGAGGTCCGTCCCCATGAATTGACTCGACGGAGTACCGGTGATAAAGTCAGGCACCGTCAGGACGAAGCTGCCAGGCATGGGCCCGTCGTTGGTCGGGACATCTGCCTGAAACGCATATGTGACGCTTGCCGCCGAGGCTGTTGCTGCAAGCGCGATAAACATGAAGAGAGATAGTATTCGGTTTGTTGATTTCATATTCAGTAACTCCACATACGAACAGAGCTCGCGGATGAATCGCGGATCTGATCGGATTGATCTCTTAGCCAGTAAGGTTTGAATCAGCCGACAGGTACTAAGCAGGGGAAGTGCCATTTCATCCTCCGAAGCCTGGTGACGTCTGGCATTCAGCCTTACTTGCGTGACGCTAAGCGTATTTCGAAAATGAATTGGTTGTTCTGGCTCACCCGATCGGCCAGGATGCAGTTTGCAATGCCTGTTTACCCGCGCGGAAGGAGGCGCTTCGGCGTCCGGGATTCGAGAATTGAGGCCGGACACGTGAATGTCACGACTGGAGACTACGCCAATCTTCTATCGCTTTCCACTCCATGCACCTTTGGCAACCCGGGAACAAGCATGGGCACCCGCTTCCGATAGTCTGCGTATTCCGGGTGCTCGTGCATCAGATCTCTTTCCTCTAATTGGATGGCGGTAAGGATGTAGCCGTTGTCGCCAGCGCGAATACCAGATGCGTGACCGTCATAATCGGAGTACTCCAGAAGGCAAACAAGAAACCCAGGTAGAGAGGATGGCGCACAATCTGGTAAAGAAATGGCGTTTTGAATCGCACACCGGCCTGCGATTTGCCCAGGAGGTGTCGCCAGACTTGTCGAAGTCCAAAGAGATCGAAGTGATTGATAACGAAAGTCGACAGAAAGACAAGCGCCCACCCAAACGCAAATCCGGCATAAAGCGTTAGTCTTCCCCACCCGCTTTGCACGTTCCATATCGTGCCCCCGAGCGGCTGCCATAACCAGAACAGAAGCAAGAGCGCCGCACTGCTCGCCAGTACAAACGTACTTCGCTCTATCGTGGCCGGTACAGATCCGGGTGAGAAGCCGCTTGAATCCAGGGCGGGCCATCACACTATGTTGCAAGGCAAACATCGTAAGCAGTCCCAGGTCGATCAACAGCGCGCTCTGCCATGGAGTGTTCGCGACATTGAATCAACAGACTTTGGTACACCGAAATTGCCGACGAATCCGATAGCGTAGAGGATTGTCACGAGGAAAAGGGCATAACTGGCTGCCCCGTAGACGAACGTAAGGATGCGACTGACCATGTGGCGTATTTTTCCTTCTATCGAGAGAGCGGATCGGATAACAGGTTCTTCGAGAGCTCCTCTACTAACTAACTGCGAGATCCGTCGGGAAATTCCACAATAAAGAACAAAATTCCGCATCGATACGTCGCGGTTGCCGCATCCTGGCTAGGTAATAAGGCCCACGACGGCATGCACGGAAAGCTGCACGCGCGCTACGAGATTGTCAGGCAATGTCGTTTCCCACTCACAGGGCGGGCTGACCGATGCGAGCGCGCACACGACATCGGGCAACGTGCCGGCTTCTCAGTTCCTGCGGCCAACAGGCAAGCCGCTGCATCGGCAAGGAAGTGTCGCGGTGTTAACACGCGTGGAGCAGGTCTTCCTGGATGTGGTGGATCTGCCGCTTCACTCTCGCGTTCAATACTTCATCGACCATGACGATCGAGGACGAAACGCGGCGCACGGTGGAGGCGCTGATCACGTATGATCACGACACCGAATCTTGGTTCTCGCGGGACATCGGCGAAATTGCGAAGTTGGTTGTAGAGCCGCCTGATCAAACCAGCCTTCGCTGTGGACCTTATCACTTATCGAAGCTACTCGGCAGGGGTGGCATGGGCCAGGTCTATCTGGCGGAGCGTGTCGATGGCGAAGTGAAGCAGCAAGTCGCGGTTAAGTTGCTGAATCACACCGCCAATTCTCCTGAATTCAAGGCACGCTTTCTAAACGAACGCCAGATCCTGGCGACGATCGATCAGCCTAATATAGCCAGACTTCTGGACGCAGGCCATCGAGAGGATGGCCAGCCGTACCTGGTGATGGAGTACGTCGAGGGTACAGCCTATCGATGTCTTCGCCAAAGATCTGGGTATTCGGCAGATCATTAGGCTGTTTCTCAAGGTTGTGCAGCCGTAGGTTATCTACACCGTCACTTGGTCGTACACCGTGATCTCAAGCCCAGCAACATCTTCGTTACCAACGAAGGCGAACCTAAGTTGCTGGATTTCGGCATTGCGAAAATGCTCGATTTGACCGCGGATTCTGCTGTGACGACCATGCGCATGCTCACACCGGAATATGGCGAGCCCCGAGCAGGCCCGTGGCGCTCCAGTCACCACAGCAACAGATATCTACTCGCTTGGCGCGGTGCTTTTTAGCTACTGACAGGAGAGTCTCCGAATCCAGTTCGATCGCGATGCTCATGGAGTGAAGAACGTCGTCTAATCCGAAGGCAAGGTCATTCCGCCTTCGAAGCTGGTCCCTGCTTTGAAGGGTGACCTTGAGTTCATCCTTTTGAAGACCCTGCGCAAGGATCCGCGTGAGCGGTATACATCTCGGTGGAACAGCTTGCGGAAGATCTTGAAAATTACCTCGAATCACGGCCGATTCGGGCACGAAAAGGCGAAACATGGTACCGAACGCAGAAGTTTCTGCGCCGCCGCTGGGTGCCCGTCGTCAGCTACGCTGCTGGTCATTGCAAGTCTTTCCGTCGGGCTCTATATGGCAAATCAGGAGCGGGTTTTGGCTGAACAACGTTTCGACCAGTTGCGACAGCTTTCGAACAAGCTCATTGATCTCGATTCGGCGATTCGAACACTGCCCGGATCCGTAGTAGCCCGACGACGCCTGGTGGCAGCTTCGTTGGAATATCTTGAGGGTCTTTCCCCGCAGGCTAAAGGAGATCCGGATACTCGCGGAGGAGATCGCGGATGGATATTGGCGCATGGCCCGGATCCAAGGCGTGAATGCTGAATTCAACCTTGGCGAAACTGCAAAAGCGGAAGATAGCCTGAAGAAGGCGGACGCCCTCATCGATGCAGTACTCGCTCGCCGGCCGAACGATCGGGCCGCGCTATTCCGTTCCGCCCTGATTGCCCACGATCGGATGATCCTGGCCGACACGGAAGATCGGCAGAGCTGATGTCATTGCCACATACGCGAAGGACTGTCGAGCGTCTGGAAGCGTTCTCGCGCCAGGACAACTCGAGGTGACCACGCCCTGCGGCTTGCACAAGATCCTGCGGCCTGGTGATGCTCACGCCGCGCGCAGCAGCACCGCACTTCTCTACGCAAACGTGGCTCTGACGTATGTAAACAGGCACCTGTATGCGGATGGAGTTCGTTATGCCGGCAGGGGCGCCGAACTGGTGCGATTCGATGGCTTCAGCGCAAGATGTCTGGCCAGTTGCTTAAGCGTGTCTGGCCAATGCACTCCGGTATCAGGGTGATCTCGAAGGATCGCTGAAGACCATCCGCGCAGGCGCGGGACATATCTCAGAAGGCGACTTACACGACCGAGACCGTGCGCTTCTTCAGCCAGTACGGACCGATATACCGGGAGGGGCTCATCCTTGGCGGAGCGGAAGCAGTCAGCCTGGAAAAGCCGGAAGAAGCTAGTCGACGTTTTGCAACAAGGACTGGACATGACCAATGCAGCGGCTCAGAAAGATGCTGAATGATGCTGCGAGTCGCGGCACGCGTAGGAACGGTGGCACGGGAACTTGGCGATATCTTGCGGGATCGTGATCCGCGGACGGGCGCTTACCGTGTACGATCTGGGACTCAAGCGGCTCGGCGAGATCAAGGGTGGTATGAAAGACAAGCCGAGACTACGCAACCATACTTGCCAAATCTTCGTACGTCCTACGGCGGTTGAACCGGACTTCTCGAAGCCAAACGGCGAATCGATGCTGCATTCGCGATCCTAACAACAATACACGGACCTGCCTGCCGAGCGGATCCTTCTTAGCAGGCCGCCTGTACAGCTCTTCGTGCTCTTGCGGATCATGATGCTGAAGCAGGCAATCCCCAGCAGGCACTCGTAACTTACGAGGAACTACTTGAGAACGAGTGACTGCTCAGTAAGCCGGACGTATTGGCTGATCTCGGAGAGACACCGAAGCTCTCAGAGTATTTACCGGGCAATCTCAAGCCTATATCGGCGGCTAGGGAAACCTCCCAAAGCCGAAGAAATGAAGTCGCAGCGCATCGAGCTTTGGCGCCATTGGCAGCACGCTCACCTCAGAACACCTACGTTCGGCAATCAGCTGAAGGCGGCAGAGCAGGGTCCCTGAACGACGCGGCGTCAAACGATAACTGCGCGGTAAGCAATCTGAGCGCGAGCCGGGCCTGCAAGAGATGATCCTTCACTTGCACCGGTGCTTTCGGTCATCGCGCTCTCGCCGGCCATTTGTTTCCGAAGCCAGACTTGGGCGAGACGAAGCTCGCGCCGCACCACATGCACCGGTATGGATAGGATCAGAGGAGCAGTCCTCAGCAGTCATCCCGCCGAAGTACCGCATTTCGATCAGACGTCCTTTCAGTTGATCGACTTTTTCGAGCCATTGCAACGCATCTTCCAGAGCCAGAACGGACCGGTCAGGTTGCGAACCAACATCGGGCAGTTCAGCAACGGCGATGACCTGTGCGGCACCGCGCTTCGCAGCGGCTTTGGCTCGCGCAGCATCCACTAAGATTTGTCGCATCAGTCTGGAAGCAATCCCGTAAAAGTGGGCACGATTCTCGTACACTGGATGCCTGCTCCCTGACAGTTTCAGGAAAGCTTCATGCACCAACGCTGTCGTTTCCAGCGGTGCCGGGCTAAGCTCGCTACGCAAACGTGCCCTAGCGAGCTTTTTCAGTTCCTGGTAGACAAGAGGGATTACGGCATCCATCACGTCCTGATCACCTTCATTAACGCGACGAAGCAGTTTGGTGACGTGCATACCAGAGACGCGAAAGCAAGTCACAGTTAAGCTCATTATTTTTCAAAATTCATTTCTGAAGCAGAAAAAAGAATTATGGCGGCAGATCGGGCGTAAGCGAAGCGACGTCAATTGAGGAAAACGGTCTGAGATCAGGATGCGGGACCAGTGCTTTCTCGCAAAACCCTCAAAAACGGAGGAATAATCCGCAGTTACCAGCAGAGAGTTTCGGGCCAAGTCTGTCAAGTCGACGGATTAGGTTCCAACCGACTTTCAACTCGAAGGGGACCAAACATGATCACACGAATCAAGATTTTCATCCAGCAAAGAGCGAAGAACACCTTGCGAATCGCTCTGGTGGGCAGCCTTTCGGCCGTTGCGTCATTTACTGCGAAGGCCGATCCTGGAATCCAATACACCGAACAAGCGCATTCCGGGCACGACTATGCGGCTCCGGCTCGGCTGGTGGAAATAGTTCGTAACGCTACCCGGCAATTTGTGGATGTGAACGCCGCAACCTATGCTCAATACCAGCCTTTTCTTGGCTGCATCAGTGGCCCTGATCACGGCGCTATGGGCATTCACTACGTTAATGGCACACTGGTCGGCGACGGGGAAATCGACGCGTCGCATCCCGAAGCACTGATTTACGAGCCCACCGGAGACCGTCTTCGACTGGTTGGGGTGGAGTTTATCGTTGACGCGACTACCTGGATGAGCAATCACGACAGTCCTCCGGTATTGGAAGGCCAATCGTTCCAACTCGTCAATAGTCCGAACCGGTATGGTTTAGCCGCATTCTTCGAGTTGCACGTTTGGGCTTGGCGGGACAATCCTAATGGAGCATTCGTTGACTGGAACAATCGGGTAAGCTGCGAAGGCCGTTAGCTCGCCGGCGCCAACTGTCTTGTTCGAGCAATCGACGGATCCTGCGCGAATTACGAGAGATCATCGGACTAGCCTTCCAAGCCGGGAATGGGACGTGGCAGTGCCGAGCCACGTCCTCCATCCGGAAAAGCTCAGCCGCTCCCATGCATTTTGATGTAGGATCTACATGATTCGACAGAACGGGGGCGATGATGAAGCGACTTCTGGGTTGTATGGTGCTGGCCTGTGCGGTAGTTCGCGCAGGAATCGATCCGCTGGAGGGGCTCTGGCAAGGCTACGACGGCGAATGGGGCCATGTGTCTCGGCAACTCGTGGCGTTGGCGGAGGCAATACCGGCTGACAAGTACGCGTGGCGTCCGGCTCCGGGTGTCCGGTCCACCGGCGAGGTGTTCATGCACATAGCGATGGCGAACTTCTCTCTGCTAAGCGTTACCGGGCCGCCGCTTCCGTCGGAGATTAAGTCGAACGAATGGGAAAAATCCGTCACTTCGAAGCCGGAGATGATGAATTGGCTAAAGCGATCGCTGGATGCCGTAAAAGCTGCACATGCGAACGTCAAGGCATCTGATCTTCAGCAAAAGGTCAAAATAGCGAACCGCGACGCCACAGTGGACGGAATGTACCTGCGCATCATTGTTCATGCCAACGAGCACATGGGACAGTTGGTGGCATTATGCGCGAATGAACGGGATCGTACCGCCTTGGTCTAACGGCAAACAATAAACGGACGCGGCAACGATGCTCTCTTGCCAGATCGCGTAACGGCGTAAACTCTGGGTACCCAGATTAGCGGTCGTGTCCAGATGCCGGACGTGAGTCGCTGGCATACCTTGCTCGTAGCAACGAGACCGTTTCACGATTTGCCAGCCGACCGTCATGGTGTTGGTCTTCGCCTGGAAATCGAGACGCGTAGTTCAAAGGCATTGCCTTCCACAAAATCTTCAGGATCATCGTGTTGGCCTGGTAGCTTTTGCTTCGACGGTCAGATCCGCTCCCGAATCGAGAAGCAGTCGCGTAACCTCCAACCCTTTGTCTTCGAATTGCGAAGCCGAATGGAACATGGCGGTCTGGCTGCCGACACCCGCACTATCGACGGTCGCTCGAGCGTTCACATCTGCGCCATGTTTCAGCAAGAGGCGAGCTCGCTTCTACGTTGCAGTACTCGGCTGCAACGTGTAGCAGTGTGCCTCCGGCAAGGGACAAACGGCGCATTCCTGTTGCACCGAAATCCAGCTCCGGAAAATGGCGGTGGACCAGCGTCGGATCCTTGCCGAGGTGCTGCGCCAGAAGATCCAGGCGGCCTTCGCAGAAGATCTATAATTTCGGGTACGCCGCATTTCGTCGTGGCTTCCGACCCAAGTAACAGATCAATGCACAGGGCAAGTTCCGCCTTTCTCGAGTATGACTGGATTACGTAGTCGAGCGCTGTGCCCGGGTATTTGCGTCCCTCCCTAGCACAATTCGGGTTCGCGCCGTGATCGGAGCAACCAGCGTAGCGCTACCGGATCTACCGTCTCACATGGACTGAAGATGATGGGAAAGTCTCCATTCCACTCTGCGTTTGGGTTCGCTCCATTCGCCAGCAGCAGTTCCATCATCGGAATGCGATCCCCGACCAGTGCGGCGCGCATCAAAGGCCCGTCGCCGCCCTGGTGGACATCGGATCCGTTTTCAATCATCCATTGCGCCATTGCGAGCCTCACCCGACTTGGCCTCTCCCGTGGAACTCGGCATTCTGCCACCCACGTGAGCGGCCTATTTTTGTTGTAGCCAAGTGGAGCGCGGTGCAGTTCGGGCGTCTTCGTCATGAGATTTGTCAGACGCTCGAAGTCATTGCTATTGATTGCGCGTTCTAACGCGCCGATCTGTTCGAAATGTTGGTTGTCCGCTCTCATCGATCGGTATGGACGGCTAGGCCGTGATCCGGACAGGACTGAACTGAAGTCGTAAGTATGGCGAAAAGTCCAGAGTCATAGATATTTTTGTCGGAGAATCGTCAAATGATGTGCCACGTGGCCCACAATGATGAACGCCAACGCGCGGACGGTGAAAGGATTGTCACTGGCAATGCCGCTGCGCATCCAGGCCTGAGCCGGAAGGTTCCGGAAAAGCGAGATGGTTGCGAAGCGTACTCGCTTGAATTCTTCGACGTGCGAAGACCAGGGGATCGCGTCGGCTTCGGCGCCCGCAGCTGCAATATTCTGATCGTAGCTTGGTAAAGGAGTGTCGAAACCGCGGGCGAACCAGAGAGCACGGAATGCGAACGCGCGTTCACTGTCGCTCAGGTGATTCAGCACCTGCCGAATGCTCCATTTCCCGACCGCATACCGATGCAGAGATTGGTCTTCCGAAATGATCGAAAAAAGCTGGAGGCATTCGTTCAACTGGGTCTCCATCGTTGGAAACGCATTTTCGCCGGGCACCTGGTCAATGTAGGTGAAGTAATAGGGGGCGGTTTCGTCGGGCCCTGGTCGTCCATTCATGAGCCGATTGTAAGGGACGGGTCTCTCCGGCCGGACCGGCGGCGCAAGTATAATGAGAGGAGGAGGAGAACCAGTGGCCAGATGATCACAACTCGAGTTGTTTACTGTGCCAGGGGACGGAATGTCATCGACCGAAAATCGAGGGTAAAGCCATTCTCGAGCACGTCTGCTCCAAACACACCGTCACGGTAGCCCGATTCTCCTGAAGGCTGCTTCGAGATCAGACTCAAGTCCTTCAGTTCAACCTCTTTGCCAAAGATCTCGAACCGAAGCGCAGGAATTATCTCTGAGGATCGCTTCGTGGTCCCGCCCGCACCACCCATCTGCTCTCGCTTCTTTCTTAGATTCGCAGTTTCTCCCTGGCTGAGTATTTGCCGGGCTGATGGATACAAGAACGTCGTGTTGTTGCCGGTATCCAGGAACATCTGCAGGTCACGACCGCCGTGGCGAGCCGCCATCAGAGGCGTCAATTCTTGGAAGAACAGATTTGGATCGCCCTGTTGGTCGGTCTCACCCTTCTCAATCCGGAGCAAACCGCCAGGCGACATCTTGATGCAACCTAAGGCGCGAATGACTGGTAAGCCCAAGATGCCGTTGATTTGATACTTAACGGGTGCGACATACAGAGCCTGATCACTAAGGACCAGGAAAACGACGTTCCGCAGAGATGCGCCACCGAACCGCAAATCGTCGCTACTGCCAAACGCAACGGATTCTTCTTTCCTGTCGACCCACTCACATATGTGGCCGTGTCGCGGACCGTAAGTTTCATTCGCCGCGCCTCGGATTCGGTGATGGTCGATAGGTTGGCCCCCGTATCAAAGATCCAATCACCCGAAAGGCCATTCACGTCCACAGGAACGTTCCAAGTTCCGAGTCCGTTCCTCCGGGCTTGGATCGTCCCGGAATCGTCCAGAGTCACCGTTTGCGCCGGAACGTCACGCAGCGTTTCGTAGAGTTGCTGGGTGTTCAAATCGTCTGCCCGTTCGGGGTCATCAGCCGGTTCTCTTCGGAGCGCTTCTGACCATGCCCGCGCGGCATCACCATAGCGCCCAAGTCGTTCGAACGCCCCGGCCATTTCCTCGCTAGCTTTCCGGAGGAGTTGCGAATCGGGATGCGTCTCCACGAATCGTGTAATTTGATCGATCGCCACCACCTCATGACCGAACCGAGCTTCCACAGCCGCGCGATAAAAGGAGGCGTCTTCGTCAGCAACCGCATTCTCGATCAATGCACGTCGTAGCTCGAACATGCGATCTGCATCGTACAGTTTTCGAAGTTGCGATACGTCCGTCGCTGCCCAACATGCGACGAAGCACATCAGGAACACGAGGCGCCTCATGCCCATAAAGCTATCACCGGAACGTTCTAGCGAAGCCCGAGTACCTGTCAGTTTCCCAATCAGAGAACTAGGCCGCGTATCCCTCGCAAGAACGGTTCGATCCTACGCCCGGCGCATGAGCCGAACGCCAAATCATCCGAAATTCATGTAAGTCTTTCTCAAAAATGGACAGAGCGGAAGCAGGCGACAGCGTCACCTGGCTCCACTTGCGATGTGCAACCAAACGTTGCGCTTATGCCAGAACTACTTCTACGCGTTTGCGCCGGCCGCCCGCGCACCCGGCAGTTCGGCCTGTTTCTCCTCTTGCCGCGGTTCACCAGTCACGATCTCGATATTGCCTTTGAAGTAGGATCCATCTTCAATGACGATTCCCGGTGTACGGAGATCTCCGATTAGTTTGCCGCCGGTTCGCACCGTGATCTTACGCGTCGCTACCACGTTCCCCTGGATGCTACCGGCGATCTCGACTTCGCGTGCCTTTACATCGGCCCGCACTCTCGAATCCGCCGTCACGGTAAGGTCGTAGCCCGCCAGATCCACGGAACCCTCGATCTCGCCGGCGATGTGCATGTGCTCAGCACTCCTGATTTGGCCTTTAATGATCATCCCTTCGGCTATGATCGTGACGCCTCGCGACTCGGCGGTCGCGGCAGGTCCGGGTTTCTCAACACGCGATTCCGACACCGGGCCCCCAGGTCTGCCTGGGGCCGGAGTGGTCTTGGGCGAATCTTCTTGCGGTTTACGATCGCTCAACATACTCCTACAGTACAGAACCCCGAATGCCGATGACCTGCTGCTCCCTTTGCAGGCACCGAATCAGTGCACAACCGGCGTCCATCCCCCTAGAACGAAAGCGGGGTCGCTATACTGAGCGATCGTTTTCGCGTCGCTCCGCACCGAGAGCTGTTTGGAAGCAGGATGGCGTTGGGAGACGTCGACCAGCGTCCCAAAAATCCCTATCAACCCCACCTACCCAACCCCCCATAACAGCCGAACACTAGCAGTCCCTCCGCTTGACCGTAGAAGGAGTTCTTTATTGAGAAATTCGCCAGTTCAATCCCGGTCGACTCGTAGACAGAGAAGGCACAGCGGCGTGAGGGGCCCGGCGTGGGCGGATTGAAGGCACTGTTGTTCCCGTAACCCACATGCACCTTTTCTCGATCTTCCCCGCGGAGAGTGAGGTTCGAGTTGTGTCGAATGAAAATTATCTCCTCGTAAGTTCCATTTCTGATGAAGATAGTTACGCGGCGAGGAGGTTTCTCCGACACGAAATCAACGGCACCTTGTACGGTGCTGAAATCGGCACTGCCATCAGCTGCGACCACTACGCGAGTCGTATCCATGGAAGGTGCCGCAGCTTTCGTCGTGAAGCTCCACGTATCTCGTTTAGTGATGCCCTCGAACCGCTCTGAGGGCAAGATTAGAACGCCGGGATCGATTTGTACACTGTACCGGCGTTTGTAGCGCAGGACATTGTTATGGAGATTGACCGTCGCGACATTACCGTGAATAATCACCGGATAAAAGTGAAAATCGGAAAGTCCCCCTATCGTCGTAAGTTGGTAGGCACGTAGGTCGGCGGGCGTGGTTCTAACAGCTGGAGTGGTAGTCGTCGGTGTGGTGGGGTTTGGATCTATCGCCTGAGCGGGCACTGTAGCAACCCTGTGCGTCGGATCAGGACCGGCAGGGATGCTCAAGTCGAGGCTATCGACCAGGTGATGATCGTCTGCATCATAAACCTTGATCTGACCGGATCTGCCGAGCGTCGGAGTACTCGAAAAGGTAAGAAGGAGGTGAGTGTCAGGATTAACTCCCGTTGCCCCGCGTTTCGGGAAAACTATCACGCTCGCGGCCGGTGCCTCTGCATGGACCGGAGGCGATACGGCTATTGCGGTGAACGCAAACCAAGCCAAGCGGGTCGCGGCTAGCGGTCCTGTCACGCTTCAGAATAGTACGTGATGCCTTTCGCTCAAGAGGCTGAAGCGTCTTGCACAATCCACATCATAATTGTGAAGTTACTGGAGCCATTCGTTCAGGATCTGCGAAGACCACGGAGAATGCCGGACACGTTCATGTGGAGCAGGATCAAGACGGACCAGCGGCACCCGTTAGCAAATTGTGATAGTCTCTCGCCTATGCCAAATTCAGAGGAAGAAAACATCAGGAGGCTCCGGGTCGCAATGGCGAGCACGAACGAGCTGTTCAATACCGAGGTATTCGGCAAGGGCAATCTCGACGCTCTCGATCAAATCTATACCGAAGAAGCGCGAATACTTCCACCAGGAGCTGACGTCATCTCTGGCCGGGAAGCCATCAAGCAATTCTGGTCCAATCTGATCCGATCAGTAAACGCCAATTCGGCCGTGCTTACTTCGGTAGACGTGATGCCGGCGGGCGATGGCATTCTCGAGATCGGGCGTGCCACGCTCACGGTCCAGCCAGAAGGAAGTAGTGCGACGGAGATGCACGTCAAGTACGTCGTCTATTGGAAACAGGAGAGTGGCCGATGGAAGTGGCACGTGGACATCTGGAACCAAAACTCCTGAGTTAGACCGATCAGCCAAGATATTCAGTGCTGCAACATGACCCCGGCAGCCAGGGCCTAAACGACCAGTGCTTCTTCCTGACGGATCTTGCGACTCAGTTCAGCTGTTCCGGCCTCGTCCAGCAACTCTCTCAGGCGTGGAAATTCAACCTCTTCTTCTTCCCGGGCGTGCGGCTCGATCTCGCTGCGGAGAGCCCGAACGGCTTCACGCCACTCGTCCTCCTGATGGATTGCACGTTCAAGTTCGAAGAGATGGATCTTCATGCTCGCGTGCTCTCGGTAAAGTTTCTGCGTGCTCTCGTGCCGCTCCCCCTCAGTTTTTAGCAGTGGGTAAATGATGTCCTCTTCCGCCATGGCGTGTTTACCAATGGTGCGCTTGAAAGCAAGGAAAAGAACCTTGCGTTTCGCCCACTCGCTTGCCGTCTGCTGCTCCATCCTTTCCAATAGCGAAAGCAGTTTTCGGTGTTCCTGGATAAGGCCGGCGAAAGGGTCGCGCCCGGTGGCACCCTGGAGCAATCCGCTCGCGTTAGCGATTACTAGAGGTAGGAATCGGCCGAACAATACGCCGGTGGCAGCTCCGATGCCGAGCAAAAAATAGGTATTGGTCTTATTCGTCACGCCTGATGGACGCCGGAGAACCCGCAAGCGATCACGCCGGTACTTCTTCTTGGTTGCGGGTCATAGTGCCTACCCAGTCGTAACTTGTTGATTCCAGTAAATTCCGAAGCAAGCACCGAGACGCATACATGAACACCTCCGTTTGTGCACGTAAGTTCCTGGGAGCCGAAGCACAGGGTAGGAACTTTCTCCTCGGGTACCAGAAAGTCTGCCGACATCTGGAGCCCCAACCTTTCGGGCGCGAAAAGTGGTTTGATAGAAGAGGTGGACGGAAGTTGGCTGCGTAACCCGTTGCCGTCCTTCTGCGCCCCTTGCTCAATCGAATAGCCGCGTGCCGCATACACCTTCGCCCGCTCCGCATCGCAAAATGCTGCTATGGGGAATTCCAATTGGCTTTGTCTGCCTAGCCGGAGCTGCCGTTGGCCAGAATTCAGCCCCGGGGATCGCCTCCTCTTCCGCTCAGGGTTCGTTTGATCAGGTAGTCGTACCGTTTGTCCAGGCAAACTGCGCGGTGTGCCACAATGACAAGCTCAAAACGGCGGGGCTTAGCCTGACTCAATACCGTGAAAGTCAGTCGATGTTGCGCGATAGGGATCTTTGGGAGAAGGTCATCCGCCGGGTAAGTTCGGGTGAAATGCCCCCGAAGGGTATGCCCCGGCCGAAGCCGGAGGCGATTGCCGCGATTACCGGCTGGATTGACAATCAGTTCGCCATAGCAGATCGCACGACCCCTGCCGACCCTGGCCATCTCACCGCCCATCGCCTGAATCGGGTCGAGTACGACAACACGGTTCGCGATTTGCTTGCCATTCGTTTCAAGCCGTCCGTCGATTTCCCTGCGGACGACTCCGGCTTTGGCTTTGACAACATCGGCGATGTCCTCTCCGTCTCCCCCGTCCTGATGGAGAAATACCTGAATGCAGCGACCAAGATTGCAAACCGCGCTATTCCATCGGACTCGCTGCCAAGACCGACGCGTATTCGCTATTCACCCGAACATAGTCCGAATGATGACGGAACGACTCTCGAGAACCGATTCGAATTTCCTGCCGAGGGGGATTACGACTTCCGTGTTGCAGTCAACGGCCGCAAGGAGCCCTTTCGCATTCACCTGGTCCTGGACGGAAAAGAGATTAAAGCGGCGGACGTTCTCGTGGAAAAAGACGGTCTCCGCTCCTACGAAATCAACCTCCACGTGCCTTACGGCGAACACCTCCTGGCCGCAAGCATGGAGCCGCGCACTCCGTCTGCCGTAGAGATCCGCATCTCCGAACGTCTCAAGGCCGCCGAAGAAGCGGCTTACCAGAAGGCGGTTGCGGCGCATCCCGAAGATCAGAAAGAGATTGCTCTCCAGCGTGCAATCTCGAGCCCTCCTACTTATATAGATACGCTGGAAGCTCGCGGACCCTATCATGCGATCGCGCCGCCCCTGCCCGAGAGCTACCGCCGCGTTTTTGCGTGCGGTCATCTTCCCGGCCACCACACCGCCGGCTGCGCACGGACGGATTTGGCACGCCTTGCAAGACTTGCCTATCGCAGGCCTGTGACTTCCGAAGAGGTGAATCGCCTCACCACCCTAGTCGCGTCGGCCCAGAAGGATGGCATGACCTTTGAACAGGCGATGCGAATCGGCTTGGAGGCCGTACTGGTTTCGCCTAACTTCCTGTTCCGGATCGAACGGGATCCGAAGCCTGACGACGCTTCCGCCATTCATCCCGTGAACGATTTTGAACTGGCGTCGCGCCTCTCCTATTTCCTGTGGAGCAGCATGCCGGACGAACCATTGCTCCAGGCTGCGGGCGAACACCGGCTGCACAATCCCTCTGTACTAAACGCGCAAGTTAAGCGCATGCTGCAGGACTCGAAGTCGGATGCGCTTATCGACAACTTCTTCGGCCAATGGCTGGAACTCCGAAACCTCGACAGCATCCGGCCCGATCCCGACCAATTTCCCCAGTTCAACGCCCAAATGCGGCGCGCCATGCACACGGAAACGCAAATGTTCGTGCAATCCGTGATCCGGAACGATTCCAGCATTCTCGATTTTCTCGACGGGAAATATACGTTCGTGAATGAGCGGTTGGCAAAGTTCTACGGGATTCCTGGTGTGAGCGGCGACGAGTTCCGCCGCGTTTCTCTCGATGGAAGCGAGCGCAGCGGAGTACTCACACAGGCGAGCGTTCTGACCGTGACGTCGTACCCGACCCGGACTTCACCCGTCCTGCGGGGCAAATGGATTCTCGAGAATGTGTTGAACACACCGCCGCCTCCACCGCCGCCCGGAGTCGGTTCCATAGACGCCAAGCCCGGCGCAACGGCGGGCACCATGCGCCAGCAGATGGAAAGGCATCGTGCGGATCCGATGTGCGCCGCGTGCCATACACGTATGGATCCGCTGGGTTTCGCTTTAGAGAATTACAACGCAATCGGCCAATGGCGAACGCATGATGCCGGGCAGGTTATCGATTCGAGCGGATCGCTGCCCAACGGCAAAGCTTTCAACGGAAGCGCCGAGCTGAAAACCATCCTGATGGGCAGCGGTGATACGTTTGCGGAGTGCCTGGCGGAGAAGGTGATGATGTACGCTCTGGGCCGCGGCGTTGAGGGCTATGATCGGCGCACGCTCAAACAGATCACGTCAAACCTGGCCGCGAATAATTATCGCTTTTCCGCCCTGGTCTCAGGGATCGTTAACAGCGTTCCGTTCCAGATGGGCCGGGGTGATGGGACGGCAACGCACCTGACGAAAGCACAACCAATACCGAGTATGAAAGGCGGTACCAATTGATCCTGACTCGAAAGCACGTATCCAGGCGCGCTCTGCTGCGCGGTGTCGGAGCCGCTATCGCTCTGCCGGTTCTGGACTCAATGGTTCCGGCTCTTTCACGAGCGGCTTCCGCTACGGAGAAACTTTCTCCAAACCGCATGGTGTTCGTCTATGTGCCGAACGGCATCGACATGCGCAACTGGACTCCCGCGGCGGATGGCAGGGCCTTTGAGCTTCCTAAGATCCTCAACCCGCTTGCGCCCGTCCAGGACGATGTGATGGTTTTGAGCGGCCTCATGGACCACGGCGGCATGGCGCTCGGCGACGGGCCCGGCGATCATGCGCGTGCCTCGGCGAGCTTCCTGACCGGCGTTCATCCAAAGAAAACAGCCGGTTCGGACATTTCGGTTGGTGTTTCCGTCGACCAGCTCGCGGCCCAAAAGATTGGTTCGGCAACGCGCCTGGCGTCCTTAGAGCTTGGCTGCGAAGACGGACATCTCGCCGGCAATTGCGATTCCGGGTACAGCTGCGCTTATGTGAACAGCATCTCCTGGCGCACCCCGACCGTACCCAACCCGCCTGAAGTAAATCCACGCGCCGTATTTGAACGCCTCTTCGGCACTGACGAGAGCGCCGGAGATCCCGCTGCCCGCGCCCGCACCGCCCGTTATCAACAGAGCATCCTCGATCTCGTCTCTGATGACACCCGCCGGCTCCAGGGTGGCCTTGGCGCAACGGACCGACGCAAACTCGACGAGTACTTCACGGCCGTTCGGGAAGTGGAGCGGCAGGTCCAAATGATGGAACGCCAGATTGCTTCGAATTCCGTTGCAGCCCCGAGTCTTGCAAAGCCTGACGGGATCCCGATCGAGTTCGCAGATCATGCGCGACTAATGTTCGACCTGCTCGCGATTGCTTTGCAGACGGACACCACGCGCATTTCAACGTTCATGCTTGCACGCGAGGGCAGCAACCGCTCGTATCGCGAGATCGGCGTACCGGAAGGTCATCACGGTCTCTCGCATCACCGCAACGACCCTGCCCTGATGGATAAGATCGCGGCGATCAATCGCCATCACATGGAGCAGTTCGCATACTTCCTGACCAAACTGAAAACGACGAGAGAAGGCGAAGGATGCCTGCTCGACAACACAATGGTCGTTTACGGCAGCGGCATCGGAGACGGAAACCGGCACAATCATGACGATCTGCCTGTGCTTCTCGCGGGCGGCTCGCGACAGTTCCAGACCGGCCGCCACGTCCGCTATAGCCAGGGCGCACCGGTCTCGAGCCTCTACCTGAGCATTCTCGACGGGGCAGGTGTTCCAACCGAGCAATTCGGCGACAGCCAGGGCCGGCTTCAGTATCTCACCGATTTGACATAATGGCCGCTGCCGATCGGCAACCGCCCGATTGGCTCAAATCCGAATGAAACTCACGACTCTCGCCGTGCTGTGGTTCGCTGTCGCGACTGCGGCTCAGGCCCAAGTGCACCCGCTTGCTCAATTGATCGAGGCTGCCCGGGGAGGTCCGTCCAGCCCCGGCCTCGAAGATCTAATCACGAAAACACTGTCGAACAAAGGCGGTACGGCGGTGTGGGGAGGCGATTACCTTTTCGTCACTCCTTCCTCGTCCCCTGCGACTATCTCGATCGACGCTCAGCCTCCGCGGCCCATGGTGCAAGTCGGGCACTCGAATCTTTGGATGCGATCGGAAAAGATGCGCGTCGGTGTCACTCACGCGTATCAGTTCTTTGCCGATGGGAAGCCCCTTGGCAATCGCTCCGACGTTCCCGGCTATAACCCGGACTCTTATCCGAAGCCGGAGTTCCGCAAGGCAAACTAAGCGAAAAGCACACGATCACCAGCAAGATCTACGACGGCATGAAAGCCGATTTCTGGTATTACGCCGCCCCGGGTGTCGATCCATCCGTGCCCGCGCCCATGATGGTCTGGCAAGATGGGCAAAACCTGATAACCGGTGATCTGTCGAAGTACCGCTTATTCACGGTAACGGAGAACCTGGTTGCACAGAAATTAATTCCTCCCATGGTGCATGTCCTCATTGCACCCGGATTTGCGACGGATGGCAAGGCGATGCGCTCGATTGAATACGATACCGTGAGCGACCGGTACAACCGCTTTCTTCTCGAAGAAGTTTTG
The DNA here is from genome assembly GCA_963744795.1 of uncultured Acidobacteriaceae bacterium. Classification (GTDB taxonomy): domain Bacteria; phylum Acidobacteriota; class Terriglobia; order Bryobacterales; family Bryobacteraceae; genus Bog-105. The sequence goes on from CAVUVF010000014.1 coordinate 131,420, forward strand.
CCCGAAGTGGAAAAAGCATACAAGCTTCGTCCCGACGGTTACAGCCGCGGCATTGCCGGCGAATCCTCCGGCGGCATCTGCTCACTGAATTCGGCCTGGTTCAACCCCGATAAATTCGCGCGAGTTCACTCCACTATCGGAAGCTACACCTCCATCCAATGGCACCCCGAAGAAAAGCTGGACGGCGGCAATGTTTATCCCTACATGGTTCGCAAGTTGCCGAAGAGGAACATTCGCATCTGGATGAGCGACGGCATGGACGATCTCGAGAATACCCACGGCTCGTGGCCGCTGCAGAATATTCAGTTGGCAAATTCGCTAAAAATGCGCGAGTACGATTTCCATTTCCGCTTCGGCCTTGCGACTCACGACTCTGCTCAGGCGGCAATCGATCTTCCCGAATCTCTCGCCTGGCTCTGGCGCGGTTATGACCCCGCGAAGACCACCGAAGACTTCACGATGGATCCGGCCGAGAAGGACAAGCCGTACTACCGAGTGACTATCGCGAATCGCGATTCCTGGTAGCCGATTTGTGTGTGCTCTGGGACTGTTCAGCGATATGTCTATCTTCATAGCGCCGATGTATTTATCTGCTGCGCCATAGTAGCCAGTCAGTTCTATCTTATTTTTGATCGATCCGGATGTCGTGCCTGGTAGCGCCCTCCAGGAAAATCGACATTCGGTACCGTGCCAACTCGTTCCCAGCTCAGTGACGGCTGTACAAATGGGCGCTCTGCTCTCGCGATGACTTGTCCGGGATTACGAGCGTCGAAAAGAACCCAGCCAGGGCCATAGACCAGATTTTCGTCAGCACCGTTATAGAGCAGCAGGATGCCGGCAGATGTCAAGAACGGAGCCGGTCCAGGCTCCATCACCCGGGAATCAAAAGCATGAGAGCGGCGGTCAAGGACGGGCTTGTCGGTGGCGTCTCTCCAGTGAAGCAGGTCGTCGGATGATGCAAGTCCCATGTAGTCCCGTGATGTTCCATCGGCATCTTTGCGCGTGCCCAGGTAATACATCCACCACCTGCCCTTGATTCGCACGGGAAGAATCGCACCGGATTTGGTCCATTGAGTGTTCCAAGTGCCTTTATAAGCTGGCATAATGACGCCTTGGCGCTGCCAATGAAGCAAATCTTTGGAGGTAGCAAGACACAGTTGGGCGGAATGCAAGTCGTATGCGGTATAGGTCAGATAATAAGTGCCTTCGATGCGGACTACTCGCGGATCCTCTACCCCGCCATTCTTCTCGTACTCAGCTTCGGGCACGAGCACTGGTTCGCTCCTGACGCTGAAGTGTAGCCCATCGGTGCTCTCTGCATAACCGATACGCGATGTGTGGTTTCGATCCTGCGCGCGGAACAGCAGGACGGTCTTATTCGCGATCGTGATTGCAGCTGGATTGAAGATGGCCAGGCTGGACCAGTTTTGCCCGGGTCCCAGGATCGGTTCGGTCGTCAGACGCGTGGCGGATACGTTGACTTAGTCAGCGGATGCTGCGAGACACAGACCCGCCACGATTAGCAGGGAGGTGCTCCGAAGACCTCTACAAAACGATCTAAAACGCGAGAGGCGGATCACCATTAGCCTTAACGAAGTCGCTTTCAAACGCTTCTCAATGAGAGAAACGCCTAAAGCCGGCAAGCAACGTTATTCCCGTTAGCACCAGGATCGCGATCGAAGGCTCCGGCACCACGGCAGAGCCGAAGCTGATGCTGTCCAGCCTGATCGTGTTTCCAGTAGCTGGCGTAAACACGACCGATTGAAATGGGCCAGGCTGCGCTGAAAAAGGGAAAAAGGGAGGATTTACAAGCGTAAAGGGCCGAAGGAGAGTACCGGTGGCGTTCGGCCCGGAATAAAAGGAAACGGAGCCATTGCCGGTGAAGTAAAACGAGATGAGACTCAGCCATGGGCCGTCCAGGGTCATTGTCAAGGATGGGGCGGTAACGATAGCGGAAGGACCGAACGCGATCACGGTGGAATCTGCGGCCAAACCATTTGTAAAGGAGACACCAAAAGAGGGACCCGGGCCGGAACCGGAACCTGCCAACCCACCCGCGTAGTAGTTCAGAACTTGCTCACCATTCGCTAGTCCGTCGAAGCTTAGCGAAACACCCGTTATCGGGATCGCAGCGGCAAAGCAAGGAAACAGGCAAAGAGCAGCCAGCAGTTTCATCGGCGGATTCTATCAGAAGTTGCCACGGAGGTAAATAGGCGGTCAGGAGACGCACTGCCTCGAATCCGCAGGATCATCCGACCTGCATTCATTTCGTCTCGACAACTTCAATCGCGTTAAGTTCGGCGTAGTTCCTGACCGGAACGAACTCAAGGATCAGCTCGCCTTGCGCATTTGGGCTCAGCTTTTCGAAGACCTTCTCGACACTCCGATTCGGTCCTTGCGCATCCTTCACGATCTGGTAGTTGCGGAGCAGTGATACACCATTGGCGTACACATCGAAAATTCTGCTGTCGATGGCAGGCTGTTGAGACTCGGGCGTTCCAAACCAGGTCTCCGCGAAGTGCAGCGTTACCCGGTACTCCCCGGCTGCCAAGGGAATTCGATACGAGAAATTGCCGTAACGTTCGCCCTGGTATAAAGCCTTCTCCCTGGGATTGATCACGACGCTATGGCGAAAAGCCTGCACGCCGCCGCAGAAAAACTCGTCTGCAGCCCAAAGATGACCGTCCGAATCAGTCACGGGACTATTCTGCGTAACAATGCGAACCGGGTGGATACGACCAGGGAGACTACGTAGGATCTCGATCGCGTTCAGGAACGCGGGTGCCGTGATCGGATCGAACCGGATGTGCACCTTACCGTCCGGGGCCGGGACAACGTCTTTCAGCACGCGTTCGTGAAGACGGTTCGGTGCGCCTGCGCTCGCGAGTGGATCGAGCGTGGCGAGCGTGGGTGTTCCGTTTAGGGAGACCTGGAAGATGCGGCTGGCCTCCCCTCCGCCCAGAGGATTGCCTTGGCCGTACTCCGTCTCGGCGAAATAGAGGTGGAGCTCGTGAGAGCCTTGCCGCAGTGGAATGTCGTATTGAAATTGCCCAGATCGATTCGTTTTGAGCAGATTCGGATCTGGTTGGCCTTGAATGAAGCGTTCCGAGCCGATGGCTTTCGAGGTGCCGCCGGTGAAGTACGCATCGGCACCCCACATGTGCCCCTGGCGGTCAACGAACGGGGCACCATGGTACCCGGTTAAAATGCGGAATTCCTCGGAGACTGGCTCGGACGACGGCCCGGACCACTTTTCGTTTTGCATTCCGGGCAAAGGCAGACCTTTGCTGGACGCCATCCTCCACGTGTAAGCGACTGCCGACGCTGAAATCAGGACAGCGAACAAAACAAGCCATGGCCATGAACGCCTCCAAGAAACGAGGCGTGGGTTCCCGCGCGGTCCCGGGCTGGTAACCGGCTGAACACCCTGCGTGGTGCCCGGTTCAGAAACGGCGACGATGCCCGTCGGAACCAGATGCTCAGTGTGCGCAGCACGATTCTTCAGCACAAACTGAGGGCGGTATTGGCCATTCGGAATGACGATATGAAGGGCATCGTCGCTTCCCGCCCCCCGATAATACTCTTCGAGCCGCTTCCGGAGGCGATGCGCTTCGACGCGAACAATAGAGTCCTTCTTCGGGTCGAAATCCGACGAGCGACCTAACGCTTCCAACGCTATGCTGTACTCCTTGATCTCGTCTGCGCGGCCTTCGAAGTGAAGCCTGCAGATATAGAGGAAGAACTTTTCGAGGCGGGGCGCCTTTTCAAAGACGCCTGAACGCAGTACGAGGTCGACTTCCATCCGCTCCTGCGGCGACGAAGCAAGGGCATCCATATCCAAATAATCAGCTCAGCGAGAAAGTAGCGGAAGTATATCAAAATCGGGACGAACGCCGGATTAAGTCCCGCTGCCGGACACCGGACCTCGCCCCGCGGACCGTCGTAACGGATGTAACACCGTTGAACCGCAATGGTTTAGTGGTGTAACGCTGGACGTAGCCGCTTGGTAACCGTCGAACCGTTGTCGGGGAAACCGGGTTCTCTTATAGTAGGCCGACAGTAGCTCGTCCCCTCGAGGGTTTCGTCCAATTGACTCGCCAAAGGAGTTCCATGTTGAAACAAATACGCAATTTGCTTTGCGGTACGTGTCTGGTGGTGCTGTTTGCCGCGACCGTTTGGAGCCAGGCGATCTTTGCGACGCTCACGGGAATAGTGTCCGATTCCTCCGGCGCTGTTGTCGCGAACGCAAAGGTGACTTTGCGAAATTCGTTGTCGGGCGACGTCCGCGAGTCGGCAACCGATAGCCAGGGGTACTACACTTTCGCCTCGGTTCCGGTCGGGACATATAACGTGACCATCGAAGCGCCGGGGTTCCAAAGCTTCAAAGTGAACGAGATCTCGATGGGCGGAGGCGAACGTCGAAACGTGAACGCGTCTCTGCAGGTCGGCAGCACGAATCAGACGGTCGAAGTGACCGGAACCGCGGATATTCTGACGCCGGTAGATTCGGGCGAAAAGGCTGCAGTGCTCACCACTGAGCAACTGTCGAACTACGTTCAGGTCGGCAGCAACGCCGCAGAATATCTGAAGATAATGCCCGGGTTCGGGAACCAGAACGGGGCTACCAACAAATCAAGCTATAGCGGGCCAGGTCATCGGGATCAACGGAAACGGTGATGGCGGCAGCCAGAGCCCCTTAAACAATGGATTCTCTTACAACGGACTGCCTGGGAACACGTTGGACATCGTGGCTGACGGCGCGCACGTTTCCGATCCTGGCTGCAACTGCGCCACGCCCGTCAATCCCAACTCGGATTTCCTTCAGGAATTTCGAGTCGCAACATCGAATTTCGGAGCGGAGGATCAAAAAGGACCGATGGTTATCACGTCCGTCACCAAGGCGGGCGGCTCTCAGTTTCATGGATCGGCATTCTTTTCTGCTCGCAATTACGTGCTGAACGCGAACGACGCTTATGCCAATGCGACGGGGGTCAAGCAACCGCAGAACAAGTTTTACTATCCCGGCGGGTCGTTTGGCGGACCCGTGCTGATCCCTTGGACGAAGTTCAACCGCAAACACGACAAGCTGTTCTTTTTCACGGGGTACGAATACTTCTATCAGACTCTCGACACCGGTGTCTTAACCGCGACTGTGCCGACGCAGGAGATGCGTAACGGCAATTTTTGCAATGTGGCGGCGGGCGAAGGGATCATCTACACCGGTAAGCCGGCGGTCGTGCCAACACTTCCTGGCGGCGGCTGCCAAATGCCGGGCAGCCTGATCGACAAGAACATGCAGGCTTTGATGAACCTGTACCCGACGCCGAACACGAGCGGGAACGGGTTCAACTATGCTCAATCCGAAATTTTCAACCAAAACAATTTTCAGTGGGTGATTCGCGGCGATTACAACGTAAGTGACAACACGAAGATCTTCGTTCGCTACAACATGCAGCGCGAAACGCAGCCATTTCCCGTGGGCCTGTGGTGGCGCCAAACAGACCAGGTTCCTTACCCCAGCGCAACGAACGGAAAGAATCGCTCCGATTCCGTGACCGGGACGTTGACGCACGTATTCAGCCCGACCATGACCAACGAGGCGGTCTTCGCTTATACCTTCGTCGGTTTCCCGAACGTTTTCGCCGACCCCTCAAAGGTGAACCCTGCTGGCGTCGGCTTCAACGAGAAGTTACTCGTCCAGAACGCTTCCACGAGCTTCCAGATACCGTCCTTCGGTGGCAGTGGAAGCGCCAGCGAGGCTGCTCTGATCTTCAACCCTGGCGGCTTCGAAGCGGGGGGCGCATCTTCGGGTCTGTATGCCAACAAGTACATGCCAAGCGTCAGCGACACGTTAACCAAGGTTGTGGGCACTCATACCGTCAAACTCGGCTTCTTCTATGAATGGATCCGCAACGCACAGCCAGCGAACAACAATACGAACAGCTACATGCAGTTCGTGCCGACATCGAACGTGAACTTCACAACCGGTAATGCATATGCCGACATGCTGGAAGGCAATTTGTCGCAGATAAACCAGGCAAATTTCAACCGCCTCAACGATATCTCGTACCACACCTATGAAGGGTTCATTCAGGATTCCT
>CAVUVF010000015.1:0-196455 GCA_963744795.1 uncultured Acidobacteriaceae bacterium
GCTTCAGCCACGCTCACGCCCTCGTTCAGCCGCGTTTAATTGTCATTGGACCGGGTCGCCGTGGTGATGCGGTGCCGTCGGCCGTGGTGGCGCCGGGGGCTGGTTCAACGCAGGACGAAATCAATACTTCAGCCTTTCCACTTCGCTCGGGCACGGCTCCGCCCCTTCAACTTCCGACAGCAATTGAGATACAGAGGCAAATAGCGGCGCCCCCAACGGGTGAACGCCGCTATCGAAATCCAATCCCTCAAAACCTGAAGCGCTTAATGCTGCTCGCCGAACGCTACTCCGCGTACAAGTCGCCGCAGTTCCCACCGTGCGTCTTCTCGGAGAACAATCTTTCTGGGCGGCTCCTCGCCACTATCTCTCCACGTATGAGCGTTATCGCCCTCACCAGAGGGCGTAGCGAGAAAGGCATGTACTTCACCGGTCGACGTGTCTACGCCGAAGCCCGCTATCTGGCCTTCCGAATTGATGAACTGCGCAACTAAGGCGTAGATCGGGGCATCTGCCTGGACGAGCGCGTTCAGGTCCAGCATCTGCCCACGCTTTCGAAGAAAAGCTCGCGGCGTGCCATCCGATTGAAAAGAGATACCAACGATCCCCTCCTTTTCGTCCATCGCCAATGCCACACTCCCGATGTCTCCTAGAATCGTGTCGAGATCCTCCATCTTCCCCTCCTTGTTCGTCCAGAGGAAAGCGTGCATGGTCTGCTCGCCCCCGAGCACGGACGCGCCGACCACTTTGCCGTTATCGGTTACGTACAGAGGAGTGTTTCCGATGGGTCCAAGCAAGGGGTTCACGCATGGCGACAGACATTCCCCTCCAAGATTGCCTAGATCGCGAACTGTCCCGTTCTTGTCCCACAGAACCGCATGCGGCCCGATAACGAGCGGCGGCAAGGTGCTGTTATTGCACAATCCGGACTGTCCTACTGCTTGACCCCTATCGTTTATCCAGAGACCGACACTGATTGTGTCGTTCGATAGCGGAGGAAGAACGTGCGTTTTGCCGTCCCGAAGGTTCCATCGCACGCCTTCGTAGTCTAGAACTTGGCTTGGCGTTACCGTCGAGCAGCTCAAGTCTTTCGAGTTCGTTTCTGCTACGCCGACCATTTCGCCGACCCTGTTGATTGCGATAGCCTGCCCGTTTTGACCTCCTAGCCCCGACAACTGAGTCATAGACCCAAACTGCCACACGAACGGAACACACGAGCGTCCAGTTCCGTAGCCGCAAAAATTTTCCCCGTTCGGATCCAACGTCGGAGTCTCGGCGGTACCGGCCGCCTGCGCGAAGTTGTTGACGCTGAATGAAGTACTGTTCAGAGTGGCGCTGCCGCTGGACGTACCAAACCCCGGCGTGCCGATGTCGATCTTCGCACCCTGATGCCACAGCGTCGCGTGAATCGTTCCATTGCTCAGCGCCGCCTGGCCGCTCACGAGTCCGAAGTCGTTCACGTAGTACGACATGCTCGATGTGCCACCTAGTGTTCCTAGGTCGTGAATGGTGTATCGCAGCGGCTTGGTTGTCGACTGCTGCGCTAGGGCCAATGCCGTACCTGTCGCGACGAGCGCAATCCGTCCGATTGTTGTTTGTATTTTCATGAGTTCTCCTGAGTTCTCTGCCTGTGAAAGGCGGAAAGCGTAGGCGAGAACTATCAGGCAAACCAAAAGTTTCTCAGCGATATAATTGCCTTCCGAGCAAAAGGCAATGCGGTGGCGATGCAGAACTCACCTTCAGACGTAAGTCAACTGCTGCTTGCCTGGACGGATGGAGATGGAGCGGCACTAGACGCTCTGACTTCCATCGTTTATGAGGAACTTCGTCGCTTAGCTCGTCGCTACGTTCGAGGGGAAAGCCCGGGCGGCAGCGTGCAGACCACCGCTCTCGTCAATGAAGCATACATGCGGTTGGTCGATTACAAACGCATGCAATGGCGCAACCGCGCCCACTTCTTCGCCGTTGCGGCGCAGGTGATGCGGCGCATTCTCGTGGACCACGCCCGTGCTCAGAATCTGAAGCGCGGAGGCGGATTGCAGCACATACCACTGGACGAATCGTCCCACATCGGAGGCGAACGGACTGCGGACATGGTTGCGCTGGACGACGCGCTGAATTCGCTCGCCCGCCTGGATCCGCGCAAGGTGCAAGTCGTGGAAATGCGATTTTTCGGGGGACTAAGCGTCGAAGAGACCGCGGCCGTGCTGGGCGTCTCACCGGTAACCGTGATGCGCGACTGGCAGGCGGCCAAGGCGTGGCTTTACCGCGAAATGACGAATGGGTCGGACAGTGCCGGATAAGCGCTGGCAGGAAGTCGAGCAGCTACTGCAAGGGGCTTTGGACTTGGCCGCCAGCCATAGGGAGAGTTTTTTGCGCCGTTCTTGCAACGGCGATACCGAACTCGAGGAGGAAGTTCGCTCGCTACTCGCGTCGCACGAGCAGGCCAGAAGCTTCCTGGAACGTCCGGCGATGCAAGTAGCTGCTGGATTTCTCGTCGGTCGCGAGATACAGGCTGACGAAACGCAACCGGCTCCTGTGTCCCTGATCGGCACTACTCTCTCGCACTATCGCATCACTCGGCAGCTTGGGGGCGGCGGCATGGGTGTGGTTTATGAGGCTGAGGACGTACGCCTGGAACGAGTTGTCGCTCTTAAACTTCTTCCCGACGACCTCGCGCGCGACCCGCGAGCGCTCACGCGGTTCCAGCGCGAGGCCCGAGCCGCTTCATCGCTGAACCACCCTAACATCTGTACCGTTCACGACATTGGCGAGCAGGACGGCCGCGCTTTCATCATTATGGAGCGTCTCGAAGGCACGACGCTGAAACATCGCATAGGTACGCAGCCCCTTGAAGTGAGCACGATCGTCAATCTGGGTATCGAGATTTGTGAGGCACTCGAGGCCGCTCACTCGCGAGGAATCATTCATCGCGACATCAAACCCGCTAACATTTTCGTGACCGAGCGGGAACACGCCAAGATACTCGATTTCGGCCTGGCTAAACTCTCGACGGCGGAGCTTGTTGAACTTCCCGTAAGCGGACGCCCAGCTATCCCGCCACGCGACGCTCTGACTGATGCCGGATCTACCATGGGCACCGTAGACTACATGTCGCCGGAGCAGGCGCTTGGTCAGCCGCTCGATACACGCAGCGATCTGTTCTCCTTTGGCGCAGTTCTTTATGAGATGGCTACTGGCGTTCGTCCGTTTTCCGGCGCATCATCGGCAGCTATTTTGGACTCGGTCCTGCACCATGCGCCAACTTCCCTGACAGAAATCAACGCCGCCCTTCCACTAAGATTCGAAGAAATTGCTTATAAGTGCCTGGAGAAAGATCGTGAGCGGCGCTACCAACACGCTTCCGAAATCCGCTCTGACCTGGAGCTGCTGAAAGAAAACAGCGGTTGGCGCCGATCGGCTGTTGCTAAGGCTCGCACTCGCAGACGCGCCATCGTCGTAGGCCCCGCTTCAGCTTGCATTGCTCTCCTTGCCTATTTGTTTGCCGGCCCCCAACCCGTGCCGACTGTCTCCGGCTATCAACGAATCAGCAATGACGAACAAGGAAAGGGCGGCCCACAAGGCGGGATGGTCACCGACGGTTCGCGTGTCTATTTGGAGGAGGGTTCAGGTATGAACACCGCCATCGCTCAAATTTCGACGCGTGGCGGAGAAACGGGCCGGCTGCCAGCCCCATTCGAGGCGCCCGAGGTGCTGGACATCTCTCCAATCCGTTCGGAACTCCTGATAGCGAACTTCACCAACGGGCTTGGATTGTGGCCGCTCTGGATCGTCCCGCTACCTGCAGGTGCGCCGAAACGCGTCGGCAACATTGTTGCGACCGGAGCGGCTTGGTCTCCCGACGGCAGAGAAATCTCGTACGTCGTGGGACGCGAGTTGCATCGCGCCAATCGGGATGGAAGCAACGATCGCAAGTTGGCAACCTTGCCCGACACCGGATATTGGCTTCGCTGGTCGCCGGATGGTAGTCGCCTGCGCCTGACGCTGGGCAATGTCGTGGATAGATCAGGTCCCGCAGTTATTTGGGAGACTTCAACCAATGGCAGCGGGCTGCATCCCGTGCTGGGTGATTGGAATAAACCGGCGGGCGAGTGCTGCGGGAATTGGACTCCCGACGGTAAGTACTTTGTGTTCCAGGCTACGCGTGCCGACAAGACCGACATCTGGGCTATTCAGGAACATGCCAGCTTGCCAGCGCGACTGAGAGGCAACTCCACCAAACCGGTGCAGATCACAGGTGGGCAGTTAGATTCACTCGCACCGGTTATCGGTCCGGACGGCAAGAAACTATACGTCATCGGGCAACAAGTCCGCGGAGAGCTTGTGCGTTATGACTCAAAGTCTGGCGCGTGGGTTCCACACTTCGATAGTGCTTCCGCAGAATTTTTCGCTTACTCAAGAGACGGGCAATGGGTAGCGTATGTGTCGCTGCTGGACGGTGCATTGTGGCGCAGTCGTGCTGACGGGACTCTTCGTCTTCAACTCACAACCGCGCCAATGACGACGGCAGCACCTAGTTGGTCTCCGGATGGCAGGCGCATTGTGTTTGCCGGCGGTATTGCGGGTAAGTTTGACCAAATCTACCTGATCTCCGCCGATGGTGGTGCGCCGGAGCCGTTGTTCCACGACGGACGCGATCGAGGTCGTCCGAACTGGTCTCCAGACGGCGACTCAATCGTCTACTGTTATCCTCCTTGGCGGGAAAGTGTGCCGCCGCCCCTCGAAGTCTTGAACTTAAGCACACGCGTTATCACGCGATTGCCTGGGTCAGAAGGGATGCTAAACGCCGAATGGTCGCCAGACGGTCGTTACATCGCAGCTCGCACTGGCGATCACAAGGCGCTCATGCTCTTTGAGGTAGAAACGCAACACTGGACCGAACTGGCCAAAGGCGAACTCAATTGGGCGAATTGGTCCAGAGATTCACTTCACGTATATTTCGAGCGGCACGGAAGTGAACATGCCATCATGCGTGTCCGTCTCCGCGATCATGCCCTGCAGCAGGTTGCCAACATCGAAAAGTTAAAGCGTACCGGGATGGGCGGTGCGTACTGGTTCGGCCTCACGCCCGAGGGTTCGCCTCTATTATTGCGTGACACCGGCACACAAGAAATCTACACTTTGGATTGGCATCAGCCCTGATCTTCGTCGATCCTAAGGCGATCCGGCAATGGCAAAGACAGATTATTGGACAGCAGGCTCAATCGCACGAATCGTTGTCCCGGAGCTAACGTCTGCGAAATTCTGTCGGACTCCGCTCGGCCAAAGTACTTCCACGGACTTCGCAGTTCGGCTCGTTCCCAGTCCTATCGTCAATCGCTTATCACTGGCCGATAAATAGCCAGCCGCGGTATTCACCGTGTAGAACTGAGTCAAATTAGGTCCGCACATCACCTTGACGCGACAACCGATGCCGTCACGATTCGATTTCTTACCCGTGAACTCAATTCGGATCCAACCATTGACGGAGTTGCTCTCATTGTGTAAGAGATATGCTTTCTCGCCAAGGTTGGTCACGACAACGTCCGGGCGTCCGTCATTGTCGACGTCTCCAAAAGCAGCACCCCGGCCAACAAGCATTTTCTTCAGACCTGGGCCGCCATCCACTGTCCCGAAACGTCCCCCTATGTTGCGCAGTAGCAGTGGTGGTTGGAGATATCGGATGTTAGGCGTTGTTGTCTCGATATTGTCCATGACGTGACCCTGAGCGAAGAAAAGATCTTTCCAGCCGTCGTTGTCGAAATCGAGAAACCGTGTGCTCCAGCCCGAATAGGCGGCCGTTGCGCTACCCACGCCCGATTGAGTAGTTAGATCGGCGAACACTCCGTGACCATTGTTGTGAAAGATGACATACCGCTGATTTGATAGGTCCGTGACGACCAGGTCCGGCTTGCCGTCGTTGTCGTAATCGGCAAAATCAGTCCCCATTCCAGCAAATGTCTGCCCGTCTTCATTGAAGCCCACTCCAGCCTCGGGAGCAACATCCGTGAATGTGCCGTTCCGATTATTGTGGTACAGAAAACAAGGAACGGAGTCGTTAGCCACGTAAATGTCAGTCCATCCGTCTCCGTCGAAATCCGCGAACGTCACGCCGAGGGACTTGCCCTCCGGATTAGAGATTCCTGATTTGGCTGACACGTCCGTGAACGTGCCATCTCCATTGTTGTGAAATAAGCAGATTGGCGATGCCGTGGAAATTGTCGGGATGGCAATAGGCCCGCCCTCGCGGCGAGCGATCACCGCAATATCGCCGCTCTCCAAACGACCACTCAACATAGCGGCAGATGAATAGGTCGAGCTTGCCATCGTTGTCGTAATCAAAGAACCCAGCGCTTGTGCTCCATCCCGATCCGCCAACTCCACTCCGCTCCGTTACATCCTGAACGTTCCGTTTCCGTTGTTGCGGTAAAGCGTGTTTCCACCAACGCCCGTGACGAGGATGTCTTCAAACCCATCGTTATCGTAATCGCCGACGGCTACGCCCATTCCGTATCGATTCTGTGCTTTCCCGGTCAACTCCGGCGGTTTCAGCGGAATCGGCAAATGTCCCATCTTTGTTTTGGTGAAAGAGGCGATTCCAAAATCAGGATCTGACTTGTCCGGCGAGTCCTTGGCGTTCATCGAAGGGGACAACCGAGCGCCATTGACGAAGAATATATCCAGCCTGCCGTCGTTGTCATAATCGACTAAGGCGACACCCCCGCCCATCGTCTCGGGCAGGAACTTCTCCGGCGTGGGTGAGTTCTCGAGCCGGAAGTCGAGCCCGCTACGTGCGGTAATGTCGACGAAGTTAACCGATGAAACCGAAATGGCCCAACCTAACGCGCTCGACAGGGCCACGATGCTGAGCTTGAGCTTCGCGGAACTAACCTTCACCTCAGTTATCCCGGTGCACTTGGTACCGGTGCACTGCCTTCCTTTACGGTCAGGATCTGGTTTGCCTTGATGCCTTCGAGACGGTCTACCATCCCCGACGGCCAGTTTACCGTTAGGGTATCGACCTGCTTTGCGGACCCAATCCGAAATGGAGCTCTCAGATCGTTATGTGAGTAGTAGCTTCCGCCGCTCATGACTTCCCCGATCTGCGTCCGGCCATCAGCTGTGATGGAGACACTTGCTCCGATTGCACTCCGGTTGGACTTGGTTCCGATGCATTTGATGATGATCCAGCCATTTTATTGGTTCGATCATTCCGAAGAACTGCCGGCGGGCCACCAAGTACATTGATGACAACATCGATATCGCCGTCGTTATCAAGGTCACCGAACGCGCAACCACGTCCAACTCGCGGCGTGCGCAGATCCGGCCCTACGCGCATCTGAAACGTCTTCGAATCGCGATCCGCCGAGGTTGCGATATAGCAGAGCTGGTTGCTTATACGTCACGTGGAGATTGCGCGTCGCGAGTTGTGAGTATACATGCCCGTTTGCGATGAAAAGGTCTTTCCAGCCATCGTTGTCGTAATCGATCAAACCAACACCAAACCCGAGATAGCGTGTATTCACACCCAAGCCGGTCCTGAGGCTCACGTCGGTGAACGTCCCGTCTGAGTTGTTCCGGTAGAGCGGTCGTGACCTGGTCGGTGAAGTTGGTCCGAACCATATCGAGTGACCCATCATTGTCGAAATCACCCACTGCTACGCCCATACCCGAGAGCGCTACTCCATTTTCATCAAACGCGCAACCCGCGGGGACAGCAACCTCAGTGAACGTGCCGTCGTGATTGTTCCTGATACAGCAGGCTCGGTGCGGTATCGCAAGCTACGTAGATATCCGGCCAGCCATCGTTGTCGAAGTCTGCCGAAGCGGCACCCATGCCGTAGGACCCAACCGGACGCCAATCTTTGGCGATGAATGCCGGAGCTGGGAAGCTGCGCGGTGTGGTGATCCCGGACTTCTCAGAGACGTCCTCGAAGGTTCCGTCTCCACGGTTCCGATACAGGACATTGGTCCCGCCCACCAAACCCTGCGGCCCACAAGGCACGCCTATCTCGTTATACCGGCAATATAGGGAAGAGCCGGGAGCCGGTACACGGGCCGGATCGAACTGAACATAGTTCGCCACAAACAGATCAAGTGACCATCCCGGTCGAAATCAAGGAAGCAGCAACCAGCACCCCAACGATTGCTGCTGCCCGCCAGACCTGCCTCTTGCGAGATATCCGTAAACGTGCCGTCTCCGTTATTGCGGTAAAGGACATTGCGGCCCCAATAGCTGACGAACAGATCGTCCCAGCCATCGTTATTGAAATCGCCAACACAGCACGCCTGCCCCCACCCGGAATGAGTGAGTCCAGCCTTGGATGTCACATCAGTGAACGTGCCATCACGGTTGTTCCGGAACAGAAAAGATTTCGGTTGTCGAACGCCGTCCGTCGTCGTTCCGTTCACAAGGAAAATGTCGAGCCAACCGTCGTTATCGTAATCGAACAAGGCAACGCCGCAGCCCATTTCTTCAAGGAGAAGCTTCTTCGAAGCTCGTGAACCAGACACGTTGATGGCTCGACCCAAGGCCGGCTCGCTCCGTGATATCAGTAAAGGTGACTTCTTCCGGGCGGAGTAGGCGGAATGAATTCCTGAGCGAGCCCGCCATCAGAACCGGTGCGGAGCTCGCGGCAAATCGGAGCAGTTGTCTTCGTGAAAGCAAGCGCGAAGTGGCGTGCGGCTAGAACGAACCGGCCCCGGCTGGCGACTTCGTCGGAGCCCGGTTGCCTTCCTCCTTGAACCAATCGAGTCTCTTCTGCTCCAACTCCCGATTCAGATTGTTCAGCTTCTTGAATGACTCAAGAGCGGCGCGGCTCTCCTCTGCTTTTCCTGCTTTTCGATAAGCCGTTGCCAGCAGGTAGAAGTAGGACGAGGAGTTTGGATTGATCGCGATCGCGCGATTGAGAGATTCGATGACCGCATCAGTCCGACCATCCAGCTCGTAAGCTTTGGCCATTTGAAACAGCGCACGATCGCTCTGTGGATTTACCTCCAGCGCGCGCTGCGCAAACGCCAGAGCTTTCTTCGGATCGCCCAGAATTGTTGTACAAGGCGCTCATGTTTACATGCGCGGCACTGAATTTTGCATGCCGCTGTTCGGCAAGATCGATTGCCTTCTGATATTGCACCGTCGCCTCGTTCTTGTCCCCGAGCGACTCGAGCGCCAGCCCCAACCCATCGTAGGCTTCCATGAAGCTGCTGTCGAGAGCAATCGCTCTCTCGAAGCAGGTTTTCGCTTGCGCCCAGTTGTCCTGAATAGAGTAGAGCTTACCAAGGTTGTAGTGCAGTTCGGCCGATTTCGGGTCGTAACGGATACCTTGTTGAAACTCTACTTTCGCTGCATCGAAGCGACCGATCAACATCATGTCTCGCCCTAGCACTTTGTGCGCTTCGGCGTTTCTTGACATCCAGTTGTAGACTTTGAGCGAGCGCTTTGATCGACTCTCCGATCTTGTGCTCGCCGTAGTAGGAATAACCCAGCGCATACCAAGCCCAAGCCGATTTCGGTTGATCGCCAAGGTACTGCTCCAACGAACGTTCCGCATCGTCGAATTTGCCGTCGCGGATAGCCGCTTCGATCTCCGACCTGCGTCCGTCAGCGAAGCACGGGCGCGTTTCTAATTTGGCGAGCTCTGCTCTTGGCTTCCTCGTAAGTCGGACTGAAGCGTGAGAGCTCGCCGGAACTCGGTTGCGGCCTGAGCGTTCTCAGCCTTTTGCAGCAATGCCAAGCCGAGGTAATAGTGGCCCTTCGGGCGAGTCCGGATTATCGGCCACTACGCGTTTGAACCGGGTTAACGCTTCGTCTGTTTTGCCCGCCCGCTTCGAGCAGGGCGCGGCCTTCCCGCAGATCGAGATTTGCGGCTTGCTGGCGCTGGTTGTCGGCGTTCAGTTCGCGGCTCTTTGCCATGGCCGCGGCACCCTCGGCTTTGCGCCCGCTCCTCGAAAGAGCAAGGCCAAGCTGATAGTGCGCTTCGCCGGATTTGGCATCGGCTGCCACTGCGGTTTGCAGATGTGTGACCGCCCCTTGAAGGTCGCCTTTCTTAAGCAAAGCCTTTCCGAGCGCAAAATCTGCTTTCGGATACTTCGGCGCTATCGCTACCAGCTTCTGCAGCTCCTCGAATTTCTTTTTCCAGATTGTCGGGACCACTTGCGTCGTAAGCCAGGGCGAGATTGTAATGAGCCTTCAGCATCTGCGGTTGCAAAGCAACGGCTTTTTCCAGTTCGCGGATCGCTTCCGAGGCGTCCGAAATGATCAGCAACGCACCCAGATTTTGATGAGCATCGGCAAACTCAGGGCTGATATTGATTGCCGAACGAAACGCCTTTTCCGCTTTGTCGTCCGTTCCGGATTGCGTATAAACAAGGCCCAGATTGTTGTAAGCCTCCGCATAGTTTGGATCAATCCGGATCGCTTCTTCGAACTCCGCGATGATCTGCTGCTCGCCCGCTCCGGCTAAGCCCAGCAAACGTCCAAGGATATTGTGGGCTTCTGCATTCGATGGGTTTGCGGCCAGTGCTCTTGCGAAGTTGCGCAATCGTAAGATCCAGATCCGTAACTGCACCCGGGCTGAGGCCGGAGATTCAGCCCCGAATCGAGCTGGGCCAATGCCGCTGGCAATTGTTTTGGGCCAGGTAAAGGTTTGCGAGGTCGAAATAGGGCTGCGGGAGTGTCCCCGTTGAGGGCGATCGCGCGTTGCAGCATCTGCCGGGCGCGTGCCGCGTCCCCGGTCTGCCGAAGAGCCATACCCAGAAACTATACGCCGTGTGCATGCGAAGGATCGAGCGAGATGCTTCGCTCGAGTTCCATCAGCGCGTCCGATTTCGTTGACCGCTGAACCAAAGCGCAACGCCCAGACTGTAATGGGCCGGTGCGAGATTTGGCGCAAGTTCGATCGGCCTTTGTAAGTTCCAGCACGGCTGATGAAAGGTCGCCGGTCCGCGCTAAAGCAGATCCGAGCAGGTTGTGAACGTCAGCATCGCCGTTGTCGAGCGACGCAGCTTTGCGAAGCTATCAAGTGCCTGCGCGGGCTTTGCCGCCGCTCAGATCTGCTTCGGCCGAGCGGATCAGAGCTGAGACTTCGCTGCTGCGGGTGTGAGGCGGGCGGCGCAGAGTACGGCGTTGCTGGGCGGCGGATTCTTTGAGCATGGAACCGAGCGCGTAGTATGCCTCTCGGAATTCGCCGTTGAGCTCGAGCGCCTTCTCAAGAGCCGCTATCCCGCCGGGCAGATCTCCCGATTGACGCAGCGTTTGTCCAAGTTGAAACGCGAGGTTTGCGTCATCCGGATGTTCTTTCGACAAAGTCTTGAAAAATCGGAAGCGCTTCGCTAGCCTTGCCGCCGGAGCGCAGAGCGATGGCGCTGTTTAAGCGGATCTCCGGATCGTCCGGCGCTATCTTGAGCGCGGTCCGAAAGACCTCGATCGCCCCAGCTACATCTCCGGACTGCACGAGAGCGGATCCCAGATTGTTATAAGCCCGGACGTAGCTGCCCATTCAGCTTGATCGCCGTCCGAAATTCCCGTTCCGCATCCGAAAGTCTGCTCTTCTGCAGGTAAGCAACACCGAGCCAGTTGTGAAGCTCCGCGGATTGGCCGTGACGTTTCAGCGTCTCCTGGTAGTGCAGGATCGCTTTGTCCGCTTGTCCTGTCTGCTGCAGCAAAATTCCCAGCGCGATCTCCGCCTCTTCGTAGGAGGGCTGCAGTTTAAGGGCGCTTCTTACTTCGGTTAGTGCTCGATCCGGCTGACCCAGATCGCGGTACGCAATGCCTACGTTAAGGTGAGCTCTTGCCGAGTTTGGCTCGAGAGAGATGGCACTTCGGAAGGCATCGGCTGCGCCTTGCCTGTCTCCAAGACCCCAGAGCGCGATGCCATAGCTGATTTGCGCGTCCGTCTGTTTGGGATTCAGACTCAGCGATTGGCGGTATTCCGCAGCGGCTTCCTGCCACTTGCGCTGCGCAAGTGCCCGTTTGCCTTCCAGGTTGTGAGGCTCAGGTGTGTCCTGAGCGCTAAACATGAGCAAGGGGAAGAGAAGAACGCAGGCATTTTCCCCCAAGAATTCGAAGAGGACGCCGTTTCGGGCGCCCTCCCGGTACTGCTTCGATCAAAGTATTACCTGGTCCCTAAAACTCGATCCTAGTCCCTAATTGAATCGATCGCGGTTGGTTCGCTTGCAGGGAGACTTGACCGAACTGGCCCGAACTCCAGTTCAGATTCGGATCGGCGAAGACCACTCGGTTAGTGATGTTACCGCCCTGAACCTCGAGCCTCCATTTGAAACGCTCGCCGAACATCGTTTCCTTGAACAGGCTGACATCTTCGACCGCGTTTCGGAACCCGCGGATGTGTGCGTCTTGCCTTGGGGCGTTGCCAAACTGCAAAGGTCCAGGATCTGTCCAAGCCGCCTTGTTCAGATACGGACCGCTGCCCGGGATCGAAACTTCCTTGGTCCACCGTGGCGTTAGCTCCAGCGACAACGTTCGGTCGTTTTGCATAGTTGAACAGAAGGCCCGACAAATCGTTGTTCATCGTGATGCCCATCGGCCGACCGCTCTCGTACCGAAGCAATCCGTTGATTGCCCAGCCAGCGATCAGAGTACTTAACCAGTCCGCTGTCTCGGTTTTTTCCAAACGGAAGGTGATACGTGTACGAGAAGACGAAGGTGTTTGGTACATCGTCGGTGCTGACAGAGCGTTCCAGCTGGGTACTCACCGGGTTCTGTGGATTCGTGGGCTGCGTTGTTTGAGCCGCTCGTTTCCGCACCGTTGTTGATCAGTTTGGAGCGCGTATAGAACACACGGAAGAGAGAACCGTTTGTGAAACGCTTATCGAGCTTTACCTGAAGGGAATGATAGATGCTGTTGCCCATTGGCCAATCGCGCCAGTCGATACGTTGGTACTGCGGATAAGGACGAAGGGCCTGCGCCACGATTCCGGTGAATCCTGGGTAGGGAGCCGTGATGCCCGCAGCTCGGGCTGCCGGCGAATTGATGTCCGCCGACAACAGCGCTGAACCCAAGCCCAAAATGCTGGGATTGTTCGTGTTTGAGGGCAAGCCTAGATACTGACTGGCCATAGGCAGTCGAGTTCCGTGATTCCCGGTATATGAGATATCGAGCAGCAGACTGTTCGATAGCTGCCGTTGAATCGTAAAAGACCAGTTCTGATATCGAGGCAACGTGAGTCCAGAAGCTACGTAGCCGACCGGATTAAGTCCGTTGGCGACCGTCGGACTTATTACCGGCGGGATGGTGACTAGATTCCTCGGGAATCCGGCGTCCATCTGGAAAGCTGGCTGCAAGCCGTTCGTGACATTCGCCGCAAGGTTGTTGCTCTGGAAACCCTGGAGTTGGAGTTGTTCCGTCATTAAACTGGACTCCCGCATAATAGATGCCGTATCCGCCTCGGAAAACCGTGCGATCTCCCATGCGATACGCAAAACCAAAGCGAGGTCCCCAAGCATCTTTAGGAGGCTGATCGAAGGTACTCGAGCCCGTCCTGCCGGGCCCATTCCCGGCGAAAACCATCGCGCCTGGTCGGCCGCCGGCGCCGGGATTCGGAGCCGACGGATCGAAAGTGGAGAATCGGTCGTATCGTTCGTGCCAAGGCGGTCTGGTAATCGAACCGGAGGCCCAAGCGTCAGCGTAAGCCGGTTAGTGACTTTAACGTATCGTTGATGTAGACCGCGTGATAGGTATCGCTCCAGGAGGTATAAACCGGAATGCTGAAGTTGGCCGTGTTCACTTGACCCAGCAAGAAAGAAGCGAATGGATCGCCCGTGATCGATAAGAGCATTGCCTCTGGCGTCGTAACCTCCGGTTCCAACATTACTGAAGTTGAAGACTCCGCCGGTATTCTGCGCCCATCCATGGAAGTTGAATTGATGGAAGCGGAATTCGTAGCCGACTCTTCACGTGTGCCGACCCGCAATCCAGGTCAGATCGTTGGCAAGTTGGGTACGATTGATCGCTTCAAACCCGAAACCCTGCCAATTCATACCGAGTTGCGTGTACGGAGTGCTCCCGGAAAACGTAATGTTCGGTGGCCCGGCGGTATTGTCAAGCAGCCCACTCCTGTCTGTCCCCCACAATCGATCCTGCCAGTTTTGGTTGGCGGCCAAAGGACTTCCGCCCATAAACCAGCGGTCCCAGGAAACGGTCGCGTGGTAGAGCAAATTGTTGCGAATGATGTAGTCGAACTGCTGATTGGCGTGTTGCGTCGAGATGCGTTGGAAGAAGCCGTTTCCAAGGTAATTCTGGTTTGCCGCCGGGTCTGTCGTCGTCGTGCAGCCCAGCACTTCGCCGCAGTTGCGGATCGCCGGACGCGCAGGCCAATAGAAACTCGATGCAGTTTTGAATTTTTCGGTAATCTGGTGATCGACCCGGAAGACGAATCGTCCTGAAATTTCCGATCCATGTCTGGTCTCCGTTTGGATTGCCTGCAACGTTGAAAGCGATG
The DNA here is from genome assembly GCA_963744795.1 of uncultured Acidobacteriaceae bacterium. Classification (GTDB taxonomy): domain Bacteria; phylum Acidobacteriota; class Terriglobia; order Bryobacterales; family Bryobacteraceae; genus Bog-105. Next base: position 14,458 of record CAVUVF010000015.1, read on the forward strand.
CCCGGTCTGCTTGGCTCCGCCATGAGCGGTATCATTTTTGCCGCCACCTGACTCCGCAGAGGATCGCTCGCCGGAATGATGTTGCCTGGGTAAGGATCGCGAACTGGAATGCCGTTAACGAGTCTCGTCGTTGCCGGATTGAAGATCTGACCCGAAAGAATCGGGCCTGCCCAGCACGTCGGTTCCCACCTGAGAACCAAGAAGCGCACTGAAGTCGCCTCGCTTAAATGCATCAATCGGAGTCGTATTGCCAAAGCCGGGCAGAACACCTGATCGATACTTCAACCAGTCGAAATTCGTGAAGAAGAAGGTGCGGTTTCGGCCGTTATAGATCTTCGGAATGACGACCGGACCGCCGACCGCGAAACCAAAAGTGTTACTGCGCTGCTTCGCAGGGCTGCTCGTACTGTTGAAGAAGCCTCTGGCGTTCAGAGCGTCATTAGCGAAGTACTCGTACAAAACTCCGTGCAGGTCCTTGGTGCCGCTCTTCGAGGTGTATTCCACGGTGCCGCCGCTCGTATGGCCGTATTGGGCGGAGTAATTACCTTCCGTGAGGCGCATCTCGGTTACGCTTTCCACCGGAGGGGCGCTCTCCTGGCTACCCTGGTGGCCCGCCGCATAACCGAACGCTACACCATCAAAGAAGTTTTCCACGGCAAAGGCCTGTCCGCCATTAACGCGCGAACCGAACTGGCTACCGCGGAACATCGGGTCTCCGTTGGGCCGCATGGGAGTGAACCCCGGCTGCATCTGCAGCAGCGATTCCGCTAGGCGGATATCAGAACCCATAATGATCGGGAGATCGCGGTAATAGAGTTCGCTGACCGTATTCGCGACATCAGGCTGCTCCGTATTCACCATCGACGCTTCGGCGGACACCTCGACACGTTCATTCACCGCCCCGAGTTGGAGGGCGATATCGACACGATACGTTTGGCCGCCGGCAAGTTGAATCGAGGACTGCACCCCTGATTTGAACCCGGCATGTTCTACCGTAACTGTGTAATTTCCCAGTACGAGCAGTGGCGACGTGTAAAGACCAGATTCGTTCGTCGTCAGAGGCGTTGAGATCCCGGTATTGTTATCGACAATCTTGACGGATGCGCCGGCTACCGGTGTCCCGGTCGGATCCGTGACCAGCCCGGTAATTGTGGCGCGGTCAGCGCGCTGTCCCCACAGCAACAACGATGTGAACAGTGCTACAAAAAGACACAGACGTGGTCTCAAGGGCTAGTCCCCCTAGCTTTGCTGGTAGTATCTTGAAACTACAGGGAGGGGCTGTCAAGGATTTTCTGATCCGCCCGTAACATTTCTGCGTCAGAGTTGAAATCGACTTAGACTTTCGGGGCGGCTATCGATGATTGGCATCAACTACACTCGTAGCTCTTCCTAAGTAAGGACACGATGATTGTCCGCGCGATCTACATCTAGTTGCGATTTGTCTGTGTTGTGCTTTCTCGGGTTGTGTAACTCAACTGCGGCTCGCGTTTTAGCAGGCATTGAGACGATATCATGGCAAAGTCCGCGCGCAGTTTCCGCTGGCATCAGGGACGAAGTGGTGGATCGAAGATCAGCGCAGGCAAGTCGCAAGATATAGCGCTGTTAGCTTCCTAATCGAAGTCATTGTTCAGCGATGCAAAACTCTTTGACGGTCGGTTAATCTTGCCATAGAGCTTCAAGCAGTTGCAGTGCAGTTTTCGATAGTACATCCGCGGCGGACCGGGTCACCCTCGACGCAACAATCTCATAACCCTCGCCCGAGTCATTTCGCGACGGGATGTAGCCGACATAATCGTTGGCGAGTCCGAGAAAGATCGTGATCGGCACGGAGCTTCGTCTTCGAATGTCCAGAGCAATCGCAACGAAGACTTCGCCCGGTAGCGAAATGATTGCCGTGTTTCCGAGCCGGATCGCTACCAGTTCTACGTCGAGCGACTGAGAGTGAGCGTCGAGAAGTGTTGCGTAGTATTCTTCTATCCGGCTATACAGCGCTTCTTGCTTGGCTTCGATCAGTGCCTCGGTCCGATCGGGATGGGTACCGCTGGCAGATTCCAAATCACGAACTCGGTCGAGAGCTTGTTTCCTGCGCGACTCCATGCGATCAGCTTCGTCATAGATCTTCAAAGGCAACGGGGCAAACCCCGAAGCCACGCGGAGGAGCGCAGGCTGTTCGGTCAACTCAGGTAACGCTGTGATCACTGCGTCAGCCACTCGTTCGCCCAGTTCTCTTGCTTTATTGAACGTCCGGAAGGGTGCAATCACTCCTACTGCGCTCAGATTGCTTTTGTGTCCGACACTTATGTCACCCTCGGCGCCATTGAAGAAGGCGACGATCGTTTCTGATCCGAGCTTTTCGCGTAAACGCTCACCTATGTAAAACGGAAAGTCCGCCGTGATTGCCAAGGTGTCAGGGCCGAGAACAGTCGGGTGGCAAGCATAGTTGACTGCTATGGCCGCGATCGTGCCGTCCATCTCTCTTATCAGAAGAACGCCCGCTTCGGGATCGATCGGGAGTCCATCTGATGAGCGCCGATTCACTGCAACCTTGTCCACCCTGGCGAAACCGCTCTGCAACCGGCGAGGCTTCCGGCTGCGCATTGCTTGTTCCGCACCCGATGTGACTGCATCAGCGAGCTCGTCGAGGTATGCGTGGTCGAGCGGTTGCCCCTGGTTGAAGAAGTGATTGAAAGTGGCTGGACCACAGTGAGTGTGAGTCGCGGAAAGAATGATGTTTCTTGCGGGAATGCCGGTCCGGCTTTGAATGTTAGCGCGGATACGATCGGCAAATGGCTTATCGATGCCCAGGAGTTCGACGCTTACAAGAGCGACAACGGTGGATCCGTCATCGAAGATGAACGCACGAGCGTGAAGATCATCATGCACCTGGTTGGCAACGCCACGACGTGCATCAAACCCAGCCATTTGGCAGCCGAGAGATGGCGTGATGACCCGAGAAAAGAAGCCAATCTCAAGTTTACCCACTGCGGTGCGGACGACCTCCACGTTGAATGAGCCGGTCGAGAGCTTGCAGGTTCAGCATCAGAAAGCGAGGATGATGGTAGTTTTCCGCTCTTGTCATGTTGGGCGTTGGACTGACAAAACGATCGCTCACCAGCTGCCAAAGCGGAGATCCTGAATGCTTCATCGGGAAACGGCTACGAACGTATTCCTCGAGCTCGGTGTAAAACTCACAGGCCCACGGATCGCCGATCTCTTCAATCAGCATCAATGCGCCGACAAGGGCTTCCTGATGAGGGAACAGCGTCTTGTCCATCGTCCAGACATTTCGGTCGACATCCGTGAGATTACGGAACAGCCCACCGTATACACGATCTTTCGCGACCTCGCAATGGCGTCGGAAATGGCGAGCCGCGCCGTCGAACAGGGCAACATCCCCTCGACGGCGCGCCTCATACATGATCATCCACAGCGTTTCGATCGCGTGGCCCGCATAGACCAACTGCTCGTACTCATCGCCGGGACGGGAAAGATCATGATTGATCAACTCGTTAAACAGCTGAAATCGAGGATTGTAGTGGTGACGGAGGAAAGCTTCAATAGAACGATCGAGCAGGCGTTCGAAGTTCAGAATCCTCGCGCCACTCCAACATTTGCGAAAGGGCCCGTATGAACACCATCCAAACGCCACCGATGCGAGCTCCCGGAAAAGGACGCGCTCCGGCGCCAAGGTACGTTTCGCCGATCGCCGGGAAAGTAGTCTGGCTGGTCGTAGCGCCGTTCGCACTTCAAAACAAGATCGCGCGCGCGAACCCAATGGGCAGATTCTCCTGTCGCCCTGGCGAACTCTGCCAAGCCTTCAGCGACGAACATGTCCCCGTAAAGCTCAGGATCCGGTTCACCGGCCGCGGTGCCATCTCGATTCAGAATCTTAGGCCAGAACTGATCAGGAGCGATCGGTTTGCTCCGTTCGAGCAGTCGGACTGAGGCGGCTGCAATATCCAAGTACTTCTGTTCCCGAGCAATGTTGTTATACAGGTACGCAAAAGTCCAGATCCCCCGGCCTTCGTACCAGACTCGTTTCTCCGTCGAAACTCGTTCCCCATTCGGCCGCACGGCACACAGAAATCCGCCAAATTCGTTGTCGATTACAAACTGCTCTAAGAACGGCAGAAAATCGTGGAATAGATCTTGACGATATCGTTCGCGGAGGCCAACGAGATCAAGGTCCGAAAGGCGAGAGTCTTGCATGAAACGCAGTTGCGGCTCCAAAGAAAGCACCGCCCGAGCAGGAGTGTAACAGGATAGACGCGAATCAACATGGATTTTTCACGACCTGAAAAATCGCAACCTTCACTTACGGAGTAGGGGAAGATATCTGGCGTGTCGGTTCTAGCGTTAGCAGGCGGGCGACCAGTTCGAAGTCAGCCGATTCCAAAGACCAGGCCCTATGTAGAGGAAGAACGCGAAGCGCTCATCGAAGTCTTCGACGGTGGGGAATGGGGCGGATATGGGGCAGTCGTAAAACAATTTGAGACCGCGTTCGCGGCCGCACACGACTGCAGCTACGGCATCACAACCGCTAATGGCACGCTATCTCTCGAAGCGGCGTTAATCTCCTGCGGCGTCCGCCCTAATCACGAGGTGATCGTGCCGCCAATCAGCTTTGTCGCTACCGCGACTGCCGTTTTGCGTGTGGGCGCGATACCGGTCTTCGTCGATATTCATCCTCAGACCTACACTCTTGATCCGGCCCAAGTCTCGGACGCGATCACTACCAAAACGAGAGCCATCATTCCGGTACACTTTGCCGGCCATCCAGTGGACCTGGACGCCCTGATTCCCATGGCCGAGAAGGCCGGTATAGTGATCATCGAAGATTGTGCCCACGCTCACGGTGCCTCCTGGAAAGGCAAGAAGGTTGGCAGTTTCGGTCAGTTCGGATCATTCAGTTTCCAGCAATCCAAGAACATGACCGCAGGCGAGGGCGGCATTCTCACGACAAGTGATGAACATCTGGCAGACCTCGCATGGGGGCAGAGTAATCAAGGGAGAACTCGGGGCGGCGCTTGGTATCAGCATGACCGGCTTGGTACGAACTTGCGGCTAACAAGCCTCCAAGCCGCAATTCTGAACGTGCAACTCAAACACTTGGATGAACAGTTGGAGAAGCGGTCAGCCAACGCGCGCATTCTCGCGAATGCAATGGGCGACAACATGCTGCTCACGCCACCGTTATTTGACGGCCGCGTCACGGCTCACGGTCTGCACCTCTTCGTCATGCGACTGAATTCCGAGCACTTTCCCGGCATACCGATCGGACTGCGTAGCAGAAGCACTTGCGGCAGAGGGCGTGACCGGGGTGTCACGATATCCTTATCCGCTGTACGGAAACAAGTTATTCACTAGCCAACAACACCGGGCACTACCCTGCCCCTGTGCAGAACAAATGACCCAAGAATGCATCTGGGTTACGAGCGAAGTATTGCTGGCGAATAGCGAAGACCTTACAGATGTTGTGCGAGCAGTTGAAAAGCTAACGTCTTCTGCGGCGGATTTGCGCGGAAGCCTTTTGAGTCAATGACGAATGCCGCGTAAGCCTTTTCGCTCCGAAGTTGCCCGACCCACAGAATCGTTCGGGTAGTGATTGTCGACATTCTGGGCCGTGATCAAGCGATGCTTTGTGAATACTGCAGCCGGAGCACTTCCCGTGGTAAGCAGGTCCCGAGCAATTTGCATGATCGACTCGCCGTAAGTCTCTGGAAAATATCCGACGGTGCCAATCAAGTTTGTGACGGGTCTGCGGAGCTCTAAACGAGCTTCAATTGCCCCACCTTGCCCGACGACCGCATAATTTTCGCTCCACCCCGAGTCTTCGAACGCACGCAGAGCGCCCAGGGCGCATGGATCGTTTACTGCGCCCACAAGCAGATACCGTGAACGGGTTGTGCGAAGGTGCCGGCGAATCAGTTCGAAGCTTCCGCCGAATTGACCTTGCCCGGTAAGGTGAGTCACTTTGTTCAGGTTGGGAACAAGTTCCTTTACACCCGACTCAATACCCGCGAGCCTGGCTCGAAGAAGTGGGCCGGCCATGGATAATTCCACCAAAACCAATTCATCGACTCGTCCGCTCCAATGCTTTTGCGCCCAGTCGCCAAGGGCTCGACCACCCATCATGCCGGCCAACTGATTGTTCCCTCCGAAATAAGTTGCACCGGGATGAGCAGCGCCCATTGCAATCAGTGGAATTTTTGCAGCCCGGAATTTGTCAGAGATGACCGGGGCGATCTGCTCATTGAATTGGTGTTCGATAGCGACGTTTACCCTTGCCTCGATCAGCGCATCGACGTTCCGTAGTGTCACAGTGGGATCGAATCCATTGTCCAGTGAGATGAGATTGATTTGATGCTGTTTTGCCGCCTGTACAATACTGTCCGTCCACTCCTGCGCAAACGCGCGATCCTCTCCTTGCGAAGCGTAGCCGAACTTGTAGTCGCGAGGTTGGGCAGTCACGATTCGGCAGCGGTATCCATTACGCCGAACCCTTTCAATAAACCCCTGCTGCTCGAGCGTATGGATGAGGCGAAAGGCCGTCGTGGTGTTGATTCCCGTACGATTAACCAGATCGCGCAAACGGATTACCTCGGTATCCGCCTTGAAGGCTTTCAGAAGCTCGCACGCGCGCCGCACAGCTTCTATCTGATAGATGTCGTCCGTCTGAACGCCTGATGATGTTCTGCGGCCGTCCGAGATGTGCTTCATGTAAAGGTCCTTTCGTCATTTACGCAGCATCATCGACCCAGATGAGTGGCGATATACAGATGTAACTCTTCTGAATATGCATTGTCAAATACCGTTTGACAGTGTCATACGCGGATGCAATACTCTGAATCGCACATCACCTGGCTCGTCGCCGAACATCGTTTCCGGGTGAATGTTGCCAGAAAATGGCAGCATCCGCATCTTCTTCTCATACGAACTACCGGACCTGCCCGAGACCAGCACGGCGAAGACCATGCCCGGACTGGTTGAAACGGCATTAGGACAGACTCCTTTACGGAAGCGATTGCGGCGACCGGGTGGGAACCGGGACGACGTGTAGCGGATCAGAGCGATCCCCTGCATCGATCCCCTGGCTCCACATGCGGCAGCTATTCACAAGATGTTGTTCGCAAACGCTAATAAGCTATTCAAGCTCGGCTGACCTCCTCTGGTGCGTCGCGACGTTTCGATTCGAAGTGCCTGAACGCTGCTCCGGAGGTCCGAAGGCGAGCGTACACGGCGTGTGTAAGCGATCCGCAAGCGCGGCGATTTCGGCACGCCAGTTCGAAATCGTCGGTGCGACCGGGAACGTACGTGCACGTCTCCAGTCGCCGATAACGTACCAAGTAAGCTCGCCAGTGCGTGACAAGTGCGCTACCGCATCGTGCGTACCGAGTATCCTTGCGGAGCCGAGAGGGACTTTGTGGCAGCACTACCCCTGTCCCCACTTCCTGCGTGGCGTTATCCTGCCTGTACCACGACCCGAAGTAACCGCCTGGCGCGTCGAAGAAGTTCTCACCGTCGCGTTTCTGTAGCAGACCAACCTTCCCCCATAGGGCTCCCTGCGGGGTTTTAGGACGGATACTCAAATGATTTTCCGAATAGGAATGGCCGCTGTACGTCGAGAAGCGCTCCTCCACATGAGCACGCTTTCCAGATCTCGAAAGGACATCAAAACCGACTCCGACCGTTGCTCGTACCGGTCCATCTGCGATGACGCGTGTGGACACGCTTTCGGTGTTGACCCGATAGGGTGCGAACACTTGCGGTGACCCTTTGACTTCACCGATATCAACATCGAAGTCTTCCGATCCCCCAAGAGGAGCTAGCATCTTCTCGCCGGTGGGCAGTTCCATTTGGAACTGAAGATGTCCTTGCGATAGCTGGTATTTCACCTTTTGGGAGGTCCATTCCAACAACTCAGACCCACTTCGGCGGCCGTGTACGGCTGATTCTGAAGTGGCTGCACGTTTGCGACGTCCTGTCGGCGAGTAGTAGATCCTGACGACAGCGGTCTCATGAGGGCGCAGGTTGGTTGAGAATACTATCGCGTCCGGGCTTCCGTCGCCATCCAAGTCATCGGCCTGGCTGGGTAACTCACGGTCAGTGATTTGCCGCTTTGCTGAAAACACTGCGAAATTATCAGCGTTAAAGTCTGAAGCTTGCTTCCGAAGATTTGCGACATCGATTATCACAGCCTCGCTAACTCGGGCTGACGAAGTAGAGTTAGAAACTCGAAGCGTAAGCCGCTTCTCGAATCCAGCCTGCCAATCTGCGGCAAAACTCGAGCTAGCGGGAAAGGATTCAACGAGGACCGCTGCCGCACGCTCGTAATTGCCAGCGTCGTAGGCAGCGCGCCAATTTTCCAGCTTCAGAGGGTTCTCTACTAGCAATCGACAGATCCGCGCGAAATAACGTTCGCGAATCAAATCCTGGTAGTAGCGGATTCCGGCGCGGCTGTCTCTGATCTTCCGTCCGATGCCCTCTCGCCCGCGATAATCAGCGAGATCGTCCGCAAAGTACTCTTCGACAGCATCACGGTGGAACACGGGCTCGTGTTCCGCCAAAACCCGTTTCATGGAATCAATGATTAGCTGGTTCGTCCGGATTGCGTCATCCAGAACGGAGTTGTAGAGGGTCGTCATGCGACCGTAGTCCCGTGGAACGAAGCTCCATTTCGCATCAGAGATATGGCGGCTGCGGTCAACGGATCCATCGCCGTCGTAGTCGATCTCCCAGGTATCGACAATCCCGTCCCCATTCGTATCCCTGTACCGGAATTCCATGTCGGTCTTGCCATCGAAGTTGTAGTCCACCTTTAACCACCCCCGCTCTGCGCCGAACAAGTGAAACCGATGGTCCACGTTTGACAGGTAGAGCCGTAACTTGCTCCTGTTCTTGAGGTCGAGTTCATAACGGCTGTTGAAGATTCCAACGGTGGGGCCACCGATCGCCGGAAAATCGGCGTTGCCCTCGGCAATGACGCCCTCCCAGCGTTCGTGGGAATCTCGGGTCGGGTTGGAATCGATGTTGTTGTCGTTCTCTACCCAGGTAAGCAACACCTTTTCCCAATTTGCACTCTCTCCAAATTGGCGAGCTTTATTCCAAGCCAGCAGAGGCTCAGTTGGTCCACCCCGCAAAGTGATCCGTTGCGTGAGGTTTGAAGGTATCTCGATCGTTGGACGTCCTTGTCGATCGTGGGGACCGTGGCAAGAGAAAGAAAAGTCGTAGTCGTGTACGTTGTTCCCGGACGTATCGTTATCAGCATCGAAGCTGTACCGCATACTCTCGGTCCTACTGCCCGAACCGGAAAAGCGGATAGCAGCTTCAGCGAGGTGATCGCCATCAAGGTCGTAAAAGGCAAACGGATTTTCCCAGCTCGGGACCCATATCCCACGTCTCTCATCGAAGATGTAGCTGGAGAAGATCTCATCTCCCCCAAATGCGGAATGGAACTGGCACTCCGTTTGTTGGTAACGATAATTAACTGTTTCCCAAAGTTGATGCGTATGGGCCAGATCGCGGGACCACCAAACCTGTATTGCATCCGTTCCTAGGAACCGAGCGTTCTCCGAGTATGTGTAGATCGCCATTTCATCGACGCCATTGTCGTGATCGGTGTCCTTGTACTCCACCACGGCGTCCACGGAGCCATCGCCGTGATAGTCGGCGATGTAGAGATCACTATCCAGGTCACCATCGCCGTCACGGTCCATATCTCCGTCCTGGTCAACCACCTTCACAAGAATGGGGCGGAATTGCGCCTGATGCTTCGGGTCATTGTCGATGAAGTAGATCGTGTCAATGGAGCCGTCGCCGTTCGTATCGAGCTTCAGCCGCTCGCCTTCGGGCATTTCTTTGAGTCGTTTTACAGCGGCCGGATCGAAGGAAAGCAAGTCCGCGCCGAATACTCGCTTGAAAAGCTGTTGTGACCGCGTAGTTTGAGCTTGGTTCGAATCAACCCTGCTTGTTTGTGCCATTGCTGCCAACACAAAAGCAGCGGTCACGAGGAAACGACCCATCTTCATCTCTCCGGAACTGATTAGCGCGATTGAACCGCAGGAAGAGTCTCGATGAGAGCAGCAGCCTTTTCATACTGACCAAAGCTGTAGGTTTCGACGATCTCTTCAATTTTCCGAGCCATTCCCCAGAACTGAAGCGAATCACCTAACGTGAACCCGCCATCGACTGGACCATCCTGGAGGGCTCTGTAAGCTCGAGGAGCCGGCCCAAGCTTTGGATACGGCCCAGCAACGTTCTTCGAATAGAGTGCGTCTCGTACCTTCAGGAAATAGAGTTCGCGAGCGACGTCCAGACAGTATCTTCTTCGCTCCAGACTGCCGGACCGTGATGCTTCAGCTTCGTACTGAGCGGCCAAAGGATCGGACGAGATCGCTTTCAGTGTTCGGATGAGACGTTCGTCTTCACGAATCGCGGACGGCAGCACACGACCGTTGTAGTCCGCCTGCAGCGACTGACGATCAAGCGTTACAGGCGAGACTTGCGGGTCTTTCACACGACTGATACGTACTGGGACCGGATTGGAAGGCTCGAACACTTCGATCGTATCGAAGTAGCCGTCGTGATCGGAATCAAAGAATCGAAATTCGAGATCTTTCTGGGTGTTCACGATATGCCCGACCTCCATCCATCCTTCGCGCGCGCCGAGAGATGATAGCGTTTGTCGATCGCTGAGTAATAAAGTTTGCGGTCGCTCGAAGGACTGGCCGAGAACTCGCGCCGCATGTTCCAGCGCTCCGTAGGGCCGCCGGTGTTGGGCATGTATTCGCGTTCGTAGATCCAGAACTGACCTTCCCACCGGAACACCGCTTCGCGCCTCGTCCCAAGTGAAGCCGGTCTCCTGCGCCGGATAGTGCAATGCAGCGGAGATCCCCTCGGATGCAGGGATCCGCACGACGGTCCGAGGCTCGCGCCGCAACCGATTGGTGTAGTGCATGTCCCGGTAACGAATATGCCTCTGAGCCGACCATGTTGAAGCCGAACGTGTAATGCGGATGTTGTACGGGCTCCCCTCGCGGATCCGGGTCAAGGTTGTAGCTGAAACGGACATTCATATTGCCTGTTTCAGCAAGAGGCGTCGCGTTCGCTGCCCACATGTAGTTGTAGTTGTTGGCGTAATCGGGGTCTTTGCCCTTGTTGCTGTTTAGTGGTGCTGCCGAAACGCGGAGCACGACATCGCCATGTCCGTCGTGATTCTGATCCCAGAACAGGAATGGGCACTCAGACAGCGGAACCCAGGTTTTGGAGACCTGATCATATTTGTTCAGGTAAATCGAGACGTTGCCGCGGAACTTGCTGCTGAAGTCAGAACCGCCAGCGTAACTCCAGTTTTTTAGGGCAAAGATCTGCGCGCCGTCACCGTCGTAGTTCTCACCAAACCAGCCGTATCTCAGATAACCGTCCTGATAATGGCGGATCTCCATTTCGTCCGCCTTGCCATCGGCGTCGTTGTCGATGTAGACAATCATGCGGTCTACCAGACCGGTGCTTTTCAAGCTGACCAGGTAGGCAGCGCTGGATCTGTTATTCGCAATGTCGCTCGCGTGGCCGCTATCGTCAATGATCTCGATGAGGTTGCCATCCCGGCGCTCGATGAGTGTGTCTGGTCGGCCGTCCCGATTGAGATCGAGCGTGAAGCTACTACCTTCTTTCAGGTCTTTGAGCACGCTTCCACCAGCTCTTGTTCAGGAACGTGAGACGCGCGTCGGGGGACATGGCTGTTTCCTGCATGTACCAGGGTTCCTGCAACGCTTGGGATGCTCCTAAACCGAAGCACGGCCAAGCAAAAATGAGCAGCCAACTTCTACAGTTCACGACCTTCAATCCTCTTGGAGCGCGATGGTGCACGTGTAGAAACGCCTCAACGAAGTAAGACGGTCTTCCGATCCGCCGCCGATTCGTACGCGGCTAGTGTCACTTCAACAGCGGCTCGGCCGTCTTCACCCGTCACGGATGGTGTCCGCCGCTCGCAAATGCTGTTCAGGAATTCGGTCCCTTGTGCGGCGTAGGCCTCCAGGCGCACCGGATCCAACATGCCTTTGCCTTTAAAGTCGATGGGCGCTTGCTCGGCTACGACGCTCCATTCGCCCTTACGGCACATCCGAAGAGTTCCGTAGGCGTCCAGATCAAGGAGCCCCTTATCGCCAACCACTTTGGCGCCAAATCCGCTGTTCGGGAAGCCTGGTGACGGCACCGACCAACTTACCCACACCGTAGCCATCGAATCATCATCGAGAGCAAGGGTGGCCATGGTCGAAACTTCGTTGTTTGATGGAGCTTCACGTTGAACAACAGCAGACACGGTCGCTATCTCGGCGCCGGTGAACCAACGCACGAGATCGATCGAATGAACGCCATGCCCGAAGAACGTGCCCAGGTTCTCACGAGAACTCTGCCAGGTCGGTAGCGCCGCGAGCCCTCCGGAGTTGAGCGCGTAGGCGTGGATGGCCTGAACCGTTCCGATTGCACCGTCTTGAATTAGCCGATACGCCTCTTTATTTACGAGGCGAAATCGTTGGCCGAACATGATCATCAGGTTGACCTTCGATTCCGCTGCAGATCGGATAATCTGATCGCACTCGTAGACGCTCGCCGCCATGGGCTTGTCGAGCAGGATGTGTTTGCCAGCGTTTGCGGCGGCGATAGCATGTGCCGCGTGCGCGCTGTGCGGGGTACTGATGAAAACTGCGTCAATGTCCGGACGGTTGACCATAGCGTCGACGCTCGGTTCACATTCCACGCCATACATGTCTGCCAATTGCTGCGCGCGTGTTCCACCGGAGACGGCTGCCAGATTGGCGCCGGAGAGATAGCGCGAGATAACTTCTGCGTTCGTGCGGCCCATGAAACCGGAGCCGATGATGCCAATGCTTAAGGGGTGCATGCGATATCTACTGAGCTTCCGAATCTACCTTTTCGGGATGCGGGGTGAGTGAGTACTTTAGGTCTCGCACTTCAAGCTGAGAATTGACTCTGCCGGCGTACGCGGTCAAGGAGCCTTGAAGATCTGTCAGGCCGCTTCCGTTCCACGCACCCGCAGCAGCGTATTCGATTTGAACCGAGCTTCCAGCTGTAATCGGCTTTCTACTTGTGACGGCTTGATTGCTTCCGTCGACTGTGGTGATTACCATCGGGCTGGAGAAATGCTCAGGATTGAAAAAGGCGGCTATGCCGATGTCTCCGTCTCGTGCGTTTTGCCGCCCTGTAACGATCAGCCGACCGGGCCCGTGCGACAGCTTTTGGTCCGGCAGGTCCCGGATGCCGACGCCGAGGTCATACCGGGCGTGGCTATCCAGCCGTAGAGGCAGAACCTCCAACCGGCAGCGCACAAACGGCTCGCCCTGATCTATCGAATACAGAGCTTTTAGCCGGAAACTATCGCTGCTGATCGTCCATTCGTCGAGGGTGGCCTCGACGATTGCTCGTAGAGGTCCATTGGCTACGACGCGGAAGTGTGGAACCATCGCCGGAGACGGTTTATGCGTGTAGTCGGGCACGTTCATCGGAGGCTGGTAGACATGATCACCCTGCCGCAAGAAGAAGCCGCCAATCCCGAGCGTCGCCCCAATGTGAAACACGTCGCGCCCAGTGCCAAGATCCAGACGAGGAGGCACATACGCCGCGAGATCATTGAAGAGGCCGAAACGATCTTGCAGCCGAGCTTGCATATCAAGGAAGAATCCGCCATACATGCGATATCCCATTAACTCCGATTCAAGGGCGGCCACTTGGCGGTTGTAGCCATAGCTATGTTTTGCCGAAACACGCTTCGGCCAACTAATCGTGTCATCTAATGTCGTTGAGTAGTAAATGTCGACATTGAGCTTCTTCACCCGGCGACAGCTTGACCGGGAACTCGACCTGATCAGGCGTACCATCGCCGTCGAGATCATCCACCTGAAAGGAACGAAGGTCGCGGCTGGGCCGGAAGGCTGGTGGCTCAGAAGTACGACAAAGGCGAGCCGGCCGGGAAAGTCGGCCGCAACCTGGCGGGCTTGAACAACTGATATCGTGGCCAGAGCGTCCGCAGCAGTAGAGCCATGGTTTCTCACTTTAACGCTGAGCCTCGACGCAAGGTTGGGAAGCAGCCAATCACCCGGTCCCAAATTGCGCGTTTGCGCAGCGCACGGCGAGATCGCGGCGAACGAGCTCACCACTGCGAGCGTCCAAATCCGAAGTTGCCAGGATGAGGCACACGTCTGTCTCATACACTCACCGAAGTAGCTTGTTCTTTTGCGACGCGGCTGGCGGAGCGGAAGAAGTTGAGGCCGAATGCGAGGAGCAGAAGACCTACCGGAATATCGATCCAGCGCGCCTTAGAGGAACTTGACAGTATTCCGGCGAGCACCAACAGAAATCCGACAGTGGCAGTGCCTATTCCGAGAGCCGGGCGAGCAGGATCATTGCCCGTCGACTTGGATCTCAGACGGTGCTATGGGGCGGTCCAGATCTTCAAAAAAACGCTTGATGCGGCGTGTTTCTTCCTCGTTTTTCTGCGGGACTGTGCTTCCCAGCCATAGTCCAAGAGCCGTTACCGCGATGTTGAGGAATATCGATATACCCTCGAATTTGTAGTTGATCCAATCGGCCGACAGATCAGTTCGAGAAGGTAAATACCAGGTCTTGATGGCGAAAGTTGTAATGCCGCAGCAAAGCCCGGCGACGAAGCCGGTAACTGCGCCCTTCCACGTCAACCAGCGAACCGTAAGGCCAGCTAAAACGGGCAGCATTGTTGGGGCAAGAAAGAGTCCGAACGCCGTAACCATCAGTTGGAACAGCGATGCTTGATGACTCAGCGCAATCCAAATACTCAAAATGATGATGATTGCGCCGAGGAGCGTGGTGAACATACGCCCTACCCGCACCAGCGTTGATTCCGATGATCCCGGCCGAAAAAGACGCAAGTAGACGTCGCGCGTGAGGACGCTAGCGATAGCATTTAGGTCTGCGCTGATGGCCGCCATCGTTGCCGAGAACATGGCAGCGACGATGATGCCCACCATCCCTACTGGCAGCAGCCTGAGAACAAGTAACACGTAGGTGTCCGCCGTTCGGTGCTGGGCGACGAGATCCGGTAGCAGAGGACGGCCGATAATCGCCGGCAACAGCATCAAAGGCGTGCCGACCAGATTCAATGCAGCCGAAAGATATGCAGCCTTGCTCGCTGAGCGCTCATCGGGAACGCAATAGTACTTCTGGGCCAGAGCCCAGGTGGCGTTGTAGCTAATGATGATGAGGCAGAAGAAACTGACCAGGTAAGTCCATCCATAAGGAGCGCCCAACAAAATTCAAGTGGCCGGGCGGAAGAGAGTGAAAGCCTCGGCTAAATCCGCCGACCTGCACCAGGCACAGCGGCAGCAACAGCAACATGGCCGCGATCTTCATGAGGAACTGAATGTAATCGGTGACAACCAGAGCCCAAAGCCCACCAAGGAGGGTATAGGTCACGGTGATGATCCCGCAGACGAGAATCGAAGTCTGCAAGTTGATTCCTACACTCGTAGAGAGGATGAGTGCCGTTGCGAAGATCTTCAAGGCGTCATCGAAGATCTTGACCGGGATTCCCGCCCACGCGAATAACTGTCGTACGGAAGCGTTGAATCTTTTCTCCAGAAACTCAA
The DNA here is from genome assembly GCA_963744795.1 of uncultured Acidobacteriaceae bacterium. Classification (GTDB taxonomy): domain Bacteria; phylum Acidobacteriota; class Terriglobia; order Bryobacterales; family Bryobacteraceae; genus Bog-105. The sequence continues at coordinate 30,099 of CAVUVF010000015.1, forward strand.
CCGGGGTTACGACACGTGCTCGACGCCACCGTCTCGCAAACAGTAAACCTCCGACCGCACAGGCAGGAGCTGTCACCCAAAAGAGCGAAATCGCCACCATGCCATGCAGATACGCAATTTGGGAGTAGGCGATGAAAGTGAACGCACTAAAGCTGGACATGTAGTGAGAGATGCCGGCCAACCACCAGGAGACTTGATGGCCTCCGGCGAAGTAATCTTGGGATGCAGTCTGACGCTTGTTGAAGTAAAGTCCCACGAGCAGAACAACAACGAAGTACCCCAAGATGATGACGTAATCGGGCGCTGTGAGGTGGATTGCTGTCACGATACTGGGCTCAGTTTAATCGGTTCACGCCGGACGGCCTGGATCGGAAGTGTTCTGGAACGATTGAGGCTGGCGATTGTCACATTCGGCCCTTATGCCACCCGACGGTAACAGGCACCTATCCCACGCCATCCCGATTTTTCGGGCTGCGAAAAATGATTCGCCGCAGCCAGGTATCGAAGATATAGTGCGAGTGAATACGGAACTAAACGCTTCACCCGTCATCCTGGCGTTGTCGCCACTCACAAGAGGTTCACTGGTCCGATATTTGACATTGTGAACCGAGTTTGACATTGACAAATGCAATGTTAGCAATCTAGAATCCCGTATCCGGGTTCTCGACCTATTGTTCAGGGGGCAGTTCATGGAATATAACTTCCGTACAGCAATCGGACGCGCAACGCTTCTCTGCTGCACTCTTTTCTCTGTGCTGCAGGTGCAGGGCCAGAACATCACTGGCTCCATTGTCGGATTTGTAAGCGACACGTCGGGAGCGGCCACGCCCGGAGCGGTCATCACTGTAGTGAACCAGGGTACGGGTACTACGGTCGAAGCCAAAGTAGATGAGCAGGGATCGTACACGGTTCCGAATCTGCTGGCGGGAACGTACCGAATCACCGCAAAGAAGGAGGGGTTTCAGACCATAGAGGCGAGGGACATCCAGTTGCTCTCGGCTCAATCCGTTCGGCAGAACTTCACGCTGCAACCCGGAACCCTGCAGCAGACGATAGAGGTAACGAGCTCTGCTCCCCTCATTCACACCGATACACAAACGATCGGCGGATCGCTCGGACAGCACGCAAGTATCGGAATTACCGCTCGCGACTCGCTCGATCGACGGCTTACTTACACTTGCCCCAGGAGTATCGACCGGCCGGAAACAATCCACGCATTTCGGGAAGCAATTACTGGGGCGGCAACAACTTCACGCTGAATGGAATCAGCGTGAACGATCCCGGAAACGGAGGCGTGGCTTATACATCCGGAATCGCGGGCCTTGGCACCGCGAACCTTCCTGCTCCGGATTCCATGCAGGAGTTTCGAGTGGATAGCGGAAATCAGAATGCTGAATATCGCGCCGTCGCCACTGTAACGATGCTGATAAAGCAGGGTGAAAACGCGTTTCATGGGCTGGCTTACGAATACTTCCAGAACAAAGTGCTCAACGCAAATCAGTTTCTGCTAAATGCTTCGGGGCAGAACCGGCCGGATGCAAAGTTCAACCAGTTCGGTGGGATACTTCGGCGGACCGATCATAAAGAACAAATTGTTCTTTTTTGGTGCTTATCGTGGCATTCGCGACACATTTTCCAACACCGCCCGACTCACGTTGCCTTCTATGGCAATGCGGAACGGGGACTTCTCGGCGCTATGCACCACGTTCTCCGGCGGAATTTGCGTGCGAGGTACGCAGCTTTACAACCCATTCACCGGCGCCGCTTTCCCTAATAACCAGATCCCTTCCAGCTTGATTGCGTCGCAAGCCAAGACCTTGTTGTCGTTCTTGCCCCCGCCTACTGACCCGACCTCTACGGGCCTGCCCAACAGCTCTCCAAATTACGTCGCACCCGTCGCAAATCGAGCCGGGAATTAATGGCGTAGATTTCCGGATGGATGGCCAGTTGTCGCCTTCGGATTCGCTGAACGGGATCTTCCATTGGTCAAAGGGCTCACCATGGTCTATCTCCTCAGGAAGCTATCCCGCCAACTACGGCAACAACGCCGATTACGGATACACCGATTTCGCAGTAAGCGCAACCGAGACTCACACCTTCAGCCCGACTGCTCTGAATGAATTCCGCGCCGCCTGGGTAGTCCACGCCAGCGTCGAACCGGACAGAATACGGATTACCCAACCGCGAACCTCTTCCCTCAGCTGCCGATAACCGATAACGGAGGTTTGCCGACCATGTCAATGACCGGCTATACGGGCATGTTTTACGACTACGGAAAAGGTTATCCGTTTCCCGAATATGACATCGAATACATTGACAATTTCACCAAGATAGCTGGCCGTCACACCTTTAAATTTGGCGCCGACGAAACTGGGTACAAGAACTACATCCGCCAGGGCGGTCCTGCTTTAAGTACCTCGTTGGGAAATCCGCTTGGAACGTTCACGTTTTCCGGAGCTTGGACGGGAAATAAAGGTTGGCCCGGCCAGGGCAGTTCGCAAGGGAATGCCTTCGCCGATTTCCTGCTGGGCACCGCGTCGACTACAAATTACGCCGGGCCTCTGACGGAGATTGTGACTTATTCACGTAATTGGGAGTTTTATGCACAGGACACGTTCCAGGTGAACTCGAAGCTCACTTTGAATTACGGTACTCAGGTACGTCTACCAGAAGCCATGGACCGTTCGCGACAATCGCGTGAGCTACCTGGATCTGGGCAACAACAAGCTTGCACTCCCGCAAGACTCGAATACCGTCACCACCCCGCCGTTGGCAATCGCCTCACTGATGTCACAGTATCCGTACGAAACGACACAACAGGCAGGCTGGCCGAAGTCGTACTTCATTCCTGACACAAACAATCTTGCTCCGCGTGTCGGTTTTGCTTATCGCCCGTTCTCGGGCACCAAGACGGTGATCCGCGGCGGGTGGGGCATCTATTACCTATCCATTCCGGGATTCATAGGGCAACACGAGAACATCTTCAATCCGCCATGGCGAAGCGGCTCCAGCTTCAACTCAAGACTGCCTGGTAATCCAACTGCGCCCTTCTTGCCTGATCTGACGTTTTCGAATCCGTTTCCCTGACACCGCCGGCACTGGACCAGCTAAGAATCCGCTCATCTACATGACGCAGAGAAATATGGTGAATCCCATCATGCAGCAGTGGAGCTTCACCCTAGAGCAGCAGTTGAGCAACGATTGGGCTGTCAGAGCTTCGTATATCGGTGCTCAGACGCATCATATGTTCTGGTATGCCGGTGACATCAACAAGCCCAATGTCCAGCAGCCGAACGTTCCGCTGCAATCACAGCGGCCCTACCAGCCTTGGGGCCAAATCAATGCGACACAAGGCGGCGGCAGTATCAACTTCAACCAGATCCAGTTAGAGGTGAACAAACGATTTTCGCGAAGGGTCTCTTGTTCCAAGCTCAGTATCAATTCACGCGTAGTCTTGACAACGTTTCTCTCACTGGTGGCCCACAGAATCCCTACAATTACGCGGCTGAATACGGGAACACCGACTCCGTTCCAAGACAGATGCTGACGTTGAACTATCTTTACGAGCTTCCCGTCGGGCAAGGCCGGCGCATCAATCTCAACAACCGATTAGTCGACGGCGTGATCGGGGGTTGGTCTGTTTCCGGCATAACGGTGTACCGTACCGGCACTCCCTTTTCACTTGCGTTCAACGTGCCGTCTAATGTTGTTGGCTGGTGGGGCGGGCGGCCGGATGCGGTTTCCGGCGCAGACGTCTATGCGGGACAGAGCGGTTCGCACGATATCGTTAGCGGCGTGCAGTGGTTCAATCCGAATGCATTCATCGCGCCCCAGCCCTGGCAGTATGGGAATTCTTCCCGAAACAGCGTCTTCGGGCCTGGCTTCTGGAATTGGGACCTTGGCGTTCAGAAGAGATTTCGCATCACGGAGAGCCACTCCTTGCAACTCCGTGCGGACTTCTTGAATGCACTCAACCATTTCAACTTGGGCAATCCCGTTGCCACTATCGGCGATGTACGAGACGGTGGTTTGGCTACGCCAACTGCCGGGAAAGATACTGAGCGGGACTGGCAATCCTCGAGTCGTGCAGCTTGGGTTGAAGTACATATTTTGACGATGAGTTTGAAAGCTAGCGCTTGGAATTGGCCGGTTTTAAATGCTTGTTGATGCGCATGTACACATAGGCAAGTCCACCAGGCTCCAGATCGATGTCGATGGCGCGCATCTTGTCAGAGTTGCGGACAAGATGGGCTTCGACAAGATCTGCTGCACGGATCTAACGGCCCTTTTCTACGACATGCACGAAGGGAATCGACTGCTTTTCGAGCAGATGAAGTTGTTCCCCGATCGCATCATTGGCTATGCAAGCCTGCACTCAACTCGTTTCGGAAAGAAGGCGCTTAGATGAACTGGACGGTGCGCCAACGACTACGGGATGCGAGGTCTGAAGATATATTCGACTCCCCAGATGTCCATCGCCGAGCCTGCGACGATTCCCATTTTTCAAAAGGCGGCAGAACTTCGATTTCCGATCCTTGCCCACGCCACACCTATCGAATGCGAATATCTGATGGCGGCAGTTCCGGAATGCACGCTCATGATGGCTCATGCTGCAGCGCAGCCATTTGCTCATGGCGATTGGAACCGCGCCATCATGGCGGCCAAGCGGTTTCCCAACTTGTACCTCGAAACAGCGAGCTCAACCATCGACACCGGCTTTCTTGAAACTTGTGTACGGGAACTCGGACCGGAAAAAATCATTTTCGGCACCGATATTCCCTTGCTCGATCCGCATTTTCAGTTGGCGAAGGTTGCGAGACACTCACGTGTCTGCTGCCGCACTGGAAAAGATTCTTGGTGGCAATATTCTCCGGCTCATGGGACTCTCATCGTGAGGGTTCTGGATATTAATGGATTCATCGGGAAATGGCCTTATTGGCCCGTTCCGGCCACAGAACCCAAGAGGTTCGTGATTTCTTGGACCGCTGGAACGTTCATCAAGGCTTGTATCTGCTCTACCCGAAGCTTATTCGTCAATTGGCAAGATGGGAATTGCGAAACACTGGTCGACCGCGCAGCAGAACCCTGATCGCTTCATACCCTTTGCTTGCCTTGGAACGTACGAACTGTCCCATCGCTCGGCGACGGAGAAACACGAATTAGCCGAATACTTGAAACGCGGATTTCGTGGCATCCGCCTTTACCCCCAGCACCACAGCTACCATCCTTTATACGAGAGCTTTGTTGACGATATCTGTGAACAGGCCGTTGCATTGCGAACTCCTGTCCTGATGTCTCTTCGGGTGATTATGAACTGGGGTGTACCCGCCCAGCCTCTCGAACACTTGTTGCGCTCGTGGAACGGCATCCCACAGTGACCTGGATTATCTCCGGGGTGAATTATCTGCATGAGATTCGAGCTGCGGTTGCTTTGCTCAAGAGGTTTGAATCAGTCAATCTCGAGACCTCCTGTGTCATGGGCTATCACGCACTCGAGAAGGTCGTGGACGAGTGCGGTGACAAACAGATCCTGTTTGGGAGTGCGGCTCCGCTTCAGCATCTTGGCGCCAATCTGGAAAAGGTGGCGAACTCTGATTATAAGCGACAAAGCAAAAGAGGCAGTACTCGCCGGGAATGCGTCACGTCTGCTGCGTCGGCTGCCCCAATGAGATTCGTTCGGTTCATCGTGCAAGAGATCGCAGCACCCGCTTGGGGGTAAAGCATGGGGATGCCTATGTTGATCTCACGTCAGCGGAAATGGCGATCTCAGGCGAGTCGTTGCTGAGTGTTACGGATCTCATGACGCAAGAACAGGCCTCTAGACCATGTAGCGGAGCTGATAGAGTTTTGCAAGCAGTCAGGGTTCCAGGTTCTCGATTGTTCCCGGCGAGGTTAAGTTGGATGCCCCGATACGGGATGTCGCCCAAACTCATTGCCTTAGCTGGAAACTTCCGCAAACATGTCGTTGAAAGCGGTTTTTCGGCGATACCAGACGGTGAGACGATCACGCCGCAAGTGTTCCTGAAGCCTCCCTCGACCACCATCAATGCCCCCGATGGGTGCATCCGTTTGCGCGACAAGAATCAATTCCTCGACTGGGAAGTGGAGTTAGCTTTGATCATCGGGAAGCGCGGACGAGACATCGGTGCTAACGCGGCGATGGATTACGTCTTCGGCTACTCGGTTATCAACGATATCAGTGAACGAGAGCTAAATGAAGGAATGGCCGGCCGGAAGGTGCGAGAATTCGATCCCTTCTTCGATTGGCTGCTCGGAAAGTGGTTCGACGGCAGCGCGCCACTCGGTCCAGAGATCGTCACTCCAGACGAAGTAAGAGACCCGCACAATCTCGAACTAACGCTCAAGCTGAACGGAGAGTTGATGCAGTCCGGGAACACTTCCCAGATGATCTTCGATATTCCGCAGACGATTGAGTACGTGTCATCAGTGTTCACGCTGGAACCGGGAGACGTGATCGCAATGGGCACGCCGGACGGCGTTGGGAAAGCCCGTGGCATACGGCTGAAGGCGGGCGACGTGATGGAGGCAGAGATCCCGGCCATCGGAGTTTTGAAAACAAGAGTCATTTGACGCGGAAACTAAGAAGTAGAAACTAACATTGACGAGAACACTAGCGATTCACGGCGGCAAACGCATCATCAGCGAAGCGCTCCCGCATTTCCTAACCGCCGGCGGGCGAACATTCGACCAAACCGAAGAAGAGTTGGTGGTGCAGGCGCTTCGTTCGGGATGCCTCAGTCGCAGCGGCGGTTCGATGGTGCAAAAACTCGAACGCGAGTTCGCTGAGATGCTGGAGATGCCCTTTGCACTAGCCTGCTCAACCGGGACAGCGGCGGTTCATCTTTGTATCGCCGCGCTTGATCTGCAGCCGGGCGAACAAGTCATAGTTCCTCCCATCACGGATATTGGAACAATCTTGCCGATTTTTGGCAGAACGCCGTCCCCGTCTTTGCTGATGTCGATCCGGATACGATGACGATGGATCCGGCGGATGTTGCACGCAATATCACTCACAAGACCCGGGCCATTATTGCCGTTCATCTGGCTGGACAGATGTGCGACATGCGCCCGCTTCGGGAATTGGCGGACAGGCACGGACTCGCATTGATAGAGGACTGTTCTCAGGCATATTGGGCGGAGTATGAGGGCGCACTGGCAGGAACGCTCGGCGACTTAGCTTGCTTCAGCCTTCAACAAAGTAAACACATTACGTGCGGAGAAGGCGGGATCATTGTAACTCGCAATGGAGAGTTTGCGGACCGTACGCGCTTGTTCGCCGACAAAGCTTGGCCGCGCGAAACCAATTCCCTTGGTTCGGCGCGTTTTCTTTTTCTATCCCAAAACTATCGCATGTCAGAGCTGCAAGGTGCCGTGGCCCTCGGGCCAGATCAGAAAGTTAAAAGACATAGTTGCACGCCGCCGCAAAGCAGCAGAGTCTGTTGACATCGCTGCTTCGAAAAGCATGCCACTCGTCACAGGTCCTTACATTTCTCCTGGCACGAAACACTCCTACTGGCTTTATTTTCTTCGCTTGACGGGATCGGACAACGGACAACTGACCCAGCAGTTCGGAGACGCTCTGCTCGCAGAAGGCATTCCCGCGTGGGTTCGCTACATCATCGACCCTTTGTACATGTCGCCGATCTTTGTTCAGCCTGCTACGTACGGGAGTTCCGGATATCCCTTTACTCCCTACGGCGTTCAGACATTTCAACGTGGGTTGTGCCCCGATGGCTGAGAAGGCGCTGAATCGAGTCATCGCTATCCATTGGAACGAGAATCTGACAGATACCCACGTGCGGAGCATTGCTGAAGCTATAACCTCCGTGGCGGACTATTTCCACACCCAAGGTGTCCATCCAGCAGTGCTCAATGCTTGAAGCAGCCAAGACCCCGGAGAGTCGCAGTTATACAACGTATAATCACGGCGTGAAATCAAAGGGCAAAGCTGACATCTACTACATCGAGGTGCTCGGCAAAACCCTCGACGTGTTAGATGTATTCGGCCGATCGGAGCACAATCAGCTTTCACTTCAGGATCTCGCTGTCGCCACAAAACTCAACAAGAATACTGTGTTTCGCATCCTATATACGCTTGCCGAACATGGTTACGTATTGAAGGAGAGACATTCATATCAGTTAGGGCCGAAGATCGCAGATCTGGGTAATGCACGTCTGCATCGTCCCGACCTTCTGACAGTTGCCGGGCCGTATCTCAACTCCCTTCGTGACCGTTTGGGGGAAACCGTCAATCTGGGCATCCTCGACGAGGGCAGGATTCGATATATCGACGTGCGAGAAAGCCGTGAGCGGTTCCGCTTAGCCGAGCGCGTAGGTGGAAGCGATCCGTTGCATTCAACGGCTTTGGGCAAAGCACATCTTGCTTTCCTGGCTCCCGACCAGGTGCGATTGCTGATGAAAGCGAATGGGATGGCGAAACAAACGGAGAACACAATCACAAGCTTGAGCGCGCTACGAGCAGAGCTTGAGAAAGTGCGGGCACTCGGTTACGCTCTGGATCGTGAGGAAAGCATGCTTGGAGCGTTTTGCGTTGCGATGCCGATATTGGGTCCAGGCGAGAAGCCGCTGGCCGCGATTAGCATTTCAGGACCAACAATGAGGTTCAACGAATCCATTCTGCCCAAAGGTGACTGAAAGCTTGGCGCAAGGCTATCGTGGAAATCCAGAAACGACTGAGGGTCTGATAGCGTAGCGTGACCATGTTCCGCGAGTCCAATTCCGTTATACATTGCAGAATCCCTAAATGCCCGACTGCCTTACCCTCGCATCCCAATCGGGCCCGATCGTCTTTCAGAGGCAGATCTGTATTGCGTGTCCGTTCCGATGCGTGAGCCATTCAGCATCAGCTCGGGATCCGTCTCCGAGAAGCAGTCCGTCATCTTGCGATTGGAAGAGGACGGCCAAACCGGCTGGGGAGAAGCGTCGGCAATGGGCGGAAGCTTTTATTCGCCTGAAACGCCCGAGAGTTGTCGAGATGAGTTGAAAACGCTTTTGGCGCAACTGATCGGATCGGCAGTTCCCTCCATGCTGGTGCTTGAAGACGAATTGCAGCGGCTCTCGCGTAATGCCTTTGTAAGAACTGCGATTGAAACGGCGGCATGGGAAGTGGTCGCGAAAAAGCGGAATATGAGCCTTCGTGAGCTTTTTGATATCTCAGGATCGTCCCATTCCATCGGGGCTTGCGGTGGGGCTTTATCCGACAAGCGGCGAGCTTCAGGATGCGCTGCGGCGATAAAACGTATTTCAGTACAAACGCCTCAAGGTGAAGATCCAACCAGGCGATGACGTTGAGGTCGTTCGGGCAGCACGTGAGAGTCGTCGGAGAATTTCCAATTGTTTGTCGATGCGAATGCGGCCTACCGAGAATCTGACATCTCCACCTTCAACGTTTAGACGCGACAAGAACTGATGATGTTTGAGCAGCCTCTTCGCGAAAGATGATTTGGAAGGCTTGGCTGCTCTCAAAAAGCGTGTTCGAACGCCGATCTGTTTGGACGAAAGTGCCGAAACGGCTGAGGACGTGACGCGTTTCTTCGAAAGTGGCGCCTGCGATATCGTCAACATCAAGCTGCAGCGGGTCGGTGGTTACCTGCCGGCAATGCGCATCATGGAAGCTTGCTCGCGGCACAACATCCGCCTTTGGATGGGAACGATGCCGGAGCTTGGGATTGGAAGCGCACAAGCCCTGATGCTCGCGGCTCATCCGCAATTCGTTCACCCGACCGACGTCGAACCGAGCGAGCGCTGGTTTGCCGATGACATCATCGATCCGCCTCTTCGGCTCGTGAATGGCTGCCTTGAGACTCCTGCGGGGCCAGGTCTTGGATTTGAGGTTCCGAAAGATGCGCTCGAACGACTCGCCACAGGTCACGACAGATTATCGGAGTAAGCAGCCTTTCTTAAAGGCCGCAGCGCAAATAGGCGATATATCCGCGAGGTCCTGATTGCTAAGCTGCCGCTCGAAGCCGTACGCTGGGCCGCTGACTCCCGAATTCGACCGCGAGAAATGAGAAGCCGCGGCGAAGATAAGGACTCTACGATTTTAGGCAAGCCATTTGCCCATATTTTCGCTAATCAGATCATCGTCGGCCTGTCGTCAGTCGAGGATACATCCTGCATACACGGTCGATCTCGCCGGCCTGCCCGGGCGAAAGCTCTTCTTCAGGCTCTAGACACCAGCGCCCGGCAAGTAATCCTTGGCGACGCAGTACTTCGTGAATACCCGGGATGCAACCGCTGAAGTTGTTTGCCGGATCGAAGATTGCGGCGTTCATATCCGTAACCTGCTGGGCTAAGGTCAACAGCTCTGTCTCAATACGATCCCCTGCTTCAGCAAGCAGACGGAACAGCAGCACCGCGGAAACTGTCCATACCGCCCAATGCCCAAGCAGCCCGCCAACTATCCGCGCTGAAGTTTTGCCGAAACTCAAACCTCGTTAGAAGATCGACAACGATGTTGTCGTCGTTGCCTGTATAGAGAGCGATTTCAGAGTTCCGTCCGGTTGAGGCGATCGCCCGAACCACGTCGAGAGTCTGGTACCTGTTGAATGGCGCGATCTTGATCGCAACAACGTTTGGAATCTCTGCCAGGCGCGTCCAGAACTCGAACGGCAGCACTCGCCCACCAACCGCGGGTTGCAGGTAAAACCCAATCACAGGGATGACGGCTGCTACAGCTTTGCAATGCTCAATGAGCTCGTCGATTGAGGCAGAAGCCATCGCTCCAAGGCTGAGAAGCACGGCATCGTATCCCAAAGACCGCGCAAACTCGGCTTCGCTGAGCGCTTGGCGCGTCCGCCCGCATACACCGGCGATCGCAGTGAACTCCGGATCGTGCTCACGCGATCGTCGGATCTCGTCCAATGCAAGCTCCAGTACTGGCTCGAAGAGGCCGACCTTCCGTATTGCGAACTGGGTTGTGTGCACGCCCACGGCAACTCCGCTTGCCCCTGCCGCGGTGTAGTAGCGAGTCAGTGCCCGTTGCCGCCGTTCATCCAGCTTCCGCTCAGCCGTCAACGCAAGCGGGTGTGCGGGTATGACGCCTCCCCTCAACAATCGGCTTCTGATATCCACTAGAACTTGCCCTCGCGCATCTGGAATCCGGTCGCTTTGTTGAGAACCCGGCCCCCGTTGCGGATCCAGTCAGCGATCCAGTCCACCAGTTCCAGAGGCCCTACGGTCGGATATCCGAAGAGTTCGACCGATCGTGAGGAGTTGTTCAATAGAGCACTAGACGATTCTTCGCCCTTGAACACGGGTTCCGTACCGAATTTCTTTCCAAACTGCTCCGCGAGGTAGCGTACCGACAACAACTCAGGACCAGTGACGTTCAATCGCAATGGCGGCGCCTGGCAATAGGCAAACGAGCGTAGGCAAACGGAATTGGCATCTCGCTGCCACATCACGTTGACCATTCCCATTGCAAGATCGATCGGGGCAACTCTTGTACACCGCCCAAGCGATGTCGACCAGTACTCCATACCGGAGTTCGACGGCATAGTTGAGCCTGAAAAGAACGACCTTCGTACCCCATTGTGCAGACCCGTACTCAAACATGCGCTCCCGGCCTAAAACAGATTGGGCGTATTCCCCGATCGGAGCAACCGGGGTCTCTTCCGTTGCCCCTCCGCTGGAGATTGGCACGAACGGGTATACGTTGCCGCTTGAAAATGCGACGATCCGGGCGGCCCGATATCGTTCTGCCACGAGACCGGGCAGGAACGTGTTCATGGCCCAAGTCGAGCTTTCGGCTCCGGTCGTGCCGAACTTCTTAGCGGCCATGAAGACGACGTTAGACGCGTCAGGCAACTTCGAGAGCGCCATCGGTTCCAGCAAGTCACACGAGAGAGTTTCAACCCCGTCGCGCCGGAGCCCAGCTTCCACTTGAGGGTCGGAAAAACGTGCAACGCCGATTACCCGCTGCCGAGACCCTGCCGCGTCCAGCGCGCGCCGTGCAAGTCTCGCGAAGCTCGGGCCCATCTTGCCGCCAACACCCAGAATCAGAAGGTCTCCCCTCAGTTCGCGAGCGGCCGCAATGTCCGCCGCAGTCGGCCGGGATAGCGCTTCCTCGAGTTCATCCTCGGTTTTGATCATCCGAATTCGAATCCTGCCAACGCATATATCTTCTCTTCCCGTTCCCGGAGAGGCGGACCGACACTCATGCGTACCAGCCTGCGAACCGGTTTGAAACCAAGAGCAGAGGCAAGCGCTGTGGCATGGCGGTTCTCTGCGAGAAGATCCCAGAACCATCCACTTCCGGGTACAGCATTCAGTACTGGCGTGAGTAGCTGCCTCGCCGCTTCCGGATCTTCGGCGATGCAAGGGCCAAGGTACGACCGGATCAACCCCGGGCGTGTCAGTACATACGGATTTGCAGGACGAGATCCGGTGAGCTCCCGGACTTAGTGTCTCCAGCAAGTCCTGCACGATCGTAACCGTATGCCGCTACATCCAGGCCCAATGAGTAGCTCTGCAACGATGGGGAAAACGCCGAAATCCCGGGCCGCTCCCACCGCTCAACGTCCTGCTCCGGCGTGAAGCCAAACGACTGGTACAAAGCTTGCCCGTGAACCGTTGCATCCAGCTTGATGCTCGCGATACCCGTTGATCGTGCTAAGTCCAGAGTGCGTCCGACCAGCCTGCGAGCAAAGCCGCGGCCGCGCCAGTCCGGATGCGTGAGCACCATCCCAATCCAAGCACAATCGGCGTTCATACCTGACCACCGTTGCTGTCGCTACGACTCGGCCTTCCTGTTCGATGCCGAAACACCCGTCGGGCGAAAGCGCAAGCAGACGGCGCCAATCCGCTTCCGTCTGGTTCCATCCGGCCAAGCGCGAAAGCTCAAGCGCATCCGTCAGGTCTACGGGGCTTAAGCTTCGAACTGCCGATCGGTCGATCATCAAGTCCGGGGTTCTCAACGTGGTCCGCACGACAACACTGCGGTGGATTGATGGTAACAGCCTCCGAAGGCAAGCGAAAGATTTATTTCACATATTTCAGATATTTTTCTTGCAGACGTGAAACAGATGTGATTAACTGCAACCTAACAGCTTTGAAGTAGGGTCTGCAGCCTCTGGGGAGCAATGCTTCAAAGCGTGCCTGAATTGGAGCGTGTATGACTTTGCGCCTTTCGCTTACTTTGTTTTTCGTCGGTGCGCTGGCGGCTATGGCGGCCGAGCCGACCGGCACGGTTGCCGGATCAGTGAACGATCCGAGCGGTTCAGGAATCGCCTCGGCCAAGCTGACACTCGTCAACTCACAAACGAACTGGACACGACAGATCCAAAGCTCCACCGATGGCAGCTACGTGTTCACGCTTGTGCCCGTCGGCAAATATAGTCTGATTACAGAAGTCAGTGGCTTCCGGCGTTCTGAACAGGTTGGACTAGAAGTCAATGCGGACCAGACATCGAGTGTGCCAGTACAGCTGCAAATCGGATCAGTCACCGAATCGGTCCAGGTAACTACAAGCGCAGAGATGATCGAGACACGATCAGGCGCGCTCAGCGAGGTGATCAAGCAGCAGAAGATCATTGAGCTTCCGTTGGATGGGCGCAATGCGGCCTCATTGATTCTGTTGGCGCCGGGCGCAGTGGACTTAGCGGCCGGAAACGCCGGTGGCGTGGGAGATACCAGGCAGACGGTGACCTATCCAAGTTCTGTTTCCATTTCGGCGAACGGCGGCCGGGCGGACACCGTGAGCTATAACCTGGACGGCGGCAGCAACCAGGACACTTACACGAACGTTAACAATCCCTTCCCCAATCCCGATGCGGTCGAAGAATTTAGCGTGCAGACCAATAGCTTCAGCGCAGAATACGGGCGCGGATCGGGCGCGGTCGTCAACGTAGTAACGAAATCAGGTACGAATGAGCTGCACGGCAGTCTTGTTCGAGTTCTTCCGAAACGGTTCGTTGAACGCTCGCAATTACTTCGCTGCCGAGACCGATCAATTGAAGCGCAATCAATTCGGAGGAAGTCTGGGCGGCGCAATCATCAAAAACAGACTTTTCTTCTTCGGAACCTACCAAGGTACGCAGTTGCGTAATATCTCGTCGGGGAACTCAGCCATTGTGTTGACTCCGGCACAGCGCGCGGGCGATTTCTCGAGCGTCAGCAAGGCATTGAAGAATCCGTTTACCGGCACTTCATTCCCCGGGAATCGCATTCCCGTGAGCGCTTACGATCCAGTCAGCAGAAAGCTGTTGGATGCGCTGCCGTTACCATCGCAGAGCGATGGCCTTGTGTTCTTCGATCGCGCAGTCAATCAACACGAAAATCAATACCTCGGGCGCGTCGACTATTTGACGGGCAGCCAGCGCATGTATGCACGCTACTTTTACACCGATTACTACAACGCGCCGATCTCGAACGCGACGAATTTATTAGCATCTACGCGCGGAACGGACCTGCCCAGCCAGACGGCGGCCTTCGGTCACACTATCAATTTCGGCCCGAACCTTCTGAACAGCTTCATCTTCTCGTACGCTCACAACGGCTCGCAAGTGCTGAGCGGTGCTCCCTACGATCTCGCCAGCCTGGGCGTAAACGGCTTAGCCCATTCCACGCCGCCCGAAATCATTGTCGCGGTGAGCGGGTATTTTTCCATAGGCACTGGCCATCCTGGAGACTATGACCGAGGGACCTGGCAAATCGCGGATAGCATCCACTGGGTAAAGGGCGGCCACGAGCTTGCCATCGGTGGCGACTTCCTGAGAAGCAATTTCGACGCCAGGAACACCTACCGGCAGAACGGCGACTTCCGGTTTCGGGGAACCAACTATTCCGGGGATCCGCGCGCCGATTTCCTGCTAGGGTATCTGGATCGCTTCCTGCAGGGTGGCGGCGAATACGCCAATCGGCGAGGCAGTATGGGCAGTCTCTTTGTTCAGGACACCTTCAAACGCGAGTTCACATTTGGTGCATTAGCGCGGGCCTGCGATGGGATCCGTTTGTGCCATTCACGGATACGCAGGGGCGGATCACGTGCTTCCGTCCAGGGCTTAAGTCAACGCGTTTCGTGAATGCACCGCTCGGCTATGTCTATGCCGGCGACAGCGGATGTGAAGACGGTGGATTTCCGGCCACCTGGAATCAATTAGCTCCGCGCCTGGGCATCACATACAACCCCGGCGGCGGCAAAACCGTGATCCGAGCGGGTGCAGGTATTTTCTATCAACCGCCATTCATGGAGCAGTTCAACAACATGGCGGATAGTGCGCCTTTTAGTCCGCAGGTGCAGCGCTTCCGAGTGCCTTTCTCTAATCCATACTCCGGCGCGACGAATCCGTTTCCCGCGCAATACGCGCCGCGCATCCCCGGGTCCGATGTTGCCTTCGATCTTCCGCTGGCTCTTGCCGTAACGTACTCGCCCGATTGGCATCCTTCGCGCACTGCAAACTGGAACTTTACGGTAGAGCGGCAACTCGCCGGCAACTTGCTGGCGCGCGGAGCCTACGTGGGTTCAAGCAGCAACCGCTTGAGCTATAACAACGATATCAACGCACCTCTGCCTTCCCGAACGGCAACCGCTGATAATGAAGATGATCGTCGACCTTATCAGAATTACGGTCAAATTACACAGAACACGTCTGGCTTGACCGGCAATTATCATGCATTGCAGCTTACCTTCGAAAAGCGCTTCTCTCATGGCTTCAACCTGAGCGCAAACTACACATGGAGTAAGAGCATCGATGCCGTTTCTTACACCACCGACCTGGATGGGATCAACGTCATCAACCCTTACAATGTCAATGCCTACCGTAGCGTCTCGGATTACAACATCCCGCACCGGTTTGTCTTCAATTATGTTTGGATGCTGCCTTCGCCGCACGCAGGCTTCGCTAAAGCGATCCTTGGAGGCTGGGAGAGTTCAGGCATCTGGACCTGGCAGAGCGGCTTTCCGCTAAACATTACATCAGGCAATGACACATCCTTCAGCCTTGCCCGAGAACGGGAATGACCAGGCACAATTGTCCTGCAACGTGACGTACACGAGCGGATCACAAGCGGCGAAGATTGCACAATGGTTCAACACGAGCTGTTTCGGTGTTCCGGCTGCCAACACTTTCGGCAACGCAGGGCGTAATATCCTGATTGGTCCAGGCACAGTAAATGTCGACTTGGGAGCGCATCGGGTTTTCCCGATCACGGAGCGTGTCAACCTGCAGTTCCGCGGCGAGTTCTTCAACGCTTTCAATCACGCGCAGTTCAACAACCCGGATACGTCCGTGGCGGACGACACCTTCGGGCGCATCACTTCGGCCCGGTCGCCCAGAATCGTACAACTTGCCCTGAAACTGCGGTTCTGATTTCCCGAAGATGAAGTGCACGCGACGGGAATTAGCGTTCGGAGGATTGGCTGCGTGTCTCGCGACACGTTACTGCGCTGCGGCCGACTATCGCGACTACTCGCGATGTTTACCCGACTACATCACTAGATTGGCGAATGAGGCGCGTATCCGTAGAGATGGTGCTCTATCGAAGCTGAGTAGTCCAGGAGCTATTCAACAGCGCCAAGCTTGGGTGCGTCTCACCTTTCAAAACCTAATCGGCGGCCTTCCGTCAAGGACCGATCTCAATCTGCAACTCGCGGGATCATTCGACCGACGCGGTTACAAGGTACAACGGCTACGGTACGAGAGCCGTCCCAAGTTCTTCGTTACCGCCGATCTTTACATGCCGGAGGGTGGCGGCCCGTTTCCCGGGGTTTTATTTCAGATGGGCCATGCGGCAGATGGAAAGGCCTATGGGCCCTATCAGCGCGCTTGTCAGTCCTTAGCACGCCTGGGCTTCGCCGTACTTGCGTTCGATCCGATCGGCCAAGGAGAGCGAGTGAACTACGCGCGGGAAGGTGCCAACGCAACACGCCTGCCTAGCGTCGATGACGAGCACAGCGTTCCGGGCAAGCAGTTGTTGTTGGTAGGTGAGACTTGTTCGCAACTTCAACTATGGGATGCAATCCGTTCGTTGGATGTACTCGCAGATCATGAACGGGTAGACAAAACGCGGCTTGCGTCAGTAGGACAATCGGGAGGAGCAACGGTGTCGATGATGTTGGCTGCTGTAGATCCCCGTTTGACAACGGTTGCGGTCATGAGCGGCAACACCGAGAACTTTGCCTGCCCCGGATTTTTATCGCCCGGCTCCGTGGACGATGCCGAGCAGAATTTCGTCGGATCTGGCCCGGTAGGTTTCGACCGGTTTGACTTGTTATATCCCTTCGCACCAAAACCCCTGCTGATCTCTGTCAGTGAGAAAGACTTCCTCGGGACTTACTCTCCTAACTACCTTGCGAATTCACGACTGGAAGTTCGTCGGCTGAAGGAGATCTACTCGATTCTCGGCGTTCCGGACAATCTGAAGTTATCGTCCACTCCACTTCCGCATGGACTTTCATACGATTCGCGGCTTGAGCTATATAACTGGCTGCAGAAGCATCTGCACGGAACTGAGGAGCCAGTCGCGAGCGAACCCGCCAGGCGAGCCGGAAGAAGAGAAGACGCTTTGGGTAACTCCTTCGGGCAGCGTTGTCCGTGACTGGCGCAGCAAAACTCCTCTGCAGTTAGTGCAGGAGAGGGCGAAGACGAAGGCGACAAAAAACACCAGTCTTCTGGAACGTGTGGCGGTGGATCGCTTCCCTTCTCCTTCGTTGAATCTATTGCGCAAGACGGAATCAAGCGGTAGGGATCTCCATCAGCGCTGCCGAAGTACAATCCGCGCCTGACGTTTTCTCGCCTGGCTGGTTGTTTGAAACAACAATCGAAAAGACTCGCAGGCCCGTGGTTCTACTGCTCGATCAGCGAGGGCGCAATTCGACGTGGCACGAGTCTGAAATCTGTCACGCTTTGGCAATGGACGGCTACAAGGTCGTTAGCGCCGATCTTCGTGGGTCAGGCGACCTGCGTGCGGCGTACAGTTCGGGGAACC
The DNA here is from genome assembly GCA_963744795.1 of uncultured Acidobacteriaceae bacterium. Lineage (GTDB taxonomy): Bacteria > Acidobacteriota > Terriglobia > Bryobacterales > Bryobacteraceae > Bog-105. The sequence goes on from CAVUVF010000015.1 coordinate 48,069, forward strand.
CGGCCTACGTTGGGGATCATGAGAGCGAAGACTCTTACGCGTGGGCCTCGCTCATTCTGGGCAAGCCGTTACTCGTGCAAAGAGTGGCAGATATCCTTGCGTGGCACGATGCGTTGCGCGCACAATACCAAAGACCGGTCGCAATTGCCGCTTCAGGCAAAATGACTACCCCGGCGATCGTAGCGGCTGCCCTGGAAGAGAAATGCAGTGCGCTTTACCTGACCGGTGGATTGCAGTCGTTCGCGAGCCTCATAGTCGAAGAGGAGCCGGCCGAAGCCTTCGCCAACTGGATACCTGATTCGGTTCCTGGACAGGATTTAGAGGGTTTGCTGAAAACGATTTCGCCGAGGCCGGTGGGCAGAGGAGCATGGACGGCAAGCGACATTGCTGCGGCCTTTTCATCGATAACGTAACAATTTTGTATGAACAGTTCAAAAACCACGACAGATGTTCCCACGAACGCTGAGAAATCGCTACTTCATTTTTCGGCCGGAACAGCTAGAGTCCTAGTCTTCGACTCCGTTGCAGATTCTGCCGCCGCCGCAGCCGGTCACGCTGCCGCGCTGATTACCGAAGCGGTGCGGGAAAGAGGTAGAGCCCGTATTATTGCCGCAACGGGAAACTCACAAAAGGCGTTCATAGACGCTCTTGTGCTCCAGAAAGATGTGCCCTGGGATCAAGTCACGCTCTTTCACATGGACGAATACGTGGGTATCAGTGACACACACCCTGCCAGCTTCCGACTCTGGATTCGAACCCGAATCGAGGAACGCGTCCACCCGAAAGAGGCGCACTATATCCAGGGAGATGCTCCGGATGCCGACGCGGAAGCAGAACGTTACACACGGCTGTTGCTTAGCGATGAAATTGACGTGGCATTCGTCGGTATCGGCGAAAACGGACATATTGCATTCAACGATCCGCCCGTCGCTGATTTCAAGGACCCGAAGACGGTGAAGACCGTAGCGCTCGATGATGCGTGTAAGCGCCAACAAGCTGGAGAAGGGCATTTTGAGAGTGTCGCGACGGTACCCGATCGTGCAATTACTATCACGTGCCCGGGCTTATTTCGTGCGAGGGCTTGGATCACAGTCGTACCGGATGAACGTAAGGCGGAAGCAGTAAAAGCAGCACTGGAAGGTCCAATCACAACGGAGTGTCCCGCCTCCATTGTTCGGACTCATCCAAACGCTACGGTCTATCTCGACCGCCCTTCAGCCTCTTTACTTGAGAAAAAATGAAGCAGGCTGAGGTGAAGAAAAAGACGCGCCCCAAAAAGAGCGTCTCATTCCAGGACGTAGCACGCTTAGCCAAAGTCAGTACGGCTACTGTCTCGCGAGTTGCCCGCGGGAACGCAAGTGTTGATGAGGATATGGAGCGCCGCATACGCGACGCTGCCGAGAAACTAGGGCTAAGCCTGGAAGATTCCCGGCACGACCGGTTGAGTACGATCGCGTTTCTTCTTTGCAATCGGGACGTACATCACACGTTCCAATCGTTGGTGCTTCTCGGTGCCGAGGCTTACTGCGCCGCAAACGAGCGCGAACTCCTGTTCATCTCGTTTCGTTACCCGACCGAGTGCTCCGGTGAGTCAATTGCATCTGCCCCGAGCATTCGAAAGATCCGACTTGGTGCGCGGCGTCGTCCTAAGTGGTACGAACTCCGCGCCCATGCTGGAATTGCTACGGTCGCGCAAGATACCCTTCGCGGTTCTAGGGAACAACGTGATCGGCGATTGGCCGCCCGACGAATATCACTCCGTTTTTTCGGATGATGTGCAAGGCGCGTTCGATTTGACGAATCACTTGATCTCGCAAGGGCACCGTGATATCTGGTTCTTCGGCGATTTGTCGATGCCTTGGTATACGCGGTGCGCTCGAGGATACCGGAGCGCAATGTCCCAAGCGAATCTCGAGCCGCGAAACAGTGAAATTCATGCAGGCGACCAGGAACTTGGATACCTTGCAATGCGATCGGTGTTGTCGCGCAAAGAACCAGTAACAGCCGTGTTTGCCGGGTCTGATCAGATTGCGCGAGGTGTGTACGAAGCACTGCGGCAATCGAATCTGGACATCCCCGGAGATGTTAGCGTGGCCGGTTTCAACGATACCGAAGGAGCTCTTTTTGATCCTCCTTTAACAACTGTGCGCGAGTTCCCTGAACAGCTAGGCCAGCATCTGGCCGAGCTCACGATGCGCTCACTGAAAGATCCGCTGGGACCGCGTAAGCAGATAACCATTCCGACCAAACTGGTCGCACGTCAATCAACCGCCGCTCCCCGGAAAGGCAAGGAATGAACGCAAAACAAATTGGACTCTTTCTTCTCCCCGCCCTACTGTGGTCGGCATCCGTCTCGTCCGTAGAACTTAAGAGCCACGACAATCGGGTAGACGTATCGATCGGGGGAAAGCCGTTCACGACCTATTATGTTTTGCCGGATGTGGCGAAGCCATACATGATGCCTCTGAGAACCGCATCAGGGGTGGTTGTCACGCGTGCTTTTCCGGTCGAGAATGATGCCTCTGCCGGCAATCCAAAGGCGTCTTCCTTCGAACCCCATCAGCGCCCTTTGTACTGGGGCCATGGAAATGTCGACGGGCTGGACTTCTGGCAGGAACAGGTCTTCGATCATTACTACACGGACCATCAGAATCAGCCTTACGGGCACGCCAAGCTTCTCAACATCAAGGCAGAGGGAGAGAGCATTACGGCCGACTTCAGCTTGCGGGATCCTTCGGAGAGAGAAATCGCTCGAGAGCGGCAGTCCTTCCACTTTGGCGGCGAAGGTCAAACCCGGATATTGGATTGCGAGTTCACGCTTACAGCCACGGCCGGTCCCCTCGTGTTCGGCGATACGAAAGAAGGAAGCTTCGGCATCAGGTTGGCAGAAGATTTAAGCGGCGCGCGCGCGAACATGACCAACTCCCAGGGTGCACACGGAGAAAAGGAGATCTGGGGAAAGCCCGCCGACTGGGTGAGCTATCAGGGCGAGATTGGTGGGCGACCGGCAACGGTGAGCGTCTTCGACCATCCATCCAGTTTTCGTCATCCCACGACCTGGCACGCGCGTGCGTATGGCTTGTTCGCGGCGAACCCGTTCGGTTGGCGTGAGTTCAGTCGTGATGCGAATAAAGACGGAAGTTGGACGGTGAGTGGAGGGGAGAAGATCACCTTCAAATATCGCGTTCTCATTGCGGATGGAAAGCAATCTCCGCAGGAACTCGGGAACGCGTATTCCGAGTACGCCGCCACAAAGTAATGAGCAGACGGCGATGGCTGATCGCGGGAACGTTGTGTCTTTCCACGATCCTGAACTACATCAACCGGCAGACGTTTTCTATGCTGGCGCCGGAATTGGCAAAGACGTTCCATTTCAGTCACGCCGATCTGTCCTCGATTTTCGGTGCATTCCAACTTTCCTATGCCTTGACGTGGCTCGTCGGCGGCTTTGCATTGGATTTGATCGGCACGCGAACTGGCTTAGCTGTGGCCGTGGTTTGGTGGTCAGTAGTGGGTATGGCGACTAGCCTCGCTCATTCGGTCGCGTCGTTTGCGATACTTCGCTTCTTATTAGGAATTGGCGAAGGTGTCAATTGGCCGGGCGCCAGCAAAGCCGTGGCGGAATGGTTTCCGCCGCAGGAGCGCGGCATAGCGGTAGCAACATTCGACAGCGGGTCCAGCATCGGGGGCGCACTCGCGGCAGTTTCGATTCCGTGGATCACGATGCGATTCGGCTGGCGATATGCGTTTCTCATCTCCGGAGTGCTTGGTTTCGGGTGGCTCGCTTTGTGGCTTCTGGTTTATCCGAAGCGACCAGCCATCGCCATAGCAACGAAACAACCGACGGTCACCGAACAAATGTCTATTCTGTGGGCAACTATTGCAACAGCGAAAGACATGGGGCGTCGTGATCGGTCGTTCACTGACTGATCCGGTTTGGTGGTTCTTTGTTTTCTGGTTGCCGCAGTACCTGAGCGATGCGCGAGGCTTCAGTCTGAAACAGATTGCGATGTTTGCCTGGATGCCATTTGTAGCCGCTGATGTGGGCAATTTTGTGGGCGGCGGCCTGTCCGGATGGTTGATCCGCAGACGTGTACCGGTGCTGAGAGCACGCACTCTGGTCTGCGTCTACAGTTGCGTCCCCATGCTGGCGGGTATCCCTGCCGCCATTGTCACGACTCCGGCTCTCGCAATAGCGTTGATCTGTATCGCCTTACTCGGGTATGCAAGCTGGTCCACCATGGGCTTGACGTTTCCCAGTGACCTATTCCCTCCAGAAGTGGTCGCGACAGTCACGGGTCTGAGTGGGTTTGGCGCCGGCATTGTCAGCACAGTCTTCACTGTCCTTATCGGCCACATCGTCGACCGATTCTCGTATCTTCCGGCGTTTATCGCTGCCGGAACCTTACCGATTGCGGCGACAGTCGCCATTCTTCTGCTTTTTCGGAACTCAGGAAAGGAATTACAACTTGCAGCGTAGACACTTTGTGATGGGAGCGGCAGCCGCCACTCTGCGGCCCAAGCTTGCCAGTGCGAACGATCGCATACGGATTGCCTGTGTTGGCGTCCACGGCCAGGGCGGTGAGCACATCAAGCATTATCTGGAAATGAAGGATGTCGAAATCGCGGCGGTCTGCGACGTGGACGAGACCGTATTGAACGGACGCCTCGGAGAGATTGAGAAGGCGTCCGGCAAACGTCCTGCAAGCTTTACGGACTTCCGAAAACTGCTGGAAGACAAATCGATCGATGCCGTTTCCATCGCAACACCGAATCATCACCACACGCTTCAGACAATCTGGGCCTGCCAAGCAGGTAAGGACGTGTATGTGGAAAAGCCGTGTTCACATGACATGTTCGAAGCGATTCAAATTGAAGCGACGATGAAGAAGTACGGCCGGCTGGTACAGCATGGTACCAACAGCCGGTCGGGCATTGCTCGCGAGGCTATTCAACAGATTCAAAACGGTGTGATTGGTGACGTGTATATGTCACGCGGGTTGTGCTTTAAGTGGCGAGACACAATCGGACGCGCCCCTCAAGCGGCGGTTCCGGCTGGTGTTCATTACGATTTGTGGCAAGGTCCGGCGCCAGAACATCCCTTCACCCGCAATCGCTTTCACTACAACTGGCATTGGTTTTGGGATTACGGCAACGGTGACCTAGGAAACCAGGGAATTCATCAACTGGACGTCGCCCGTTGGGGCCTCGGCGTTCGATTGCCGACCAAGGTAAGTGCGACTGGCGCGCACGTCATGTTTGATGATGATCAGGAAACGCCGAACGTCATTGTGGCGTCGTTTGAGTTCGAAGACGGCGGCAAAAAGAAATTGCTGCACTTCGAGGTGCGACATTGGCTTAGCAATCACGAAGCCGGTATGGGTTCAAATGGCGCTAAACCGAACACTGTGGGGACAATCTTCTACGGTCCCAAAGGATACGTTGCGATATCTGACGAAGATCACGGCCGGTACGAAACCTTCTTAGGTAAAGAGCAGGAGAAAGGCCCCTCAGGTGAGGACTTGGGCAATCACTGGGCGAATTTCATTGCGGCCTTACGCACCCGGAAGGCTTCGGATTTGCACGCGCCGATAACCGAAGGTGCAGTATCGACTATGCTACTGCATTTGGCAAATATCTCGTATCGACTGGGACGGTCTCTCCAATTCGACGAAAAGACGATGACCTGCAAGAACGATGGAGAAGCAAACGCAATGTTCCGCCGGCAATATCGGGCGCCGTTCGTAGTACCACAAATCGCATAAACCGCGCTGCGATCGGCAGCCCCTGTTTTCCGGTCGATGGATCACCAGTTGCAGCGTTCTCCGTAATTGATTGACGGCCCTGGGGCGCTGGCTCTACAATCGCCCCATATGAATAGCAGAGTTCGTGGCTTGTGCTTATTCGTTTTGATCGGGATTTGTGTGCCCAATTTCCTGTTTGCTCAGGATTCCAACGCGAAGGGCACGCCACAATCGACCGCCACAGGGGTTACCTTCACAACGCCTGCCGGATGGTCTGTCTCTTCCGATGCGTCCGCGATTTCTGCGGTCGCGCCGGAAGGTGATACTCACGTTGTCGTTTTGGACGAAAAGGCGCCCGATGCCGCCACAGCGGTTGCGCAGGCATGGGCCACTTTCAAACCCGGCTTCAAGAGGCCGTTGCGGACCTCTACAGACATACCTGATCGCGAGGGATGGACTGGAGGCAGGCAGTTCTTCTACGAAAGCTCTCCGAATGAGAAGGCGTTGGTGTTAGCAATTGCACGCCGCGCGGCGGACAGTTGGAACGTGGTACTCCTGGATGGTTCCGAAGCAACGGTTGGAAAACGCGGCGCTCAAATCGGCTTGATGTTGGGCAGCCTTCGTCCCAAAGGCTACGAGCGTGAGTCGTTTACAGGACGCAAGCCCCTCTCTCTCACCAGCGAACGGATCGAAACTTTACGCAGTTTCGTAGAAGCTTCGATGAAGAAGCTCGACGTGCCCGGCGCCGGCTTCGCCTTGCTAGATCACGGCACGGTTGTCTACGAGGGTGGCATCGGAGTGAAGGGACTGGGCAAACCGGACCGGGTCGACGCGAAAACGCTCTTCATGGCTGCTTCCAACACGAAGGGTATGACCACCCTGATGCTGGCCAAATTGGTCGACGAGCGAAAGCTGCAGTGGGACGAACCTGTAACCAAAGTTTATCCCGATTTCAAGCTTGCCGATGACACAATCACGCGGCAGATAGAGATCAGGCACTTGATCTGCGCGTGCACGGGTATGCCACGCCAGGATCTCGAATGGCTCTTTGAGTACAAAAAGTTCAAACCGGAGTCGACATTCACCCTGCTCGGCGGAATGCGGCCCACCAGCAAATTCGGCGAGGTTTTTCAGTACAGCAACTTAATGGCTTCGGCCGCCGGCTACATTGGTGCGCATGTGTACGAGTCGACGGGAGAACCGGGTACAGCGTACGATCGCGCGATGGAAAGCCAGATCTTCACACCGTTGGGTATGAACGACACCACGTTCGACATGGAGAAGGCACAGCATGGAGACTTCGCCAGCCCGCACTCCGACGATATAGATAGCCACACCAGGCTCATCAAGATGGATCAGAACTATTCAGTGGTTCCGTTCCGGCCGGCGGGCGGCGTTTGGACCTCGGCGCACGACATGACGCAATATGCGCTGCTGGAACTTCGGCGCGGCAAACTCGCCGACGGCCGCCGATTGGTCTCTGAGGAGAATCTGCTGATGCGTCGCAAACCACAGATCCCGACGGGCGAAGACGAAACGTATGGAATGGGTCTTGAGGTGAACAATCACTGGGGCATTCCCATTGTTCATCACGGAGGCAGTCTCTTCGGATACAAGAGCGATTGGATGATATTGCCTGACGCCGGCATCGGAGCCGTGTTACTGACCAATTCCGATACCGGCGGGTTTTTGCTGAGCCCGTTGATGCGCCGTTTGCTGGAGGTTGTCTACGACGGCAAACCGGAAGCAGTGGCCTCGGTGGATACCGCGGCCGCGAACTATCGAACTATCATGGCGAAAGAGCGGAAACGCTTAACGTTCCCGGCCACTGAGGAAGAAGCATCGAAATTGGCTGCTCATTATGTCAATGCGCACCTGGGCAACTTGAACGTAAAAAGATCCGGTAAGGACACGGTCTTCACCTGGGACGGTGGCGAGAGCCGCATGGCGACGCGCAAGAACAACGATGGTACGATCTCTTTCGTCAACGCGGACCCCCCGCTGAGTGGCTTCGAATTCGTCGAGAGCGACAAAGACGGAAAACGCGCGCTCATTGTTCGGGATGCCCAGCACGAATACGTATTTCTCGAGGTGAGTTAGCGTTCGCGTCGAATAGCCGTAGAGCGACTCGTATGTCGGGCACACGGCCGCTCTAACGCGCCCGTGGGCAGCCGTTCTCTCCAGAATTGCTCGTGCGCTTCACTTTGTTCCCGGCATTTCGCAGGTAACCAGTAGGAGATCGATTGCGATGTGCTGCGCGCTCGAGCCAGTCGACCAATTAGCTGAGGCATGTGGCATTGCGGGCAAAGCGGGTCGGGACAACCGTTGATTCTTCTGCACGGCTTGGGGATGTCACACGCCGTCTGGAACCGAGTGATACCTCACCTGTGTGGCATGCACCGTGTCATTGCGTTTGACATCGCAGGTTTTGGATTAACGCCTCCCCTGCCGAGAGGAATTGCTCCAACTGTTACAAAGCTCGTCGATGGTCTTGAACGATCGATTGATGAGCTGGGCATTAAGCTTCCGGTTGATCTTGTTGGAAATTCACTGGGCGGCTATATGGCACTTGAGGCGGCGAATCGCGGGATGGCGCGCAGCGTGGTTGCGATCTCTCCAGCCGGATTATGGAGAGATCATCCACCCTCTCACGTTCAACACGTGTTCGGGGCTATGCGATTCCTCGCGACTAAGTTTCCGACAGCATTGAAAGCGATGATGCGGAGTGCAATATTGCGCGAGGTCGCACTCGCTGTACCCATCTCAGTCGGAAGCAGGTTCATGCCCGCGCAGGATGCGATTCGGGCAGTCGAGGACCTTGCGAGTTCGGCGGCATTCGAAGAGACGTTTCACCATACTCGCTCTCCCTTCTTGGACCGCGGAATTACAGTGCCGGTCACGGTCGCCTTTGGAAATCGCGACTGGATATTGCCGACGCGCTCACGGTACCGAAAAGGCCTTCCTGCACATACGAGATGGGTTAAAGCGCCCCTCTGGGGACATGTTCCGATGTGGGTGGATTCGATCGGCGTCTCGCAACTGATCCTGCAAGGCGTTCAGCAGCTATGAAGATATTGGTTCTTCGAGAGCAAAGCGCGCCGTTCGCGAACCCGTGGCACCGGCTACTTGCGGTCACCGCACTGACGTGCGCGGATGAGAGGCAGCAATCCTCCGGACAACCGAAATGAATTCTTCAATTAGCGGCGATGTGCGTTTGCGAAGGCGGGCGATGCCGATATTCCACAAGGCGTGCTTCTGCCCCGTCGAGAGGAAGCGCAACCCGGGCACTCGCATTCGCCTGGCCGAAGCAGGAACCAAGCTTGTACCCATTCCGGAACGAACCAGGTGAAGCAGCGTGAACAACTCCTCTACTTCCTGGATAATGCGCGGTGCAAATCCAGCACGTCGGCATAATTCTTGCGCATGGTCGTGAAGACTCTGTGAAGCCGTACGTGAAATCAGAAGGAAAGGCTCATCTTGCAGCGATCGCAGACCTTGGCTCATCGTCAAATCCGATCCCGCGGGGAGCAACCACGACCAGTTCGTCCCTCTGAATGGGAACACTCTCAATCTCGGATTTCGCTTCGGGGCAGTCGAATAAAGCCGACGTCGATCACTCCTGTGAGCAGTGCCTGGACCTGGCTCGGCGTTGACATATCCCGCATCTCGATTTGCAACTCGGGGTGTAACTTCCGGAAGGCGATTACTGCCTGGGGAATCAGTTCAGGAATCGTAGCGACCCCGAAACCTATCCGTAGCGTTCCGGTGTAGCCCTGAACCGCCCTCTCTGCAAAGGAAAAGACTGACTGGGCGTTCCAGGAGCAATGTTCGCCCGCGCTCAATAACGGCAGACCCAGCGTGTGTAGTCGACACACCCCCTGTGGAGCGCTCAAAGAGCAAGCCACCCAGTTTCGCTTCAATGCGTTTGATCTGTTTGGTTAAAGCAGGCTGCGAGACATGTAGCTTTGCGGCAGCTCGCCCGAAGTGCAGTTCATCGCCAAGCACGACTATCGCACGGAGTTCGTCCAACTCCAGCTCTCATTCCCATAGGTTATCAAGGAGAGCCTCTTTCTTCATTGGACGAAATACCGTTCTTGGCGTTCAATGAGGATGTGCCCGCGCTCATATGCCTCTCTACGAGAGATCCAGTCTTTACTACTCGGATCCGAGTGTCGGCCCTCTTCCTTCTTCATGGCCTGATTTTCTCCACATGGATCTCGCGTATTCCTTCTGCTCAAGCGAGGTTTCATTTGTCCACCGGATTGTTGGGCCTCCTGTTGCTATGCAGTGCAGCCGGATCTATCACCTTGATGCCAATAGCCGGCATGCTCGTGTCCAGGCTCGGCAGCCGGCGGATGGTCCAGATGGCAAGCCTTTGTTTCGCCTCGGCGCTGCTAGGCCCGGTGCTGTCCACCAATCCGTGGCAACTGGCAGTTGCGCTGTTTTACTTCGGAGCCATGGCCGGTTCGATGAACGTGTCCATGAACGAACAGGCGATTCTCGTCGAGTCTGCTCTCCGAAAGCCTCTGCTCTCCTCTTGTCATGCCTGTTTCAGCTTGGGTGGGATGCTCGGAGCATTCTTTGGAGGGCTGGCCGCCGATCACAACATTAGCCTTCCGCAACACTTGATTGCTGCTGCCGTAATTCTGGGCGTGGGAGTACGGATTGCGTCAGGAAACTTGCTCGAGAGCACCGCACAACCAATCGTTCAATCCAGTAGATTGGTGCTTCGCCTCGCTCCTGCGATCCTTTCCTTGGGACTGCTGGCGTTTTGTGCTGGCATCGGAGAGGGAGCAATGGCCGACTGGAGTGGCATTTATCTGCATACCGAATTGGGAACCAGTCTCGGACAAGCTGCCTTTGGTTACGCGGTGTTTTCTGTTGCGATGCTGTCTGGCCGACTGCTTGGCGATCGGTTGACCCAGGCGTTCGGAAGCCAGTGGTCTCTCAACGTGGGATATCAGGTAGCAGCAGCCGGTCTTTCCGTCTCGCTGCTCACACGCGTGATTCCTGTCACACTGGTCGGGTTTGCCATAGCCGGCCTGGGGCTTTCAGTCGTGATTCCGAACATTTTTCGAAGGGCCTCCCGGGTGGAGGGGCTCGCAGCCGGTTATGGTCTGGCGGCCACGAGCACTATGGGATATCTGGGTTTTCTGAGTGGACCGCCCGCCATCGGGGGCTTGGCTCAGCTGTTCTCGCTGCGCATGGCGCTTCTGTTCGTTATATTGGCGATGTTGCTCGGAGTTGTGTTGGCCAGGAGGCTGTCCGCTGAAACTCGTGTCACGTGGAGATCGGAGGTGGCGAGCGTTGGATAACCAACCAGCGCTGGTCTCGATCGAGTGCAAAGCCATACTGTTCGACATGGATGGAACTCTGGTTGACTCCACTCAATGCGTCGAGACCATCTGGAGCCGCTGGGCAAACCGTCACGGGATCGAGCCCAGTCGAGTCCTATCGTTGTCCCACGGTCGACGAACCATTGATACCCTCCGCGAAATAGCTCCTTATCTTGACGTTGAAGCCGAAGCGCGGTTGCTGGATTCGGAAGAACTGGAGGATCCGGATGGATTGGTATCCATTCCCGGAGCCCGCGAGATTTTGGAAGCACTTCCCCACAACCGCTGGGCAGTCGTAACATCGGCCGGCCGTGCGCTCGCGGAAAGACGTTTGCGAGCTGCAGAGTTGCCTGTTCCCACCGTGCTGATCTCTGCCGACGATGTACTGGAGGGCAAACCAGACCCGACCGGATATCGGAAGGCCGCCCAAGTTCTCGGTGTACCAGCGAATCAATGCCTGGTCGTCGAGGATACGCCTGCGGGCATTCTCGCTGGTCGAGCAGCTAACATGCAGGTACTCGCGTTAACCACTACCTATCCTGCGACTAATCTCTTAGGCGCTCTGTGTATCCGAGACTTCCGCGACGTAAACATCGTCGCAGTAAGCGACGCCATCGAGCTTCAATTGCGGATAACGCTGTAAGTTCTTAAGCTGCAAAGGCCGCCGCCAATACGCCCTATCGAAGCGCATAACCATAAGGGTAGAGCGGATGGGACGAGTCATGCGGCACATCACTCTTTTGCGCAGCGACGGCTTGGACCGAAGACGGCAGTTCGAACGGCAGACGTCCGTCTGCTTGCGCTTTACCCGAGAGTACGTCCAAAAGGGCGCCATCGTTGATTCCGAAGTCTGCGTAGAGCGCCGCAACCTTGTCCTTAATCTCTGTGAGAATCGCAGGCCGATCCATGTAGACGCTCATGACCACCGGAGTTGCGCCACACTTCAGCAGAGCATCGTACGCTGCATCACCTGGCTGAAACTTCAATCGTCCTTCATGCTGCCGTTGACCAAAGAAATAACCAGGATGCAGGTTTTCGAACGGCGTAGCGGCACGGATGATTGCGACATCAGCCTGATCCGATGAATCGACGACCGTGAAGCCATGCGCCTTGGCAACGGCGGCATCGACCTGGAATAACCAGACCTTCGCGCCAGCTTTCACAAGCGGCTGACCAAGCTTGTTCTCAAGGGGCACCATCGCCCGCTCTTGCGCGGCGACCCCAGCTTGGATCGAACGCGGATCACCCACGACGGCCTCTTGCCGCTGCCGGATCGACATAAGGATTCTCGAAGAGGCCTATGGCAAATTTCTGCTCCAGGATGCGGGTGGTCGCCTCTCTCATGCGTTCCTCTTTGAGTTTGCCGATTTTTGCCGCTTCGAGCAGTGCGGCCACATCATCGGTTCCGCCGACCTGATCTACCCCAGCGTTGATGGCTTTGGCGAACCGCTCGGCTCGGGGCATGTTCATCACGCCCCACGACATTGCGATGTGCGATGGGTTGGGCTCTTGACTTATCAGGCATGCCGTTTCGACAATACTCATCGCAATCGCTGGTGATACCCCAGTCGCTTACGATCACACCTTTGAAGCCATACTTACCGCGTAAGAGATCGGTAAGCAACTGTTTATTGAAACCCACGCCCACCTGTTCTGTGAGCCGGCCGTTAAGATGGACGTTTTCGAGGATCGAGTAAGTTGGCATGATCGCAGCAACCTTCGATTCAAAAGCGCCCAGAAATGGCTTTATGTGGATCGGAAGGAGCGCATCCGTGAGCGCGGAATAACGCCCGTAGTAGTTGTGGCTATCCCAGCCGTCCTTCTGCGCTCCATAGCCCACCCAGTGTTTAACAACGGTCACGACGGAGTTAGGGTTCAGGCCAGTCTTGCCGTCCTGCATGCCTTCCACATACGCTTCCACCTGCGCCTTCGCAACGTCGGCATCTTCGCCGAACGTGCCGTTCAGGCGAGCCCACCGCGGCTCTGTGGCAAGATCAGCTTGCGGTGACAATGCCTCACGAATGCCCACAGCAACATACTCCCTGCGCACCGTGTCCGCATAACGTAGCGTCAACGCGGAGTCGCTGATCGCTGCTAGCCCCGTTGTCTCTGGCCATTGAGAGAACGAGCCCGCTTGAACGCTTGCGCCCGGCACATAGAGGAAATTGTTGCGAGGGTCGGTGCTGACGGTCAATGGAATACCGAACCGCGTCGCTTCCGCGAGTTCCTGCAGCTTGTTGGCAGATTCGGCCATATTGGCTGGATCGCCGCCCAGGCGAGTGATGAAGGTGTTAATCCGCTTGCCAGCAATCAACGCCTTGCATTTCTCGAAGTCGTACTGAGCGCCGATACCGATCGCCGCGTTCGGTCCGCCGGCAGTGGGCAAGGTTCCATGAACCATCACGCCTGCCATGTCCTCGATCGACATCTGCCGTACAAGATCGGCGGCACGAACTTCGCTCGGTTTGCGCCAGTCCTCGTATACGTCCAGCTTGCCGTTACGATTCAGATCCTTGAATTGCATCCCGTGCACCGTCAGCAGAGGTGCCGAACGATGTCCTAGTTTGGCCTGCTGGGTATCAGGTGATTGTAGAGCGTGAACAGCGCTAAGGGCTCCAGCTACACCGAACGTACAGACAACGGCCACACCAAACGCGCGCATGCTAGATATTGTGTCGCAAGTTCACCGGTGTTTTAGGCAGCTTGGCGCGTGTGTCAGTCGGGCCGGAGCTAAGAAAAGCTGGCTGTCAAGGTCGCCTTGACCTCGCATCAGTCCGCTTGCGGCTGGCCTAGGCTGCGCAAGGCCACGCGCACTCTGGTCCTTCGCGCCTTCGAGCCAAGCGACGTTATCGTTCGAATCACTGAAACGTCGCGATCCAGCAGCTAGGATTGCCGAGTCGGGAACCTTAGCTAACGGCGTGTACCGTGGATGATGCGAGTCTTTGTAAGGATCGTTTCGGGCGGCGTTGTAGCAGCAGATCATCGACCAGCGTGGCTGATCAGAGCGATTTTCATCGGACCGGTGCAGTAGATTCGAATGAAAGAACACCACGTCTCCTGGATCCATCTCCACGTACACTGTCTTTAAGCGCTTCTGTGCCTCCTTCACGCGCTCTACATCGGCGCCTGCTTGATCTCCCGTGAGTACATGATCGACACGACCCATGTGATGTGAGCCACTGAGCACTTGTAAGCAGCCGTTTTCGCGTGTGCAGGGATCAACAGCAATGAATGCACTGGTCAAGTCCGGAAACAGTACGCCATTCTGATACCAGTAGCCATAGTCCTGATGCCACGCCCATGCGCCACCCACTTTGGCGTCCTTCATGATCATTTTCGAATGGTAGTGGTAAACCTCGCCGCCCAGGAGCTTCTCAGCCGAGTTCACAATGCTCTCGCATCTGGCGAACATCCCGTAAATCGTATCGCCCGGATGGTTCCAAAGCGAAAGCCGGACAGTACCACCTTGGCCATCACCTCTGCCGAATGAGTGCTGATCGAGCTCTCGATCCTCTTTCGCAGCGCGCCGAAGCAGTTCTATTTCTTCGCTGTCAAACATTGCTCTTGCGAGTGTCCAACCGTGCCGACTATATTCCGTCTCCTGATCGTCGTTAAGGATACCTGCTGCCATTTTTACTCTCCTTGTATCAGACTGCGAATCGATTTGAACAATCGCAAAGAACCAACCCAGCACGAACATCCGGAACCGGATTGACACCTGGGCGCCGCAGATCTCCATATGATCATCTGATAAGACCAACTCGCCGGAGCATATCCTGAAATCTCGCATCAGATCGCACCGGATCGAATCTGGGTTCCGCGTTCAGCCAAGGCATCGAAGTCGAGCGTTCCTGGTACGCCTTCTCGAGCCACGAGAACGCACGATCAGTGTCTCCCATTTTCAGATGTACGAGAGCCACCGGTACGGCATCCACATATCTCTCTCGCCCGATTGCGTTGAGTTGTTCCAACGTTTGGGAGGCGGCCTTCTCATTTCCCTCCGCTGCGTATGCATACGCCAATTCTGACAGGGTCAGCGGCCACTTCGGGTCGATCTTCCGAGCCTGTTGCAAAGCCGAGATGGCGTCGCCGTATCTCTCCTGCTGTACGAGAGCTCTACCCCCATTCACATAAGCAATCTGAAAATCTGGGCTTATCTTGACGGTTCGCAGAAACTGTTCTATGGCCTTGTCGTAACGGCGTGCGTAATAGGAAACGCAACCCATCTCGTGATTCATCCAAGCCGACAACGGATCCTGACTCAACAGCCTGGAAATCCCAGCAAAAGACTCATCAGTACGGCCCAACACATCTTTATAGTGCAGATAGCAGCTGAATGATTCAATCTCGCGCGGACTAACGGGCGAATCCCATCGGAACTCGCTTTTCGCCGCTTCCCAATCCCAGTCATACAGTAGTTTGACCAGGCCGAGTGCTGCGTGAGCCTCCGACGGGGCACCTCCAAGCTCGATCGCTCTCAGGGCGTACTCGCGCGCTTTTGGCATTGCTTGCCGCGGTGATATGTAGTCGGCGAGTGTGACATAAGCGTTCGCCAATTCCACGGCCGCCGGACCATAGGTGGAGTCGACCTCCAGCGCACGATGGAAGTACACCACGGCCTCTTCTAAGTCCTTCTGTGTTGGGCCATGCAGGGCAGAGTGGCCTCTGAGGTAGAGACGATACGCCTCGGGCCGGACATCGTGGCGCTTTTCCAGTTCTCTCTGCGTGTTCTTACTCAGCGTTACGCGCAGGCTACGCACGACCTCCCTGGAAATGTTGCCTTGCACCTCAAGCAGATCGTTCCATACAGGATCATAAGTTCGACTCCAGATTTCACGTTTGTTATTTACGTCTTTAAGTCGTAAACGCACGTGCAGGCGGTCAGCCGATTGCGACACTTCGCCGACGAGGACCGTTCGCGCCCTTAGCATTTTCCCTATCTGTTCAGGGCTTCAACGGCTGATCTCGGAAACGAAATACTGATTGGTGGCCGCTGACCTTGAGATTCGGTATCTCGGAAAGGTCCTCAATGAGACTGTCGGTCAATCCATCGGCTACAAACTGCAGATCCGCCTGTCCCCGATTGCTGATAGGAAGCACGCCTATCGAATCGATGGTTAGAGTTTGTCTATGTGAGCGAACCAGCAGAACCGTTCCCGTTAGCATCGCGCATACACACCCAGCTGCCGCTACCTGTCTGTGCCAGCGCGGAAGCTTCCGAAACACTGCGTTCACCTTGCCAGGTCTGCTACCCACGATTTTCAGATCGGCAAGGATATCTCCTGCGGATGAGTACCGTTTTTCCCGATCCTTTTCAAGCGCCCGGCCAATGACGTGAACCAAGGGGCGAGGGCAATCCGGACGTATTGTTGGCAGCGGCGTGGGAACTTTCGTGAGAATTGAGGCGATGATGTCGCTGGCAGTCGTTCCCTCCATCGCTGCGCGGCCAGCAACCATCTCGTACAGGACAGCGCCTAAACTGAACAGATCCGT
Organism: uncultured Acidobacteriaceae bacterium; assembly: GCA_963744795.1. Lineage (GTDB taxonomy): Bacteria > Acidobacteriota > Terriglobia > Bryobacterales > Bryobacteraceae > Bog-105. Next base: position 64,642 of record CAVUVF010000015.1, read on the forward strand.
CCGAATATCGATCGACTGTCCGCGCGCCTGCTCGGGGGACATATATCGAGGCGTTCCCATGATCACGCCTGGCGTCGTCTCTGTTGCTCTCAGCGATTGAAGCCCGTCAAGTCCCGATAATGTTCCCGTCCACTTGGCGAGTCCAAAATCAAGTACTTTAACCAGCCCGTCTGGTCTTAACATGATGTTCTCGGGCTTGATATCGCGATGGACAATGCCGCGAGCGTGAGCTGCTTGTAGAGCCTGGGCGACTTGCGACGCGATATCTTCGATGGTGTGGAACGGAAGCGGGCCCTGGTTCAACGTTTCCCGCAGTGTTTTCCCTTCCACGAACTCCGTCGCGAGAAAGGTGAGATCGCCAACTTGACGGAGACCGTAAACGGTAACTATGTTCGGGTGATTGAGAGCCGATACTGCGTACGCTTCCTGTTCGAAACGTTTCAATCGAAGGGCATCAGAGGCGAACTCTCGGGACAAGAACTTTAGCGCTGCTTTGCGATGCAGACCTAGATCGTTTGCCAGGAAAACATCGCCCATTCCGCCGGAGCCTAACCGCGCAATGACTTGATACTCGCCCAGCGTGCGCCCAATCAGCGCTTCCTCCTTATTTGCCCGTAACGCATGGGCCGCTATATCGTCCGGGTCGGTTTCGAAAAAGCGGGTTGCGCAGTCGTCTGCCGCAAGCATTTCTTCGAGCGCACGGCGGAGTTCATCGTCTCGCCCACAGCTGTCCGACAAGAACTCGGCGCGGATTTTAGGGCTGAGTGCAACCGCCACGTTGAAGAGATCAACAAGCTGTCCGTAGCGTTGAGGCGTCATACTGATGTCCCGCATTTTGCGGTTTGGGATGAATTTAGCTGAATCTGCAGCCACGCCTTGGCAGCGCGCCAATCGCGCAAAACGGTTTCTGGAGAAATGCCCAGAGCTTCCGAGATTTCTTCTGTCGTGAGCCCTCCGAAGTACTTGAGTTCAACAACCTCGGCCTGCCGCTGGTGAAGTTTACTCAGATCGGTTAAAGCGTCGTTTAGCGCAACCACCGCTTCAGTCCGCTCCGGAGAAATGACCGCTCCGTCCTCAAGCGCGATGTCGCCCTGTCCTCCACCTCGTTTACTTGATAGCTGGGCTCTTGCGTAGTCGATGATGACGTGGCGCATGGCTCTAGCTGCCACCCGGAAGAAATGAAGTCGATTCTCCCATTGCCGGCCGGAGCGGCTGTCTCTCACCAACCGGAAGTACGCCTCGTGGACTACCGCTGTGGGCTGCAATGTATGCCCACGGGCTTGGCTAGCGAGGTGTCGGCTCGCCATTCGATGCAATTCCGAATAGACGAGCGGCATCAACTCATTGAGAGCGGCCTCGTCACCGTTACTCCAGTCCAGCAACAATCGCGTGACTTCATCTCGCGAAGTCATAAAGAGCGCAGGTCACATCTTATCGCGAACATTCGCGACTGTTGGAAAAGACGTCTTAAATCAATTTGACGACGTGTACTGCCTCCCTCGGTCATCCCGATGTCGTTCCCAGCTGTTCCAATCGCGGTAGGAGCCCTGCTGGCTGGCTTGCCGGCGAGACCACGCCGACACCGATGCCAGCCTCCGCTTTAATAACCGGAGACATGAAGCTTCCCGACCGACTTGCGAGCGCTGAGTTGGCGCATCTGGAGGTCAGCGACGTGCACAAAGAACGCATGGTCATTGGCGGCAAAAGTTTGCCGGGCCGCAAAAGAGCGCCTTCCCGTGCGTCGTAGATATCAGTTTTGTCCTGGGGTATGGACGAAGGGCATGATCCAGGCGATAATCGCTTAATTTAGATCGAACTTAGCCCGATGAAGCAGGTCCTCGTCGACTGTGTCTTCAGAATGCATTCACCTCGCCGAGAGTGTGGCGGTTCGGCGCCGGAGGAGAATCGGTGAAGTCCACCAACGAACTTCGATTTCTGATGTGCCCGCCGCATCACTTTGGAGTTGAATACGTTATCAACCCTTGGATGCAGAACCAGGTAAATGCTGCCGACCAGGAACTCGCATGGAAGCAATGGATGCAGTTTCACGGGCTCATGACCAATTACGCAAATGTCGAGCTTATGCCCGCGGTCAGCGGCTTGCCTGACTTAGTCTTCACGGCCAACGCCGCGCTGGTGCGTAAGCGGACTGCCGTCCTTAGCAGTTTCCGCTGCGTGGAACGGCAACCGGAAGCGCGACACTATGCCGACTGGTTGTCAGCGGATGGCTTTCAGGTAGATTCACTCCCTTCAGGCGTATTGTTTGAGGGAGCAGGGGATGCCTTGTTCGATCGAGGCAACAAATCGTTGCTCTGGTTGGGACACGGATTCAGATCCAGCGCAATGGCTCTTCCCTATCTGCAGCGATCATTTGAGGTTGAGGTGCAAGGGCTGCGACTATCTGATCCCCGCTTCTATCATCTCGACACCTGTTTCTGCCCTCTCGAGGGCGGCTATCTTCTCTACTACCCCGCGGGGTTTGATGCGAAAGCCAATGCAGCCATAGAATCGCGTGTTCCATCCGGCAAGAGACTCGCTGTCACGGAACAGGACGCAATTCATTTCGCGTGCAACGCAGTAAACATTGGGAAGACGATCATACTCAATTACGCAACAGCCGAACTCGCCGCACTCCTAGGCTCACATGGATTTGAAGTGATTCAGACGCGAGTCTCGGAGTTTATGAAAGCGGGTGGATCAACAAAGTGCCTTTCGCTACGGCTCAACGAATACTGACCGGTAAGCCAGCATCTTGGACAATGTCCGCTGAGGTTTATCGAAGGAGTGCCTGCAGCTGCTTTCTTGCGCCAGATTGTCAAAGAGTGGGCAGAGCACGCGCTAAAACTCACCCACGCGCCGGATCATCATACGCAATTCGACGTCGAAATCTTTACCCGCTGATGCAAGACGCGGAGACGACGATTGTCATCGGCCAGCAGGGTGAGAATTATCAACTTACAGTGACGGGAACGAACAACGGCTCCTGGGCGTCTTCAACCAGCCTCCGTCCCGCCGCCCGGCCGATTCAGTGCAGTTGCTCCTATGATGAGTCAAGAAAAAAACCCCAAACGTTTGAAGCTGTTGAGCAGGACATGAAGACTTCAGTTACGCCGGACTGCTTCTTAGCTGGAGGATCTTCGAAGGCTTATACAATCCGGTCCTTCGCCTCGGGACCCATCCTTCTCGATTTTGGGCCAGTCACCGATTGAGAATCAATCACACCGCCCCTGGGGCCGTTCCGCTCGGAGGTGTTCCACCCGGCGGGGTCCCTGCGGGAGGCGTTCCGGTCGGGGGCGTTCCTCCTCCAGGTCCAGTCGGAGTTGCACCGTTATTACAACTGGTGGTTGAAGACAGGTCGAGAATCACGTTCTAGGAGGCAACGGCGTGGCTCGAGTCGGCAGCTAAGCGCAGCATCGTTTCCAAGCCGACAGGGTTCGAGGTGAGACAGTCGGTCGCCATGTAGATCCCGTCCGTACTGTTCAGGGTGTCCCGGCCAGGGCGCGTAGCGTAAGGCGCCATCTGGTAGACCATTTCGGTAATTGCTTCATCGAAAAAGAACTGAGTTGTGAAGTTTTCGGTCACCGTGGTCCCGTCGTGGAGTCGAATTCGTGCATGAATATGAGGAGTCCGCCCCACATACCATCCCGGATAGATGGATGTAAAGCGCACATTCCCATGTGCATCAGTGACTTGGTATCCGCGAAGAAACTTCCTTCCAGTTGTCACAACTGTTCCCGTCCCGCCGCCCGGATTATAGGCAGCTTCGTCAGAGTACACTCCATATGCATTGCAATGCCAGAGATCCACGTAAGCGTCCTTCAACGGGGTGATTACACCGTTGGCATACTGCGAGACGGTAATCCCCAGCACCAGTGGAAGCCCGACTTGAATGGAATTATCCGTGGGGTCGGTAGCTAAATCAGAATGGTTGAGTTGTTCGTCTACCCAGTATGGCCCTTGTGTTTGCTCTGGTGTCACTACGACTGACGTAGTTGTTTGGGCAAGGGACTTTTCCACGACTCCGAGACCGAGGCCGGTAAACGTCAACACGCCAGCCGTCCTTAATATCAGTTCCCGCCGGCCAATCAGGCCGGCATTCAGTTTATCTTTCATCGTCGTTCTCCTTCCACGAGACCGCAGAACTTTCCTTTTTCCTGAGCAAAGCACCTCCAATCGCGAAGCCGAATCCGGACAGTAGCGAAGTGCTCGGCTCAGGTGCTACCGATGCGGAAGAGGTTGTGACACTCAATTGTGTCGGGTAGACGGCGTAAGTGAACCAGGTAATGCCGCCATTGCTGCTGGTTCCCCACGTGCCTTGGTAGCCGACACCTGTACCTGTGCTATCCGCAGTCCATGACCAATCGAATGCTCCGCTCGCCGCCTTGAGTACGATCCAGTAAGTAGAGTTTGCGGCGAGGCTTAGGCCATTCGCGGTGAAGTTTGTATCCGTTAGCGTTGTACTGTAAGCACCAGGCGACGTTAACGAGCAACGAACGAGCCCGGCTCCAGCAGTCCGTCGGTATACAGGTCGACTTCCGCTGTTCCGGCCATCGGGTTCGCAAGCAGCAACGTGACGGCCTCGAGAGCCGCGGAAGAAGTTCCTGTGCCGAAGCTTGCAGTCAGCCAAGTAGATCCAGTTGCAGTTTCAGTTCCCGCAGAGACATTCGTCAGATTGCTCGAGATCGTGTCTGCTTTGAGAGCCGGCAGTCCTGCAACAAAGAGAGCAGCGAGCAACGGCAACCCTGAACGGGCAATCGTCTGTAGCAGCCGGTGCCCGGAAAGAGCACGAGAGGTGAGTGAATTCAGCGTTAGCAAATCTCTTTTCCTATTTGGTTTGTCACTAACAAAAATTGGCCGCCGTATCTTCTGCTATTGCAGGTGCTGGGGGTAGAGCACTGATTGGAAGTCGCTATGCGGCGGCCATGGAGGGTTAGCTCTACTAAATCAGGTCCATGTAAAGAGCGCATGAGGACCGAAGCTCAATTTGTAAAGCTCTCGTAAATGCCCAGCGAGTTGCTAGCGGATTGGTTCTAATGGTGATTGCAAATGCCGGCCCAGCCAACGGAAGCCACTTCGCGCATCCTGATGATCGATGACGATGTGAAGCTTTGCCGTCTCATACGCGATTACCTGCAGCCACTCGGTTACCACGTGTCTATTGCGCACACGGGAAATGACGGACTGACGTTAGCGGCGGGTAACACGTTCGCCGCTATCATCCTGGATGTAATGCTGCCCGGCCTGAACGGGCTTGAGGTACTCGCGGATTGCGCCAGACCTCGAATGTTCCCGTTTTGATGCTGACTGGGCGCGGCGAAGAACCAGACCGGATCGTGGGTCTCGAACTAGGTGCCGATGATTATTTACCAAAGACGTTTTCGACACGCGAGCTACTGGCCCGGCTGCGAGCCGTGATTCGAAGGAGTGCGATTGCGGCAGAAGCACGGGAGCAGCAAAGGGACCCAGTGATCACGGTCGACAATCTGTGCATCGATACCGGATCGCGATCTGCCGAACTAGATGGAACACCTTTACAATTGACGGCAGTAGAGTTCGACATACTGACAAGCCTTACCCGAGCGGCCGGGCTTGTGAAGACGCGAGAACAACTGCTCCTTGAAGTGGCAGACCGCGATTTCGAGGCATTCGATCGCTCGATCGACGTTCACGTTTCATCGCTCCGTAAGAAGCTCCGAGACGATCCGAAAGCACCGCGCTTCATCACTACGATTCGCAGCGTAGGATACATGATGCGCAAGCCGGGATCGGACAGCAGCAGCTGATGCTCAGAATTTCTCTTTCGCTCAAGATTCTTCTCCTTGCGCTTCTGAACTTACTGCTGCTCGTGTTCGTATTCTTCGTTTTTGCGCGCCTGCAGTTCAGTTTTGAGCTGACCTCTTTCCTCTTGGGTCAGGCGCGCGAACGCGTCGTCTCCGTGAGCCGCCAGATTGCGCTGCAATTGCCGGAAACAAAACGGCAGGACTGGAACAAATTGCTGGGGGAGTACTCTTCCCGTTTTCCGGCGGACCTGTACCTCTTCGATGCCAACGGTCAGGAGCTTTCCGGAGCGTCTGTGACGCTCCCGCAGCAGATTTTACAAGAGCTCAGGAACGACCCCTTCGCGAGGGAAGAAGCCGAACCAGGTGGCCCACCGCCCGATGACCGAGGTCCGCATGGCGCACAAGGCGGTGACCGGCCGCCTAAGCCGACTGACGATGCTTTCCCGAGGCGTGGCCGGACACCTGGCCATCCACCGAAGCCCATGGGCGATGGCAGGCGCGGACCGGGCCCTGACAGTTCACTGCCCCTGATGCGAACGGCCAATCCGACCCGGTATTGGGTTGGTGTGCGGATTCCAATTTGGCAGAACCTTCGAGATGAGCCGATCCATGCAACCCTCGTCTGGCAGATTCGTTCTTTATGGGCAGAACCGTTTTTCTTCGATTATCGGCCCTGGCTGGCGGTTGTGTTGGCCGTCATCGCAGTGTCTGTGATCTGCTGGCTGCCATTGATTCGCGGACTGACCGTTGCCATCTCGCGCCTCACCGCAGCAACAGGGCAAATTGCAAATGGCCATTTTGATATATCTCTGAAGCTAAAAAGAGCCGATGAACTGGGTCACCTTAGCGACTCCATCAGCCAAATGGCACGCCGGCTGTCCGGGCTTGTTCACGGCCGGAAGCGATTCCTCAGCGACATCGCGCATGAGCTTTCGTCCCCCATCGCTCGCATGCAAGTTGGGCTGGGCATCCTTGAGCAGCGCGCGAGCGAAGCAAACTTGGGCTACGTCACTGACGTAAAAGAAGAGGTGGATCACATGTCGACCTTGGTCAACGAGCTTCTTTCGTTCTCCCGATCTCAGATCAGTGAGAAGCCAACTGCGCTCACGCCCGTTTCGGTTTCGGAGGTTGTGGACAAAGTACTGGCTCGCGAAGGCATTGAAGCGGTGGCAATTAGAACTTCGATTGACAAGGCCGTGAAAGCGTTGGCCCAACCTGAGTGCTTATACCGGGCGCTCGCCAATATCGTCCGGAATGCGGTCCGCTATGCGGGTTCAGGGGGCCCCATCGAGGTTTCGGCAAAGCATGATCGGGACCAGGTGCTCATCATTGTGGCGGACCGCGGCCCTGGGATTCCAGAAGAGGAACTCGAAAACGTTTTCCGGCCTTTCTACCGCCCGGAGTTCGCGCGGCAACGCGAAACGGGTGGGACCGGCTTGGGACTTGCGATCGTCCGGGATTGCATAGAGACCTGCGGCGGGAGAGTGCACTGTCGTAACCGGGTACCGAATGGTCTTGAAGTGACCGTAGAGTTGCAAGGACCTGCGTAGGTTCCAGGCCCGCTTTACAGTCGCTTTACAGGCCAGCCCATAATGCACACACCGCGTTTACATTGCCCTGATTTCATGGTGGTGTGAACGGAATGTTCAACGTTTTCGACGTCAGAGAGCGAAGCTCTGAATTTATTGTTGTAACCCGGCGCAGTCTGCTTGCAGCAACTTTCGGCGGCCTATTTGTTCCGGGTGTTCGCGGCCAAGCGCCGGCAATCGTTACATCCAAGAATCGCGTTCAGTCTCCGGCTTGCACGCTGGCGGCAGAGCAGACAGAAGGACCTTATTATATTGATGGCACCCTGATCCGCTCGGATATCACGAGAGGATCACCCAGGCATCCCGCTCCGGCTGCGCATCGTCGTTCTTGACGGAGTACGCTGCAAGCCTATGGCGAGTGCTGCTGTCAGTATCTGGCACTGCGACGCTTCGGGTGTCTACTCAGGCTTTACTGCCAACAATCCGGACGGTCCGCCAATGTCCCCTGGCATGAACCCGGTATGCGCCCGGGTATTGGACCCGATATGGAAACGTCAGGCGGACGTCCACCCGGACCACCACCTCCGGGTCCCCACTTCCGCGACGGAGGAGGGCCCCCGCCCCCTCCGTTCGGCCGGCGCGCGACGGACAAAACGAGATTCTTCCGTGGCATACAGATGACGGACAAGGAGGGAATTGCAGAATTCGTAACGATCTACCCAGGCTGGTACGTCGGGAGAGACACCCACATTCACCTGAAGGTGCAAACGCAGGGTTCGGCGACAAAAGAAACGTACCGATCTGGACACGTTTGTCACACCGGGCAACTATTCTTTCCCGACGACCTCAGTGATGCTGTCGCCCGCCTGAGCCCGTATTCAGGTCACAAAGCAGAACGCACGCGACAGGAGGAAGACGACATCTTCACTTCGCAACATGGGAGTGAATTCCTGCTAGCTCTGCAACAGACAAACACCCGTTCTATGGCCGAAGGCTTCACCGCAACGGCAGTTCTTGGAGTCAATCCGAATGCCGAGCCCGCACCGCTAGGCTTTGGCGGTGGACCGCCTTACCGCCGGCCTCAAGGGTCCGGCGTGCGCTGAATTTATTCATTCAAGTCTCTATCCGAATACCTGCCAACGTGGCGGCTCCGGATCTTAGATCTGAGATATGACGACAGCGGGTGGAGTGCGGCGAGTCTTGAACGGCCGACGCTCCAGCGTTTGTTGCGCCATGTGGGGGAGCCCCGCATTAATTGCGTAGTGGTCTATGAGGTGGACTGCTCTGATTGGAACTGCGGCCGGTTGCTCCAAGTGCTTTCGTACCTGGTGAGATATCGATTGGCGGACGTACACGTACGCGCAGGTTGTAATTGATGAGGCTCAATCTTCTGCGTTCATTCTTCCTCCGTTCTTGTTGCTGGAGAACTTCGGTCTTTAATTGAATGAGTAACGCCTTACAGCTTTCGTGAAGACTCTCCAGAAGCCTTGCCCAGACCTGATTGTTGAAGAAGTGTAGATTCCGTTGCCACTGGCCGGAGTTTTTGGTTGCGACACAAATGGTTATGAGGATTCTGCCCCAGGCTCTTCTCCTCACAAAAAGTGTTTTCATCAATACAACAGCGGCTCCAGTTGCTCGAGCGCGGCAACGGTGATTCAGCGGCTTTGCTCGATGAGAATCACGATTAGTATGAGAACGCCTTACGCCATAGCTTCACGACTCACACGCCGGAAGCGGAGCCGACGTCCGCACGATTCAGGTTCTACTCGGTCATGCGAAGCTCGCCCACACAACGGTAAGTCTGCATCCGTCCCGCCATCACTTACAAGCTGTCGCAAGTCCGCTGGAGGAACTGGACGTGTCGGGCTCGCCTAATTGTACCCGATAACCTATGAGAGCTCACCGGAGAGGCTTATCTCACATGCAAGTTATCTCGTCACGCTGAATGACGGAAAGTGAATAGCAGGTGATCTCCGGTAAATGCGACCTGCGACCTGTGAGGCCGAACCGCCCTTGGGCGCACTTCGTCATTTTTCGCGTACAGACCAGGTCCGAATAATTCTTCGACTTCGGCTGAACTGCCGACAGACGCTCCGTCGACTGCTATGTCGGTTTCCATGTCCTCGTGTAGGTTGCGATTGACACAGAACAGCGAGATTGTCTTCTGGTCGGCGTCCCGAGTTGCGACCACGTCCAGATACGGAACGCTCGAAATTTCAGGCAAGCGCGAAACTCCATCGTGCACATCATAGGTTGGGCTTGCGTTGTCAAGCTTCAAAAGGGTCATCGGTGCCGCGCTTGCAAACATCCGGAATGCATGATAGGACGGCACTGGCGAACACGCGCCCTTGCTTCTTCCAAATGCCCGCAAATTCGATGATTCCCGTCATATCGGAGACCTTCACGATGTCGGAGCTGCGCAACAGCATGTTCAGGATCCCACCGCGACTAGCGCACCGCCAAGATTGTCATATTCTGGAGCATCGTCGCCATCGTCTGGAATAAAGAGCCATTCGGTGAACGCAATGTGAGCCTTCGGCTGTCCCGCTTTATCCATTTGAACCTGCATATCACGATATTTCCGTTCGAGCCCAACCGGAAGCGCAAACGTGTCTCTGTCACCGTATCTGGTGAGCGGTCCTTCGTGATCAGGCGATCGTTGTTGACGACAAAGTGCGTAGATAAAAAATCGAAAGTACCCGGCGGGTTTTTTAACTGCGCCGCGTTCCATTCTTCGTACTCGTCGGATCTTGTCCTGTTGCGATTAGCTTTGCGTTTGAGTCCGCCGCGCGCACAGCCTTGCTGAACTGCAGTGTTCGGCCCGCGAGCTCATCCAGCGTAGGATACCCGGTATTCCAATTGCCCCACAACTCGTTGCCGAGCTCCCACAATAGTCCTCTGTGAGACGGCCAGTGCTGATTGACGTAGCGCACCCATTCGGCGGCTTCTTCAGGGCTGCCCGTCCCCAGGTTCAACGCGATCTGGGGTTGTGCGCCAATCTGTTGGCAAAAGAACAAAAACTCATCCGTGCCAAATTGGTTGGTCTCCGGGATACCCCACGCGACATTGCGCATACTGACGCGTTTATCTTCCGGGCCAATGCCGTCGCGCCAGTGATACGCAGATGTGAGTTTCCTCCAAAGCGCACCAGCGGTGTATGCATGTCTTTCGCGAGCTTCACCATTTCTGGATCGAGACCGCCCATCGCGTCTGCTGGCACCAGACTGGCCTGATCGATGGCGATCCGTTCGTCGCCATGTACAGAAATCACGAAATCGACTGGCTCAAGCGACTTCACTTCACCCTGCTGTAACGAGAGTTCAAACGAATACTGTGCCACTGTTGCGCTGCTGCAGGGAACTCCGTCGCAGCAAGGCTTTGATCCGGACGATTTCGTCTCCGTAGCGAGACTCGAACGAGGTTCTCGCCGCTGATATGTTTCACAAACAGTGACCCTCGATAGTTCAGCTCGCGGTGCACGGGCAGGTAGACTTCCTGGCTGACACCGGTTTGTCGCTCCGCCAAACCAAGGATCACGACAGATTCGAACGAGTTCGCCGCATCACCGCGATTTGGCTCATACCGGTTCCCCTCACCCGGATCAAGCGGCTCCCACGGGATGGGCAGCCCTAATTGCGAAGCGCGCGCAATTCCGGGTTGGCAGCAATCATGCCGCGAATAGCAGTAGCGCTCCAAAGACCACTTTCGAACGACGGATTTTGCAGCACCTCGGCCCAAAGTCCGTTATAGGTGGAGTTGCCGATCGGCTCGAGGAAGCTGCCGAACAGTGTTGGAGGAATCGGCTGTCCGATATTTTCGAGTGCATGGACAGCGATCCGCGTTGGGTGTTGTGCCATCAACAGAATCGCGCAGGAAAGGCCCAGGCAAAGATGTCGGGCAGTCATGGCAGCTAGCGTATAACAGCGGTGATCTCTCTTTTCAGATTTCCGGCTGCTGCGAACCTTCACGAAGCCGCGACGGCTGATCGATCAGGAACGGAGAGATGCCGAGCGGTACCGCAAAGAGGCTGAGTCAGCCTTTTATCTTCTACCGCCCAGCGACGCCGGCAGATCTGTAACGAATCCCCAACCGTACGGGCCGGCGGCGCCTAGAGGTGAGCAAGTAAATAGAAGCTCTTAGATGATATCGCCGTTTACCGAAATGCTTCCGCCAGAGTGTTCTGGACGTGCGGTTCGCGCGTGATTCGGGCGGAATTGGGAGGGCGGCTCCGGAATTTCGGGGCACGTCGGAGCAAGAGACATCTCAAGTTAGATGTTGAATGGTCCCTTCTAGGGTAAAGCTTCGCTTCACCAACTATCTTTACGCGGTCGCCAAACTAGTGGCCTGTCGCAAAGAGAACGTTACCGATATGGTTGCGTGGGATCAGAGTACTTCCAGTTGAAAGGTTTGGCGTGCGCTGAGTAAGCGCGGATGTATCGGCGGAGCTTGCGTGCCAGATCGGAGACGGAAGAAAACACGCCGCGTGAGATGACTTCGCGTTCGATGCGCGCGAACCAGATTTCGATTTGATTCAGCCAGGAGGAGTAGGTGGGAGTGAAGTGCAGATGTCACGTTGGGGTGATCGGCAAGGAAGTCCTGCACCAGCTTTGTTTTGTGGGTTGACAGGTTATCCAGAATGATATGGATTTCTTGCTTCGCTGGGCAACTGGCGACGATCTCGCTCAAGAAGGCCACGAAGTCCTGCGCTGGTGTGCCGGGCCGTGGTCTTTCCGTGAACCTTTCCCGTCTTGGTGTCGAGCGCTGCGTACAGCGACAGCGTGCCGTGCCGGAAATATTCAAAGCCGTGGCGCTCGGCGCGTCCAGGGCTCAGCGGCAACACCGGGTCGAGGCGATCCAGCGCCTGAATGGCGCTCTTTTCATCCACACAAAACACCGCCGCGTGCTGCGGCGGATGGAGATAGAGGCCGATGATGTCAGCGGCTTTGCGTCTCGAAATCCGGATCATTGCTGGCCATGTAGCGCTCCAACCGATGCGGCTTGATGCCGGCTTCCTGCCATACGCGATGAACCAAATCCTTGCTGATGCCGAGCACCTTGGCCAGTTTGCGGCAACTCCAATGCGTCGATCCATCGCCCGGCTTCTTGCGCGTGGCATTCAATACCTTGGCTCGCAAACTCGGCGTCAGCCGATACGGTTTCTGCCCCGGATGGCTGGTATCCAAGCCGTCCATTCCGGCTGCCAGAAAGCGCTCTTTCCAACGAATAATCGTCGGGTTGGTCGTGCCCAAGACGCTCCCGGATAATCGCGAACGTGGCGCCCTCGTTCAGCATCAGAATCAGCTTGGCGCGGAATACATACCCGGCAGGCAACGAGCGCGACTGCGCGATGCTGGTCAGTTCGCTCTTCTGCTGCTCATTGAGTTGGATGCGTTGTCGCGATACGCACTACTATACGGCGCATCAACCCTGGTCATAGTTACTCTGCGACAGCCACTAGCGTGCACCACATTCGGGCGCCACGAGAACTGAGTTGTTGCACTAGAAATGTTTGCTTGCCAGTGCGTCCGGCCCAGTATGGGACGAGTGTGCACTGGATTGATCCAGTGGCGGGATCTTCGTCGATCCCCTCCGATGGAGCAAAAAACCTGCATACGTAATCGACATCATTTTCGCCGGCAGCCGTAACAATGGCTCCACCGATCGCCCAAATCAACTTTGGCCAAAGCAGCTATATCGGGCTTGAGGGTTTACACTATCTCGGCGTGGTCGGTGACAATGACAGAAAGTCGCGAGGTTCACGCAGTACCTCTGCCATTTTCAGACCCAGCGCGGACAGCAGCCCCGCTGGAATTTCGCATGATACCGCCGGCCGAGAGGGGAAATCCATTTCAAAGCGCTGGTGATCACGGATTGACCGTCAATAAGCCACTGACTGTATGGAAGTGAACCGGCCAGGTGTCATGTCCACGCAACGAAAGTGCATACGCAGCAGCCAAGGTTGCATGGCCGCACAGGTCATCTTCCACTACCGGTGTGAACCAACGCAGGTCGAAACCACCATCAGCCCGGGCAACCACAAAAGCGGTTTCGCTGTGACGGTTCTCCGCTGCGATTTTCTGCATCACATCCATGGCGGGAAATGCGGGAAGGAGGCATACACCGGCGGGATTGCCTGCGAACAGTTCGCTCGCGAAGGAATCGATATGGTAATACGAAATGGACATGGTCACCAAAATATTACAGGTAAAACACGCTCACTGGACGCATTGTCGGCATGCATTGTCGGCATTGCGCTGATTGAAAGGTGCTTGACGGCACGTCAGCGCGCGTTATCCGTCCTAGTGATTCTGGCGCAAGGGTTGATTAATCGATGATTATCGACTACGCGAGCTTGCTCTCGAAGCGTCCAACGGCGTGGAACTCACCTTCCTTCGCGGCGAACAACATGAAGCATTCCTTCTGCCGCATCCACCAGATTCGCTGCCTGGATCTGATCTTCGATGGTGAATGAATGTGGCTGTTCGATAGTCTCAAACCCTATAAATAGCGGGATGGAGAGACTCTCGGAATTGATGCTTCATCTTACCGACGGCATCCTCCGGCAACTTGCCGCGGAAATTAGGAGAATTCGACGTAGGGATGCCGCGTCGACGAAGTCCATCGCAATGCAGACCGTGTCCCTTCCAGATCGGAGGCCCGGAAACGCGGGATTGCGTTGTGGGAGAGATTGCTGAAGGCCTCGGATTGGAGCATGGAAATGGAACGCACTTCGCTGGCGCTGGCGCCACTTCCGAAGTATTACCTTAAAAGGAGCATATATGAGTTCTTCCCTTTCCCGCCGAAGTGTAATCAAAGGTGTTGCAACCGTATCTGGGGCTGCTCTGTTGCCGGCTTCAAATGTTGCGGCTGAGAATACCTGGAAGCGGGGACCCGGCATGCCCAGCGAAGGCCCCAACACTCCGAAAATCGGCGCTCCCGTCAATGGACGCGACCTGAGCGACCGCGCCATCCGATCTGTCAGGCAACTCGGAGTGGAGTATGTACTGACGGGCGGTGGCCCCATGCCCTGGACCACGGAGCAGTTGAGGCCCATGATGGACAAGCTCAAGGCTGGCGGCTTAAAGCTAGGCAACATGATGATCGCGGGATTTCCCAACACCATTTATGGAAAACCGGGTCGGGACGAAGAGATTGCCAAGTTCAAGGCATCTATCGAGGCTGCAGGGAAGGTAGGGCTCCCGGTCATCGAATATAACTTCTACGCGCATCGCGCAATCGAGGGCTACTACGAGGAGACCGGGAGAGCAGGAGCGGGGCTGACTGCATTTGACTATGACCGTATAAAAGACTTGCCGCCCCTGTCTGCCGAAGGAATCCATACCTTAGACCAGATGTGGGAAAACGTCGGGTACTTTCTAAAAGCCGTGATCCCCGTGGCGGAGAAGTCCAACGTCCGTTTGGCGCTACACCCAAACGATCCACCGGTAGCGCTCAGTCGTGGCTCCGGACAGATCATGGGCACGGTCGAAGGATGGAAGCGACTGATCAGCATCGTGGACCGCCCATCCAATGGCATTACGTTTGACTGCGGGGTCACTCGGGAAATGGGCCATGATCCGGTGGAGGTGTGCCGATACTTCGGGTCGCGTGACCGAATCAATCATGTGCACTATCGCAATGTGCGCGTACGTGAGCCTTACAACAAGTACACGGAGGTCTTCATTGACGAAGGTGAGAACAACATGCTTGCGGTAATGCAGGAGCTCGTGAAGCAGAAATACACGAGGATGATCTACCCGGAACACGAGCGAGCGCTGGATTACGACCGTGCCGTAGGTATTCACAACCAATATCCGGGAGGCGGCGGTTATACCGGGATGGCTTATGACATCGCCTACGCGCGCGCAATGCTGCAAGCCTCATTACTACTGGCAAAGAGCTAGCCACACTTAGACATTTCGCTTTCGTCCGGGCGCGCGAGCCGTATCGGACGTCTTTCACAAGCAGCTTGTCTGTCGTTCTCAGAAATGCGATTCGCGAGTAGTTTAGGCGGACTCTGATCTCGATTGCCACTTGGTTTTTGACGAGAGCATCGATCAGTTTGCTCATCCTGCCGTAGGTCCACACTTGGTCCGCTTCCGCTCTCATGGACGGCGGAGAGATAAGTCGGAAAGCTTAGATATCGATAGCTGGCTGTTCACGCGTGCGACGATCTGGTCCAGCAAGATCATCCAAACACCGGCCTTTCGACAAGCGAACCCAACCATCGCTGGGCGTCAGCGCGTCGTTCTTAACCGTTGTACTCACGGCGGTAGTTCCGTACTGAATGCCACGCTCGCGCGACTTCCTTAAGGCTTGCTCGAGACTCAACCCGTCGTGAAGAGACGCATGGTAGTCCACCATCGGCAAATTGTGCCGTCTAATGTTGATAGTCTCCCGATAATTGTTATATCGATTGGTCGCGCCGTGGTGTTGATCTGAACCGCCTAAGCCTGGTGAAGTTAGTGCCTGAATTGCAATCCGGCTGAGTCGTCACTTCACTTGAGCCCGGATTGCGATAATGCACGTGACTTACCGGGCGGTAAGTGCGCTATCAGTAACCCCTCCACGAGCTCTTGTGCTTGCTGGACCGGCAATCTTTGATACTCCGGCCGTCGAGATCGAGTCAATCTCCGCTGGCGGCGGCGATTCCGAAGGGCAATACTGACGTTAGTCTCACCAATGCTCGTCTGCTTATGTCTCGCTGAATCGAGACATGCCTTTCAGAACTTGCGATCGAGGCCGTTAATCCATGATTTCTACACAACCAGAGTAGTGAACGACTTTTGAACCTGCGCGCAAAGGTGATATCGCTCACCATGATTCAGCGGCCGTGCACGCGAGCTCGCGTTTCGGATACAATCGTGACATGCGTGAACTGTTGCTCGCTTGCCTTTTAGCCGTCTCGGCTTTTGCTCAGACCGGAAAGTTCGGCAGCTTCACCAATTCCGACGACGTCGGCGACTCCTCCCCTCAAAGGGGCGGCGGAGTTCGATGCCGCCACCGGGCAGTACAAGATCACGGGCTCCGGCACCGATATCTGGGGCAAGGCGGATCAGTTCCATTACGTTTGGCGGGAGATGTCGGGCAACTTTGCCGTCACCGCCACAGCGAAGTTCCTCACGGAAGGAATCGGGCACCGCAAGGCCGTGATCATGCTCCGCAAGAGTCTCGACACCGATTCCCCATTCGTCCAACTCGCCATTCACGGCGACGGCACGCCGGCGGTTCAGTTCCGCAACACCAAGGCCGACAATACCAACACCGTGGATTTTCCGATAGAAGGTCCGGGGACGTGGAAGCTGAAGCTGGTCCGGCAGGGCACTACGATTACCGTGTGGATTGCGAAGGACGGTGCGCCATTAAGGGAACTGGGACACACCACGAATCAGTTAGGCAGCCCGATACTGGTTGGACTCGGGGTTAGCTCGCATTCCCAGGAGGCCACCAACACGGTTTTGTTTTCGGATGTATCCGTGGAACAACTGCCGGCGACGGCCGCCACACGGCAGTAATCAGAGTTCCAGACCTCAGGAAACATATACTGTCTACCATGCGCCAGCTATTGCTTGTTTGCCTATTGTCTGCTTCGGTTTTTGCCCAGAGCGGGAATCTGGGCGTCTTTACCAATTCCGGCGACGTCGGTAATCCCGGCAATCAAAGGAGCTATCCGAGTTTTCCAACGGGCAGTACCGGATCACCGGCTCCGGAGCGAACATCTGGGCCAAGCAGGATCAGTTCCAATATGTGTGGCGGGAGATGACCGGCAACTTCACGGTGACGGCCACCATGCGATTTCTCGGCGAGGGAGCTGAGCACCGCAAGGCCGGCATCATGGTCCGCCAGTCTCTGGACACCGATGCGACCTACGCCGACGTCGTGATCCACGGCAACGGCATGCCCGGGCTTCAATGGCGGAGCAAACAGGGGGAAGATACAAACGCCTTCGATCTCCCGTTCGATGGTCCGGGCACGTTCAAGCTGAAGCTGGTCCGTACCGGCGTCAAGATTTACATGTACATCGGCGAAGGATGACGCCGAGCCGAAGAAAATCGCACACACCGAGGTTTCCTTCCGGAACCCGGTCCTGGTCGGGCTTGCAGTCTGCTCGCATCAGGCTGATGCATCAGATATCGCCGTATTCTCGGACGTCTCGGTGGAGTCTCAAGAGCCGCCCGCCCCCAAAGCACAATAGCGGCAAGACTTCTCGGCTTTTGGCCGCGAGCTGCCCCGAGTGATCAGGCACACCTGGAACAACGCACCGCCACGCGCTGCGTTTCACTTAGGTCGATTGCCTTGCGCGCACCTAGAAGATTTGCCGGTGCGGTTACGTAAACCCCCTGTAACTAAAGTGAAACGGTAGCATCTCCTCGCCAGCAAGTTCCATCCTTGCGCTCTGTTTTTTGGGGGCAGAAGATATGAAGCAAAGTTCGCTCATCACAGCCCTGTTACTGCTGCTGAATATCGGTTCGCGCGGGCCAAAACGCCCACCGGAACGCTTCAGGGACTGGTCACGGACGAGTCGGGAGCAGGCGTTGTTGGCGCAGCCGTACACGTGACTAACACGGCTACCAACGAGAAGAAGGATTTACAAACGGATTCGGCTGGGCGTTATGTTGTGCCGTTTCCTTTCCCCCGGCACTTACACTGTGTCGGTGGAGGCCCAAGGGTTTAGCTCAGTCAACACCGAAAACGTAAAACTTGATATATCACAGAATCGTTCGATCGACTTCGCCCTTAAGCTGGTTCAGCCACGACGCAGATAGATGTTCAGGCAGCGGTGACTCCGCTCGACCACGACTCCGCCACGTTGGGGCAAGTTATCGACACAAAGAAGGTTGTGGACCTCCCATTGAACGGACGTAACCCGTTCAGTTTGGCCACCCTGGTTCCCGGTGTGAATGACGTCGGCAGCGCCTCCACTCCTCACATCGGAGGCTCGCGCAACGCGGTGAACGAACAACAACTGGATGGGGTGAGTAACATTCTGCCGGAGAATAATGTAGGCAATAACTTGTCCGCATACACGCCAATAGTCGCCTCGGTACAGGAGTTCAGTGTCCAGACGAACGCGCTTTCGGCGGAGTACGGGCGCTTCGGAGGGGGTGTCATCAACTTGGTAACAAAGTCGGGCTCGAATCTTTGGCACGGCGGCTTTTCGAGTTCCATCGCAATGGGATTTTGAACGCGAATGACTTCTTTGCCAATCGTGCGGGCCGGGCAAAAGCCAGTTCGAACGAACCGCAGGATGGGGGAACCTTAGGCGGCCCCATTACTCTGCCCGGCGTCTACAACGGGCGCAACCGATCGTTTTTTTTCTTCGGCTTCCAAGGTGATAACAAGACGGCAGCAGCCATACAGACGGATACGGTTCCGACACTAGCGGCCCGAAACGGTGATTTCTCCAGCTTGGCGACCATCTACGATCCGATCTCGAATCTGCGTGGAGACCATGTGGCACTCGGGCAGGAAGTCACAACGGAGGCAGTCTGCAATCTTACCGGCATCGATCGTTTCGTTCTTCTTCTTGGAGGCGGCGATCGCCCGCAGCATCAATGGATGCGCCACTTTCACCTGTGCAGCCTGCGGCAGCAGATGATCGTAAATCCATCCTGTGAAGATGGTCGCTTCCATAGCCGCCATCCAAGGCTGAGGAAGAGTCTTCATCCAGTCATCCAGATTCGTGTGGGTCGCCGGAATCGTCCCTTGCTGCTGAATCCCGCCGCTCACGTCTTTCACGCAGTAGCTGATCGTCTTCTTGTGGACGTCGAACCCGATGTAATACATATCTCTTGAGGAGCCTCCATGGTTGTTCTCTGAATCAACGTCTCCGTTGAGTTCAGCTTCTTGTACACCCACGCGCTCCTCGCTCGACTTACATTCAAACAAATCGGAGATGACGACTGATCCGCTCTGGCAAGGGAAGATGCCAAAAAGGGCTTCGTCGAGCAAAATTGCGATATGGGCTAATGTTTACGGGGCAGGAGCGCTTCCCAGTTCTGAATAATCACAAGTGAAGGGCCTTCAGCCGGGCTTACCGTGGGGATCACAAATCTTTGTCCGTCGGCCGATACATCAAAGCCCAGCACCGAATGAATGGATGCTCGTGCTTCGGTGGCGATGGAAAAGAGCATTTTCGACGGAACCGAATTCCGGGTGCGGGGAAAGCTTCATCGAGATCGCTTGAATGTGGCCGGCGAGATCCAGATAGAAAAGCTCGCTCCCATCGCGACGCCACCGCACCGCCTGTGCGCCAGCATTGGAAACAAGGTAGCGTGGGCCGACCAGGCTTGGCGAATCGCTCTTCTGAAAAGCCTGTATGTAGAGTTCAGGACGCCCTGACTCGTCGGTCGTGAACGCTAGCCACTTGCCATCGGGCGAGAAGGCTGGATTGGACTCGTGAAATCGAGTGTTCAGCAACGGGATCGGCCCCCCGCTGCGCGCACGATCGAATACATAGACATCACTTTGCGTTTCATTTGCGAAGCGGGGAAAGCCGGTGTTCACGAACGCGACGAAGCGGCCATCCGGAGACCAATCCATGGGCATCTGGAAATCGGCAGCAGGCAGCACTTCTTCCGTATCGTTCTCTTGCAAACCGCGAACGTGAATTCGCGGCGGCCTGTCGTCAGCCTGGTGCATGAACGCCAGGGTAGTCGAATCCGGCGACCAGACAGGAGCATCCCGGAGTGCCGAATCCGATGACAATCGCCGACCAGAGTTCGTTTTGATGTCGAAGATCCAGAGATCCTGTATGCCTCGTTCGATATCGTAAATTGCCGTCGCTAGTCGCCGCCCATCTGGGGATAGGCGCGCGGATTTCAGATTTATATCTGCCGGACCGATTGAGGCAATCTGGCGTCCCTCCCGGTCTACCCACATGCAATTGCGACCGGCTTTTATAACTTTGGTAGGCGAGTCCGCCTCTGTCCGAAACGGAAAAATCCGCCGCTCCTGTGGCAGTAAAAAAATACACTCCACTCGCTACCGGGATGGCTTCACCGCTTAGCTGCAAAGAACGGGGATCGAAAGGATGCGCCAACAAATTCCCAGCGCGCACATAAAGAAGATAACCTTTGCCCGGAGTGATCGTCGAGGCCGCATATTGGACCCGCGAATCAGTTTCAAGCAAATCTCTGATTGGGCTTAAATCGCTGAGCCGAAGTACGCGCGCTCGATAGTGGCCGGTTTGATTGTCTCGCCGCACGTACAAGGCGTGCTTGCCGTCCGGCAGCCTCTGCGGCCACCAATAGGTGTCTTTCAGCCGCTGCAAGGGCCCCGCCAGAAGGAGAAACTAAGTAGCTTGCCGTAAAGCTATCAGCCAACATTCGACCAGAGTCTAACCAAGCCCCGGAAAACAGGAACGAAGGGGATTCTGATATGAGAACGCGCGCACCGTCTTGAAGATTGGTCCGCCATAGCTTGCCTTTAGCAGTGAAATAGAGGGACTGGCTGTCCGGTGACCAGAAGACGGTGTGGGCACCCTCGCTGCCTGCTAGAAGTTGCGGTTGAATCGAACTTAAGTTCCGCAGAAACACACTAAATGCGCCGCTGGAGTCCATGGCTGTAAACGCCAGTCGGCTTCCGTCGGGCGACAGCGCGAACGACTGGCGGCTGGCGGCGCCTTCTAGCGCAAATCCGCTTGGAGGAAGCACAGCGAATCTCATTGTTTGCGGTGTCTCGATCGGATGGCCTAAGGGCTGGATCAGCCAGTAGCCGCTGACGACAAGTGCGGCTAGAGCAAGGCAGCTCGCGACGATTCGCCACCTTGCGGTCTGCCTCGCAAGCTTTGGTTTAATCCTTAGCAGAGCCGGCGCGGGCATTTCCAGAACAGCTTGGGTAACTGCTGTGCCGAAGGGGAGCGATGAACCTATATCCGCGGCCAGGAAGAGTCTCCACGTACCGTGGTTGTTCCGCCGAATCTCCCAATGTCTGTCGCAGCTTGTTAACCGCCGAATTCAGGCCCTGTTCGAAATCGACGAACGTCCTGCCTTGCCACAGGGCATACTTCAGATCGTCGCGGCTAATTACTTGCCCGGGCTGACTTACCAACAGCAAAAGGATCTGGAGCGGTTTGCCTTGGAGCCGGACGCGGATTCCGTGCTTAATCAGTGTTCCGGAGAGCTCATCGTACTCGAAAGGTCCGAAAGCTAGTCTGGACGGCCGGCTAGGCTGAGTTCCCACGGGACTGAGATCGTACCACAAATCCAGTCCTGTCAATTACTTCCGGATTGAGGTGAACTCTATGCGAATCGTATTGGAGCAACCCGTATGTGCCCCATAGACTCGATTCGAGTCCACAGGACTCTTTAGAAAACTGACTTAAAAGGAGACACGTTATGCAGATACGACAGCTTCGGCTCAGGAAGACGGACGTGAGGACGTTGCTGAAAATCAGCCTCTCGATAGCGTTAGCGTCAATGTTCTTGGCAGCGACGCTCGCCTACTCAAAGAACTCGGACAAGAGAATTCCTGTTCAAAGGGTACTTACAGGGAACGGAAACCGACGTTTTGCAGGGATCTCCGCCAGACTCCATCGCGGTGGACGGAAATATACCCGGACTCGCTACTCACCTGGGTCGAATTCACCTATAGCTACAAAGTTGTGGTCAGTATTCAGGAGGGATCGGCTACAGGGACAGGCGAGTTGATCGCACCCAATGGAGATCGCGTGTATCTTTCGATTACCGGACAGGGAGACCCGATCGGCACCGACGTACCCAATCTGAATAGCATCGTGGAGATCGACTCAATCACCGGCGGTACGGGTCGGTTTGCGGGCGCTACAGGTGGCGTGACGGTTAAGCGTCTGATCGATTTGGCGACCGGCTTCACTTCTGGTTCAATCCGCGGAACCATAGTGCTCCCGGGAGGAAGGCACGGAGATCGCTAAAACCCGCAATGAAGAGTGTGGGCGAGATGCCAGCGCCAGAGCCAGTTGTCTTTGACGATGACACCGCTCGCCTCTCTGTTAACACCTGCATGATGGACGGCCGGAGTCTGTCCCACTTCAAGCTTATTCGAGTCCGCCTGATGGCGAAGGATAGAGTTAAGGACTTAACGGCGTTGGCTAGTCGAACATGCGTAGGTTCGACTGCTGTTTTGCCGTCGATCGCTCAAAGTTCAGTCGGGTTTGCTTCCGCGACGGATGAGCGAAGGCCAGTGGCGTTTTTCATTGCTAATGTTGCCGGACTCGCAGAACCTAAGTCAGCTCAGCGGCTTGCGTTTCTCGTCCAAGTGCCGCCGGATCTCCGAGCTAAAGTGATTCGTAATTGACGTGTCAAAGAGTAGAGGGACTGTGTGAACAGAGGCCACAATTCTTGGGCGCCGGGGAGGGCTGTCTTCGAATCACAGCGCCCCGACATTGTTCAGCAGCTTAGGCGGGAGTGAGCACACCTCATATGGCCGATGTACACGCGACTGTTATACGGGGTTCCCACCTCGAGGACCGGGACGTTTCTCAATTCCGATCTAGAAGTTGGGCAGCGAATCCTTACTAGCAGCAGGTAGCAAAATCCGGCCAGATCTCTGCTTAGGGCGGTCCTGAAGAAGCGGATTACACCCGGCGCCAGGATCCCGTACCTAGCAGGCAAGCAGCGTCGGTCCAATTCCGATTCGCTGACAACACGCCCGGATTCCGGCCGCATCCGGGCATAGGGCATCAAAGCAATGCGAAGGCCCGGCGCTCTTCGTCGAGGAACGGGTCACGCTCGCCCGATTCAAGCGGGCGAGACGACGACGTGCTTGACGTCGGCCATGTATCGCCCCGCCGGTGCGGAGGCTTCTTCGGGGGTGCGACCGCGCTCGCGAGCGTCTATGTACGACGCGTACCAATCCCACCAGTCGTGCCGCGGGGCGACCGCCTCGAACGAGCCATGATGCTCGGCAGTCTCATGCAGGAGTTGTGCGAGAGCCGCAACGTCGACGGCTCCCACCCCGGCCCGGGAGCCGCTCCTTGATCTCCTGCATCAGCCAGCCATTGCCGTCGGGATCGCTGAAGGAGACAAACGAGCGGTAGCTGCGATGTTCGGGATCCGGACCGCTGACTCGCTGCCGCCCAAATAGGTAGGGCTGGTCAGTGCCAGTATAGACGCCGGTCTCGTGGAACACATCGCTCACGTCCACGCCTTGCGCGACGAGTTCCTCGCGCGCAGCCCCGATGTCAGAGACGATCAGATAGAGGCCTTGGGCGGAACCGGGCGCCGCCGCCGTGACGTTCTTGCCGAAGATGACGGAGCACCCGGAGCCCGGAGGCGTGAACTGGATGACGCGGAAGTCGTTCCCGTTGGCGTAGTCGGCATCGAGCCGCCACTTGAGCCGGCCGTAGAACTCCTTCGCACGATCAACATCCGAAACTGGGATGACGACAATCTCGAATTTCATGTCCACTTGAGCCGCTGTCGCGTGGTCATTGTGGACTTCCTGGTTGCTCATGGGCGCCTCCTTACGTGCTGTTACATCTGTGTAGAGTCGCTATTCTACTGCATTGTGCTTCAAACAGGGTGCCAACGAGGGCCCATCTCAGCAGGGCGTTTCGGCTTCTTCCGGAAATTTCCAGGAGCAAGGGCAATAAGGAAACAAGCTCCGGGACAAAGACTTGCAGTTCCGCACAGAGCGCTGACTCAAAACTGGCTGAACGGCAGTAGTAAGGGAAACGGACCGGTTGATCAACCTGCGAGAAGCAGATTTAGATTCGGACGATCCATCAAGTCACATGCCAATTGCAACGAGCGAGGCAGGAAATATCAGACTCACGAGGCAGGAGTTACGGACTCTGGCTCAACACGGTTCACATCAGTGGACATTGACTCGCCTCTTTGGGAGCAGGGGTCGTGCGTTCCAATCACACTGCGCCGGCCAGAATACCGCAAACATGCGTCGGCTTGTGTAGTCCTCCGATGCCAAGCTCGGCGTCACGAGCGATTCTTCTTCAGCGAAGGTCTTGAATCGAGACCTCGGAAATAACGCCAGAAAACGTTCGTAACAGCCAAGACGGGCACCGCCAGGACGAAGCCGACCGGCCCGAAGAACAAAGTACCGGCAAGCAAGGCGAGGAACACGGGCAACGTTCGAAGTCCTAAAGGTTTGCTGAGCAGAAGTGGCTGCCAGACGAATCCTTCCAGGACTTGTACTGCCAACCACGTCCCAAAGGCGATCGCCACATACGTCCAATCGCGATTGCCCAGTAGCATGGCTAAACCGACCAGCGACAAGGGGATGAGCGATCCGACGCTCGGGATGAAGCTGCAGAGTCCTCCTATCACCGCGATCAGCAGCCACCAGGGCACATGCGCGATTGCAAAGCCAATCGAATACAGAACGATATCGGCAAGAGCAATGATGAATTGCGCTCGGATAAAGAGCCCCAGAACGCGGGCCGACTGCCGAAAGGGGTTACCCGACGAAGCCACGAGATCCTACTCTCACAATCACGTTCTTTTCACTCGACGCTACAAGTCCTGCTATTCACAGTAGCTTGCTTCGCCCCCGCTGAGCGTCAGTTCCACACTGTCGTTCTAACGATCTTCTTGACACACTTACTAAAGGACGTTAATTTAGTTCAACGTGGATGGCGAATGAGGCGGAAAGACAGTTCGCCTTCTGTGCGAAGTAAATTGCGACCGGAGCCGCGTTCTTCGATAACCGGTGACCGGGAAGGGACCGCGAACGAGTTGTTACGGCTGCTGCGCCGCGATTCACCGCTGTCTCGTGCGGACCTTGTGCGCTCTTCTGGATTAACGGCCCCTACTGTTTCGGCTGGGGTGGCCAAGCTGATGCGCCGCAATCTCGTGATTGAACTTGGTCAAGGCAGTTCGAACGGAGGACGGCCGCCAGGCTTGCTGGAATTCAACACGCGCCACGGATACGTAGTGGGCGTAGATATCGGCGGCTCATCGATACGCGTGGCCTTGGCCGATCTCAAAGGTTCGTCCGTCGGGCGCTGGAACGCTCGATTAAAAGCCGATCGCAGCCCCCGGGTGGTGACAGCGACGATTGCTGAGGCCGTAACGCAACTCCTAAGTCAGCATAGGATTCCGGCAAAAAGAGTACTGGAAGCGGTCGCCGGCGCGCCCGGTATCACCGACGTCGCTTCAGGCAGGGTACTTTCGGCACCCAACCTCACCAACTGGCATGATGTTCCGTTTCGTCACATGTTGCAGAACGAACTCGGGATCCCCGTGACGGTAGAAAACGATGTGAATCTGGGTGCGTTAGGCGAGGGTTGGCGGGGCGCGGCTCAGGGCGCGGGAAACTTCGTGTTCCTGGCGGTTGGCACGGGTGTAGGCGCGGGCATCGTACTCAACCATATGCTGCACCATGGGGCTAAGTGGTCGGCGGGCGAGGTCGGATACATGCTCTTGCCCGGCCTGCGCGGCGATGCTTTAGGTGCAGATGAACCAGGCGCGCTCGAGAGCGTTGTTGGCGGCAAAAGGATTGAGCAGAGTTGGTCGGAGTATGCTGATCCGGCAGATGGCTCGCAAAAGCTGAAAGCGACCGAGATCTTTGACCGGGCGGCTGCAGGTGATACAAATGCACGCCTTCTCATGATGAGCGTGGCTCACTACCTGGCAATGGCGATAACGAATCTCAGTTTGGTTCTTGATCTCTCGACGGTTGTGCTCGGCGGCGGAGTCGGCGAACATCCAGCCTTGCTGGAAGCGATCCGTCGGAAGCTGGATCGAAATGAGTTCGCTCGCCCGCATTTAGTGATGAGTGGTTTAGGAGGGCGAAGCGCAGATCTGGGGTGCGATCTGGCTCGGCGCTGCGCAACTGTGAAGCGGCAGGATTCCGCAGGCGCTCTCTCGAGGCCGCGGATATCGAGTCATCTCGTCCCGCAGTTCTGACGGGAAGTTGAGGTTGTTTTCTCGGCGACACTTTGTAAGGGGGATTAACAAAGCTCTTTTGAGAAGTGACGTCCGAAATTATTCCCTGAGTGGGTGACCGGTCAGAGATCGGTCCTCACTCCAACCCGGACAGCCAAGAGCCAGCTGCCCGGCTTAGCGTGGCATCGGCTTCCACGGGCCTAGTTGCGCGTGCGGTAAAAGACGTGCGCCACCCAACCGGAATTGAAACGAAAGGGAGATGGTGATGCAAAAACTGAAGGCTTTCCTATTGCTCGTCACATTGCTTGCTTTAGAAGTGCCCGCCGACACAGGCGCAGGTTCTATACGGTTCCATCATCGGAACCGTCACAGACCCCAGCGGGGCGGTGGTGCCGAAGGCAGAGGTGAATGCGGTGAATCCGCAAACGGGCGAAACGCGAAACACAACAACCGATGACGCCGGCCGGTACACGCTCGCGAATGTATTGGCGGGCACATACGTAGTCCACGTCACCGCTTCGGGATTCAGCAAGGCCACGGCGTCGAATGTAACCGCTACCATCAACACCGTCACGCGCTTCGATGTGCAACTCCAGGTGGGCTCACAGGCCCAGGCGGTAGATGTCTCCGCTTTCGCGGCTGCTTTACAAACCGATAAGGGCGACACTCATTCCGAGCTAAGCCCTCACGAGATGGCGAATCTGCCCTTGCCGAACTACCGCAATTTTCAGAGCCTTTTCAGTCTTGTCCCCGGCGCAACTCCCCCGGCCTTCACCAACTCCATTACAGATACGCCGCAGCGTCCGCTCAGTACCAACGTGAACGGCACCAACAGAAACAACAATAATACGCGTGTAGATGGCGCGGCGGACGTCTTCGTTTGGCTGCCTCACGCAACCCTGTATGTACCGCCAGAGGAGACCATCGAGACCGTCAACATCACGACCGGCAGTTTCGATGCGGAACAGGGCATGGCGGGCGGATCCGCGGTAACAATCACCACGAAATCAGGAACCAACAGCTTTCATGGCGTAGCGTTCGCGTATCTGGGACGACAATCACCTCGCCGCTCGCAATTACTTCTATTACGGCAACGGAACGCCCTTCAGCGTGCGCAACATAGATGGCGGCGACTCTAGGCGGACCCATCGTGAAGAATAAGCTCTTCTTCTTCGGAAGCTGGGAGGGTACACGCGAACGGACGAATTACTCCGCGCTTTCCACCGTTCCCACTCTGGCGCAGCGGCAGGGCAATTTCAGCAGCTTCGGAACGCCAATATACGATCCGACAACAGGAGACTCGACCGGAAGGGGCCGCACGGCATACACGAACAGCATCGTTCCGGCCTCGCAAATCAATCCCATCGCGCTAAGCCTGCAAAACCTTCTTCCCTTACCCAATCAGCCGGGAACCACTTCCAACTACTTCAGCGCTGGAACACAAGCACTGGATCGCGACAACATCGACGGCAAAGTCGATTGGAACCGCACCGAAAATCACCACATCTTCGGCAAAGTACAGTGTCATGAAGGCGCTGGTGAATTGTCAGTTCAGTCTCGGAACTGCGGGCGGCACGGGTCTTTGCAACGGCAGCGGCGCAGGCACCGCTCCGACGCTAACCCAATTGGCAACTCTCGGGCACAGCTTCATCATCACGCCTAATCTGGTCTTCGATGAAGTGCTCGGGTTCAGCCGCATGGGCCAGCACGGCACCGATCAATTCTTTGGGCAGAACATCGGAACACAGCTCGGTATTCCCGGCACGAATGGCCCGGATCCCAGGCAAAGCGGCTTCCCCATCTTCAACATCACCGGATTCAGCAGCTTTGGTCAAACCGCAAACTACATTCCGTTCTTTCGCAATGATCAGACCTGGACCAACAGCCATAATCTTTCCTGGACTCACGGCGCGCATGAGTTGCGCTTTGGCTTCGACATGATCCGGTTCCAGTTAAATCAATGGCAACCGGAGGCGGGTAGCTTCGGTCCGCGCGGATATTTCACCTTCGATGGCGGCGTTACCGCTCTCAACGGAGGCCGATCTCCGAATCAGTACAACGCCTATGCCGCATTTCTGCTGGGACTCGATCAGTCCGTCGGGAAGACATTGCAAAACCAGTATCTGCGCGGCAGGGAATGGCAGTTTGGCTGGTACGGCCGCGATCGGTGGCAGGTCAGTCGCAAGCTGACGCTCGATCTCGGCTTGCGATATGAGCTGTATCCTCTCGTCCAGCGAGATCACTCGGGTTTGGGGCGCTTCGATCTGAACACCGGCAACATCATCATTGGAGGAGTTGGGAACAATCCCGAAGGCGCAGGCGTTACGGTCAGCCACAAGCTGTTCGCTCCGCGCGTCGGCTTGGCGTATCGCGTTTCAGACTCAACCGTGATTCGCATGGGATATGGAATCAGCTACGACCCGTTACCGATGTCTCGCGTCTTCCGCGATCCATACCCGCTGACGATTCCGCAGAGCTTCGTGGGCACAAATTCATATACGCCGTACGCCTCGCTTTCGGCAGGCATTCCGGCCGTCACGGTCCCTGATTTGAGTACGGGCGTCGCTCCTGTTCCTCCATCCACTGTCATCAGTCGCAGTCCCTTCCCGGGTCTGCTGCATCGCGGGTATATTCAGTCCTACAACTTCACAATCGAGAAACAATTGCCGGGCGATTTTCTGGTCAGCGCTGCGCTTTGTTGGCACGGCGACAACTCACCAGTTTGTCGACCACGAACTGAATTACGGTTCTCCGGGCAGCGGAACGGCGGGTCTTCCGTTGAACGCGACGCTTGCACCGCACCGTCTCCACCTTGTTTGAAGATGGATGGCTGAGCTCGCATTACAACTCTCTGCAGATCGGTTTCAACCGCCGTTTCACAAAGGGGCTGCTCATCAAGGGTGCTTACACGCGATCGAAGGCGATCGACATGGCTGACGACGACGGACGGGTGGGCCTGTTGTTCAACTACCCTCCTGCGATTGCGCGAAATCGAGCGCTTGCCGGCTTCGATATTCCCAATAACTTTCAGATCGGCGGCGTCTACGAACTGCCGTTTGGCAAAGGAAAAACGTATCTCCAGAGTGGATTCGCAGGTCACTTGTTCGGCGGCTGGCAGCTGAATGGAACTTTCGCGGCTTACTCAGGACTTCCGTTCACGGTCACCGCGTCGGGCACTTCGCTCAACGCGCCGAACAACACCCAGACGGCGGACCAGATTCTTCCCACCGTCGCGTTACTGGGAGGCATTGGTCCGGGCAACCCCTACTACGATCCCAACGCGTACGCGCCCGTGACTGCTGTCCGGTTCGGCACTTCCGGCCGGAACACACTTCGATCTCCGTCGATCTTCAACACAAATCTGAGCGTCTTCCGGACATTCCCGATCAACGAGCGCATCAAGCTACAGGCCAGAGCCGAATCCTATAACCTGTCGAACACGCCGCATTTCCTTGCGCCGAGCGCGAACGTCTCTGCGGGAAACTTCCTGGTCATCACCGAGTGCGAACACTGACCAGCGCCAGTTCCGATTTGCGCTGAAGTTGTCGTTCTAGCTGTGCGGTGTGAAGGAGAACGATCGATCATGAAGCGGAGATTCGGCTTCAAAGGCGCGGCTCTTTTGAGTCTCACGATGGTGGCTGTTTCGCCACGCGCAGTCGGCTTCCGGCTTCGATGGCTACTGGGATATCACAGTGCCTAAGGAGCCGCACGGCCGAGCCTGGTGGCTCAAAATCAAAGGTGCCGATACAGGAAAGCCGTCCGGCGATTTCATCAGCGCCTTCGATGGAAATCTCAACCCCATCGAGGAAATAAGAATCACCGGCGACCAGTTGGTGTTCGGCTTTCGTCCAAAATCCCGCTTCGCCGGTGGCGAGAACGGGACTCGCCATCTCGTCTATACTGCCAAGCTTTCTGGTGGCAAACTCCACGGGAGCGTACCAGGTGGAAGGCCAGCCGGGAACGTTCTTGGAGTGGACCGGTGTTCGGGCTCCAGTCATCCGCGACGTTGATGACGGCTCCTGGCGTGATGGGCCTACGGTCAAGCTGTTCAACGCTAAAAGTCTTGCTGGGTGGCATCTCCAGGAGCCAGATCACACTGCAGGCTGGTCCGTGCAGAACGGCATTCTGAAAAGCACGGGCAAGGTCAGCAACCTTGTGTCGGATCGCCGGTTCTGGAATTTCAAGCTCCACCTGGAGTTTAGAGTTCCGGAAGGTAGCAACAGCGGAGTCGGACTTCGTGCGCGCTACGAAGTGCAGATCAAGGGCGATCACGGGTCCCGTCCCGACACACACAGCACGGGCGCGCTGTATAGCCGGATTGTGCCCAGCCGGGACGCGAGCAAGCCGAACGACGAATGGCAAACCTTCGATATTCGTCTCATTGGCCGGCAAGTCACAATTGTTGAAAACGACATCACGATCATCGATAAGGGGGTGATCGAGGGCCTCACCGCCATGGCGACTGATCCGAACGAAGCCGAGCCGGGCCCTATTAGCCTTCAGGGTGATCATGGCGCGGTTGAGTTTCGCAACATTACCGTCACTCCGCTAGTTCATTAATCAATGCACCGAACAACCTTCAACACGATCCGTCCTACGCGTCGCCGGTTTCTCGGAGCTTCCACGGCGGCGCTTGCCTTGCCGGGCATTGCTGCCGCCATCGATTCGAAGCTAGCCGGTGTCCAGATTGGCGCACAGTCCTACAGCTTTCGCGACCGCCCGTTAGATGAAATGATCTCCGCCATGGTGGAGATTGGGCTGGGTGAATGTGAGCTTTGGCAAGGGCACGTGGAGCCGCGGGGCAAGTCGCCGGACGCGAGGGATCAGCTGCGTAAGTGGCGAACGACCACTCCGCTCGACTTTTTCAAGGACATACGTCGCAAGTTTGATCGTGCTGGAATTACACTGAGCGCCTACAATTACAGTTTCCGGGATGACTTTACGGACGAAGAAATCGAGCGCGGATTCGAAATGGCTCAAGCGCTCGGGGTTTCGGCTCTGACTGCGTCGTCCACTGTTTCAGCCACCAAACGTGTTGCACCGATTGCTGCGAAACACAAGATGATGGTCGGCATGCACGGCCACGATAACCTGGCTGATCCGAACGAATTCGCGAAGCCGGAGAGCTTCGAGACTGCTATGCGCGAATCCAGGTGGATCGGCCTTAATCTTGACATCGGACACTTCACCGCGGCCGGCTACGATCCGCTGCCGTTCCTCGAGAAGTATCACGATCGCACGGTTACGATCCATATCAAAGACCGCAAAAAGAACCAAGGACCCAATGTGACTTGGGGACAGGGCGACACACCGCTCAAAGCGACTCTCGAATTGCTCAAGGAGCGGCAATGGAACATCCCTGCCAACATTGAATACGCGTACAAGGGCGCGGATACCGTGGCAGAAATAAAGAAGTGCTACGCCTATTGCAAAACCGTCCTTCAAGCTTAGAGACCAACTCGATAAAAGAAACAACCATGCCCATGAATCGCCGGAATTTTCTCCAGAACACAGGCGCCGTTTCAGCGCTGGCACTTGCCCAAAACAGTCAGGGCCAATCCGAATCGAAGCCGGTCTCGGCCAATGACCGTATCCAGATTGGCTGCATCGGTTTCGGTATCCAGGGGCAAAGCGACATGAAGACGTCGGTGTCCATTCCGGGAGTACAACTGGTAGCTGTTGCCGACGTTTACGAAGGCCGTCTCACTCTTGCTCAAGAGCGTTATGGCAAAGACGTTTTCACCAGCAGAGATTATCGCGAGGTACTGGCTCGTCCCGGTTTGGATGCCGTGATCATGGCGACGCCTGACCACTGGCATGCTCGCATCGCTTGCGATGCCATGAAGGCCGGCAAGGATGTCTATTGTCAGAAGCCGATGGTGAAGAAGGCGGAAGACGGCCACAGCGTCATCGACACGCAAAAGACTACCGGCCGCATTCTCCAGGTAGGCAGCCAGCGCGTGAGTTCCATCCTGTATGCAAAGGCCAAGGAACTGATCGCGAGCGGCGCTATCGGCGAAGTTCACATGATCGAGGCGTTCTGGAATCGCAACTCATCACGAGGAGCTTGGCAATATTCCATTCCGCCCGACGCTTCGGAAAAGACAATCGATTGGGAGACGTTCCTTGGTACTGCGCCCAAGCACGCCTTTGATCCTGTCCGGCTATTTCGCTGGCGGAACTATCAGGATTACGGAACTGGCATCGCTGGCGATCTTTTCGTCCATCAGTTCAGCGGCATCCATTTCGTCATGAACAGCCATGGTCCGCGCCGAATCTCAGCCATGGGCGGCACTTACTTCTGGAAAGATGGCCGTGACGTTCCGGACCTGATGATGGGCATGTTCGATTATCCTGAAACGTCTGCGCACCCGGGCTTTCAGATCAGCTTGCGTGTGAATTTCGAGGCGGGCAGCGGCGAGGGTTCCGATTCACAAGGCTTCCATTTCGTGGGAACCGAGGGCGTCATGAGCTTGTCGGTAGGAAACTCTCTGACCCTGTCGAAGCGTCCGCACGAGCGAGATCCCGGCACCACAGCGGAAACATTTTCGAAAGCAATGGCGCAGGCGATTCTCCAGGAGCACGACGCAAAGTTTCCCAAGGTTGAGCAGACGACAGATACCTTTCAGCCACAATCGCAAGAAGTCTATCCGCTTCCGCGCGGATACGTCGAGCAGACAGAACATCACAAAAACTTCTATCGAGCCATACGAGCGCGAACGCCGGTAGTAGAAGATCCGGTGTTCGGGTTGCGTGCAGCCGGGCCAGCACTCATGTCGAATGTCTCGTACTTCGAACGGAGAACAGTGCAATGGGATCCGGAAGCCATGAAGATGCTGAGCTGATGTCGAGCTTCGCGAAGTCTGTGAGTTCTCGTCCCGTCCGGCTGGTTCTGATCGGCGATCACCACATGCCTGCTGCTTGGTGCTCAAGGCCGCGAGTACGGGCGATCAATGGTGATTGCGCAGCAGGGGATTGTTGCCACCAGTCAGTCGCTCGCGTCGGAAGCGGGCGCTCAAATCCTGTCGCGCGGTGGATCTGCAGTGGATGCAGCGATTGCCGCGAACGCGGTACTTGCCGTCACCGAACCGATGATGGATGGCTTAGGCGGAGACATGTTCTGCCTGTATCGGGACGGATCCACGGGCAAGCTAACCGGGCTCAACGCATCGGGCTTTGCTCCGTATAAGCTTTCTCCCGAGTTCTTACGAAAAGCCGGCTTCAGTGCCATGCCCACGAAAGGCATTCACTCCGTCACCGTTCCTGGCGCGGTGGACGGCTGGGCCAAGATGCATGCGCGCTACGGCAAGCTCCCCTGGAAAGACTTGTTCGATTCTGCCATCGCGTACGCAGAGCAGGGCTTTCCTGTCACCGAAATAATTCACGATTCGTGGAGTGACCCCGTCAGTCTTGATAAGCTTCAGCCCGGCAAAGAATCAGAGCGCCTCTTTTTGCCTGGGGGCAAGGTGCCGGCCGTTGGTCAGATCTTCAAAAATCCTGGAATGGCAAAGGCGTTCCGGCTCATCGCTGAACACGGACGCGACGCCTTTTACAAAGGCGACATCGCGCAGGCAATTCTTGCCACGTCGAAACATCAGGGTGGAACGATGACAGCGGAAGATCTGGCTTCGTTCTCCTCCGAATGGGTCGAGCCCATCTCCACCGACTACCGCGGTTGGAAGGTGTATGAGCTTCCGCCCAACGGCCAGGGAATGGCGGCTCTCGAGATGCTTAACATCATGGAGACGCGTCCGCCCACAACTGTCTCGCCACTCGATGCGCCAGAAATACACCTCAGGATTGAAGCCATGAAACTGGCGTACTCGGACCTTCGGCGCTATGATGCTGATCCGCGCTTCTCCCGCATCCCGGTGGATGTCCTGCTGTCGAAAGAGTACGCCAAACGAAGAGCGTCTTTGATCAACATGGGCAAGGCCAATTGCGACGTAACTCCGGGACAGGCGGTGAATGGAGACACGACGTATCTCACCGTGGTCGATCGGGACGGGAACATGGTGAGTTGGATCCAAAGCGTTGCCGAGGCTTTCGGTTCTGGCGTAGCAGTAGAAGGGATGGGATTCGTTCTCCAGAATCGCGGCTTTGGCTTTACGCTCGAAGCGAATCACCCGGACGTTTTGGCCGGCGGTAAGCGCCCATTCCACACCATCATTCCCGCTTTCATGGAGAACGGCGATCAGCACATCACGTTCGGCATCATGGGCGGTCCCAATCAGCCCTTGGCACATGCGCAATTCGTATCGGACGTCGTGGATTACGGCATGAACGTGCAAGAAGCGTTGGAGACGGCCCGATGGACGAAACGTTCTGCGCAAGGATGCGATGTTTCGATAGAATCCCGCGTTCCTCTCAACTCGCTCCAGCGGCTCTCCGAGTGGGGTCATGAGCTTCGAATCCGCCGTGGTTTCACGCTCGAGATGGGTCGCGGCCAAGCGATTCTTCGAGACAGCAAAACCGACACGAATTACGCCGGCTCAGATCCGAGAACAGACGGAGCGGCTATTGCAGAACCTTTGATCACGCACTCAAGTCGCTGACTGAATTCGCCAGCCATCGCCCCAACGGGTTACCCGTCCCACGATCATCAATTCTGGCATCAAACGAAACCTCCTCGCTGCGAGGTTTGGGCGAACCGTTCCGATACCTCCCGTACATAGACAGCCCCATCGTATTCCGTCTCGATCCTTCGAGCCAGTCTTAGGGTTCGCAGCTCCGGTGTGTCACCGACGTCGAGCGTGTGCGCCAAGGCCACGAGAGCCTGCTGAAAGTCGGACAGCGGTGCTGTCGAGATCCGCCCATCAGCTTTTCGAAGCATCGCTTCGTGGCGTGTAGACGGCGGTTGCTGCGCCAATGTATCAGTCGACGGAACCGGAACGGGAGCACTAATGCTTGCAGGAGTGTCGGTACGCGCCCCATTCAAGGACAAGATATCTGTGAATGTCTGGGCCGCAGCATCTCGTTTCGTTAGAAACGATGGCAAGTTGAATATCTGTTTGAGCGTGGCGGGGATCGATGTGTGGTCAAAGGCGCGGTGATCGATTGAGTTCTTTGGAATGAACGGAGAAACCAACACGGCTGGCACACGTACTCCATAGCGATCGAACGCAAAAAGAGTCGTGTTGGTATCGGGCGGCGTTGCAGCGGGCGGTACAACATGGTCGTACATCCCGCCGTGCTCATCGTGCAGGATCACCAATACTGTTTCTTCCCATTGAGGCGAGTTTCTGACGCTGTTATAGACGTCCGCAATCAGAGCCTCGCCCGCGCGGATATCGTGAGGCGGGTGCTGATCATTTGCTTCGCCGAAGAAGGAAAAGTACTTCGGCTCGATGAAAGAATAATTCGGCAAATCACCGTTTTTGGCGTCCGTATGAAATTGGCGGAGGGAGAAGAAATTTGCTTTGTTCGATGGCGTTTGTAGCCGCTGCAGGGCCCACGTCTGGGAAAAATCGTGGTAGTAGTCGCGCCAGGTCAACCCAGTTGCCGCCAGGTTCTCGAAGATGCTGGGCATGTCGTAGTTACGAAGCTGGCTGTTATCCAGATATCCGTTGCTTGTCGCTGAGTGTACGAAGAAGCGATTCGGCCACGTGGGGCCAGGCACCGACGAATACCAGGCGTCGCAAATAGCGAATTCGCGTGCCAAAGTGCTGAGCACCGGGATTGTCGTCGGCGCCATGCATTTCATGATTGTTTCCGCAATTGGCTGCGTGACGTGTGGCTGTTGGGAATAGCTGAGAATGAACCCACCATTCGCAACAGAGGTAGCGGGCGGCCCCGCGGGGTTATCGAAAAGCTGAACGTTTACGTCCTGAAAATTGTGGCCCGGATCATAGCTGAAAATGAAGCCGGCGTCGCTCGATACTTTGACCTGCTGTGTCGGATCCATACGGGCTGGATCGAGTGGATTCCATTCGTTCCCGGTCAGCCCATCGATCGGATAGCCTGGACTTCGCAGAAATCCCAGCATGTGATCGAAAGATCGGTTTTCAAGCATCAGCACAACCAAGTGCCGAATCGTGGGTGCCATGACGGAACGCTCCAACGGAATACTATCAGCGCGGCATCGACGGCCATGTGCAGATATGATCTTCAGAACGGGCCGAGAACTCGTTCAAGGAGGATCGATGAAAGCTCTTGTATTAGGACTACTTCTCTCCCAATTGGCTGTGCGGGTCTTCGGCCAAGGCTCGCCACCACAAGCCAGCGCAGACCAGCCTTACAGCATGGAGTACTACTACAAGGTTCAGTGGGGACATCAACAAGAGTTCTTGCAACTGTTCCTGAAGAACCACTATCCGTTGCTGAAGAAACAGATCGACACCGGACGAATATTGTCAGTAAAAGTTGAGACCCCTGCGAATCATTTGCCCGAAGCCGCGCGTTGGGATTACCGCGTCACTATCCGTTTTAAGAACTCAGCCGTAGCAACTTCCGCCAATCCCTCGGAAGAAACGATGATCAAGGAGCTTTGGCCGGACAGCGAAACGTACCGGCGCGAAGAGCAGCGGCGGTTCGAGATTTTGTTGGCTCACTGGGACCTGCCAGTCACGGAAATCAGACCTCCCGATTGATGGATTTCGAAAGCGGCGGGGAAAACGCCTGCCTCCGGCTACATCAGCCAGCGAGTCGACCATCCATTTGCCGCACGAAGTCTTCGCAGTAGTACGAAGAAGTTAGTTCCTGCCGCCCAAAGGTCGCCCAGAACGCTAACGCAGAGCCCCTTTGTACCCTGCATTCCTCTCCGAAACCTGCGTTCCTGAAAAATTTCTGAAACATTACGAATATTTATACAAACCTCCCAAGCGTTTCATTGTACAGTTAGAACTTCGAATAAAACTATAAGCGCCGTTTACAAGGCGCAGGGGATAGATAGCAGGGATAAATGCAATCAGGACACGTGTGTGTGCGCACAAAAGATGCCCTAAAGGCGATCAGAGCGCACGAATACAATAACTTAGCACCATCGGGCCTCCGACTGACTGGGGTGCTCTTCCTTTTCTCTTTATTGAATGCTGCCACTGTTTTTGGAGCGAACATATCAGGGGTTTGGGCCAACGAGGGTGGCGACAAAGTTACCCAGGACGAACTACGGGCGACGACGCATACGGAAAACCTCACGGGCAAGGTAATCAACCGTGCCTGGGACGGAAGATCGATTCTCGTTTCAGGAGCGCGAAATGAAGTTGTGAGCTTCAATCTCGTTCTCGAAGCCGCGTACGCGTCTGCTACGAACGTCACAGTGTCGTTCGACACCTTAACGGGGCCAAACGGGGCGACAATTCAGTCCACTCCAGCTACTGGAAACGGAGTCTTCAGTTGGGTCAATCGGCCGATCGAGCTGTTCTACACCCGCTATTTGCAAATCAAGGGACTGAGCTTCTTCGGCTATTACAAAGGGGATGAACAAATCTACCCGACACGCTTCCGATTGCCCCTTGCAAACGCGAACGGCAACGGAATCGGCGGCTGGACTAATCGTCCCGACCACGACAAGTTCTACCCGGACATTCTTGTCCCGCTTGAGCTGAACCAGAATTTCACCATTTCGGCTGGTCAGAACGAGAGCATCTGGGGCGATATTTACATTCCAAAGTCATCGGTCCCTGGCACGTATACAGGCAGCATCACTGTACGAGAAGGCTCAACGGTCTCTCAA
Source organism: uncultured Acidobacteriaceae bacterium (assembly GCA_963744795.1). GTDB lineage: Bacteria > Acidobacteriota > Terriglobia > Bryobacterales > Bryobacteraceae > Bog-105. The sequence continues at coordinate 102,449 of CAVUVF010000015.1, forward strand.
GTCGTCCCGATTCAGTTGACGGTTTATAATTTTCAACTCCCCGATGTGCCGAGCGTGAAAGTCATGACTCCGTTCACCTCTTCGGACGTCATGTGGCGCTATGCGACTGGGTACGGAGGATACGCCAATCCGTTGAGCGCGGACGGGCAACGCATCCGGACCGTCAGTGACCGGTACTACGAACTCTTCCACCGTCACAAAATCGCACTGCTTGGGGACAACGATTGTCCCATCGCAGACAACCCGTGCAGTACATCAGTTCCGCGGTATACGGGACAGCTCTTCACGGCAGCCAACGGCTACGACGGCCCGGGCGTGGCAACACCGGTTGGCGTTTACGCGGTCGGCCTTTATGAAAATTGGCCCTGGAGGAACGGTAGCGAGGCCGAGATGTGGCAACACACCAATAACTGGGTCAGCTGGTTCGACGCAAATGCTCCGGGTAACCAGACTTTCCTCTACTTGGCAGACGAACCAGCGTACTCGACTGCGCCGACTTTAGAAACCTGGTCACGATGGATGAATGAAAACCCCGGACCGGGCAATCGAATGTACTCGATGGCCACTCTGGACATGGTGGCGGCCAACATTCTAACCCCGAGCCTTGATATTCCTGCGACCCATGCCGGAATCGGTTCTTGCCCGCTCATTCCAATTTGCGACGTGACTGGAATCACGCAAGCCGCCGCTAACACCGTGAAGTCATCTCCAGGTAAGCAACTCTGGATGTATAACGATGGACGGCCCGGCGTAGGCACATTGGACACCGAAGACGACGGTACGGCGCCTCGCACCCTTCCCTGGGCGCAATTCAAAAAAGGCGTCGACGGTTGGTATTACTGGCAGGCTAACCTGAGCGGTACGGACAACCGTTTCCAGAGCGCCAATACCTGGGGAACCCAATCCTACTACGATCCGTTCCTCGGCATGTATGGAAGCAACGGAACGAGCAACGGCAACGGAGTACTGATCTATCCGGGAACAGATGTGATGAACCCGGGCGACTCTTACGGGGTGGACGGACCCTTCGCCAGCCTCCGATTGAAGGAATGGCGTCGTGGCATTCAGGATACCGACTATCTCGCGCTGGCCTCGCAGATCAACCCGACCGCGGTTCAGAGCATCATCAACTCCGTTATCCCGCAAGCGCTTTGGGAAAACACCGCTCCAGACGGCGACCCGTCATGGTTCCGCGGTGGGATCAGTTGGTCATCTGACCCCGACGCCTGGGAAACGGCACGCGCTCAACTTGCGCAAATCATCGGCGGGTCGACGTCCGCAGTCGTGACCGCCCCGACAACTCCAATCGCCCCCAACTACTCCTACCCACCGTTCCGGACCCAACGGCCGCACCGACGCCCGTTGTGACTCCGACGCCAGTCGTTACCCCGGATCCAACTGTTACACCGGATCCGATCCCGACGACGACAGCGCCGGCCACGCCGGATCCTGTTCCGGTAACCAGCCCGACTCCGGTACCTGAGCCGAAGCCCCGGTCGAGCACCGCCGACACGCCCTCGTACTAATCGAGGTGGAACACTTCTTCGAGGGGTGACATTGCCTGATCAGGCAAGTCACCCTTCGGAGAGATGAAGAATCCTGCCATTTCCTTTTGCCAGCGGGCATTCACTTCTCGCTGGGCCATCGCTCTTCTCGCCCCTTCGAAGTCTTCCGTTTCCAGATATCCCACCAGCATTCCGTCCGGCCTCAGAAATAGCGAATAATTCTTCCAGCCTGTGTCCTGAAGCGCCTGCCGCATCTCGGGCCAAACTTCCCGATGCCTCGCTTTATATTCTTCGAGCCTTTCCGGCCGCACTTGCAGGACAAAACAGACCCGCTGCATGGAGCTCTACCGAAGAAACGCTTCGTTCAGTCCGCCATCGACAGGAATGACGTGCCCGGTTGTTTTTGCGCTCTCCTCACTGGCAAGCCAAACGATCGCGTTGGCGCAATCGGAGGGCAGAATCGGACGGCGGGTAAGAGTTCGTTGCGCGTAGAATTCGGCAAGTTTCGTGCGAAGCTCTTCGGTCGACTCCGATTCCGAGAATGAAATCTTGTATTTCTGGAGCGAATTGATGACACGATCGCGCGGGAACATGGTTGAACCCGCCACCACCGTCGCCGGCGCGATACCGTTTACCCGCACAAGCGGGCCAAAGCCCACCGCGAGCTCGCGTATCAGATGGTTCAACGCAGTTTTGCTGATGTCGTAAGCTTCGCTGCCGTGCTTCGGCACGACTGCGTTAGCTGAACTCGTCAGGACCATTGCCGACGGTAGTTTCTGATCCTTCAGAATCCAGTACAGCTCCTTCAGCAGGAAATAGTTGCCGGTTACGTTGATGGCGAATGTCTTGCCCCACTGCCCTTCGGTCAACTCGCCGTCCGGTCCCGGAACAGGGTAAATGGCTGCGGTATTCACGATTGCGTCAAGTCCGCCGAACTGAAGAACCGTAAAGCGCCCGGCCTCTCCGATGCTGGCCCCGGAACTCAGGTCCACTTGAGTGTGCTGAACATTCTCCGAAGAGGAAAGCGCGGCAGCCTCGGCTGCGACCTCCTTTGCGCCCGCCGCGTTCTGGTCAGCGACAACAATATGCGCTCCCTTCCTCGCCAACAGCAGTGCGACTTCCCTGCCGATGCCGCTTCCGCCACCGATGACCAGGACAATCTTGCGACTGAACTCAGCCTCTGCGGGCATGCGCTGCAGTTTCGCTTCTTCAAGCGCCCAATACTCGATACGGAAAGCCTCTGAGCGGGGAAGCGCAACGTAATTCTTGAAGCTGACAAACTCCTTTGACTGTTCGGCGTGCCTGGCTTGAGGATAAGGATGCTGGGGTTCTCCGCCGCCATCGAGCGCGTTGGCTCCTGCCATCACGTGAACAGCGTTGATAAAGAACTCGGTCGTGATCCGGGCTTCTTTTTTGTTCTTTCCAAATCCGAAAATCCCGAGACCCGGAATGACTACAACGGACGGGTTCGAATCACGCAGCTTCGGAGATTCCTTCGTTGCCCAATCCTTGTAGTAGCTCGCGTACTCGCCCCGGTAGGAGACCGCATGCTCCTCAATACGGGCCTTCAACGCCTCGACATCCTGCTCGCCCGGTTTCCAATCGATGAACATCGGACAGATACGAGTGCGCAGGAAGTGGTCCGGACAACTTGTTCCCAGCCCTCCCAATTGCTTCGCCCACTCAGAATTGGCAAACGCAAGAGCATCTTCGTGATCGGTGAAATGAGCGATCACCCGCCGGTTCGAAGAAACAATGCCGCGCAGAGCCGGCAGGATAGTTGTCGCCACCGCCTGACGATCTGATACCGCTGTATGCCTGGCTCCCCCGAACAGCGGACCAGCTTTACCTTCATGCTCGGAGATGAATTCGCCCATCTGATCGATGGTGCGGATACTGTTCAGATAACACTCGCGCTGAGTATTGCCCCACGTGAACAGTCCATGGCTGCCGAGGAGCACACCGTCGCAACCGGGATTGTCCTTGACGATCTTCTCAAGCTGCAACGCCAGTTCAAAACCCGGCCGCTGCCACGTAAGCCACTGGATGTTGCGCCCGAATTTCCGATTGAATTCTTCGAGCTTCGCTTTCCCGTTCGCGCTCGCCGCGATGGCAATGGCCCAATCGGGATGAAGATGATCGACATGGTCGAACGGAAGGAACGCGTGCAGCGGAGTGTCGATGGAAGCCGCCACTTTGTTTGTGCCGAACGCCGAAAGAGGATAGTAGCTGACCATCTCATCTTCGAACTTCTCGCCACGGTAAAGCTGCTTCAATTGCTCCAGGCGGTCAAGATAGAGGATGGCGAAGCCGGAGTTCTGAATGGAGCCGAGATCGCCTCCGCTCCCCTTTACGGCCAGAACGCGAACGGGCTTACCCGTAAACGGGTCGGGCATCTCGAATTTCGAACTGGTGTTCCCGCCGCCGAAGTTGGTGATCCTCAGGTCTGCTCCAAGCAGGTTCGAACGGTAGCGGAGCAAACTCAGTTGATCGCTGGCGAGTTTAGCCGCTTCCTTTTCATCCCAGAGATCCTTCAGGTGGACAGTTTCGGTAGTTTGTGGCATTGTTGAAGACCTAAAACAGACTTTGTTTCGTTAGATTGATGTTTGCTCAGGCGTAAGAGGTCACGCCCGACATATTTTTCGCTCGCCGCTCCGCCGTGATTCGCTCGAGATAACCGCTCGAACGGAATGCCTCCATGGGATTCTCAGGCAGCCCTTTCGAAAGACGCCATTCACGAATGACAGGCCGGACATCGGTGGCGAACGCATCCTGCAACAGCGATTCCGCGCGTACCAGATCGGCAGATTTTTGTGCGGCGGCGAGCGCTTCGTGATCGACAAGCGACGCCTTCGCAAACAGCTCCTGCGCCATCGTGACGGTTTGAATCATCGCCTCGATCTTGCCCTTCAAGTTATGGCTCTGGTCGATCGTGTACGCGATGTCGGCTCGCGCGCCGACTTCCCACTCATAGAACGCAATCTCGTGGAAAATCCGGAAGACCTGGTAAGGATCGATGGACCCCAGCGTCAAGTCGTCATCCGCATAGCGGCGGTCGTTGAAATGGAATCCACCCAGCATATTTTCGGACAGCAACCAGGCGACGATCTGCTCTATGTTCTGGGCCGCATAGTGATGGCCCGTGTCTACCAGAACCTTTGCCTGTGGTCCGGCTGCTCGTGCCAGCAGGAAAGCCATGCCCCAGTCAGCGATGTCGGTGTGATAAAAGGCCGGCTCGAACGGCTTATATTCCACCAGCAGCCTCTGATCAGGCGCTAGCTCCGCGTGAGATCTCCCCAGCAGTTCCGTGAACCATTGTTTGCGCTGCCGTATGTTCGCCGTGCCAGGATAATTCGAACCGTCGGCAAACCACAACGAGATGTCGCGACTGTGCACGCGGCGCGCGATCTCGATGCTGTCGAGTGTATGCTGGAGCGCCTGTTTGCGGGCGCTCTCGTCCGGATTGCCGAACGATCCGTGCTTGTAAATTTGATCCTGGAAATAGTTAGGATTGATTCCGCCCGGGCGAACGCCAAATTTGTTGCCAAGCGACGTGATCTGGTTGGAACTGGCAACGCCCTCCGGAAAATCCCACAGGACGTGGAGGGCCACGGTCGGGCAGATCCCGGTTAACGCGTGAACCTGGCCCGCGTCGCTGAATTTCTCCTCGATCGACGTGGCGGCTGCCGCCTGGAGAAACTTCCCGAAGCGAGTGCCTGTATTGGCAAAACCCCACGAAGGGATCTCAATGTTAAACGTTTCAAGGGACTGGAAGACTCGGTCGGAACCACGGTTTGGCGTACGAGGCGTCACAGCCACATAGTAGACCAGATTCGGTCTGGAAAAGAAAGAGTGGTGAGTCAGGCGGCGGCTATTGCCAGCCGCCACCCAACGCGCCGTACAGTTGCACTAGAGTAAGTGCTTCGCTCTGCTGTGCATTGACCAGATTCAACTGAGCCGAAAACAGCGCCGAATCCGTTGTCAGCACTTCCAGATAGCTGGTTGCGCCACCTTGATACCGGAGCCGGGCCAACCGGGTTGCGTCCTGCGCAGCCGCGACCAACTGCTCCTGCTGCTCCCGCGCTGCGCGCTGCTTCTTCAATGCGATCAGCGCATTCGAGACGTCACGAAAAGCCGTCGTGATGGTCTGCTGATAGGTCAGCACCATGCGCTTCTGCATCTCTTCCGACTGTTGCAACTGGCCTCTCAACTTTCCGCCGGCAAAGATCGGCTGAGCAAGCGATCCGATCCCGTAGATGGTTTTGTTCGACCAATCGAAGATATTCGCAAAGCTATCGCCGCCCACACCCGCGGACGCACTCAACGAGAGTTGGGGGAAGAATTGGGCCCGCGCCACTCCAATCTGGGCATTAGCCGCAACCAGCTGTTGTTCCACTTCCTGGATATCAGGTCTCCGCTCGAGAAGCTGCGATGGCAGTCCGACCGGTAAATCCTGCGGCGGAGGAGCCAACGCATTTTCCGCCGTGTGGGCGACCGGCCCGGGGTTCTCTCCCAGCAAAAGTCGCAAATCGTTCTCGTTCTGCTGGATAGCTTGTTCGAGTTGCGGAATCTGTGAGGTCGCCTGAAACAGGAGCTGTTCAGCCTGACGCAGATCGGAAAGCGGAGCAGCCCCGCCGCTCTCGAGCCTGCGCGTCAGATCCACAGAATCCTGCCGGATCTTCAGCGTCTGGCGCGCAATGTCCAACTGCCGGTCGAGCGCTCTTAGTTCCAGGTACAAAGACGTCACCTGCTGCACGAGCGTTAGCCGCACCGCTCGCTGCGCCCAGGTTTGGGCTAACAACTGAGCACGTGCTGCCTCCGTCTGACGGCGATAGAGTCCCCAGAAGTCCGGATTCCAGGCTCCCGAAAGGCTGAAACTCCCGGCGACCAGCGGGCTGCCGATGGAGCCAGCCAACGAGGACGGGAGCTCAGCGCCGATTCCTGTCCCGCCGATGTTGAGTGTCGGAAACTGTTGCGACCGGGTAATGCGAACCTGGGCCGCCTGTTCAAGGATTCGCTGCGCCGCGATCCGCACATCGTAATTCTTCTCAAGAGCCGTGCGAATCAGGGTCTGCAGTTCTGGTTCGCGGAACACATCGGCCCATTTCTGGTCGCCGAGCGAGCTCTCTTTTGCACTCGATACCTCGGCGTTATCTGCTCCGCGATATGTAGGCGCGGCCGGCACCTGGGGCCGAGAGTAATTCGGCCCGACAGTACAACCTGCAGTAAGAAGCAGAACGAATCCAATGCAAGAACTCAGGACGGTCGTTCTCATGCATGACCTCCTTCCGGTTGGGGCTGGAGTCCTCCTGGTCCCCCGTCGTCATTCTCGGGCGGATGAGTGGAGTCCATCGTGGTCCCCTTCCCTCCCCGAACGAACCGGTGCGAGATGTACTCGACGACCGCGAATGTGACGGGAATCATCAGGATTCCCACCACCGTTGCCAGAAGCATTCCGCCGATGACAACGGTACCGAGTATGCGTCTCGAAACGGCGCCGGAACCGCTTGCCGTCCAGAGAGGCAAACAACCGAAAATGAAGGCAAGCGCCGTCATCACGATAGGACGGAATCGCAGTCGCGCAGCGCCCAACGCTGCCTCAGAGATGGGCTGGCCGCCTTTATAGTTTTGGACTGCGTACTCAACGATCAGAATTGCGTTCTTTGCCGAAAGACCGATCAGCATGACCAAGCCGATCGTTGCGAAGATGTCGTTCTCGAGCGATCGCAGGCTGAGAGCAAGGTAAGCGCCGAGAATTGCAACTGGCGTGCTGAGCAGAACACTGAAGGGCAGCGTCCAGCTCTCATACAATGCCGCAAGAATCAGGAACACAAACAGCAGGGACAGTCCGAACACGACCCAGGTGGGAATACCCTGAGCGGCCTGCTGTTCCTGGAAGCTCATGCCCTGGTAGGAGAAGCCCATACCGGCGGGCATCGTCTGGTTGAATACCTCTTCGAGCGCAGCCCGTACCTGTCCCGAGCTGTAGCCCGGCGCGCCGGTTATGTTCACCTGAGCGGACGTGTACTCGTTGAAGCGGAGAATAAACTCTGGCCCGGTAATTTGACGGACATGGACCAGCGAGCCCAGCGGAACCTGGCTGCCGTTCGCACTCCGAACATAGAACTGGTTGATGTTCTGGATGTTAGTGCGCGTATCGCCTTCCGCCTCGACGAAGGTTTGCCACTGACGCCCGAAGCGGTTGAAATAGTTCACCAGATAGCCGCCCATAAACGTCTGCATCGTGTTGTAGACATTTGCAAGGTCGACCTGCTGCTGCGTTACCTTCTCCCGGTCCACATCGGCATAGAGCTGTGGGACGGCCGGCAGATAAGACGGGATGGCGGCCGCAATCTCGCGCCGTTTTGACAAAGCTCCGAGATAAGCGAACAGGTTTTTCGTCAGGAAGTTCTGATCATCATTTCCCGACCGGTCTTGCACGATCATGGTGACGCCGCCCGAGGTACCGATACCCGGAATTGCGGGAGGCGGGAATGAGAATGCCAAGCCCTCGCTTGCCGCGCCTAGCTTGCGCTGCAAACTGGCTGAGATGCTTTCGATCTGTTCCTCGCGAGATTTCCTCTCGTCCCAAGGCTTCAGCGAGACGAAGAAGAACGCTGTGTTTGTGCTTTGGGTTTGCGTCAGCAAGCTGAACCCGTTCACACCGATCACACCGTCGATGCCGGGCGTATGCAGCATGGCATCAGTAATCTTCTGAGCGGCGGCATCGGTCCGCTGCAGTGAAGCCGCATCGGGCAACTGCATAGCAACGAACATGTAGCCTTGATCTTCCTGAGGAATGAATCCGGTTGGGAGCCGGTCACCCAGACCAACAGCAGCGACAGTGACCAGAGCCAGCGCCAGCATGGTGAACCCGGATTTGTGAACCAACAAGCCCGACGTCGAAACATAGGCGTTCGTTGTCCGGCCGAATACGCGGTTGAACCAATCGAAGAAGAGCGCGAGCGGGCCACGACGCCGAGTCTCTTTCTTCGGCTTCAGCAACAACGCCGCGAGTGCCGGGCTGAGCGTCAAAGCGTTGAACGCCGAGATCAGAACCGAAATCGCGATGGTAACGGCGAATTGTTGGTAGAGACGACCTGTGATGCCAGGGATGGCAGCGGTCGGAATGAACACGGCGGCGAGAATCAGGGCGATCGCGACCACGGGCCCGCCCACCTCTTCCATCGCTCGTATTGCTGCGTCGCGCGGCGATAAACCGTCGTGAATCAAACGCTCGACAGCTTCAACCACAATGATGGCGTCGTCGACCACCAACCCGATCGCGAGCACTAATCCGAACAGCGAAAGCGTGTTGATCGAATAGCCAAGTACGGGGAAGAGGATAAATGTACCAATCAGCGATACCGGCACCGCAAGCAACGGAATCAAAGTCGCCCGCCAGCCTTGCAGGAAGATGTAAACGACCAGGATGACAAGACCGAGCGCGATGACGAGAGTAATGACGATTTCGTGAATACCTGCCGTAACCGCCTTGGTAGTGTCGAGCGGCACACTGTATTGCATGCCGGTCGGGAAGTTCGCCGAAAGCTCTTTCATGCGCTTGTTGACTGCCTGCGCCGTTGTAACCGCGTTCGAGCCCGGGAGCTGGTACACGGCCATAACGCCCGAAGGAGCATTGTTATAGCGAGCGGTGAGGTTATAGATCTGAGTGCCGAGTTCAACACGCGCAACATCCCGAAGGTGAAGCACCGAGCCATCCGGATTCGCACGAATGATGATGTTTCCGAACTCTTCCGGCGTCACAAGGCGGCCTTGCGTTCGCACCGTGTAGGTGAATTGCTGGCCCCTCGGGACTGGCTCTCCGCCGATCTGGCCGGCGGGATTCACGTTGTTTTGAGTTTGTAATGCGCCAATAACTTCCGTTGCCGTGACGCCGAGCTTTGCAAGCTGATCGGGCTTCACCCAGACGCGCAGCGCGTATTGGCCACCGAACACCTGGATACGTGAAACACCCGGAACACGCGTCAGTTCGTCTTGCAGATTGATGATGGCGTAGTTGGTGAGAAAGTCTGCGCCGTACCTGTTATCGGGAGAAGCGAGATTGATCAGCATCAGCGGCGAAGTCAAAGACTTCAGCACTGTCAAGCCGGCCGTGTTGACTTGAGCCGGAAGCTGCGCCTGGGCCTGCGCTACGCGAAGCTGAGCAAGCACCTGGTCCGTATCGGCGTTTGTTTTGACGTCAAAATCTACATAGACTGTGGCCTGCCCGTTGTTGGCATTGACAGAGTACATGTAGAGCATGTTGTCGACGCCGTTCATCTGTTGTTCGATGGGCGTGGAAACGGCCTGCTGCAAGGTCTTGGCGTCCGCGCCTGCATAGGTTGCCTGGACCTGAATTTCGGGAGGCACAATGTTCGGATATTGCGATGTCGGAAGACTCAACATCGAAACTATTCCGAGAATTACGGTTACGATTGCAATGACAATGGCCACAATGGGCCGGCGGATGAAGAACTTCGACATGAGTTACTTACCTGCCGACTCGTTTGTGGGAGAAGTTGGGGCGACGGCCTCAGCAGGCTTCTCCTGCGGGGCGACCGGAACACCTTCTTTCAGCTTTTGAAGGTTATCGGTGATGATTGTTGTTCCCGGTGCAAGACCGCTGTCGATAACCCAGTGGTTCCCGTACTCCGGACCGAGTTTCACATTGACCACGTGCGCTTTGTTGTCAGAACCCACTGTGTAGACCTGCTTGATACCTTGCATGTCGAAAACAGCTATCTGCGGAACAAGGATCGCGCCGTGACGAAGTTCTGTCTCTGACGAGACACGCGCGAACTGGCCTGGCCTCAGGACGTTTCCAGCGTTTGCGAACGCTGCGGCCAGACGGATCGCGCCTGTCTGCTGGTTCATCTGCCGGTCCACCCACACGACGTGACCTTTCGGCGGATACACCTGCCCGTTCGAAAGACTCAGGGTGAGCGGTACATTCGACCTTCCACTCAGCAGATCACCTCCCGACTGTTGCGCTCGTTTCGACAAGCTCAGATATTCGGTGTCGCTGATTGAGAAGTAAACTTTGATGGGATTGAGCTGGGAAACCGACGTCAGCACGGATTGGGGACTGACCAGGTTGCCTACCTGCGTGTTCGCCTGTCCTGCAACGCCATTGATCAGCGAATGCACCTGCGTAAAGCCCAGGTTGAGCTTCGCCGTCTCGAGAGCGGCTTCTGCGGCCGTTACCGCCGCTTGCGCGGAGCGTACGTTGGCCTGCGCCGAGCGCACTGCGGCTTCGCCTTGCGCAGCTTGCTGTTTGTCGTTATCGAGCTGGCTTTGCGCAACCGCCCTCGCCTGAGCAAGAGGTGTGTCGCGGTTGACGTTTATCTGCGCGAGCTGAAGCTGCGCCTGCGTTTGCGCCACTTGTGCCTGGGCCTGTGCGACCTGGCCCTGAGCCTGCTCTACTTGGCCTTTCGCCTGGTCGACCAGTGCCTGAAATGGCCTCGGATCGATTTCGAAGAGAACCTGGCCCTTCGAAACGACCGAACCTTCCCGGTAGTTCTGACGGACCAGGTATCCGCTGACTTGAGGTTGAATCTGCGCGTTGACAAAACCGTCGATTGTTCCTACCCATTGACCGGTCAACTTCACATCAGCCTGTTGAACTTTGACAACCGAAACAGGCATGGGACCCATCGGAGCCGGAGCCGCTCTGTTCTCACCTCCGCAGCTCGTTAATACGACGCACCCAAGCGCAACGAAGAGCCCCAAGAGGCTTGCCTGCGCGATTTGTCGTAGCCTTGAAGGCTTCGATTGCCGACTCAAAGACTGGTGTTCCAATGGGATTGTTGCCTCCGAAGATATCCGCGTACTTTTCTTAAAAAGAAAAATATACATTCCTGTATGTTTAATCATATCTTTGATACAGGTCCCGCGATGCACGATTCAGAGAAATTGATGGACGCCGAGCAGCCTGTTGTTGCCTCTTTTGCCGCACACAAGCAGAAGAGGGCGATGCAGACGCGAGAAGACCTGATCCGCGCCGCACGATTCATATTCGCTAGGGATGGCATGGAACACGCGCGAATCGAAGACATAGCCGCCCACGCCGGGAAGACTCGGGGAGCGTTCTACGCCAATTTCGAAGATAAGGAAGATGTGTTCTTCGCTATTTTCGAAGAAGATCTGCTGCGTGACCAGGAACGTGTGAAACCCCGTCTATCGGCGGCAACGACCACGGAAGACCGCATAGACGCAGTGACCGATGATCTCTTGACCCTATTGCGAGACCGGCAGCGTGTTCTCCTCAACCTGGAGTTTAAGTTGTACGCTATCCGTCATCCGAACAAACAACATCGGTTAGCGGAACTGCATGCCCAGATGCTTGTCAGATGCTGTACAGCGAAAATCGACACCTTTCTTCCGGAGTTGGCGGAACTATCCGTTGACGAAAAGAGGCGTCGAACAGCCGAAATAGGAGCCATCCTCGATGGCGCGGCCCTGAACCTTCTGTTCGATCCGTCGAACCTCAACGAGGACCAGTTGCGGCGGTATTTGCGGCTGGGAGTCTGCGAAGCAATGCGAAAGACGAAGGGGACCGGTAGCTGTGAATAGCCGCCTCCTTTTGGGTGGAGCTTTCGGAGGAATGGTTGGCGGACTCGCAATGAAGGCAGTGGTCCGCTTCTTCGATCCGACCTCGTTCGGATTGAGTTCGCAGACGGACGCAAAAGCGGCTCGGCGTGTTTTCGGCACCCACTTAGACCAGCCAAGTGCGGAGCGAATTGGCGCCCTCATGCATTATGCATTCGCGATCGCAACCGCTGCTGGATACGCGTGGACTCGTGAACGATTCCCTCGCATTGCAGCTGCTAACGGAGTGGTTTTCGGAGCGGGATTATGGCTGATTGGCGATGAACTCGCAGTTTCTGCGGCTCGCCTGGAAAGCGCAAGCGCAGCGAATGCTTTTTCTCACGGATCGGCTCTCGCTGCGCATGTTGTCTACGGAGTTATTGTGGACGCCTGTTCCTCAAGAGCGCACTAGTCGCGGCTGCCATTCAGAACTCGCAACAGGATGTTTAAAGCTGCTACAAACACGTTGAAGACACCGGCGAAGAGCATCAGCGCTCCCGGAATGGGGCTGTCCGCATCCGGTGTGCGCAACACAGCGCTCGTCGAGTAAACGAGGGTAAAAACACCAGGGCTCCAATGCCTAATCCGATCAGAATACCCACGAACCCGATATGGAGGAAGCTATTCAAGATCATCGTGCCGATGAGGGCAAAGAACAGACCCGCCATCAGGCCCCGAGGCGCAGAGAACTCCCGGCGTGTGCTCATGACGTAAGCGGTCACACCGATGAACACAAAAGCCGTAATTCCCAAGGCGACAAGGATCAACTCCGGCGCAATTAAACGCGCAACCCACAGCAGAGGCGAGAGCGCGATACCGGACACAAAGCCATCGGCCACCAGAGCGGCCACGCCGAGCTGATGATTGTGACGCACGCTGATAGCAATGCGCGGGACGACATTCAGGAGGAGGAGAGCAGCAATCCACCCCAGCCAACCCGAGAAGAATCGTGCCAGCGTCTCGGAAGTGGCTCCGATGTATCCTCCGGCAAGAGCACTGAAAACCGCCAAGCCAAATAACAGGTATGTTTGCTTGACAACGGCAGCGCTTCGCCCGGTTAAGTAGGTGGTTCCGCTTAACTTATCCCAAACGGAGGTCTGAGAAGTTTGGTTGTACATGTACTTTAGATCTCGCTTTCTCTTTTAGACGTGGAACGCGTGTCGACGGTTCAACATAAGGAACGCAGACCCGAGTCTGACTTGCCTGCAATCTCGCCAGCTACTTTGACGGAACAAACTTCTGGACCCGCCAGTTCAGGATTTCGGCGACGTAAAGCGCGCCCGTACTATCGACGGCCAGACTGTGTGGATAGTGTAACTTGCCCGGCGCTTTCCCGTGCGAACCGATTTTGCCCAGAATTTTCCCGTTCACGTCGAGCTTGATGATCTCGTCATTTGCGCCATCGCTCAGGAAAAAGACGTTGTCGCGCGGGACGTAGACCAGACCCCAGGCGGCGCCCAGATTCGACCACTTTCCCAGGAATTTGCCGGATTGATCGAAGATCTGAATTCGATCGTTCTCACGGTCCGCAATATAGAGCTTTCCAGCGGCATCGATCGCGATATCGTGAACGATATTGAACTGGTTGTCACCCGTTCCTTTGCTTCCCCATTGCGTGATGTACTCGCCGTCCTTTGTATATTTGGCCACGCGGGAGTTGCCATACCCGTCTGTAACAAAGAAAGAGCCATCGGCCGCAAATCCGACGTTAGTAGGACGGTTAAAGGCATATTTGGCAGCCTCGTCGCCCGTAGCGCCGCCTACTGCGCTGAGGACCATCAAGACGTGACCGGAAGGTGACATCTTCAGCACCTTGTGTCCCGCGACATCAATCAACCAGATGTTGCCTTCCGGATCGACCCGAATGCCGTGTGATGACTTCACCGGCACGTCGTTCCACGCTTGCAGCATCTTTCCATTCCGATCGAACTCGACCACCGGATGGGAGCCCCGATTAAAGACCCAGACGTTGTCCGACTTGTCGACAGCCACACCCGAACACTCACCCAGATTCAAACCGTCCGGCAATTTTGCCCAGTTCTCGACGGCTCGATAGGCTAAGGGCGGTGCGTCCGGGGCGGGATGTGTCTGGGCAGCAACGGTCCCACTCAGCAAAGTTGAAAATAAAAATGCAGAGGCGAGGCCGCTCTGTCGCTTCGTGCTCGGAAATCGAAGGGATGTCATTCGGGTGTCAGGCTCGATTGTATTGGATACTCGATTGCCAACCCTGGAGCGAGGAACTGCAGTACCACCCTGTTGAATTGCTCGGCGTGATCGTACATGAGAACATGGCCGGCGCCCTGCAATACGCATAACTGACTGCCTCGGATCTTCGCTCGCAATTCCCTTCCGAGCTCTGAAGGAACCAGCGGATCAACCTCTCCCCAGATCAGAAGACACGGCGCGGCGATTCGGGACAGCTCGTCCTCAATCTTCAAACGCAAGAGATCTCGTGACGCATGCAGAGTAGTAAACGGTCCGGCTCGGATGCTATCCCAGATCAGCGTTTTCCAGAAACTGCGCTGAACGCGAAGCATTTCACGCGCCAACGGCTTCAGATAATTCACCATCCGGCTGCTCGGCAGGCCAATCGCAGGAGCGGCCAGCACGAGCCGCTTCACTCGCTCCGGATATTCGGCCGCGAACACCGCCGATACCAACCCACCCATCGAGTGCCCGATGAGCGATACCCTTTCGAGTTCCAACCTATCGAGAAGAGTCTTGAGCCATACGACGGCTCCGCGAATTGAAAACGTTCGAGGAAAGCGACGCATCGTGCCAAAACCGGGAAGATCCACGGTATAGACGGTAAATTCCCGGCTCAAGTCTCCTATGTTTCTAACCCACCACGCGCTCGATCCACCCAGGCCGTGAACTAGAATCAGGGGTTCGCCGCGGCCAGTTACGCGGTAACGGACCATGCACGATTCGAGATGAACAGTCTTAACTTCCGTCATCTCCGCCCTCTACGCCCACGCTGTTTGCTTCGTGTGCCCGGCGAGGAGCGTCCGCATGCATCCCTTCCATCGCCCCGGGAACATCAGCTGCTGATCTCCCACAATTGACCGCCCTTTGGCGACATCTGAAACCGGACGGAAAGAAACTGGCTGATCACCTCCGCGTTTGTTCTCGTGTGCAGCGTGGGTTTGACCGTTACCATGGAACCGCCGCCCGCGAGCGCCATTGGCAAGAGCAATTGATCCGCAAGATGTTCACCGACAGGCGCGCTTGACTGATCGTAGCGTTGCCAGCAATCGAGTGCACTCCGGGCAACTCTCTCGGCCGGCACGCCTCGTTGCCCGAATCCGGTGGCGAGTTCCGACGCATGGCGAAACGAGGTACTGATCATCACGATATTGCCCGGACCGGCGGATTCGACCGTCTCAACCCGATATGCCGAATCGGGCCAGGCCAGACCTGGGCGCACCACGTCCAATTCCCGCTCTGCAATTGTCGCCGGCAGATTGGAAACGATGGCCCGCACACGCCGCCCGATCGGTTCACCGCGTTCGCCAATGTCAATGCGTCTTAGTTCGCCAGGCCAGATCTCCGCCCGCCATCGGCCGCCGCCCGCGGGTGCGAAGCCGTACCTTTCGAAATGTGTGTTGACCGACGCGCCCATCCGCCGAAGCACAGGTAAGAACACGAACTCGATAAAGTCCCACGGAGGGCCGCCGTGATTATGAGTTCCTCCAATGAAGGTCACTTTTGAAGGAGCTGTACAGCGCAGTAACGCCGGTAACACCGTCTGAAACACAAGCGTCGTGCTTCCCGCCGTTCCCACATCGAACTGGTAGTCACCTCCTTCAATGCGTCCAGGCCTAAACGAGACTTCCGTCGAACCGACGGCGTCACCCGTGACCTGAGCATTCCCGATACGAGCCGCCGAACGTAGTGCAGTCAGGTGTTGGCGGCGCAAGCCTGGTTTTGACCGCCCTCGCCTCACATTTCCGATTCGGAATGGAGTCTGCGTGATGGACGAAAGAGCGAGGGAGGTCCGCAGGATTTGGCCTCCGCCCTCCCCAAAACTCCCATCGATCTCGATCGCGGTTCCCACAGCTAAGTAGACGTATTCAAGTGCCTGGTCTGACAGAAAGATGTGGTGAGTTGCCGGGCGGCAAGCACCGTAGCCCTTGATTATAGCCGTCTCGTTATATAACATGCTAGCTATATAAGCAGGATGCAGGACCTGAATGCAGCGTTTTCCGCCCTGTCCGACCCAACACGCCGGGCAATCCTCGCGCGGCTCGCACAGGGTGAGGCAACCGTCATGGAGTTGGCACAGCCCTTTGCAATGACTCAACCCTCAGTCTCGAGGCACTTGAAAGTCCTCGAAGACGCAGGTCTGATCACGCGGCGGGCTGAGGGAACTAGACGTCCGTGCCGTTTGGTCGACCCATGGCATTGATGCGGTAGATGAATGGCTTTCCACTCTCCGGCAAGCATTGGCCAAGAACTACGACCGGCTGGATCAGGTGCTTACCGAAATGAAGCGCGATGGAAGAAAGAGAAAGGAACGGAAGAAACGATGAGCAAATTGACGTTGCAGACAGAGGGCGACAGATTCGTCCTGGTGACCAGACACTTTGCTGCTCCCCCCGAGGCTGTGTATCGGGCACACACAGAACCAGAGTTGGTCCAGAAGTGGATGCTGGGACCTGATGGCTGGACCATGCCCGTTTGCATTAGCGAGTCTCGCCCGGGCGGCAAAATCCGGTATGAGTGGAGTAACGGTAAAGGGGGTGGTTTTTATCTTACAGGCGAATATCTGGCCCTCGAACCCTATACGCGAATCGTTCACGTCGAGCGCATGCATTTGCCCGACCCCACGCCTGATAACCACATCGAAACCACGTTCCAAGCCGGATGGCACGGGTACCTTTATGCAGATGCGCATGACTCTACCCAATGCACAAGCCCGGGACGCCATGCTCCGTACCGGTATGGAAAGCGGAATGGAAGCGAGCTACGTTCGCCTCGAGAGCATGATTTAGAACTGCTTCAACTTCGACACGTCCATCGGGCGCGTACACAGAAGTTCTTGCGGGCAACTTATCTGTCATCCGATATCTTTTGATATGAATGGCCGATGATCGAAGCCTATCCGAAGCAGCGCTGGGCGATGGCCGGTTTCCCGTTGCGCTCACCGGGTTTTGCCTCGTGCTCAGCGGTGGCTTCGCGTTGATGCAGTCCGTGTCCGGCCATCTGCTTCCTCACGACAGCACGGCCATTGGCATGGACGCCGCCGCTCTTACCCGTGCAGGTAATCCGCACCTGCTAGGGTTCATGTTTCACGACCGCGTTGCCTATGGCGGTTCGCTTCTGGCCATCGGCTTCGGCTACATGTGGCTAGCCGCGTTTCCGATGTCCGCGCGGGAGCCGTGGGCATGGTGGTCCCTGCTCTTTTCCGGAGCAATCGGATTCCTGGCTTTCCTCACTTATCTTGGACAGCAATATCTCGATACGTGGCACGGGATCGCCACACTATTTCTGCTGCCTGTTTTTGTGGCGGGCGTATGGCGCTCGCGTCACTGGCGGTCGGACCTTAAATCGATCTGGCGAAGGGCACACCAAAGAGAAAACAGCTTCGCCCGGGCGGGGCGGATTCTACTCGAGTGTCACTGCAGTCGGCCTCGTCTTGGCCGGCCTTACAATCGCGATTTTCGGCGTCACTACCGTGTTCGTACCGTCCGATCTGAGGTTCATCGGATTAGACGTCAGTACACTCCGGCGAATCTCACCCATGTTGATCCCGGTGATCTCTCATGATCGTGCCGGATTTGGAGGAGGACTGTGCTCCATCGGCAGTTTCCTCTTATTTGTCGCGCGCTGTGCGGAGCTGAACCGGAGCCTCGTTGAGATCGTGGCCATCATGGGCTTTGCTGGATTCGGCTGCGCCATCGGGGTACACTTCGCTGTCGGTTACCTCGATTTCTGGCATCTTCTGCCGGCGTTTGTCGGATTTGCTTGCTTCTTCATTGCCGACCTGCTACTTTGGATCGGTCGAGCGAAGACTGCGGAGTGGGAAGACGACCGGTCGAGAACAGTTTCAGTACGAGAACGTTGAAATTAAATGGACCCGGTGTGGCCAGCCGCAGTGTCGTCCCATGCACTCCATCCGGTGCTGCCAAAACGATACTCTTTGCATCCATCTTCTTCGAAACGCGCCTTTTCTTTGAACCAGGAATAGCGACAGATCGTCGCTTGCTTTTCGCCGGCACTCGTGCGGCCGACGCGCAGCATATTGAAGGAATTCACTTCCCCTTTATGGCGATCGGAGATGGCGGTCCCAGCCTGTACGAATACCATCGCCTCACCTGCGAGATTGTAGCGAGTACTCGTGCTGCCGTTCGAACTCAGATGCACGTGTCCCGCGAGCAGCAGATCGACAACAGGAGCGAGCCGGGCAACAGCGCGGCGGGAATGCCCGATGAGCAAACGGGGATTAGACGGTTCGGGAAGATCGAACGGATGATGGGTGACCAGTATGCGAATCAGAGTCGAAGGGAAACTCGCGAATCGATCGACAAGAGAGTCGAGCTGCGCCTCCGTGATCTTGCCGCCTTTTACCGGGAACACATGAGCGCTATTCGCACCGAGAATTGCGACTTCATCGTCCACCAGAACGGGCTCTACGTTCTCGCTGATGAATTGAGAGTAGATCTTCAATCCCTCGGTCCAACGGCGCCACAGATTATAGAACGGTAGGTCATGATTGCCCGGTACGACTATCTGAGGTCCGGGAAGCTGTTCTAAGAACTCGCGGGCGCGTTCAAACTCCTCCGCGGTCGCGTGCTCAACCAGGTCGCCCGAGATGACCAGAATGTCCGGAGCAATTTCGTTCAGCTTTTTGCAGAGTTCCTTCGCGAGCAGCGGATCGTTATATCCGAAATGGAGATCCGAAATATGAGCGATCGACCGCATCAACCGGAAGTTTCGGAATTGGCCGGAGCAAGAACGCGGAGGGCACCTGGAAGTGATTCGTAGTACAACGGAGTCTTCAGGTCAACCACCTCACCGTCTACACCAACTCCCAGCTGAGCGGCGATTGCTTTCGATCGTGATGCGAGGTGCTGAAAAGATCTCGAAGAGCGACTCGCGCGGGATGCGGCCGAGAAGTACTCCGATGACCCGCACCAGCAACTGCCATCGCGTGTAAGGCCGCATGACATAGACCCAGAGCAGACCACGATCGAGAAGCGCACGCTCGCCGAGCGCGAAGCCTTCCATGCGATGTTCATTGTTGCCTACCAGAACGAACGGGGTGCGCAGGCTGCGCTTCTGTCCGTCGCGTCGAATACCGGACAGTGAGACGCGGCAGACGCCAGAGTGCGGCGCACAGGCCCGCCACCACGGCAGCGAAACGCCCGAGCTTCGAAGAACCAAACCAGCGGCGCTCCAATCTCTCACGCAGGTGGCGATAGTACGGGAAAAATCCCAGGACCGAGTTGTTTACAAAAGTGCGTCCATTGACGGTCGCCGCGTCGATCGAGACGACTCGTGCAGAGGTTAAGGCCACTGCCGCCTTCTGCTCGTCGATGGGCAGATTCAGGTCGCGTGCCAGATGATTTAGAGTGCCGGCGGGTATGATGCCGAGAGCGACCGGCCGATACAGAAGAGCGGAAGCGACGGCGTTAACTGTTCCGTCGCCTCCTGCAGCAACAACAAGCTCCGCTCCCGCCCGAATAGCGGCTTCGACGCATTCACCGATATCCATCCCCTCTTTCAGCTCGGTGACATCGAGAGTCGAGCCATGCGAGACCAGAATAGAGCGGATGGTTTCGAGCGTCTCCTCAGAACTTGTCCAACCAGAGGACACGTTCCAGAGGAGTGCAACCGTGTTTCCTGCTTCGGTCATCGTCGCGGGCCGAGGCGGAACCACTCTTTCAGTAGGTCTTCGCTGTGGTTCTGCTGAGCGGCTTGTCGGTCTCTGCGAAGTCGGCCGATGCTTCACCGGTCGAGGAGACGTCGTCAGCGCCAGTTCGCTTCAAGATGTCCTTGGCGCGCCCTGACCACTCGCTGTTGTCGGCGTGAATCGAAACCAGAATGCCGCCCTCTTTGATGCGTCCTTCGTAGCGCTTGGCTTCGTATTCAGGAATTCCCATTCCGACTAACGCGCCAACGATGCCACCCAGGACTGCACCGGATCCGATACCGGCGAGAGTGCCCATAATTGGGCCCGCGGCGATGAACGGCCCCACGCCGGGAATGGCGAGAGCTCCGATGCCGGCTAACAGACCCAGCGTCCCGCCGATCACTCCTCCTGTAGTCGCACCCGTCGCCGTACCCTCTGGCGCTTTCGTGTGTTTCTCATGTGCGAAATCTTTCGTCCCGACGTTATCCTGCAACAGGACGGAAATGTCTTCGTTACGAAATCCCGCAGCAAGCAATGCATCAACACCGCTCTCCGCCTGTGTGCGAGAAGGGTAAATACCGTAGACAACTGTATTCTTTGCCATAAATGAAATTTTCTCCTGTAATCCTATCTACTTACTGTCTGCCTTACCTGCGTCGCCTTTGACGCTCAGTTCACTCGTGACGTTGTTTTCACCGGCACGCTTACGGGCGAAGTCTTCGATGGTTTTCTTTTCTTCGTCCGTGTGCACCACGCCTTTCAGCGTGACCTTCCCGCCTTGCGCGATGATCTTCACGTTATGCGCGTAAGTGGAGAGCGACTTGTCCGCCACCACGTCGCGCCGGATCTGACGCATCAATTCACGGTCGGACGTGCCGTTTTTAGCGTTATCCGCAGTGGGCTCTGTTTGACTCTTATCGCGTTTATTAACTTTCGTGTTGTCAGCAGAGCTGCCTTGACTGCCTGATTGCGGGTATGGTGAGGCGAGTAGCGCCGCACCGAACAACAGGCTGCAACCTGCACACTTCACACTTCTGAGGTTCATATCCAACTCCGGTAACAAATATGCACGAGCCTGGCCACTCTCTGTAAGTGGTTACAAATGCGACAGGCGTACTCTATCCGGGTTTTTTCCCTGGTAATATCTACCGCGCACATTGGCAACACTGCACGCGTTCTTTCCGCGCGTTCAACGATCTTGAAACAACTCGATCCGATGTATTCGAAACAGGATTCCCGGGTACTGTGCGGGCCAAGGGCAAATCTAAGGGAATCTCTCCGGCAACCTCAGGAGGCGGCTTGCGTACACCAGTAAATCTTCGTACTGATGGTCCCGTCTGTAGCGTATTCGGGTGCGCGTCGACGCATTGGAACCGTGGGAAAGCTCTTCCGGATCGGCACCACGCAGGCAACCCAAGTTCGTCCATGTTGCCGGGAATTTTGCCGCCCTCCTTGGGCGGCGTAATCTCGATTTGTTGCACCTTGCCGCTTTACCCGGTACAGTGAACACCAGTCGATAGTTGTTGCCCTCTGAGGTGATATCAAGCTTCGCATCCGAAGTGGGGCCATCGTAGTTCTCAAAGTGAGATTTCGCCTTGTCGAGCCGCCAAGTGCCGATCCAGGGGTCCGAAGCGGATTGGAGACCGAGCGCGAGAGTGAAGAAGAGGCAATAGTACCTAAACATTACGGGACATTATAGTCCCAGAATCGGGACTTTTGCATATCAGAATCAATCCTTTCGTGGTTACCGCTTCGTTTGATCGAACTGGTAATGACAAGCCGAAGAGGTTCCGGCGCTCCCTGCTACTCCTGCCACCGTAGCCGGTTACCTCTCGTCATCGGACGACGCCAGCAAGAAACGCGCCAGCATGAGTATCGCGGCATTAATCGCTGGGGAAAATGCAGGACGCAGCATCGACCGACAAGGTTGTGGCACTTCAGTTGAAGAAGTATGCAGAAGCTGCTGGCTTGAACCCGAGTGCGTTTGCCGGCAACTCTCTTCGTGCTGGCTCGGTCAGATCAGCAGCCATCGCCGGTGAGATGAGCGGAAGATTATGGATCGAACCCGGCACAGGGTGTCGTCATGGACCGTCGCTACGTTCGTGAAGCGAACTTGTTTCGAGATAACGCTTCACACACTGTCGGGCTGTACGTACCAAAGTTACTGCTTTTCGAAGACCTCGACGTGATGTATACGACGGCCCTCCTTATCGGTGCCATCCATGGTTGCCGTCAGGGATCGCCCATCAGGAGAGAGCACAACGTGAACCGTTTCTACAGTCTTGCCGCCGATCTTCATAATGTCGTCGGCAACACGGCCTTGGATTTTCGTGACAATGGTTCCATTCTCAATCCCGTCAACGGGAACCTCTTTACCACCCGACCAAGGATGGGACCACTTCTCCGGCTTCCCATCTGGACCGACTCCATCCACTGTGAACGTGCCATCAGGAGCCTGAGTGACCGTCGCGCTGTGTGGGGCCGTTCCGACTGAACTTGGATTTCGCTACGTTCAGCTTCCAGGTTCCGGTGAAAGCATTCGTGTGATCCGTTTGTGCAATTAAAGCGGCGACGGGTACAACCAACAGGACCAGCCGCGAAATGGAAGGTAAGGGTTTTCTCATTCCGGTTCTCCTCGTGAGGAAGCATTACCGCTGTGCGGAAATGGACAAATTATATGCCAACGCGCCGCTTTTCAGGGTGACTCAGTTCGATCCTCACAGTCAGGAACAAAGCAGTCAAGTCGTCTTCGAGATCAATGCACGACGGCCAGCCCAAACTCTTCCACGTCTCTCTCGCTCTTAGCGCTGAATTGCATAGTTACAGCACACATGACGTAAACGGATGCGCAGACGTACGTTCAGGCAGGCACCAATGGTTCGCCATGTGGTCGAGGCCGTTGTGCCACGTGAGATGCGTATGGAAGTCGATCGCGGGAAAGCGGCTTCGCAGCACACGCGTGACCGGCAGTTCCAGCATGCTCTTCGGTTCCCAATCCTTCAGATCGAGAGAAACCCCTGCGCTGGCCTTTCCCATCTCCTCGTGCCATCATGCGACAACAGTATACGGTGGCGCTGCCGCTTTCGAAAATTGCCAGCTGGCCAGAAGAAAGGGCCGCATTTCTGGTTTCTGAATCAAGTCGCTCCACCTCGTTTGTCAAGATATGAGCTTGTTTACCTGTCAAACATTCAGGGGTCACTTGCGGACGGCTCGTGGCTCTGCTCTTCATGTCGTTCATTTGTTCCGCGCAGAAACCCGTGATCTTCGACACCGATATGGGCAACGACGTGGACGATGCCCTTGCCCTTGCGATTTTGCACTCGTTGTCGAGTCGCGGTGAGTGTCGTCTCATTGGAGTAACGTTGACGAACGCGAATCCCTCGGCGGCGCCATACATTCGATTGGTCAACGCATTCTACGGCCGCGGCGAAATTCCGGTTGGTGAAGCCGCCAAGGTCATCAAGGGAGGCGCGGAAGATCACTATCTCCGGGCGACATTGCAGTCCGCGCCGGAGAGCCTGGCTTCCGCGGCGCGTACGAAGACTCGGGAGCAAGGAGCTGTCCCGCTTCTCCGGCGGCTTCTCGCCCAAAGCGCCGAAAAGGTAACAATAGTTCAGGTTGGATTCAGCACCAATCTCGCTGCTTTGCTCGAATCGAAGCCCGATTCCGTTTCGACTTTGCCGGGAGTCGACCTGGTCCGCGAGAAGGTCGCGCTCGTCACCGCCATGGCCGGGAACTTCTCTGGAGGTCAACCGGAATACAACGTCAAGCTCGATATTCCGGCCGCACGGACCGTATTCGAACAATGGCCGACGCCCATCGTTTTCAGTGGATTTGAGATTGGCCGTGATCTTCTTTATCCGGCCGGCAGCATTGAACGCGACTTTTCATACGCCTCGTGGCATCCGGTCGCGGCATCTTATCGTGCCTACAACAAAATGCCGTACGATCGGCCAACCTGGGATTTGACTGCCGCTCTCGACGCCGTGCGCGGAGATAGTAAATACTTTTCGCTTTCCGCCAAAGGTCGAGTCCGGGTTGCGGATGACGGAAGGACGACCTTCGAAGCCGGACCGGGCGATCGCCAGTACTTGCGTTTGGATCCTGCAAAGAAATCGCAGATCCTGGAAGCTCTTACTCTTCTGGCGAGCGAACCACCTTCGGACGATCATCTCTTTCGAAGAGTTCGCAACAGCGCCCAACCAAGCACAGCACCAATGAAATAAGGCGGAAAGTCCGTCCATTCGAACGTCGTGCCCAGGAGTAGCCGGCCGGCAAGCGTACGGCGGCACGCCTCGAGCCAAGCCGGATGCCACAGCTGAAGAAATTCTAGGCAGCAAGTCGCAAACAGAACACCGGCTGCAATCGAGATGGAAGATCCGTTCGGAAGGACGGCGCCGAAGAGGAGGACAAAGACCAGAACGTAGGTGATTCCGCCAAAAGCATCACGCAAGTATGGTGCAATCGGCGCATCAAATCGCAGCCAAAAACCGGCGATCACGAGCAGAGCGGAAATCGATACTAATCGAAACGAAAGGTTCCAGGTGCGACGGTCCAACACCTACCGATTTGCTCTCCACTCGTCCGAGAGCTTTTGGAGTAGCGGCGTAGGGGTGTCACCGTCATGAACAACGACGCGATACCGCAGCCGAAGGGCAGTATCTTTCGGGATCGTAACCGGAACTACGGCGGCAATCGTCGGATTCAGCATCCACAATGTTCGGGCGTTATGCCATGTCGTCGGCGGGTTGTCCGGGTGGTCGATAACGGCGGCGCCGACCGTTTTGCCTGTTTCTTTGAGCCGGATCGAATAGTCGTACCAGTCTTCCGAAGGCCAGTTCAGTTCAGGGAACGCGTAGTGAGGATCTCGGTGTTTCACTTTTCCGGTAAGTGTTGAGAAGTAAGAATCCCCATCCTTTCTGCACTGCACATCGAAGCCTCCGAACGCTGCGCGATTCAGTATGTAATCAGCGATGGGCGTGAGATGGTAATCCAAATCGAGCACGTAGGCTCCGTCCTGCTCCTTCACAGTTACGTCATCTATTTCGTCAAGCATTTTGCGCTTACCGACGAACCATTCGTTCACAATCTGAACCCGAGCTTGCTTCGAATCAGCGCTGACCAGCTTGACCGACCGATTTTCGATCACCCTTCCATCACGAGGCGCGTAAACACCCCAGGACCAGAAGTCGGCTCTGCTCACGTTCATGGTTCGAAGCGGGCTCGTGGGGCTCGGGTTCGTTGTCTTAGGAATCTCATGGAACTCCGAATCTTGCCACGCAAGAAAGATGCCCCGGTGGTGAGGGTGGTCGTTAGGCGCGAGAGCCGTAACGCGCTCGCCGGTCGGCGTGTTGACGGGATGAAAACACGCGACACTTGGGGACGTCAATCCGACGTTCTCCGGCTTCTTGGTCATATACTCGAACACGACCCGTCCGTCCGGAGTTCTCAAGTTGCATGCCGAATTCAACAGGTTGTAGTGTGTAACCCGATTGAGCCCCCGCCATCGAAATTGTGGCCGCCGCTAGCGAGCACAGGGCAAGAACTCGAGCAAATCGGGGAGTAAAGCTCTCGCAATACTCTCGCAATCCTTGCGCAAGAGGAAGCAAAACGGAGAGGCGAGAATAGTGGACCATGAGGAAGTCTATACCACGCTGCGTATGACCACTGCTATCAGGATTCGCGAAATAACGCCAGAGGACTCCGAAGTTGCAGCCGAACTGAGCGGGCAGTTGGGATACCCGGTTTCAGCGGAGGTAATGAGGCAACGCATCGAATCGTCTCTTGCAACTTCGAACGCGCATCATCTTCGTTGCGTGCACCTCTGATCCGGAGCGAACGGTGGGGTGGATCGACGTTTCCGTCGTTCATCACTTGCAGAATGATCCTTACGGCGAAATCGGTGGCTTGGTTGTTGCAAGCGGGAATCGGAGCGCCGGCATCGGTCAAGCGCTGCTGAGGCGAGCCGAAGAATGGATCCGAAGGGAGAAGAAACTGCGACGAGTAGTTGTACGCTCCCAGATTTCACGAGAGGCCGCGCACCGGTTCTATTTGCGTGAAGGGTACAGCCGTTGGAAAACGTCCGCTGTCTTCGCGAAGGATCTGGAAACTCCAAGCGGGGGAACTGAGACCTCGCAGCCGTCAGACCGTTAGTCGTTCTGCTACGCACTCCTCAAGGTCTCTTTCGGAGGCTTGCCAAGCTCCGCTCATTGGAGCGAATCAGCATGTCTCGAGAAGAACTCCAACAATGCGGCATTCACTCCCTCCGGCTCTTCCAGGTGAAGCCAGTGAGTGGCGCGATCGAACCAGACCACTTCGGCGCTTTCGCACTGGAGGTGGCTCGCCGTGGCTAACGAAGGAAGCAGAAATGCATCGTTTCTACCCCACAGGATTCGCGTGGGAACTTGTATACGTCCTACGCGAAAGCCAGTGGGATAACGAAATGAGGCGCGATACCAATTGATCATCGCCCTGACTGCTCCCGGTTGCGCCCAAGCCGAACGATATCGATTTAGATCTTCCGCAGTGAATGTGCCAGGGCGGCTCGTTCTCACCAGCGAAGCAACGCCCGTTCGGAAGTTCCGGGCCGAGAAGAGCAACTCAGGTAATCGGGGTATCTGGAAAAAGAAGGCGTACCAGCTGCGGCGAAGTTGACCTGGATGGGTCAGCATGAAGCGAAAGATAATACCGGGATGTGGAACGTTCAAAATCGCTAACCCAGCTACTCTCTCGCTGTGCCAGGCAGCGACGGCCCACGCCACGATCGCTCCCCAGTCGTGCCCGACCAGATACACTTTCGACCGGCCAAGCTGATCGATCATCGCCACCACGTCCGAAACGAGATTTGGGACACGATAGCTGCGCACCGACCGCGGTTTGCTGCTAGAGTTATAACCCCGCTGGTCCGGAACGATCACGCGAAACCCGGATGCAGCCATAGCGCCGATCTGATGGCGCCAGCCATACCAGAACTCCGGGAAACCATGCAGGAGGATGACCACCGGCCCGTCCGACGGTCCCGCCGCCACGGCATGCAGATGCACGTCTCCGTTTTGGAAGGTCAGGTCTTCGAGTTCGTTCAGAATACTTGGAGAACATCCGGAACTCACGACTCTGTGGATGCACGGTGCAGCGCACCGTTACAGTTACCATACGGATGAACATGATGGGCCGCATCAGCGCCGTTCTCAAACGCGCAAGTTTGATCTTGCACTTCGGAATCTTCGTGTCGGCGATGGCTTGGTCTGCCGATACTGATAACTCGACAATCAGCCGCGTGATCGACCAGCTTGAGGCTGTGCACTCCTTATCGGGTGTAACCATTTCGCCTGATGGCCACTGGGTAACGTGGGTCGAACCCGCTCCGGGCGGTGTCGATGGAAACGTCATCTTTCTCGCAGATCGAACGCAGCCCGGCGTAAAGCCCGTGCGCGTGACAGCGGCCGGCTGATCCGAAATCGTTCGTCACGGAAGAGGGCGTCGCCTGGTCGCCGGACAGCCGGCGATTTGCCTTTCTTTCCTACGCAACCGACCCGCAACAGGAACAGATATACGTTGCTGATCCGGCGGTTCCGACCAAAGTGACAAAATTGACGTCTCTCAACGGCTATATCACGGATCTGCGTTGGACGTCTCGATGGTCAAACGATCGGATTTCTGTACGCGTCTGGAGGAGGAGGCGGCGGTCCGTTGCAAGCTGCGAAGGCGGAAACCGGAGTAATTGGCGCGGCAATTCATAACCAGCAACTGACGACCGTCAATGCGGCGGGAGGGCCCGTCCGGACTATCTCCCCTTCAGACTTGAACGTTTACGAATTCGATTGGTCGCCCGACGGCCAGAAATATGTAGCCATTGCTGCTCCGGGCCCTGCCGATAACAACTGGTGGACGGCGAAGATGTATATCGGCTCTGCCAAAACCGGCACGATGAACAGTGTCTATGCGCCACCCGCCGATCGACAGATTGCCATTCCAAGGTGGTCTCCGGACGGAAAACAGATCGCGTTTGTCGGAGGCTTGATGAGTGACGAAGGATTCGTCGGTGGTGATCTGTTCACCGTACCCGCTGCGGGCATCGTTGAGCCCAAAGACTTAACCTCCGGACGGCGCAGTTCCGTTACTTCTCTGCAGTGGCAGCGACCTGATCGTCTGCTTGATTACGGAAGACGTGAACGGAAGCGGGACAATCGGCACTGTCACGCTTCCGTCGGGAGAAATCGAAACCTTATGGCAAGGCGATGAACTCCTCCATGTGGCGGGTAATTACCCGAATCTTTCGATCGCCGCGGACGGCAAAACCAGCGCAAGCATTCGCAGCACTTGGAGCGCAGCCGCCCGAAATCTGGTCTGGCCCATTCGGAAATTGGGCACCGTTAACGCACTCCAATTCAGACCAGAAGCCGCAATGGGGAAAAGCTGAAAAAGTGAACTGGACGGCAGGCAACCTGCAAGCACAGGGCTGGCTGCTCTACCCGGATGGATTCGATCCATCCAAGCACTACCCCATGGTGGTCTCGATTCATGGCGGACCGGCCAGTATGCGCGGCTCGACCTGGCCGAACGTCCACTTCGACATGTCGGTATTGGCTTCGCTTGGTTACTTCGTCTTCTTTCCCAATCCGCGAGGAAGCTATGGAGAAGGCGAGGCGTTTACCAAGGCGAACGTAAAAGACTTCGGCCATGGCGATCTCGCAGATATCATGGCCGGTGTCGACGCCGTCCTCCGTAAAGTGCCGGTCGATCCAAATCGCCTCGGCGTTACAGGATGGAGTTATGGCGGATACATGACCATGTGGACCGTCACTCAGACGAATCGCTTCCGCGCTGCCGTGGCCGGCGCGGGCATCTCCAACTGGAAAAGCTATTACGGCGAGAACCTCATCGATCAGTGGATGATTCCTTATTTCGGAGCCTCCGTTTATGACAGCCCGGAAGTTTACGCCAGGAGTTCACCAATCGAGTACATCAAACAGGTAAAAACCCCAACACTTGTGGTCGTTGGAGAGCGCGACGCAGAGTGCCCCGCTCCTCAGTCTTACGAGTTCTGGCATGCACTGAAAACCCTTGGCGTGCCGACTCAGTTGGTGGTCTATCCCGGCGAAGGTCATTCATTCCGCACCGTAGAACATCGAAAAGACGTTTTGCGTCGAACAGTCGAATGGTTCGACCAGAACTTACGCTAAGCATCCTTCACCCGAATCCACCACGTCTCGTATAGATCGACAGGTTTGCCGACATTGCTCAGAGTGATTACCTATACCCGAGTGTTCAAGAGATTTGGCGGTGAGCGCTCCGATAACGATTAACACTTTCCTTGGCCTCTGCAGCTTTCTTCAACAGAACATCCAGAACATCGGAATCGCTCGACGTTCACGGCCTGCAACTCTAGAAGCACCGCCTGATAGGTACGCACCGCTTGAGCGTACCCTTCCAGGGAGAGCTCGTCGCCGCGGGAATGGGACGACGGCATGGTCATATGCGCCAGATTGGGACAGCTCATGCCGGGAGGTCCTCCGAAAATACGAAATAGTACGAATCGTTATGACGCACTTTAACTGTTCTAGCGTTGAATCCCTCTCCGCAGACTTCCACGTCCGCCTCAGCTGGAAGCTGCAGGATTAAACCCATCCTTTCCGGTCCCTCACTTTGGCCACTTGTTTTGTCTAAAGAGATAGCAGCGATTCTGCGAGCGAGCGTGCACAGCCGATTCAAGCATTCATCTGTGGACTTTGAACTGATTTGTTCACACATAACGTTCCTTTCTTACTCTCGCGAGTAAGACACTGCATTCAGTTCACGCCACCAAATGAACTTGTCTTTGAAGAGAGGTACGTATCAAAGATAACAAGCGTTACAGGTGATCAACACTTCTTTTTCGAATCGCTCGAACATCCTCTAATCTCGGAGGGCTTCGTCAACAGCAGTAAGGTCTTTGCCTTATAAACATGGGCGCGGCAGCTAACTAGGACGCGTACACCGGTGACAAACATCTTCGAAACAAGTCGGAGGTGAGGGATATCCGCGCACAACTCAAGAACGAAACTGCCCAGGATTCAAAGCAGCAATCGACCGTCGACCTCATGGCTCTCAAACGAGCACTAAGGTCGAGCAAGTGAAAAAACTCGATAGAAACTGCTGTTCTCGGCCGTCTATATGAGGTAGAAGATACTTCGCATGTCAGCAGTTGTTCGAGCAATACTTGGCTACTACTTTCTTGTGTTCATGATGCGGATCGCGGGAAGACGCCCCGGGAAACAACTCACGCCAGTGGACTTCATCCTCGTGTTCTTCTCAGGAGGGCTCATCCTGACCACGACTGTCGGAGACGACAAATCGCTCAGCAATGCCCTTGCCCAGATCGTCGCAATCGCGGCTGCCCATTACTTGCTCGTCATTTGTCGCAGCCGGTGGCCCGCGTTTGGACGCATTGTGGACGGCACTCCGCTCGTTCTTTTGCAAAATGGCAAATGGAACGACAAGGTCATGAAAGACATGCGGATTCAAGAAGCCGACGTCATGGCTACCGCCCGGGATCAGGGCCTCGAGAACTTACAGCAAATCGAGTACGCCGTTCTTGAGCGCAATGGCCAAATCAGTATTCTTAGCAGTGAAAGACAACTAGCAATGGAGAGTTAGTCACCCCGATAGCGGACTGTAAATATGCCTGTTACTACTGAGACTCGTCCTGTCGAAGACACCGTACCAAAGATCAACGACGAGCTCGCCGTAGGCTCGGATCTGGAATTCCAGCGGCGCTGGCAATCGCTTGAACGCATCGTCTGGATCTTCCTTGTAATCTTTCTGGTCCTCTCGTTCCTCGGCTTCTTTGGCCGAGGTCCAATGGCCAAGGTGACAAGGAAAGCTCCGGATGGCTCGATGGAAGTTGACTACGAGCGCTTCGAGCGATTCAGCACGCCTTCCATTTTCACGATAAAGGTCGCTCCTTCAGCAGTCCACAACCACCAGGTACAACTCTGGGTGAGCGAAGCCCTTGTGAAGCCATTAGGAAATCAGCGCGTCGTACCACAACCCGAGAAGTCTGAGATTGGCAATGGCGGCGTTCTGTATACCTTTCCTGCCGCGGAAACTTCAGCCTCCATCGAGTTTCAGACACAACCCTCGAAATTGGGGAAAACCGAGTTGAAGCTTAGAATCCCCGGCCATTCAGAATTGGATCTGAACATCTTCGTAATGCCCTAAGGTCGGTCGCATTATGTACACCCTTTTGCATGCGGTTCTCGGATACTTTTTCCTGACGCTGATGATTCGCGTCCTGGCGCGCCGGCCGGGTGCTCAGATGACACCGTTCGAGTTCGTGCTCGTATTTCTTGTGGGCGGTGTGATCATTCTGGCGACTGTCGGTGATGATCGTTCGATAACAAATTGCTATGGAGGTGTGATTGCGATCTGTCTCATGCATCGTCTGGTCGGTACGCTTAAGCAGCGCTCGCCGCGATTGGCGAGTATCATTGACGGCAACCGATTGTGCTGATGAAGAACGGCGAGTGGGACTGGTCAAACATGAAGCAGCGCACGTCGACGATATGGACGTGATGGCGGCTGCGCGCGAGAAAAACGTCCGGACCTTGGACGAGATTAAGTATGCAGTGCTGGAACGCAACGGCGGGATCAGCATCATCAAGAACAAGAGGCTGAGTACCAGCGATCGCTGGTGCATCGTACACGCCGCACACGTTTGAAACAGCAGTCCTGTTTGCGAAGTCATATGTGGGCAAGTGCCAGTTACAGACGAGCGACCCATCGAAACTGACGTTCCAGCCAGGCTGGACCGATTACCCTTTAGCGCTTGGCACAGGAAGATCATTCTTGCGCTCGGGACTTCCTGGCTACTCGACGGCCTTCAGGTTACATTAGCGGGTTCGCTCGCCGGAATCTTAGAAGATAAGAAGGCCTTGGGCCTTTCTGATCCCCAGGTTACGGCAGGCGCGACCACCTACCTGGCCGGAGCCGTTGCGGGTGCGATCCTCTTTGGGTACCTGACTGACAGGCTCGGTCGTCGCAAGCTCTTCCTGGTAACACTGGCAGTGTACTCGCTCGCAACGGCTGCTACGGCATTGTCATGGAATTTCTGGAGCTTCGCCTTGTTTCGCTTCATCACGGGATTAGGAATCGGTGGCGAGTATGCAGCCATCAACTCGGCTGTCGATGAACTCATTCCGGGCAAAGTAAGAGGTACCGTCGATCTCGATTGTGAACGCAACCTTCTGGGTTGGCGCGGCGATCGGCAGTCTCGCTTCCTGGCTACTGCTCAACAGTGGCATGGCGCCTGTAAATCTCGGCTGGCGCTTCGCTTTCGGTATTGGCGCTGTTTTAGGGCTCGGTGTCCTTGTCCTGCGCCTTGCCGTGCCCGAAAGTCCACGCTGGCTGATGTTGCGGGGCAAGGAGCAGGACGCGGACAAGATCGTTTCGTGATATCGAAAAGAAGGTCTCAGAACAGCGGGGTGATCTTCCACAGCCGGAAGGGGAGAAACTCAAGCTGACAGTACGTGATCACACGCCGTGGAAAGAGATATTCCACAACATGTGGCACGATAACCGGAAGCGCTCGCTCCTGGCTTGGCCCTCATGATAGGGCAATCCTTCTTCTTCAATGCTGTGTTCTTCACGTATGGTCTCGTCGTAAACAAGTTCTATAAGGTCGACGCGAAACATCTGCCGCTACATCTTCTTCCGTTTGCACTGGCAAGCTTCTTCGGACCGCTCGCGTTAGGTAAGCTCTTTGATACCGTTGGCAGAAAACCGATGATCACAGCCACCTACGGTATCTCGGGATTGCTGCTGGTACTCACTACCATTCCATTTGCCAACGGCTCACTTGGTCCAACGGCGCTTAACGTCTGTTTCTCCGTTATCTTCTTCGTCGCTTCGTCAGCGGCCAGCGCGGCTTACCTCACCGTCAGTGAAATCTTCCCATTGGAGATTCGAGCGCTTGCCATCGCGATCTTCTACGCCATCGGCACCTTGATCGGCGGGGTCGGCGCACCGTACTTCTTCGGCGAAATGATCGCCTCGGGATCGCGGTGGAACGTTGGCTACGGATATCTTCTCGGGGCTGTATTGATGTTGATTGCCGCTGTAGCTGAATGGGCCGTGGGCGTGGAGGCTGCCGGTAAATCGCTGGAATCGATTTCGAAGCCGCTTCAGAGCAAGTGATCGGTCAGTAAGCTCGGCTGCTCGCGGTATTGGGCTCTCGCCACAATGACTGCTGCCGCGCCGGCACACGTGATGGCAATCGGTAGCCAGGCTCGGCTGGGGCGTTTACGAATTGACCCGCCCTCGATGTGCTCAGGGCGGATACCGATCCCGATCACCCGAGCCAGCAGCCGCGACACACCGGGCAGCTGCGTAA
Source organism: uncultured Acidobacteriaceae bacterium (assembly GCA_963744795.1). Classification (GTDB taxonomy): domain Bacteria; phylum Acidobacteriota; class Terriglobia; order Bryobacterales; family Bryobacteraceae; genus Bog-105. The sequence continues at coordinate 135,768 of CAVUVF010000015.1, forward strand.
CGAGCCTTAATTGCCACGGGCGCTTGCACAGGACCGGTATTCTCAAATACCTTTTCCAAGCCGTTGTGTGCAGCGACCTGCAGCGCCTGAGTTACGCGCGCGGGAAACTCTCGCCGTCGCTGTACGCGTGCAAGCACGGGCTCGGTGATATCGCCCTCGCATAGCGCGGTTGTAAGCAGATTTGCCGTCGCAACGGAATCTTGGATCGCTAAGTTGATGCCGACGCCTCCTGCGGGTGACATAGCGTGCGCCGCATCACCGATACAGAGCAGCCCCGGCTGATACCAGCGTTCGAGACGATTGATTTGGACCGAGAGTAGCTTGACCTGATCCCAATCCTGTATCTCCGCGCTCCGGTTTCCGAGATACGGCGCAATCCGCCGGATTTCATTCTGGAACGACGGAATGCCGGCACGTTTCAGTTGCTCAAATGAACCTTTACGGATGATCAATCCAGCCTGGAAGTAGTCGCCCCGGTTGATGAGTATCAGCGCTCGTCCATAGTTGACGTTTCCAAGAAGTTCTTCGGGATCGTCCGTCTTTCGGCTGATCCGAAACCAAAGAACATCGATAGGTACACCAAGTTCCCGCACCTTTAAACCCGCGGAGCTGCGAATTGTCGAATGACGGCCGTCGCATGCGAAGACAAGATCGGCCCGGATTTCCGTTACTCCATCGGGAGATTTCACCTTGACGCCGACTACCCGTTCGCCATTCCTGATGAGATCGACTGCTTCATGTTCCAGGAGCAGTTGGAAGCTGGGGAATTTTCGCGCTTTCTCAGCCAGGAAGTTCAGAAAATCCCATTGCGGGATCAAAGCGATGAACTTGCAGACGCGTCGGCAAAGTGCTGAAATCCGGACCTTGGAATTTGTAATCGCCGAAGATGCCACCTACGGATTTCAGTTCCTGATGTGGCAACTTGAGAAATTCCTCGAGAATCCCGAGTTCACTCATGAGCTCGAGCGTTGAGGGATGCACTGTATCTCCGCGGAAGTCCCGGTTGAAATCGCGGTGCTTCTCGAGAACGATCACGGGTATGTTGCGGCGAGCCAGAAGATACCCGAGCATCATGCCCGACGGTCCGCCGCCGACGATGCAGCACGTTGCTTTTCCGTTTTGGTCGCTCATATCGAAGAGCTCACTACGGCTAAGCTTACTTGTGTCTTCGATCGGGCGTTGCGATTCCGGCCTGTTGCACTCGAACCCGGTAGAGGTGTTCGGAAGCAGTGATATAGAGGCTCTTGTTATCCGTATCCCCGAACGTCAAGTTGCCGACTCTTTCAGGAACTCGAATGGTGCCGAGGTGTTTACCTTCGGGCGAGAAGATCCATACGCCACCGGGTCCCGCACTCCAGACATTTCCCGCAACATCGACCTTCATCCCGTCAGGTGATCCGATCCCCTTGTCCGAAGTCGCATCGAAGAAGAGTTCGCCCTTGCCAAGCGAGCCGTCATCTTTGACGGGATAGCGCATCCAGATCTTCTTCGGTTCAGAGTTATTGACGTACAGGTACTTCTCGTCCGGCGAAAAGGCGATGCCGTTTGGTCTGGTTAAGTCAGTTACCAGCAGCGTCAGTTTGCTGGGATCCGGCTTCGCCCCTGCCGGGTGCTGCAGCGCACCTGCAAGTCGATAAACTCCGTTTACTTTTTGTTCCTTTTCAGGATCGGCATCCTTTTGCGTCCGAAGTCCATAAGGCGGATCTGTGAAGTACAGAGAGCCGTCCGACTTATAAGCGAGATCGTTGGGGCTATTAAAACGTTTGCCGCCGTAGCTGTCGGCCAGTACAGTGATCTTGCCGTTCCCCTGCCCGGAGTTCAGGCTTTCCAGGCGCCACACGGATCGTCGAGCATGACCGGCCACTGTGAGCCGTCCGTGTGCGTCCACTGTCATGCCGTTCGAACCCGGCTCGGGCCCGCCATACGGCTCTTTCCCTTCGTATCCACTCGGCTGCATGAAGACGCTCACGTTGTTCGGAGGCGTCCATTTGTAGATGCCGTTGCCGGGGATTTCGGCGAAGAGGAGATAGCCGGCACTGATCCAAACCGGTCCTTCCGTCCATTTGAACCCAGGTCGCGTCCCGATCTGCTCGATTTTCGCGTTCGCCGGTACGAGTTGATCCAAAGCGGGTGCCAAACGGTCTATTGATCCCATTTGTTCGAAAGCAGCCCCCTGCGCTGCTGCCCCTGCGAACAGCGCAAAGGTTGTGAATAATTTCGCTTGTTGCACGCGGCGATTGTATAACGCCGCGTTCTCGAGCTTCGGCGAAGCTAGCGCTGCCGCTCCATCAGCCGCTCACGCCAGACAAATTCCTTCGTCAGATCGCGGTCCGGCAATGCGCCGCTCGTTGCGAGCGCAATCTCGTCGAAAGGAGCCTTCGGGCGTCGATCCATGAAAAGTAAGCCGTTCGCTTCCTGATAGGTGTCGGTGAATTGCGTGTAACAGAAAGCCGGCGAGCGCCGGCAATCCTCTGACCGCCTCAAGAAGCCGCCGGTATCGGTCGAGCAGATCGGACGACGTATCCGAACGGGAATAACCCCACGTGCCGTCCTTGTTCTGCGACAGCGCGATACCGCCGAATTCAGTCAACACGATCGGTTGCTCGGGCCTCGATCCGTCCGTCCACGACGAGCATGCGTCCGCCCGGGCCGTTCGCGTTTGAAGAGCAGCTCTTCCACTTGCGCCAAGCCGTACCGGTTCGTGATGTGATCCGGTTTGTCGTCGTAATCATGAATGCCGATGATATCCGTGGCAACGCTTTCCCAGCCATCATTTCCGATGACGGGACGGCTCTGGATCAAACGTCTTGGTGAGGTGGTACAGCGCTTGAACGTAATGCCGCTGGGCCTGGCTCGTCGGCAAATCCGGTACGCCCCAGGACTCGTTGAAAGGCACCCAAGCCACGATGCAGGGATGGCTGCTGTCGCGGTTTAATACCTCGATCCACTCGCGAGTCAGTCGCTCAATCGAAGTTCGCGTGTAGCGATAAGCGCTGGGCATCTCCTCCCAGACCAGCAGACCGACCCGATCCGCCCAATACAGATAACGGGGAGCTTCAATCTTCTGATGTTTGCGCACGCCGTTGAAGCCAAGTTTCTTGGCGAGGAGAACGTCTTCCAGCAGAGCGTCATCGTCGGGAGCCGTCAATCCCGATTCCTGCCAGTAGCCTTGATCAAGCACCAGCCGAAGCGTAAGTGGTCGCCCATTCAAGATGAATCGGTCGCCCTGAATACCAATGGCACGTAGCGCCGTATAGCTCTTGAGCTGTATCAATGAGCCGGCGATCGGCATCAAGCAGTTCGAGTTCGGCGTCGATAATCGTGGGCGAGGATGGACTCCACAGCAGTTCGTTCCTGTAATCGTCTATACCGGGATCGGATAGAGCGATCTGCCGATGCACTTCTCCCGAAACCACCGAATACGTGTCCTCCGAGAGCAGCACATCGCCGACGTGAAGCCGGACGCAAAGCTCCAGCTTCTCTGAACGGCGGCCCCCGATATGGGCCTCAATACCCGATCTCCCAACGTTCAAGATTGGATGTCCATCGAACAGTTTCGATATGGATCGGCGGGACTTCTTCAAGCCAGACAGTCTGCCAGATTCCCGTCGTGCGTGGATACCAGATGGAATGGGGCTCTCGCTTCCAGTCCTGTTTTCCGCGGGGCTTCGCGAGATCGAGCGGATCGTCTTCAGCGCGCACCACAATTTCTTGCGGACCGGATTCGGTGAGGACATCCGTAATGTCTGCTTTGAAGGGCGTGTATCCGCCTTCGTGAAAGCACATTTCCGTGCCATTCACCCATACCGTTGCAGCGTAATCCACTGCTCCGAAGTGAAGAATCAGCCGGTTCCCGGCAAGTAGCTCCGGTCGGTCAAAGGTTCGCTTGTACCAGACAGAACGGAAGAAGCCGGTATTTTCAATCCCACTGGCACTCGTTTCCGGACTGAAAGGAACAACGATGACATCGGTCCAGGTAACCGATTGGGGATCTTTCCAGGTTGATTCGGGATCTGATTGCGAAGTCCCAGGGGCCGTTCAGCGAAGTCCACTGTTCGCGCTCTAACTGAGGCCGAGGATAAGAGTCAACGCTCTTGTGGGACTTACCCCCCGGGTTATCGTTCAAGAGCGTGGCTGCTCCATGAAAGAACGAAGATGCATTTCACCCCGATTATAAGGGAGTGATGTCGGGCCGCAGCAAGCATTGCAAGTAGTATGATGTGAAACGTTTCAAGAGCCCTCATGCGCACACTGCTGTTCACCACAACGGTCGTTCTCGCTGGAGCGGCAATGCTGTACGTCCCGCAAGCTCACTCACAACAGGCGCCGGCGGGAGCTCGCCCTCGCGGCGGCGGTTTCATTCATCCCGATCCGGTCAACTTCGATGACCACGAAGGGTGGACTTCGTTGTGGGACGGCAAGACTCTGAACGGCTGGTCTGGCGATTCAAACTGGAAGGTCGAAGATGGCGCGATCGTCGTTGAGTCGACGTGCGAAAAGCCGACCGGCACCATCTATCTCGTTTGGCAGGGTGGCGAGGCGTCCGATTTCGAGTTGAAGCTGGAGATGAAGGGCGAAGGTAACATCAACGGCGGCATTCAATATCGCGGCTGGATCGTTCCGCCACGGCAACCGCCAGCAGGGGCCGGAATGCGCAGCCGCGGACCGTGCCCGAGCGGCGCAGCACCCGGAACACCGCCCGATGCCGCATCCGAGGCACAGTGGAACATGGCAGGTGCTCAGTATGATTTCGACGCCGGGAACCGCTACACCGGCCAGTTTTACGAGCAGTCAACCGGCCGAGGGATTGTCGCGTGGAGAGGCGATGTGGCAAGAACTCAGGAAGGAAAGAAGCCGGTCCTTCTTGCGTCGTTAGGTGACCCGAATGAACTCGGCGGCTACTACAAGATCAACAACTACAATCAGCTTCACATCATTGCTCGCGGCACTCAGATGACCCACATCCTGAACGGCCACGTGATGTCGATTCTGTTCGATGACGACAAGAGCAAATTCCACGGCGGCGGCAAGATCGGGCTCGAAGTGGAATCGACGGGTAAGCTCTACGTCCGTAACATCTGGCTGAAGAAGACAGACTGATACAATTCCGTTCCATGTGCCGGCCCGTTGTTCTTGCGCTTGTATTCGCTGCTGCGCTTTGCAGCTGCGCCTTTAGACCAGAAGGACGTTGAGTTCGGCCAGCCTGGCGGGAAGAAACTGTATCTTGACCTTCATGTGCCGGATGGCGCAGGACCGTTTCCCGCCGCCATTCTGGTTCACGGAGGCGGTTTTGACGAAGGCAGCAGGAGCACCAACGTCCGGCCCTTATTCGAGCCTCTGGCAGATGCCGGATTTGCGTGGTTCAGCATCGATTACCGCATGGCGCCGGAGTTCAAGTTTCCTCAAGCGAATGAAGATCTCGAAAGCGCGATCAAATGGGTCAAGGCGCATGCGCGGGAGTACAAGGTCGACGCTTCGAAACTCGTGATCATCGGTGAGTCGGCTGGCGGGTTTCTTGTGAACTATGCCGGCACTCACAGCACCCGGGAGACGAAGGTCGCCGCCGTCGTCGATTTCTACGGACCGTCAGATTACGGCAAACTGGCGGAGCGCAGACGCGATCATCCCGAAGAGTTCAACATGGTGACGATCAACCGGCATGCTTCAAACGGCGGCGGCATTCACTTCTTTGGAGCCGAGAACCTCGATGCGGACGGACTACGCAAGCTGCACGATGTGTCGCCGATCAATGCGGTTCACAAGGGCATGCCTCCGTTTCTGGTCATACACGGAACGAAAGATGAGCAGGTTTCCTACGAGCAATCTACTGCATTCTGCGACGCAATTCGCAAAGTGGGAACGCCGTGCGAGCTGATTCCGATCGAGAATGGACAAGCACGGGATGAGCCAGTGGAGGGATCCCGACATGCAGCACTGGAAACCGGAGATGATCGCGTGGCTTCAGAAGACGCTTAAGGTCGCGAAACCTCAAGCGCCTTCCGAATAGCCGGAGGTCAGTTAGAAAGTCAGTCTGAGCGCGAGTTGGATCACGCGCGGACCGCCGCCCACTAAGCCGGCCGTGGTTCCGACCGCGGTTGCGACGGAACTTCCCACCGTTGATGTGATCTGGCCAAAGCTGGAATTGCTCTGGTTCGCCACAGGGTTCGAGAAGTTCGTGTGGTTGAAGATGTTGAAGAAGTCGCCGCGGAACTGCAGGCGGAAACGCTCTGAACCAAGCGGGAAGTTCTTCGCCCCAGAGAAGTCGTAGTTGGCGAGGCCGGGACCGTAGTACTGGTCGCGCCCGGATGTGCCAACACGACCGGTCGGAGGCGTCGCCGAGAAGAACGTCTTGCTGAAAGCGGCATCCGGATTGCGGTTGTCTTGCACCAGCTTCCCGGTTCCCACCACGTCCGGCCTGTCGAAGAACTGGTTGAAACCGCTGAAGTCCTGTGACGAGTTGTAGACCGTGAACGGAGCGCCGCTCTGGAACGTCGTAATGCCGGAGATCTGCCACCCGCCAATCAACTCACGGCTCAGGAAGTTATTCCATCCGAGGAAGCGATGACCCGGTCCCATCGGCAGATCCACAACGTAAGTGATGACGGCGCGATGGCGGATGTCGAAGTTGGATGGGCCGCGCTCAAGCGTCAGATTGCGCGGATCGGCGACGCCGCCGGGTTGACCCGTTGGCACCGACCAGGAAGAGCTGTTATCGATGGACTTGCCGAGGGTGTAAGAAGCCTGGAGGAACATGCCGTGGCGTCCCTGATACTTGCCGGTCAGAACGAGGCCGTTGTAATTAGAGTTGGCGATGTCTTTGCCCATGCTGATGGCGGCAAGCGTTTGGTAGGGGAAGAGCTGAACGTTGGGCGATTGATTACCGCGTTTGGTGGGATCGGCAACCGTGACAAACGGCTCGTTGAGATCAATGTTCAGCAGCAGTTTGTGGCCGCTCGAGCCCTGATAATCGGCCTCGATCGAGAATTCCTGTCCGAGGCGGCGCTGAATGCCGAAGTTGTATTGATAGATGTACGCATTCCGAAGGTCGGGATCCTGAGCGCTGAAGCTAACAAGGCCGCTGGTGGGCGTTCCGGGACCTTGCTTTCCGACGTTCGACACGAGCGGAACGTTCTGATTGAAGCCAGTAGCCCAAGGAAACTTGGCGGGTTGCGTGACACCGGCCGTCTGATTGGTGGTCAGGCTGTACGGCGCGTTCAAACCCATGTTGGCCGGGATGTTGTTGAAGACTTCGTCGTAGCCAACGCGGAAGCCAGCCCGAATCACCGTATCGTCGTGCCCGAATAAGGATTGAGCAAAGCGCGGCGTGTAGGCAATGCCGAGAACCGGCGCAACGTTATTCTTGTCCGAATTCACGCCGCTGTTCGAAAGCGTGAACGGAGCCTGGGTGTAGTACAAGGCGGCGTAGCCGGTCTTGGTCGGGTCGATGTTCAGGACCTGATTCGTGCTGAGCGGCATAGCACCAACACCCGGAATGAAGTTCGTGGCTTCCTGGCGGGTTTGATAGATCGCGGACGGATATTCGTAGCGAATGCCGTAGTTGATCGTCAGGTTGTCCTTCAACTTGTAGGTGTCCTGCCAATACATGTCGAAGGGATAACGACGCCAATAGGCAAGCGTCGAGCCGGTGTGGAAAGTCGAAGTGTTGACTTGTCCGGCAGCGAAATCGGCCCAGTTCGTGAAGTTGAAGGTACCGCGGAACGAGCTATCGAGGAACCGGCGCGCTTCTTCGCGCCGGATATGGAATCCCCAGCGGAAGGAGTGCTTGCTGGCTCCGAGCGGCGAGATCCAGGACATGTTGTCGAAGATCTCGTAGGTATTCGTGATGCGGCCTTGCGGATAGTTGTTGGCGGTTCCGAGAACTGCATAGCCACCGGAGACCGTGATGGTTGGCAAACCGGAATCGAGCACGTTCTGCGCGCCGTTCACGACACCGGGCAGAGGTTGGCCGTTCGCACCCCGGAAGATGGTGGAAGCGTCGAAGCCGGAGTCGGTGACGGTCAAGAACGTCTGGTTGCGCGAGAAGCCGAAGCGGAATTCGTTCAAGAGTGTCGGCGAGAAGGTGTGGGTTTCGGTGATAACTCCGGAGCGGCTAACGGGCATGCTGTTGGTTCCGCCGAGACCGGGCAACACGCCGGCCGTCACTGCGGTCCCCTGAAACTCAGCCCAGCGGCCGGTCAGGTGGTCTTTCTCGCCGAAGTTGTGATCGATCTTGATCAGCCCGGTGTTATCGAAAGTGGAGGCGCCGACGTTCGCGATGTAGTTGATGGTAGAGCCGGGGCGGCTGGTGTTGCTTGTCGGCCAGAACTGGAGAATGGCTCGCGAGATTGGATCCGTCACTTGGGCGCGTTCAGCAGCCGTGGGAACACGGGTCGAGCTAACGGTCGGGTTGACTTGCCGGAAGCCTTCCCAGGAGGCGAAGAAGAACGTTTTGTCTCTGACGGATGGGACCACCGAACGTTGCTCCATATTGATTGCGGTGCAGGGTATTCTTCACGCCGCCCAGTTTGTTCGTGAAGAAGTCAGCAGCATCGAGATCGGAGTTGCGGAAGTACTCGAAAGCAGAGCCGTGGAACTGGTTGGTGCCGCTCTTTGTGACGATGTTGACCTGAGCACCCTGACCGCGCCCGAATTCCGCCGTCGGAACGCTGGTCTGCACGGCGAACTCCTGAACAGCATCCGTAATGCGGAAGTTGCCGATCGCGGAATTGATCTGCGTGTCCATGTTGGTAACGCCGTCCAGCAGGAAGAGGTTCGATTGCGAGCGAGCGCCGGCCATATTGAAGCCGCCGCCCTGTTGTCCGGGCTGCGACGGGATGGCGCCCGGCGTCAGCAACGCCAGATCAAGATACTGACGGGCGTTGAGCGGCATGCTTGTGATGGTTCTGGTATCGACAACGCTGCTCAGCGTGGACCTGATCATTTTCAAGAAGCGGAGCAACCGCTTCCACCTGTACCGAATCTGCCGAGACTTCCCAACTCCAGTGTCAACTCAAGGTGTGTGACCTGGTCCACTTGCACAAGGACGGATGTGACGGTGGTCTTCTTGAAGCCAGCGTGTTCGGCTTCGAGCGAGTAAGTGGACGGGGCCAGTTGAAGGAACGTGAACTCGCCGCTGCCATTCGTGGTGGTTGAGAACTGGGCGTTTGTTCCCGGTGCTGACCAATTTAAGAGTCACACCGGGAGTTACTGCGCCGGTTGGATCTTTAACAGTTCCGGAGATACTGCCGACCGGTGATGCTAAAGCAAAACTTGTGCCCAGCAACGAAACTGCCGCGCACACGAAAACCTGTCTGAAAGAGAACATATAGACCCCTAAGCAAAGAAGATTTCGCAAAGACTCGACAGGGGTACTTGCGAGGATTGTTCTACTATACAGCGTTTAGACGAGCGGCGTATCTAGCTTGCCTGTGAGGTTTCGGGCTTCAGGTGGGTAGTGAGGAACTTCAGGAATACATCCCAATCGGAAGGAAGGGCGCCGTGTCCGCCTGAGTGCATGAAGTAGCTCAGCGTATCGAGCAATGGCTGACCAGCAGCGGGCATGGTATCGGCCGTGATGCCTTGTTTACCGAAGAGGCGATAAACGGGTGTGGCGGCGACAGCGGCGAGGAACTCGCCTTTCGGATCGGACCAGCGATCGGTGTCTCCCGTCTGCAGCAGCAAGGGCCGGGGCGCAATGAGCGAGACGAGCATGTGGCCATCGACGGGCAACTGATCGACGTGAGCGCCGTATTTCGCATAATTGGCGCAGAACTGGTATGGATAGCGGCCGGGCGCGGTAAGGTGGGCGACGGTTTCGCCATAGTTGCGGCGGCTCAGCGCTGCGCCGCCTTCACCGGAGCAACTGGCGATGACCAGAGCAAAACGGTGATCATGCGCGCCGGTCCACAGCACGGTCTTGCCGAGGCGGGAAACACCGAAGAGTCCGACGCGCTTCGCGTCAATGTCCTTGTCGGTTTCGAAGTAATCGAGGATGCGACTGAGACCCCAGGCCCAAGCGGCGACGGAGCCCCATTCGTCGGGTGCGGGTTGTGTCTGGCCGGGTTTCAGATACGCCGCTCGCACGCCGTGCGGAAGTCCGCCTTCAAAGTCCGGATCGATGTCGCCGTAGTAGACGGTCGCGATGCCAATGCCCTGCCCGCAGATACGCTCGACATCGAGCTTGGCAAAGCGTGATTCCTTGGGAGCGGGCACGCGCTTCTTGTCTTTGTCCCAGATCTCTCCCCGCTTCACGCCGGGGTCGCTGACCATCGTGGAATTGGCGATGAAGCTCGGAGTGAGTAAGACAGGGACGGGCTTGTTTGCGTGAGCGGGGAGATAGATGAGGACATCCGCTTTGGGTCCGGATGCTTCGCGTGAGAAATGGACGGTCACCTGTTTGCGTGTGACCGCGCCGTTGTAGGCGGGCGGTTCCTTTGTCGAAGAGGTCGTAGCTGACTCCGACCGGGTGCGCAGGGCTGCGGCCGAACTGGTTCTCTTCGTAAAGGCGAACGATCTCGGGGCGGCGCTTGTTCGTCCAGTCCTTCGCAGTCTTCACGGGTTGGCCATTCGAGAAGCGCAGAGGATCGGGAAGCGTGTATTGGCCGACCTTCGATTCGTCGTAGTTGACGGGAATGCCAGCTACGTTTTCGGGCGCGTTTGTCGACTGCGCGAAAGCTTCGGAGACGAAGTAGTCCAGAGCCGAGGGCGGCCGCTGTTCTGGCGGCGTGTAAGACGCATCGAGACGATTATCTCGCTGCGACGCTCGCCCCACGATTGGTGGTCGTGAGCTTGCCTTTCGAGCCGTTGGGCTTGCCCCAGAAGATGAAGGTGCCCATGCGAGTGGAGGTCACGATATCGACGACGCCGTCGCCGTTGAGGTCCTTCGCCAGAACGTCGGAGCCGACGCCGGAGCGATTGTGGATGAGTTCAGGAACGAGTTCCGCTCCACCGGGCGCCTTGCGGTTGCGGACGGTCCGATACCAGTAGAGAACAGGCGGGCCGTAAGGGTCAGGATCGTAAGCGTCGTCGAGATGGGACCAGTAGCGCTTGCCGACGATGAAGTCCGGAATGCCGTCGCCATCGACATCCGCGATGGCGGATCCGTGCGGCTCAGAGAAGGCCACACCACCCGCGTTTTTGGAGTTGTGTGTTGTCCATGACAACGTGCTCGACAAACGAGATCTTGCCGTCCGGCGACTTCTTTTGCTTCGAACCAGGACAGGCCCCAACCGTGGGCCTGTAAGGTAGTCACGACGTCGTTGAGGCCATCGCCGTTCACATCGTAGACACCCATTTCGGCACCGCCGGGCGAGGTTCTGGCCCAGCGTCCGAAAGGCCTCAGGATGGTAGGTCCAGGGCTTGCCGTTGTCGCCGCCAGCCGGCTGCTCCCACCATCCGTAGCCGTTCAGTATGTCCATGCGGCCATCGCCGTTCACATCGCCGACACCGATGCCGTGCGCGCCCCAGGGGCCTTTCTCAGAGACCGTGTGGATTATCCAGGTCCCGGTCGGATTGGCGGGATCGGGCTTGGCATAACGCACGTATCCTTCGGCACCGTAGACCAGTTCGGGCTTGCCATCACCATCGACGTCGCGAAGCAGGGTCGCTTCGGTTTGGATCATCGGTACGACCTGATGTTTCTCCCAACGCCGTGAGTCGCCCTTCGGATTGACGTATAGGACACCGCCGTCTTTCCCGCCTCCGGCATGGCTGGTCGTCAGGACGTCGGCCCAACCGTCGCCCGTGAAGTCGTAGGCGTGCATGACCCAGTCGTCGTTTGAGTATTGGGTGGAGGGATTGTAGGCTTGTGCCGGATAGATCTCGCGCGAGGTGTTGTAGTCGGGACCAGATAGTAATAAGCGCCGGATGCGAGGTCCATGATGCCGTCGTGATTGAAGTCAGCAGCAGCGGCGGACCAGCCGTAATAGAAGGGGCTGAGCTGCTGCATGCGGAAGCGGCTGGAGAGCTGCTCTTTGGGCCAGGTGCGGGTGGCGAGATCTTTGTAAGCGATGTCTTTGAATCGGACTTCCGTGCCGGGACCGACGTAGAGAGCCACGGGGCCGAAGCCGTTCATGTCTTCCGTCGCGGCGCTCGCCTGAACACCACCGTCGTTGCCGAAGGCGCGGATGATGTCGGCATCGAGAAGGATCTCGATCTCGTTCCAATCGCCTTTGCGGAGACCCGTGGGCGGGCGGGATATGGGAAGCGTTACGCCCGGAGGCGCGACCTGGCTGGCGCGGAAGGCTGCGAGGGCGGCTGCGCTTGGTCCACCACTGCTGCCTTCTTTCGGAGGCGGAGCAAAGCGGATCTGACCACCGGCAAGCCGGGCCTTCTCGCGGCCGGTCTCTTTGCCTTCGTTATCGAGTGTGACGTTGTAAGCGGTGACCTCATCGCCTTTGAGCGACAGGTAGACGCCCTTCGTGCCAGCAGCTGTTTTCTGCGCGCGCAGCAAGACGCCGGTATCGCAAGCGTCCGCGCATCGGAACAGGCTGTAGAAGGCGACGTCCTGATACGAGTGGTCCAGCATGAGCCAGCCGGAACTGCCTTCCGCCGCTTTTCCGACGAGCTCACCGTTTTCGGCTTTCCAGTTTGCCTGGCCGACAGTGCGCCATCCGTTCAGATTGACCGCTTTCACGGTGGCGTCGGGAATGAAACTAGGACCGACGTTGCGAACTTCGGCTAAGAGCGGGAGCGCGAGACAGGTCGCAGCTACCCAAGCGCGTCTAGTGCACATCTATTTTCCTCACTTCTGACGTGGTCATCGCTTCAACTGGGCTGCCAGTCCATTGTGCATTGTGCAACAAGCGTTGAACTTGTGACGGAGCGATGCTATCAGGTCGCCAGGAACGAAGTCAAGGCGGCAAGGAGGGACGGTGTCGTTTCTGACAAAGGAGGAGACGGGATCGGGAATTTGTTCGGGCCGGTGAGCGAACGGTTACTTTGAGTCGCGCGGACGAATGGGCACGGTTCGGTTCCCTGCCCGCGCCGCCGTTTCTGCCCGAGCTTCTTCGCGATCTTTCTTGATCTGCTCAAGGATCTTGGGCAGATTCTCGAAGGATTCGCAGTACCATTCGGCACCGTCATCTTCCGACGCCGTCTCCGGCGCTTCTTTCACGCGGTTTTCCTTGGCCTGGCGACTGGTTTCGCGAGCCCGTTCGCGTTCCTGCGATTCGAACCCACGCTCGAGCGCGAGCTTGTCTTTTCTGAGTTTTAACAGAGCGGCGAGACAGCGGGCGAAGGCGCGTTCGTGGGTGAGGCCATAGCGAAGGAAAAGGCTCAATTGCTTTTGGGTGTCGGGCGCGGTGAGGTCGAAGGAGAAACACTCTTCCCCCATGCGCAGGGCGCGCTGACCGAGCCAGTAGTGGCGGGCCATGTCGTTGACGAGGATGGATTCGGTGACGGTGGCGGGCTGGTGTTCTTCGCTGAGGTCGGCAACGAGTTGATTGAACTCTTCCTGCGACTCACCGGGAAGGAGGCAGAAGGCACCAGTGAAACCGTGACGGAAGTTATTGCGGGAGGAGATGGCCTTGCCTTCTTCTGAGGTGGGACCGGTTGAGAGTTGAGCGTTCTGGCGATTGGCTTCGAGTTTCTTCGGACTCAGGATGGCTTCGCGAACGGAGATTTTCAGGGGTGTCTTGCTCATTGGTGTTTCTTTTTCAGGCGGGCAGAATGCGCCGACAGAACGATAGCGGAGCGCCAGTCCGCCGAACTGCGCCGCGATGAGGTAAGCAACTGAGAAGAAGCAAGAAACAAAATCGAGGAGAGTTGTGACCGCTGTCCCGTTGCGGTTCGCACCGGGCACTTGCGGGCTGGTAGTTCTGCCACTGAAAGGCAGCAAAAGCAGGCGGCATCTTACATGGGTTAAAGGACACACATGGCTAATTCGAAATCGTCATCAACTTCAGTGGATCCGCGCGAGCGTTTTCCCAAACCGCCGTTCCCGCAACCGGAACAAGCGGCGCCGGGAAGCTCGAATGAATTGAATCCACCTGCGGATTACGGAGAGAAGAGTTACAAGGGAAGCGGACGTCTGGAAGGCCGCGCGGCCCTGATCACCGGAGCGGACAGCGGGATCGGGCGAGCCGTAGCGCTTTGTTTCGCGAAGGAAGGAGCGGACATCCTGTTTGTGCATCTTCCCGAGGAGCAGAAGGATGCGGAAGAGACGGTGCGGCTGGTAAAGGCGGCAGGTAGAAAGGCTATCGCGGTCGCGGGTGATATCCGCCAGAAGTCGTTTTGTCAGAAACTGGTGGACCAGACGATTCAGGAGTTCGGGAAGATTGACATCCTCGTCAACAATGCCGCCTATCAGCGGACCTACGCCAAGCTGGAAGATATTCCGGAAGATGAGTTCGACACGACATACCGCACCAATGTCTACGGCACGTTCTTCCTGACGCAGGCGGCGCTGCCGAAGATGGGTCCGGGCGGGTCCATCATCAATACTGTTTCGATTGAAGCCTATGATCCGAAGAATCAGCTTGCGCCGTATGCTTCGACTAAGTCGGCGTTAGTTAGTTTGACTAAGAGCATTGCACAGTTTGCGATTCAGCAAGGCGTGCGAATCAACGGCGTGGCACCGGGGCCGGTTTGGACACCACTGATTCCGGCGACGATGCCGAAACAACAGGTGGAGAATTTCGGAAAGAGCACCGTGTTCGAGAGGCCGGCGCAGCCCGTCGAGCAGGCGGCTCTCTTTGTGTTTCTCGCATCAGACGATGCGAGTTATGTCACGGGTGAGATTTACGGGGCTACGGGCGGCAAGATGCCGTTTTAGCTCTCGATTCAGTTGCGGTTTTTTACGGCGGCCCCGCGAGAGCGGGGCCGCTGGTGTTTGGGGGCTTGTTTAGATCGATCCAGGTATAAGCCCTTACGATTCGACTTTCCGATGGGCTGTTGCATCAAAACTCATGCATGAGAGTTCGCTCCCGATCTACCTCACGGAAAAAGCCGCGCAAGACTACGGGCCAGAGTACAGTGCGCTTCGAGGTATTCACAGATTCGCGGCGGCGTACTTCTTCCCCTGTTCGACGAAGCCGATGATTCGCGACAAGCGATCAACGAGTATCTTCAGGCCGGGGAAGTCACCGTGGCACGCCGGGGCGAAAACATCATCGGCATGATACAGCTAATTTCGTCGAACACCGATTGGGAAGTTAAATCACTCGCCGTACTCGAGCACGAAAGATCGCGAGGTATAGGTACGGCTCTTATGAGCGCCGCTCTCGGGCAGGCCTTTTCCTCGTCTGCACGCCGTGTTTTGGTTTCGACCGCCACTGCGGACATTGGTAACTTACGCTTCTATCAACGACTCGGGTTTCGCATGGAGCGTATTGAACGGGACGTATTCACTCCCGAACATGGCTATCCCGGGTTGATCGTCGACGGGATCCCGATGCGTGATCGAGTCTGGTTTTCACTTGACCGTGTAGAGTACTTCTCGGCAGCACGTGCCGAGGTTCGCGAACTCCTCTGAATTGCATTTGCTCTTGAGCAGTGGTTCGTGCTGCCAGTGGTCGTGAGTGGCGTGCTTACGAAGTGCGATCAGAGCGAAGTAGCCCGAAGAAGGGTCGTTGAACCAACTTCCGACTAAATCCTCGCGTTCATTCATGCCAACGTAGAAGGTTCGCACGACATCGGGGTCTTTCGGCAACAGGCTATAGCGGCCATCCGGGTAGATGAGGACCGAAGGGAAATAGCCGCGCGGTGACATGGATTACATGTCCATCATGAGAGACGGAGCTCTCTACTAGAGCGTTCATACCGAGCCCTTGAGCCATAGAGCACAAATGCGAGACAATCCTCCTACTAGGATTAGAACAGTTGTAGGCCCGTACCGTAGGTCCGTTCCGTAACGAAGTAGCCCGGTACTTCATTGAACCTTTGCCAAGTGTTCGCAACAATGCCCATGTGATCAAAGCTCTCGTTCTGGTTGGGTTGTCTTTGTGCTTTACCGAGTCGTTCGTCAAAGCGGCGACACTTTACGGGATTTCATTCGGAATGCCCAACTACCTCCCAGATAACGCGCTGTATGAAATTGACCCTACAAACGGGACTACCAGGCTGGTCGGTAAATTCGACTCCACCATGAGTGCGTACGACTTAGCCACGCGTAATGGAACTGATCTCTTCACTTTCGACCAAGTGAGTAGCCCCAACCTGATTCGCCAACATGATCCCGCGACAGGACATACCCTAAACACCATAAACATAGGAACGGAGTACCTTCCGGGAGAGGGCGGCATCGCGTTCCGTAGTGACGGCGTTGGATTTCTCTCAGGAGGTGCCTACCCCAATCCCTACTTCCTTTACACGTTCACGGAATCACCCGGAAGCGCGCACCTTCTTGCCGCCGAACCGGTTGTTTTTGAAGGACTCGCCTTCAGCCCAACCGGAGTACTTTATGGTTTGACCAAATCGGCCCTCGATCCGACAGGCGAGTCCAGGCTGATGATCATAGACCAGACTAGCGGAGCATTGACGGTCCTCGGTGGGACAGGGTATAAGTTAGGGTACAACGACGTTGGCGGCCTAGCTTTTGCTCCGACGGGACGCTATATGCCGTCGTATCGAATCACAACTTCGGCTTGTATTCCACTCTTTTTACGTTGAACACAAACACTGCGCAGCCAACGTTTGTAGGTACGGTGCCGGAACTTCTTTCTGGTATTGCTTTCGTGACGGAGCAGAACGCGGCAGCCCCAGAGCCACAGAATTTCTGCCTTGTCGCTATCGGCATCGTAAGCACTTTATATCTTCGAAGAAAATCCAACTCACGGCTTCGTTCAAAAGCGCTTGGCACCGCCAATCCACTTTGACGTGAAGTCGGTACTGTGAGATCGGCCTAGAACCGAAAACGGCGCGGGGTAAATTTTAAGCGGTTAGCCTGAGAAGTGTAAAACAGATACGGACCGAGAAATCCCCTTCCGGCATTTAGTTTCCGGTTAGCTCGTAAACCAGAAACTATCGATATAACCTACCTTCCTCCCCAGCAATCAAAGTGCTGTCTTTCTGAGTCGCATTGCAGCGCAGACTTCCTGAGCATATCTTTGTCGCCCCCTCCCCTCTCTCCTGCAGTATGGACATTAATCTTGGTGGCGTCAAACAAGCGTTACCCTGTCGGAGCTTGACGATCAGGAGTTCGCAGTGTCCTCACTTGCACATCGCCAATTCAACTGCTCAAAGGAGGGGCGAATGAGCGCAACTTCTCCATCCCTGATCTCTAGCCGCCACGAGAAACAGGTCAGAATATTTTCTTCATCTTCAAGACGGTGTTCCTGTTCGAACCTGAGATCCATGCCCCCCCCTCCTCCTCTCGCCTCTCGCCCCTACCCCCTTCCGGACCTTCTCACCCCCCCCTTCTGATGCCCCTTATGCGTAACCGCAGTGGCTGAAGCGTTGGAACGAAGATCCATCAAAGGAGAACTCCTTAATCAGCAATAAGGCTGGACCGCCTTTGATCAAGGGCGTTCCAGACGCCTACCAGAATCCATCCCGGGAAATGATTTGGACGGGTTTACAAATCCTCTTCTCATCGCTCCTGGATCACCGATTTTGCTCTCTATGGAACGTATGATATCAGGCATTCAGTCGCTGGTTTGACGGGTGGTTCGGTGGCTTCGAATCAGCCGCCATCTTCCCCGGTCCAGATGGATGAAGACTGGTTTCCTTTACTGTCGTCCCGCCGCTCCCAGCGCTTGGAAATTGCGTCATCGGCTGAGTGGGTTATTTGTGGGCAACAGGACCTTCCTTTCGCCTGCACTTAGGCGTTAAAATCGGCCCCGTCGGCAAGCTGGAAACTGCCAGATTTGGGATGGGATCCTCCTCCTCCCTCCTCTACCCCCCTCCCTCCGACCCCCTTACCCCCCAGTCCCGCTCGATCCCTTCAAAGTCCGATATGCGCGTTTTTCACGCAAATGAGGAGAATGGGTTGAGTAGATCTACTCTTGGCGACAATCGACCAGCAGGAGACTCTTGAGACTGGTACGACTGCTCAATCTCCAGTTGACCTGTCGGACTCCCACCTGATGAACCAAGCCGTATCCGGCGCTAATCACTCTGAAGAACAGGAAGTTCGAGACGACTATTGTTTTCCGTACACGTCTACAGCGATTGAAAGGCTTACCTTCATCATCTAAGCCCTTAAAATTCGCAGTGAATGTTTTACCGTCCACCGAGGGCAACATGGTTTACGCTAATCTCCTTGCCATCGCGCGTCGTGGTGATGACACTGTTTCTTTGGTCGATTTTCTTCGTCGTCGCGGAGACCCCGGCAGGAGGACTGCCTTCCAGATATGTGTTTGGCCCTCCATCCAAGGAGACGGTGTACTTACCTGCAATGGGTGTGCCATCGTTCCGGGTTGCTTTAAAAGCAACCTCGATCATTCGATCCCCCAAGTCTCGGATCGTGATGGTTCCTTCCTTTGTTACTTTGGGAGCAGCAGACTTCAAGGACTTTACCGAGTCCCACTTCCATGTTCCGACCCACGGGCTTTCGGCTGCAAACAGTACGGCGGACACAAGTCCGACTGACAGTTTCAGTAATTAGACATCTCGGTTCTCCTTTACGTCAGCAGCATATAGCGGACCCGCTTGCAGCGCAAGGAAAATCGCTGTATGGTTGACATACGGTCTGGGCTCATCCGCAGCTTCTGGTGAAGACCGGCCAACTCGCGGCTCCGACTCCGAACCCGCGCGCGAGCAGAATGGCAGGATCGTGCGGTTCTCGTTTGCGTTTCGAAGTGTCTGGATAAGGTTTCTGCCAGGGGCGGCCGAGCTTCTTCTTTGACCGCTTTGATGTCGCGGATTTGCGTTTGACACGTTTGCTCATTCCAGTCGCCGCAGCGTAGTGCGTCGTACAGCCTTGTGGCCGATCTATCCAATGGACCTCGTATAGGGCGGTCACGGACGGACCATCCCGGTTGGCTCAAGAGTGTGGTGCCAGCGTGGACAATTCCGCGTTTCGTTTGCGCTAAGATTCCGATTCGTATCGACTGCGACATGCCAATAGATCGCCGCCTTCTCCGCCGAACTCTGTTTGTCGCCAGCATCCTCGTCCTCACGCTGTGCATTGGAACGGCAGGCTTTTCCCTGATAGAGCACTGGGGACTTTTTGATGCGTTCTATATGACTCTCACGACCATAACAACCGTGGGATACCAGGAAGTTCGACCTCTTGGGCGAAGCGGCAGGGTATTTAACTCGTTCGTGATTTTCTTCGGCGTTAGTGCGATGTTTTTCGCCGTAGGAGCCGTGACCCAAACCATCATTGAACTGGAGTTCGCAGACCGTTATGGCAGAAGAAGAAGAAACCGTATGATCTCGCAATTGCACGATCACTTTGTCGTTTGCGGGTTCGGGAGGGTTGGCCGCAACGCATCGTATGAACTGCAGCGTGCGAATGCTCCCTTCCTCGTCATCGATCGGAACGAAGGGAGAGTCGCACGCGCTTCGGAAGCCGGAATGCTGGCGATTGTGGCGGACGCGACCAATGACGATGACCTGCGGAAGGCGGGCGTGCTTCGGGCTCGGGGCCTGATCGCCGCACTTCCTTCGGACGCAGAGAATCTCTTCATCATTCTCTCGGCGAAGACGCTCAACAACAATCTTGTCGTTGTGACACGCGCCTCAGAAGAACAGAACGAAGAGAAGCTACGGAGAGCCGGGGCTGACACGGTGTTCGCACCGTACACTATGGCGGGCCGCCGGCTGGCGGACTCTTTGCTGAAACCGCACGTGGTTGAGTTTCTCGATTTTGCCATGAGTGTCGTTGGGCCGAAGATCATGATGGAGCAGGTTCATGTCGGCCCGGGGACTGCAGCGAAGAAGCTGGGCGCCCTGCTTTCATCGACGAACGTCAACGTCATCGTGCTTGCCGTTCGCGGCTCCGACGGCAGGATGACTTTCAATCCTTCCGCAGACACTTCGATCGCGCCAGGTGATTACCTTATCGTTCTGGGAGACAAGCCGAGTCTAGACCAACTCGAAGGAGCCTTGACCGATAAGTGAAAGCACAGTTCGGCGGCGAGGTCAGTGACTCTGAACCCTGGAACTAGTGCTCAATGGCAGGCTCGCAGATTGCTACACTCGCGGGACAAACTTCCGCCGGCGCAATCAAGGCGGTGAGGCGGCGCGACACCGATGCTGGCCGGGCGGCTGGCAGATTACCTTAGTGCAGGTCCCGACTCAAAGGGCATGGCGGCGAAAGCATTATGATGCCTGGCCGCACTATGGCATGACGGGAGGCCGTGTTACTCGGCACGGAGTGCATCCATGGGTTCGACGCTCGCGGCGCGTGCAGCGGGAACGGAGGATGCGAGGAGCGTGGCTACGCAGAGTAACAAAGTCGCCACGGTAAGCATGCGCGGATCCCACGGATCGACACCGAAGAGCTGACGAGTCATAAGCCAGCCAGCGGCAATGGCGAGAGGTATGCCCATTCCGAGTCCGACCGAGATTTGTGAGAACCCTCCACGGATGACCATGCGGATGACGCGGCTGCGATCTGCGCCGAGAGCCATACGCAAGCCAATCTCGCTGGTGCGCTGTTCAACGGTGTATGCCATGACGCCATAGAGCCCGACGGCCGCGAGAACCAGTCCGAGCAGGCCGAAGAGCATGGTCAGAGTGGCGATCATGTTCTCCTGCCGGAAATCTGCGGCCAGTATCTGCGAGTAAGGGTCCACGTGGTAAAGCACGAGGTTCGGATCGATGCTGGCGAAGGCTTTCCGCACCTCGGTTTCGACGCCGGGCGGGTTCCCGGGCGCCCAGATAACGATGTTGTAGAGATAGTGGGAAAAGAGCTCGCCGACGGCAAACTGCGGATCGTCGTATTTGAGATTCTGCGTTTCGGGGACCCAGAACATGGGACCGATGGGCTCTTTGTAGTTCCATGTCATGTAGCGCATGTCGCGGACAACGCCAACAATTTCGTAGGAACCGGAGTACTTGATGCGATCGATGCCGAAGTGCTGCCCGATGGGATTCCCGTGTTTGAAGAAGCGGCGAACGAATGCTTCATTGACAACAGCGACGGGACGAGTGGTGGGTGTGTCCTCATCTCCAAGGGCGCGGCCCTGGACGATTCTGGCGCCGACGGTCTCGAAGAAGCCCGGCATGACACGTGCCCAGCCGGCGCCGATCTCTGCCTTGGGAGGAGGCTGTGGCCGGCCGGCAATGAAAACGCCTTCATTCCAACTGTCGCCACTCATGGGTGCGTAGAGCACCGGGGCGACCATTCGGACGCCCGGGATCTGGAGCAGGCGTTCATCAATGCGGCGGAAGAGCTGCTCCATCTGTTCGGGTTTGTAATTGGACAGCGTCGGATTGATGGAGGCGAGATAGCGGCCGGCCGTTTCGAAGCCGAAATTCTGGTGCTCGAGATTGCGGAGGCTCTGGCCGAGAAGGGCAGCGGCGGAGAGCAGGACGAGGGACATGGCAGCCTGGGCGATGACGAGAACTTTTTGAGCGACCGAACCGCCGCCGCGCACGGAACGGTTGCTACCGCGGAGAGCTTCGACGGGATCGACATGGGAGGTCATCCAGGCGGGGGCGATGCCGAAAACGATGCCGGTGAGGACCGACGCAGCCAGCGTGAACAGCAGAACGGGCCAGGAAGGCGAGGCGTCGATGGGGACATAGTTATTGGGACCACTATTACTGTGGAAAGCAAGATAGAGGATGAGTTTGCTGCCCGCATAGGCGACGCCAATACCTAAAACTCCGCCGATAATCGCGAGTAACGTAGACTCGACAAGCGCCTTACGAACCAAGCGGGCACGCGATGCGCCAAGAGCGACACGGACAGAAGTTTGCGAACGTTCTTTCAGGCCTCGCGCAAGCATGAGATTGGCAAGGTTCCCACAGGCAACGAGAAGCACGCAACCGGCTGCAATGAGCAGCAGCTTCAATCCCGCCTGGTATTGATCGCGCATCGCTGCAACACCGGCGCCGCCAGGAACGAGGTGCAGCGTCTGTTGACGCCAGGTCTGTTTCTCACTCGGTTCCATATCGGGCACGTGGCTGGCGAGCCAATCGTGGAACTCGACGCGCAGTTTGGCTTCGAGGGTCTTAGGGTCAACGCCGGGACGAACACGCCCGAGGAGGTCGAGCCAGTTCGAGTTAGGCCGTTTGAGTCGCGCCGCAGCTTCGCCCAGAAGCGCTTCGGTGGTGACCGGAAGCCAGATATCGGGCATGCCCCAGCCGACGAGTTTGGCTCCATAGAAGCTCGGCGGCGCGACGCCAATAACGGTGAACAGATGGCCATTGATCTGGTAACTGGCGCCCACGACGGAAGGATCGGACCCGTACTTGTCGTTCCAGACGTGATAGCTCATGACGGCGACGGGCGGAGCACCTTCGCGATCGTCGGCGTCGCTGAAGAAGCGTCCGATCCAAGGTTGAATTCCCAGCGTGCGGAAGAAGTTGCCAGAGACATATTGGCCATTGCGAGTATCGACAGGCGTGCGCAGACCGGCGCGGCGAACACCGAGGGGCGCGTTGCCGGCCTGGAGAGCGGCGAGATCTGAGAACTCGGGCGTGTGGGTACGGAAGTTGTTGAAGGCCTCCCAGGAGAAGAGCGCAAAGTCGCCCTCCTTGTCCTGTGTGTAGCCACCCCAATTGCAGCAACGGTTTTTGTCGCCGATGCGCCAGAGCTCTTCAGGCCTGGTGACCGGCAGAGATTTCAGCATGACCTGATGGACGAGAGTGAAAATCGCCGTGGTCGCGCCAATACCCAATGCGAGCGTAATGGCTGCGGTAATGGTGAATCCGGGTGCTTTCTTCAGTTGCCGAAGCGCTTCTTTTATGTCCGCCATTTTTTGTCAGCGAGTGTTACGGCCGCGATCCGCCGCGCACACACTCGGAGTTTCGTACCTAATACGGACGAAGCGGTATGCGGTTAGCAAATTATTTGCGGCACCTTCCAGTTGCAATACTCCGACCGAACGGTTTGGTTACCGAAAACCGTTCCCCAATACCGGAGTGACAGAACGGAATACGCACGAGCGGGGCGGGAAGATCCAAAGAAATTGAAGGTCCGGTGTACGATCAGGGCTTCGCAGCCATCAACGAATCACCGTGTTCTACGCTGAGGCGGAGGATAGTTCCTGGACGCGTCGTCCACGATCAGTACCCAGTCGCTGCCAAATCCTTCTGATGGCGCCTTGAACTCGTGTGCTCCTGAATTTGCGAATTCACCGGCCGCGGTTGTGTCCCCGCTGCGTGGATTAAACCACCACGCCCTCACACGCTCTCCCGAGATCTTTCCCAGGTTGAGTGTGAACGCCCGACCCTGAGCATCATAGACGAAAGCGTAGTCGTCACCACGGGTGGCGGCGATGTGATCAGCGCCTGCCAGTTCGTCCGTGACAAGCGTCTGATCGGGGATCCGAGACAGAACGGGACGTGACTCGATCAACTCGCGCACGTAACGCATCTCCTCTGCGCCCGGACGATGAACGGCTTCAAACCAGTACATCAGTGGCCCATTGACCGGTTTACGTCCAGGAGCGTACATCTGCCATACGGCATGATTCCCGTAGGTATGTCCGCATGTACCTGAGAAGAGGTCCCAGTAAGCGCGCTGTCGCACGTGCGCATCGAAGCTGTAACCGTTGGCCGCTGAGTGAAACGCGAGGGGGTGGTCCTCATAGAGCGGCTCGGCGTCAATCACCGGCTTTGGCGGTGTCAGCAGGTAATCGGCGGCGATCTTCTTCCAGGATTGAACGGTTTCGGCTAAACCGTGGCCGGTCTGTTGCATGTTGACGTCCAGCCACGCATCGTTGTGAAACCAGGTCGAGGAAGTGCCGCCTCCTCTGGGATGGAAGCTCATGAACACGGCGTCGTAGTCTTCGTGGCCCGAAACGCCCGTCGCAATGCCTTTCGCCATACTGCGCCAAACGTCCTCCACTCCGTCGGCAGAACGATCGCCTCCGAGAATCCAAATCACTCCCTTGTCCCTAAATCTCTTCCCCAGGAATTCTCCATAGGTGAAAGCGTTTGCCGCATTGAACACAGCGTCTTCCGGCGCACGTGCATTCTTCACCACCCAGCGGCCCCAAGCCGGCAAGAGCCCGACGTATAAGCCTTGCCGGTTGGCTTCGTCGATGAGGTATTCGACATGGTCCCAATAGTCGTACTCGGCCGAGACGGTAGAGCGCGCTCCGGGCGTTACCGCGGGCCGGGCAGGATCACGATCGAGCAAAGGGAGCTTGCCAAACGCGTTCGGATCACTGAGTCCATCAACTTCGGCAAGTGCAACGGCTTGTACCACGGTAAAGCCTTGTTGCGCCCGAGTGCGGAGGTAGTCCGCACCTTCGTTTCTGTTCAGCCGATGAAACAGCTCCCAAGCCGTATCGGCGAGATAGAAGAACGGCTGTCCGTTGTCCTGCACGATAAAGCGGTGATTGGAGCTGACATGTAAGCGCGGAAGTCGCCGAACATGTTGCGATGCGGCGACAGCAGTCGAAACAGCAAGCAATGCGACACACAGGCAGCGAGTAGTGAGCATGCGATCAGAAGTATTTAACTTACTATTGGCATTGATCGCTGTTGGTGAACCATAGCTCCCGCGCCGCGCGGCTTCGGGACTGACCCGACGCGTTCCCGGCTACTGGCTCAGTGCACAGTTCAACATCCACTGCGTGCCAAACCGGTCAGTGAGCATACCGAAGCGCGCTCCCCAAGGCATGTCGGCTAAAGGCATGTGGACTTGGCCGCCCTCGCCAATGGCCGTGAACAGACGTTCGATTTCAGCGGTCGATTCGCAATCAATCGAAACGGAGTAGTTGTTTCCCGCCTTGACGGTGCCACCCGGACCTCCGTCAGAGGCCATCAGGATCGGTTGGCCATTTCGCATGAGCTGGCTGTGCATGATCCTTGCAGACGGATCGCTCGAAGGCTGGCCAGTGTTGTCCGGAAGCGGAATGACCTGGATTTCCCCTTCCAAACACTGCCCGTAGAACTGCATCGCCTGGCGGCAGCTGCCGTCGAAGTGAATATAAGTTGTCACGCTCTTCATGGAGATTCCTTTACCTGTTTAAGGGATGAACTTACGGATTACCGGGCGATGTTTTCGCTGGCGAGGAACGGTTGCAAGCGCTTGTCCCGGAGGTAGAGACCGCCCCAAACGAAGGCCCCGAACACGACTGGAAACAGGATGTTGAACCACGACCCACTCACACGAACGTGGGTGGCGATTGCGCCGCCCAGGTAGCCAGTCAACAGGACGGCGCCGAGGAGGGCAGTTCGGGGAATCAGGTACAGAATTGTGCAGGCGAGCAGCAAGAGCCCGATGCCGACGATAGCCGATTCGGGATAACCCAACTGGAGGGTCGCTTGGACCACCGCGGGAGGCTTGACTAATTTCATGCCTCCGTCGAATAGAAAAAACAGGCTGGCAAAGCCGCTCAGGACGCGGCCGGTCCAAAGGCGCTTGGTAGAAATGCCGACCGTTTCGGATTTGATCTGGGATGCCATCGTGGTTGAGATCACGTACCCGCTCATTTTATGTTCTCCTTACCCACTCTGACTGCGGCCGCCCGGGGAAATCATCGGTCTCCACCAAAAAAAAGATGCGAGAGACCGCGGGGCCACGGGTCACGCCGGAAGCGTCAGGGGGAAGCCGAATCGCGGGAAGAGATTCGCCGCGTCGAGGAAGGAATTGACGCCGGCGATCTGGTTTTGGCATAGCTCAAGTACGATGAGGGCCCACGCGGTGTGGCCACCTTCCGGATTGGGCCGATATTGGGCGAACGCCGGCCAGCCGGAGGCAAACGTAGGGACCAATCGCGAACCGCGGCAGCCGCATCCCAATCCAAGCATCCAGGTTCGGATGTCCTCGGGTCCTTGCAGCCATAACGAGTACGGGGGCATGCAGAGTGTCGCGTCGTGGCGCATCAAAGCCGTCAGGCCGTCCACATCGTAACTCTCAAACTTTGTGACGTAGCGGCTCAACATCTGTCCCTGAGCTTCCGTCAGTTCGGCGGGTTCGTCCAGACTTTGTCGGGCGAGCGTGGCACGAGCCCTTTGAAGGGCGCTGTTGACCGAAGCTACGGATGTTTCCAGGGTTTGCGCGACCTCGGCGGCGGAGCATCCCAAGACCTCGATCATGAGCAAAGCGGCACGCTGCTTCGGCGCCAGATTTTGAAGCGCTGCGATGAAGGCGAGGCGGACACTTTGACGAAGGGCCGCTCGCTCGGAGGGATCAGCGGCGGCGGGCAAGACGCGAGAGTCAAGAATCGGCTCAATCCAGTACTCGCCGGAGCGTTGGGTCAACGATTCCAGCGAAGGCGAACCGGAAGATGGAGAACCCTCTTCAATGGGGCGGGCGCGGCGTCCCCGATTCTTCAACTCATCGAGGCAGACATTGGTTGCGATTTGATAGAGCCACGTTTTCAACGATGAGCGGCCGTCGAATTGATCGAAACTGCGCCAGGCTCGAATCATCGTTTCCTGCACAGCGTCATCGGCGTCGAAGGCGGAGCCCAACATTCGGTAGCAGTGTCCCGTCAGCGCCGGGCGATGAGTTTCGAGGAGCGCGGAATCGGCAACCATCACTAACAGAGATTGTAGTTCGCTCATGTGGCAGTAGTGTCCCGGTCCTCCAGCCGCGGTGCAGGTGTACCAAATGCAGCAAAAATGCACGCGGGAGCGATTGTTACTCTGTTGCTTGCGAGTAAGTACCAATCCAACTTTACTGTGGGATAGCCGGAAGATACAATTTTGAGCAGTTGCATCAAAGCTACTTTGGGGATATTACATGAAACTGTTTCTTGGAATTGCGTTCGGTGCGTTATCTGCGCTGACGCAGCTATCTGCGGCCCCGGTTACCTGGGTTGACTGGATTAGTGGAACCACAGGCAACAACGCCACAGCAACGGGCACTCTGACTGTCAATGGGACGGCGGTGAACGTGACTTACTCGGGCCAAATCGCCTTCATTCAGACGAGTGGAGGAACTAACTATTGGAATCCATCGACGCCATATATCAGTTCATTGGTAGACAACGCGCCTTCAGGTACCGATATCATCGCTAATTCAACCGCTTCAGTGAAGACACTTACATTTTCGCAACCTGTCGATAATCTTTTCTTTGCGGTGGTGAGTCTGAATGGCAACGGTTACCGGTTCAGCCAGGACTTCGACATCGTCAGCACCGGATGTGGATACTGGGGCTGCGGTGGGCTGACCAAGGTTGTCTCGGGCGGGACCTATGATCTCAATTCCACGGGCGGCGAGCCGCACGGCGTGGTTCGGTTTACAGGAGCGGTGTCCACCATCACCTGGACTAGTCTGACGAATGAATTCTGGAACGGGTTCACCGTAGGAACTTATGGACTTGCCCAGCAAGAGCCAGGCCCCGGGCCCGATCCTGGTCCAACGCCGGTACCGGAGCCATCGAGCATTGCGCTTGACGTGCGCCGCGCTGATTGGAACCGGAGCCTACCGGCTGCGACGCCGTTCGCGTTCGTAGCGAATTCCAGCCTTGCAACTGGTATTGCCCGGGCGGGAAGCAACAGGGTCCCGTCCGGGCGTTTTTTGTTTGTAGAGATGATCGGACGATCAGGCCTTCAGCTCTGCGGGTTTCGCCGGCTTCTCATCTGGATCGACAACGGCTTCGACCAATGCGGCTTTCTTTGAACGAAGTGCGGATTCGATGGCGGGACGCACTTCCTCGGGCCGGGTACACCGAAATCCGTCAGCGCCACACGCTTTCGCAAATGCAACGAAGTCAATCGGCGGAAGGTCACATCCGAACTGGGGATACTTCAAGTCCTCCTGTTCAAATCGGACCTCGGCCAAACTATTGTTCTTCAGCAGGATGATTTTAACCGGCAAGTTGTGCTGAACGGCGGTGCTCAACTCGGCCATGAGCATGGCGAATCCTCCATCTCCCACTACCGCTACGCTCTGCCGCTCCGGATACGCAAACTGGGCAGCAATGGCGAACGGCAATCCCGGAGCCATGGTGGCGAGCATTCCGGGACTGGTCAACTGCTGATTTTCACGCAAGTGGATATGCCGGGCAGAGAAATGCGTGTTGGCCCCGCAATCAAGTGATACGACCGCATCATCGGCTAGAAGATCACTGAGTGTCTTTACGACGGCTTGCGGACGCAGCGGGACACGGGAAGTCGCCGTAATCCGGGCAAGCAAACCGTTCCAGTCCCGCATGCGACGCTGGGCTTCGTCCAGGAACGCTCGATCGCTCTTTCGCTTCAGCAGAGGCAGTAACGCGACCAAAGTCGTTTTGCTGTCGCCAACCAGACCGACTTCCACGGGATATCGCAGCCCAATCCGATCCGGGTTGCGGTCGATCTGGACTCCTCGCGCCTGTCCGGGTTTCGGATACGAATCGATCCAAGGCATGGTGGACCCAACGATCAGAACCGTGTCACAGGCGTGCATGGCCCACTCCGAGGGTTGCGTGCCCAGATGGCCGATCCCTCCGGTCGTGAACGGCGAATCGTCCGGCAATACCGCCTTACCGAGAAGTGCTTTTGCCACTGGCGCACCAAGGGCATCGGCGACGTGCGCCACTTCCTGTCTTGCGTTCAACGCACCCTGGCCGACTAAGATGGCGACTTTGTTTCCCCCGTTCAAAAGATCCGCAGCCCGGCGAAGTTGCTCCGCGGAAGGCGCGTCCTGAACAGGCATCCAGGAAGCAGAAGTTTGCAAGCCGTGGTTCTCCATTGACGGCTTGTCTGCCGACAGCTTCATGGCCTGCACGTCTTTCGCAACTGTGATGTGCGCTACGCCGCGATTGCCCAAAGCCGCCCGGCAAGCCCGGTTCATCACGGTCTGTGCGTGGACCGGCCCCGAGACCCTCACGTTGAACATGGCTACGTCCTGCATCAGGGCCTTTGTGTCTACACCCTGCACAAAGCGGAGCCCGGCCAGATCGTGGAAGGTCTCCCCGGTGATGGCAAGAACAGGTGCGCCGTCGAAGGCAGCGTCGTAGAGCCCATTCAATAAGTGCACTGCTCCCGGACCGGTGGTTGCGAGACACACTCCTAACCGGCCCGTATGTTTGGCCCAACCGCACGCCATGAATGCGGCGGCCTCCTCGTGACGCACGCCAACGAAGCGGATGCGGTCCTTTCGCCGGCGGAGTGCATCGACGATCGGATTAATTCCGTCGCCTACCATTCCAAAAACGTGACTGACGTCCCACTCGAGGAGGCTGTCTACGATAATGTCCGCAGCCGTCGCGTCATCGGCCGACCTTTTATTGGTTTGGGCGACGACAACATCAGCGGTTGTCTCACTCCTAACGTCGCCTGAGGCGGCGCCGACGGCGGCAATTGACTGTAAGAAGTTCCGGCGGTCAACGCCTTCTCCGACCTTTTCGCTCATGTTGAACAGAGGACCTCGTCCCTAGACTTAGTTCGGCTTGCGATTCGTTTCGGGCCTTGACGACCGCTAAAGTTCGAGTGATGAGGGCGGGGCGCTGAACCGTTTGCTTAACGATTCAGTGCTGACCAGGTTGGCGATGTGCGTCCATTCAAGGAGCGGATGTGGTTTCGTGATTGTCCTTGCACTTGCAACAGGAACGAATGACTACCTGAGGATTCAACAGATCGGGAACGGAGATTCGTTTCGAACGTCGAACCTGCGAGCCGTCATTATGTTGAGCGTTGCGGTATGGCTGATCCTAACCGGGATTCGGGGACGGAAGCGCGGGGTCGACGCTTCTCAATCCGGAACCTGATCGAGGTGCCCGTCTTCGTCCAGGCAGACGCAAACAAAAGAGCATGAGCCCGTGACCCCAGTCTGCGGCTCAGGCGGCGAGTTCGTGCGCGGGCAGCAGAATGTCGAGTCCGTATTTTGGAGCGGCGGCCAAGTATCTACTCACGACGGCAGGTATATTTTGCGGTGGTGGTGCGTTACGGTCGATCGCCGGTTCGAGCGTTTCGCGGAAGAAATTTCCAGGCCGGATGGCGTGAAGGTCACGATCATGCGGACCGGAACAGTTCCGTTGTTGCGGAAGTAGTGCATCACACCGCGCGGGATGTTGACGAAGTCACCAGTTCTGGCAAGCACCGTCTTGTCTTCAATCGTGATACTGCATTCCCCTTCCGCGATGTAGAAGGTCTCGTCCTCACGGTTATGGATGTGCGGCGGCGGTCCCCCGTCCGGGGGCACGAAGGCCTCCATAACCGAATAGGCGTTGCCGGTCTGCTCGCCTGTCACGAGAAAGGTATATCTGTCGCCCGGCCCCCAGTAAGCTGGTCCGGTATTCACAGGTCGGTAAACCACTTCTGACTTGAGCATGTTCTAGCCTCCTGCACAATACGCGGAAATCGCCGGCGAAACGGTTCAGCGGGCCGAAGCATTCACGTGATGAAAGTTCGGCCGGTGATCAGGAGGCAGGCTCTCAAGGCAGGTAACGGGTGGGAGTGAATCCGAACAGCCGGATCCGGCCCGTGTTTCGGGCTTCATAAATGAACGCGGCCCAATCAGAGACCCAGCCTGTTTCAGGAGGATCCGGCGCGCCGTGCATGGAGTACCGGACGGGGAAGCGAGCAAAGATGAGACTGGCGCGGGGAAGATGGCTCTGCGAACTGACGACTTCGGCCGACTTCCATTGATGCGCCTGCATGATAGCCACCGAATAGTATGCGTTTTGAACCGTATCCTTGGCTTGTTTTTCGCGCAGGACAACGTTAGCGGGTATGCCCTGTGCAATGGCGAGTTCCGCCATGGCGTCAGCTTCTACGTAGCCGTTATGTGCGGCACCTCCTGTCATGATGAGTGCGGCTGCGATGCCGCGACGGTATTCCCGCACACCTTCCATGACGCGAGTGCGTTGTATCGGCGAGGGGCTACCGTCCGGGTTGGTTGGGTATCCCAAGACGATAATGGCGTCGAAGCGAGCGCGCTGTGTATTGCTGAGCGGGATGGTCTCGTAGACGATTGTTCCTCCCGCCACAACGAGTAAGGTGAGAGCCAAAAGAGCCGCCACCAGCAGTTTCAATGTGCGCATCTTCACTTATTATTCAGAAATGAGCCGAGCGGCCGAATATATGATGGGCGTTTGATCATCAGAACCCTCACGCTCGCCCTTTTCACGACGACTTTCCTACCCGGACAGGCGGCGAAGCCCCCGACAGCGCGGGAGATTGTTGCTCTCATTCAACAACGCAGCGGTGTGTCATGGACGGGCGACACCGTTGACACATTCAAGGCAGGCGATCCGAATACCCCGGTTACCGGCATCGCAACCGCGATGATGGCGACGTTCGATGTCCTGAAAAAAGCCGCCGCGGAGAACACGAACTTCATCATCACTCACGAGCCGACATTCTACAGCCACCTCGATAAAACCGAAACCTTTGAAGCGGCTAATGATCCGGTCTGGCGAGAAAAAGAGAAGTTCATCGCGGAACATCACCTGGTAGTCTGGCGATTCCATGATCACTGGCACATGATGAAGCCGGATGGCATTTTGCGCGGCGTAGCCGATGCGTTGCAGTGGGAGGGTTACGAAACCGTTACGGATCCGCATCTCTTCGTTCTTCCACGGACGACGGTCCGCGATTTGGCCAAATCGATTCAGCAACGGATCGGCATTAAAACAGTCCGCGTTGTCGGGGATCCCGATCTGGAAGTAACCCAGATAGCGTTGTTACCGGGTGCAGCCGGTCCGCAGCGTCACTTGCCCGTGCTCAGGCGCGACGATGTGGAAGCTATGGTGATCGGCGAGGTTCCGGAATGGGAAACGATCGAATACGTTTCGGACGCGGCCGCGGAAGGCCGGCACAAGGCTCTCATCCTCATGGGACACGTCGAGTCCGAACAACCCGGAATGGCTTATTGTGCCGCCTGGCTGAAGACGTTCATCCAGGACATACCAGTTCGCTTCGTCGTCACGCCGGAATTGTACTGGCAACCCTGAAAGAAGACGACATTCTCACGGCTCCGTGTGTCCGTCTCAAGCGAGCGCTTTTCCGTAGAGCGCAAGCAAGCGGCTCCAGGCTTTCTCGGCCTGAGCCTCGTTGTAGACCTTTGAATCCGGAGGGCACCAACCGTGCGCCGCGTTGGCGTAGACTTCGATTTCGGCGGGCAGGTTCGCCTGGGCGAACGTCTCCTTCATGATGTCCTTGTCTTTCGGTGAGCGGGCATCGTCGTTGGCTGCGATCGCGATCAGGAATTGCGCCTTCGTTTTTGCCGCTTGCAGGTGCGGGCTGTTCGGCTGATCGGTGACGAGTCCTCCACCATGGAAGGTGGCTACCGCGCCCACGCGATCGGGCACCGCGGCTGCTGTCCGAAACGCGAATGGGCCTCCCATGCAATAACCTTGCGTTCCCATTTTTCGATTCTTTGCTACTGAGGATTGTCCGTCGAGCCAGGCGAGGAACGCCTTGGCATCCGTCGTCTGTGTTCCTTCGTTTAAGCTCCCCGCGAGCGGCCGGACCTGGTCGATCGGCGTAGCCGCTCCGGCTTCCGCGGTCGGGGCTTTCTTGGTGCGGTAGAACGGATTAACCACAAGCACCGAATAGCCGGACTGTGCGAGACGCTTGCCCATTTGCCGAAAGGCAGGACGCAGACCGAAGATGTCAGGCCAGACGAGAACAGCAGGGGCGGTTCCGCTGGCCGGGTGCACGAAGTAACAGTCGGCAGTGCCATCCGGAGTGGTCACGTTCACGTCCGATTCAACGACTCCGACCGCGTTGGCAACTTCGGGCAACATCATCGCGACTCCAGCTCCCAGCAGGATGCCAAACTGTTTTCTCGTTACCAGACCGAGACGTTCGAATTCTTCCCGATCCTTTTCAAAATGTTCCTGGTCACACATATCCGACCCTCCTCCGAAACCTGCACTCGCGTATCGGGCTATCTTACTATCGTCCCTTTCTGGCGACGATGAGCACTTTGCGCCGAATCTTCAGCAGTAGCGGCGCACATCCGAACTATTTTGACCTCCAGGACCGAAAGTTTAACCACCAGCCGTTACAAACAAGGCAGATTACCGGATGCGGTAATCATTTTGGTTCTCGGGACGCTGAGCCTGGTGTCGCCGTTTGCGGTAGACATGTACCTTCCCGCGTTCGCGCGGGTGGCAGCGCAGTTCCATACGAATACCGCGGCAATCTCGCTCTCGTTATCCAGTTACTTCATCGGCTTTGCGCTGGGGCAGGTCTTCTATGGTCCGCTGCTCGACCGATTTGGACGCAAGCCACCGCTGACGGCCGGGCTGATTCTCTACATCGCGGCGTCTCTCGGCTGCATTCATCCGCATGATCTGAACACTCTTGTCGCGCTGCGTTTCGTACAGGCGCTTGGGGGATGCGTGGCACAGGTGGCTGCGGTTGCGATGGTTCGCGACTTCTTTCCGCCGGAACAGAGCGCGCGTGTGTTCTCGCTCGTATTCCTTGTGATCGGGGTTTCGCCTTTGCTTGCGCCATCGATCGGAAGCCTTGTGATGATTTCGCTCGGCTGGCAATGGATTTTCGTTCTACTGGCGTTGTTTGCTGCGGCGATTCTCACGGTCGTCCTGCTGTTTTTAGCCGAACCACACACGCCAGACCGCGGCATCTCACTGCATCCTGCACAACTTCTCCGGACTTATCTGCACGTTTGGAAGCAGCCACAGTTCGTGACGTACGGTATCGCAGGCGCATTCTCGTTCTCCGGCCTCTTCTCGTATGTCGCGGGGTCGCCTATTTTGTTTATGGACGGGTACCACGTCAGCGCGCAGACATTCGGCGCGATCTTTGCGGTTCTGACGGGCGGGTTCATTGCCGGTAGCCAATTGAATGTGTTTCTATTGCGCCGGTTCACGAGCAGCCGCATCTTTTCAATAGCGCTTGACCGTGCAGGTGGTCACAGGGATCCTGTTCGTCGTGGGCACAGAGTTACACAGGTTGACGATGGTGCCGGTGCTCGTTCTCTTCTTCGTATTTCTATCTTGTATCGGACTCACTTACCCGAATGCCGCTGCAATTGCACTCGCGCCGTTCTCGCGCAATGTCGGAAGCGCATCCGCTCTGCTCGGGTTCGTGCAGATGGGCACGGGAGCGATCATGTCGACGGGCATCGGAGTGTTTGGTGTGAGAGCCGTTATTCTGTCGCTGGCAGGCACCGCCCTGATCTCCGCCCTAGTGCTTCAGATTGGCAAGCGATTCGTTCCGGAAATGTTGATCGCGGCAGACGAGAACGATGTGCTGGTGGCGACGCATTGAGGCTTGACCATCGCATCTTCATGGACGCACTAGAGTAAGGCTCGCCGGAAGAGGAGGCTCCGAGGCGGAACGGTTGCTCCGTGGTAAAAAGGTGGGGCGGTCACAGACGCAGCGAACCACCGGCAGTTCACGTTTGGCGATGTTGCAGGAATAAACTGTCACGTTCTCCTGCGGCCTTTCCAGGTCGCTCCGCTCGTGCGATCCGCGCTATCAGGAGATACCGACTCTACAGCATGTTTGGACGTGGTAACTGGGCTATTCTCGGCCTGAACAAAGACTCGCTCGAGGCATTCAAAGCGAACCTGGAGGATCAACGACTGATGCTCGCGGTTTCTCAGTGCGCCGCGTCCGCCATTACCCGGCACATCAAGATCGATGCTATCGGCGTGAATCCATTCAGCGCTCCGCGTCTCGATGAGCAGGCGACCCTCGACCTGGATGCGGAAGGAGAACTCGCCCGCTACGCGGCTTCAGACGAGGAAACGCGAGCCAATTCCAGCCTGCCGGAATCGTTACTGGCGCTCGAGAACTTCGGCTGCGGCGAGAACAGCTTTCAGGTGCATTCGAGCTTGCCCTGGTATGGATTGTGGGCCGTCTCGAACGAATGGAAGGACGTCAGTGATCTCGCTTCTATCAAAGAGCAGCACTCGTACGCCGCTCTCGAACGCCCGTACAAGTTTCTGAAGGCTGTCGATAAGAAGTCGGTCGATCAGGACATCCGGGGCGTCACAGCCGCGATGCGGAAACAGTTTCCGGTGCTGCTTGATTTTCACGAAGGCCGGCTGTATGTGGAGAACAGCGGAAAGAAAACTCTGCATGTTCTCAAAGGGGTTCTGAAGCAGCTGGGTGTGGAGGTCTTGCCAGTGGCATGGGATTTCAAGCGACCGAACTGGCCTGCCGCCATACTTCAGAAGCTCCATGCCGATACGCAGTACGCGAGCGACTTCGAAAAGCGCGCGGACGAAGCGACGCGGTTCCGTCCGAAAGAGATCGTGAAGCTGGAAGACTCGGAACTCGAATCGGTTGTCGCCAACTTTTTCTCCATGACGCAGCTTGCGAATGAACTCTGGGTTGGTGTCTCGACGCCGGCACAGATCCGGCTTCATGCGACGAGCGCTCCTATTGTGGCTAAGGCCGTGACGAGCGCGACCACGCTAATGGGTGTAACTGAAGAAGCGCATCTCCTGTCCGGCTCGCTGACTTTCCAAGAGCGAATTACCTTTCTTAGCAAGAAGGGCGAAGAGCGAACCTTTCGAAAGGATGCTCTGAGCCTGGACCTGAACGATCAGATTAATCTCACGGACGCGGGTGCGGCGATGCTTCGGGGCTTTGATATTCCGGCCTTCCGCAAAGATATTCAGCGCGAGATCAAACACAGTAAGCAGGTCCCTTCGATTGAAGAGTTCTGGAGCACGTGGCTGCATCAGATGAGCAATGCGGTAAGAACAATCGAAGGAAGCTTCCGGGAGATCCTCGATCTGAACGGCGAGGAGAAGGCCGGCATTCTTCCCATGCAGGTGGGCGCAGCCGAAGAACTGGTCGAGCTTGAGGTAGCGTAGCGGTATGTCCGCAACGACATGCGTGCAGTGCGGGAAAACCATCCCGGGAATGTCGAAGCTCGCCGAACACGTAGTATCGGCCAGCGAAGCGAATGAACGGAATTGGGCCTGCAGGGCGAATCTGGACGGCACTGTGACCGTCAGGATGTGTATTCAATGCCAGATTCAACGGGCCGAAGCAACGCGGCAGCGGACACTGTGAAGGTTTCGTCGTCTGAGTTAGAACGATCGTCGCACCTTTTGGAGCAAAAGATCAGTTCTCCCGGAGCTTGCGACGCCGTCCCAATCGAATGGAAGTCAGCCCAAGCAGACTGACGGCCAGAAGGGTCAGGGTATTAGGCTCAGGCGCGGCAACGGATACCGACGTAACTGCGGGATCAAATCTTGTGACTAAGCCTTGCGCTTCGTTGCATTCACTTTCGTTGCAGTACCGGGAAATCAACTGTCCACTATTGTCCGACTCAAAATATGCCTCGGTGAACAGGTCAGTGGACGGCCACGAGGACGAGACGATCTGAAGCATCAGGCTCGCGTGCGCTGGGTTGAACTCAAACGGTGTACCTACAAACGTCAGAACACCGGGAGATGTGCCACCAAGAGTGTACGTGCCAAAGAGCTGGGCATCGGCGCCTTGCGGAGCATGATGGTACCACTCGTCTCCTGAGCGAGTGGTTGTGGACAAGCTAATTGAGATGGCTTGATTCAAGCTGGTCGTGGCCGCCCGCCACCGGGGTTAAGAAGAAGCTGATGGAACCGATGTTAATCGAGTTTGGGAAGGCAGAACTCGAATAGACCTGTTGATATGGGGATGCGAGGCCCGCGGAATATGCGAAGGGGATCGCGTTCACCGCGTTCGCCGTTCCAATCGTAACGGAAGCGGCGCTTGCTACTCCACCAACCAAGAGCAAGATAAAAACAAACTTCCCCAAATCGCGGACCTCGAGGGTCATTGTGGGGTGCAAAGAGCCTCGCTGGCAAGCAGGTCGTGTAACGGTACACGGTCGGACCGTATACCGTACGGGCTAAACGAACAGCGGGTTCTCGGATGAGTATCACCCTCCGTAACTCCACCCGTGCAGTCCGGAGAAACTCAGTGCGCCGAAGCGGCCCGGCAAATTTCGGGACGATAGTTATTTCTGAAATGCACTACTGAATCTGGACATAAGCGTCCGTATAAGTTTGCTCGAGTTGGATCTTACTCTTAAGCAGACCTGTATCGGAGGCGGCGAGGAAGTCTCTCATGTGGGACGGCCCATCTTTAGGCATGATGCCGTCCGTCGAAAACACGGGCAGTATCCGCCGCAATGCGGCGAGATACAAAACGGGATCGGTTCCCTTGTATTGTTCCGGCATAGCCTGACTTTACGTAGAGTCTCGGGGTTCTTCTGAATGCCCATTCCGAATCGAGCTAGTAACGCACTGAATGGAAGATTGTCGGTCCCGAGCGAGGCTCTTGCACCTTCTGCAGTTCGACAATCGACAATCATCCGTACAGCCGGGTTCTTCTCGAGCAGCGCTCGCCCTAGAGGACCTGCGATGACGGCATGTACCTTGCCATGCTCGACCACTCGGCCATTGTGAAGTTCACGCCTACTCCGACGGGAGTGACATCGGACGGAGTCAACCCGTTCTTACCAGCAGGTAATTAAGGAACGGTGAGTTGAAGATCCGGGCGATGCGATTCCGACCGTAAGACCTTTCAGGTCTCGTACCGTACGAGTTTGCCCGGTCGAATTTGACGTGAGAAGCACAAAGGGCGGCCAAGGCTCCATGACAGCAACTGACTGCAGATGCTTTCCCTGCCCGGCCATCTCGATCGCGGCGCCGTAGCCTCCTGCGACCAGATCGCTACTTCCTCCCAGAAGGGATTGCACTGCTTTCGGTGTTCCCGGCAGATCCTGGATGGTCACGTTGAGACCTGCGTCCCGAAAAAAACCCCAGCGAGGAACCGATGTAGACCGGTACAAAGTCGAGCGCGGCGCGCCCTCCAATGGCAAGACGAATCTCCGGGATTCGCTCCGAAGATGGGCCCGCAACTTAGGAGACATGCCGCGATCGGTATCAACCATGGAGATCGCATGTCGACCGAGTATGGTACGCGGTCCTGGTGATCAAGGGCCTTGTCAGCGGGACTGAGGCATGTCTCAATCGGTGAGGACGGACAATGAAGTATGACTGTTGATGGCAGCCGCGGCTCCGACTCACCGCTCGTCGACCTGCGCCGGCGTGGGCAGTTTCTTTTCGGTGTGTTGCTGTGGGCGAGTGCCGCAGGGTTTCTCGTTGTCATCTGCAGCGGCGGGTTGGTCACGTATCATTACGCAATCTCGCTGGCGGAGCGTGTGCGTTTGGGCCTGGGATTTGCCCCGCCCATTCACGGGCCGGACTGGTTCCTGCTCGCCGCATTGAGCTCGGTCCCCTTGCTTGCGCTCGTGGCAATTTTGATTTTTGCGCGCTGGTATCGGCGGCTATGGCTGCGGCGTGTGGCGGTGGTTTGGCCAGAGAAACGGGAACGGCGGCGGTTCTCGCGATGGCGGCACATTCCGCTGGACCCCAGCGACTCGAAGCATCAGGAACGCGCCGCTTACGTCGCGGCCTTGCTGGCATCGCCTGCCTGGTCTCATCGGAGCTGCCCAAAATCTCCGGAGGATGATCAGGGACGAGCGGAGTGGCTGGTCGAGGAACTCGAGAAGGATATCGCTGAGCGGGCGCTCGCAACCGGCCTGACGATCGGCATCAGCCAGAACCGGTACGTCGATCTGTTTACGATTTTTGCGGCAGCGCTGGAGCTGCAGTTTCACGTGCTCTCGAGGCTAGGAAAGCGGCCGTCCACTTACGCCTGGCGATTACTGATTCAGCGCTGCGGAGCCAGCCTGTTCATCAATACGTATCTGAACCGGCAGGATTCGATTGCGTTGAACCTCATGATCAAGAAGGCGGGCATGGGCCTGCAGGCGGCGGGCGATTTGACGGAGAGCGCAGCGCAACACCTGGCGGAAGGCGATTTCGATTTGGATGAAGCGTTGAACCTGCAACACAGCGGGATTCTGGGTATGGCAACCAAAGGTCTCGAGTTGGGTGCGACGATGGCACTGACGGTCGGACAAGTCGGACTTCACGTTTTGGGAACTTTGATTGAGTCGGTCGGGGATGAGTTGACACAAGGGGCTTTGGCCGCGGGCATTCTCTACTATCACGGGATGGCTCTGGCTGCCGATACGCTGGCGATTGATGCGGCGCATCGTGCCAGTCCGGCCATGAATCGTAACTTCCGTCAAGGCGTTTGGAAGATGGGCGAGATTGCGGGATACGATCCTGCGAGATCTGGTCCGCCAGAGGCGCACGGCGTTTCGATACCGGCGGAGCCAGATCATACGCTCATTACCGAAGAGTGCTTATACGCGAATCCAAGCCTTGTTCGGCAAAGGAACTCCATCGTCGCAACAGGCAAGTTAGTTGGCGAACTTTGTCCGAGTTTGACCATTGACGCCCCGGTACGACGGACCGTATCGTTCCAGGCATGGCAACCAGTAAATATCTCGCCGACTATGACCAGATTGTCGGCACTATGCAGGCTTACATCGACGGCAGCAAACAAGGCAAGAGCGAAATCATGCGCCCGGCTTTCATCCGGAGGCGTCGTTCTTCGGACATACGCGGGACAAGATCTCGAGGTGGGTACGCAGTTTCGTTTTAAACTGGGTTGACAAGAACGGATTCGCGACAGAAATCGAGCCAACATTTGTCAGCGTCGACACTTCTCGAATCCATAGCCTTCGCTTCGTCGTGACGCGGTCGCAGGAATCAGTCAAAAAATGCTGGCTCCGGCGTGACATGTCCGATCTGTTCACCTGCTCAAGTCTCCCAACAGGTGGAAGATCATTCGGCCACGATCTCCGCGTATTCCAATGGCTATGGAGTACAGCGGCTCGAGTGCAAGTTTGGTCAGGCGAGCTGGCCGCCGTATAAAGCTCGTATTTCGGATCTATTCACGCTGCTCAAGTGCGAAGGCGAGTGGAAGATCACGCACAAGCTTTTCATTGGCATTACTGGAGCGAACGAAACGAACCGATCAACCAACCCGGTTGGTTTCGCGCTGGGCAGCCGCTTCATCACAAGATCGATCTGGCCAGCGTGATGCGAGATATGTTCGCAGACGTGGAACCAAAGGCAGTAGTTGTTGATTGGTCCGCCGCCCCAGCCGGGCTCCTTGAGGGGAGCGAGCAGCCATGCGTCGTCGCGTTTTGCGAACTCAGTAAGCGTCTTCTCGCGCACGTCCCGAATCGTGTCCTGGTAGAAAGCCACGTCATGACCTTTGATCGATGATCTGCCGGCGCTACCGAGATTCATTGCGGGGCCCCACTGCGCTTCATAGTCCGGGGGAAGTTTCTCAAATTGCTCACCGTTGAAAGTGATCCGCTGGTAGAGGACTTCAGTCGCCGCGAGATGAAGCAAGAGCGCTCCGATGGTGTTCGCGTCTTTATCGAGAAGAAAATCGAGGTCCGCCTTACTCAGGCCGCGCGTGGGCTGGAGAACGGCGAGTTCCATCCACGTGAGCATATTGACAAGAGTGCCTAACGCTCAGACCAGGGCTTTCTCGGTTCCGGAACGCCGGGAGGTCCTTCGATCAGCATGTCTGCGACATAACCGGCAACGAAGGCGTAAACACCTTTGTGAACCAGATCGATCACTTGCTCGTCCACGGGCCAAGTCCAAGGCGGTGCGCCGGCTCCCGTCGCATTTTCGAGCGTCTGGTCGTTGAGCAATCGGAGGTTCATGAACAGGAATGAACCAACCGGGCCCCGGAAGCCGCTCTCGGCCATCACTCCACGGACCGCGCCAAGCACAATGCCCTGTCCCCAGTGCATCGCCCAGTTCAAGTACAACCTCTCATCGGACGAACCGGGCGTTGCTACGCAGCAAGCGAGATAGCGTTTCGGCTGGAACGTAGGAGTCAGGCCGATTGGTGAAGCATTGCTCCAACTTTTCGCCCAGAGTCATGGCGGTCGTGCCTGCCACTCCTGCCAGAAGTCCGTATGCCGCCGATCGCCAACTCATGCCAAATCCCTCGGGAATTCGACGCGCGCTGTGTCCTGCTGCTTTCGAGTAAATTACAACTTCTGTCCTTCTTCGAGCCAGCGGTACAGTTCCTCGGCGGGACCGAGGGACTGCAGCTTGTCTTCGAGCGCGATGTGGTTGCCCCAGATCACATCGGCGGATTGTCCAGCGAGGGACTCGATTCGGCTGCACCCGAGGACCTTTTCGCGTTCCACGTAGAAACCGTAGGCGCGACAGGCGACAGGCCGGGCTTCGTAGATAAGGCACGTTCCCGAATCTGTGTCGAGGAGCGGGCAAACTACCGGACGCGAGGCGGTTGCCGACTCCCGGATGCGCCTTCGCAGGAAGGCCGCCCTGTCCGGTTCCAGGGAATCCAGGTAAGCAGCGACCAGTTCCCATTCCGCTTTCGTGATAATGGGCACCGACGCAAGACGCCGGCAACACTCGTCACAGCCTTTGCGACACGGCCATGCCGCATGTTCCCTCTCGTACGCCGAATTGATTTGCTCGACGCGGCCGCGGACTTCTTCCGGATCACATGTAAAGAGCTGGTGATCATTGACGCACCCTCGTCTCGATCCTAGTCGAAGCGGCGGAGCCAGATGTCGCGTACAGAGATCTTGCAGGGCTGGCTTTCGATCTCAAACCCAATCAATCCCGGCTGATTATTGACGGAATCTTTGTTGTCGTCGATGAAGATCGACATCAATTGACCGTTCATCATGTGCATCATGACTCCGCCGCGCGCGATGATCTCGTAGTCGTTCCATTCATTGACGCGTACGTATCCGCCAAGCGCCTGTTTATCACCGATGTTAGCCACCAGGCGGTTCGTCTGCCCGGGCAGCGCCTGCGTGACCTGACCGCGATAGGCCAGGATGCCTTGCATTGTGTTCTCCGAGTACCACTGGCCTGTGTACGAAGCCGCCTGGGCACGGACCGGGAACCAGAAGTCCGCCTGCGGTCCGGTCATCATGAAGCGGAGATCATACGGCGCTTGACCGGCGGGTTGCGGGCGTGTCCAGGGCAGTCCAGTGACGCTGCGGTATTGGATACCACCGCCTCCACCGTGCTCGATTTTCATCTGCAGCTTGAGGTCGAAGTCGCGGGTCTTATCGCCACGATAGACGATATAGTTGTTACCTCGCGGGTGGCCTTCGAGCGTTTCACCCACCATGACGCCGTCTTCCACACGCCAGATGGTCGCGTCGGCATCCCATCCGGCGAGAGTCTTGCCATCGAAGATCTGCTTGAAGCCCGTGTGTTCGTCGATGTCGTATGGCGCAGGGTCATGAAATTTCGGCATGCCAGGAAGCTTTTCGCCTTGCGATCCGACTTGAGGAGGCCGCACGGGTGGGGACTCGAGCGCGGGCGGGACGATTTGAGCCAGGAGGGCGGTCGGGAGAAAGAAACTCAGCGCAACAGGAATGAAGAATCGAGAAATCGGAGCTAAAGGCATAGGCGCGAGCACGGGCGTAGAGCTTTGTCCTTCCTGGTTTCTCGCATGGGAGAACCAATAGGAGTTTAGCGTTTCCACCAACCTTCACGAAGCCAGGAAGCAGCGCTCATTCCGGGCGAGGTTCGATACATGACGCTTGTTGTTCCTTCGTGTGTAGACGCCGAGGGTTAAAAACAAAACGACCGCCGTGACGATAAAGACCCGGATCCAGAGGTGGGTTCGGCTGGATCGTACGGGCTCGCTTGCTTCCTCACTCCAGAAGAGCCGAATAACTGTGTCCCGCTTATGCCACAAGATGACCAGCATCGAGGTGGAGATTACGATGGCCATCAGTTCCGGCCCTAGTCATTCTTCAAGATAAAGATGTCGATCAAGAGGATGTTTGCGATGACCGGCAGGATGAGTGCGGCACCAAAAAGCAGGTTTTTCGGAAGAGAAGGAAGGTCGCACGAAGATCTGCACTGATCCGAGGATCACGGCGTAAGTGTATGAATAGCCGTAGTAGTACCACGTCAGCTCATAGCCGCTCAAGGATCCGAGAGTACGCTTCGCGTACTCCGGCGGCAAGCTGAATTGCATGCCCGCGAGTTTGCTTCCTCCGTACATGAACAGAAGGAATGCGCATAGATACCGCAGCCAATCCAGTAGCCTTGGATATCGCTCAGCAGTGTCTCGCATCGTTCTGCGGGGCGTCCCGCCTTTAGTGCAATATCTGAGACGAGTGCGGCAGGCAAAAGTTCAGGGAATACGTATCGAACAAAGGCCGAGTACGTGAGCGATCTCCCACTTAGCCTCTGACGGGCATTTGCATCAGGCGCGCGACGCGTTGCGAGGTAACGTATGCTGGGACACAAGCCGGACCAGGGAACCCGAACGGCGATAACGATAGTGCGCCGACCGCGGAAGCAGGCACGCGTACACGACAGACCGAATAACAAGAAGATCACGAGCGCGATCAGGCATCCGATCCCAACCTTTTGTCCCATTGACCTTTGCGGTCCCGCCGGTGAGCCTGACGGCAGCCCGTACGGTGCCTGAGGCGGAGGTGGAGGTGGCGGAGGAGGAGGCTGGTACAGCGCCACCTCCGCCGAGAGTAGTGCCGCAGTTTCCGCAAAATCTCGCGTCGT
The DNA here is from genome assembly GCA_963744795.1 of uncultured Acidobacteriaceae bacterium. GTDB lineage: Bacteria > Acidobacteriota > Terriglobia > Bryobacterales > Bryobacteraceae > Bog-105. The sequence goes on from CAVUVF010000015.1 coordinate 179,150, forward strand.
CGGGATTTGCAAGGCCACAATTTGGACAGATCATGTTGGTCTAAGAGACTCTTTCCTCCAGTCTAAAAGGCAGCACGTTCGTTGCCAGTCTCGCTAGCCGCCGAACGGATTCGTTTGAGGATGCCACGATCCGTCGGCGGAACCATAAGGGCTGGCTACGACGACCATATACCCGTCCGGATCTCGCATCCAACATTCCCAATGATTTGGGCCGCCGTCGCCCTCTGGTGGATTACGGTGGCGAGGCAGCACGACTTCGGCGTTCAGCTCAGCGGCGCGTTCTAGTACTGCATCAAAATCGTCGACTTCGAACCAGAGCAGCACGCCATTGCCATAAGGCCTGTCATGCGGATTGCCGATCGGACCATGGTGGTGTTCAAGCTCAAAACGATGTAATTGCAGCACCAGTTGGCCTTGGGAAACGAGCTGTTCGTAGTTCGGGCCGCCATGATTACTCCGGCACCCAAGCAGGCGTTGATACCACCGGCTGCTCGCTTCCACGTCGGTGACGGCAATAAGAGGTTGCGGACGCATGGGAGCAAGCGTATCAATTCGCAGCCGCTACCCGGTGCGAAGGAAGCACGACAGATCAGGAAGCCACTTCCAGCTCGATGGCACGATCGGTGCTAGCCGAAAGAGGTACGCCCTCCCAACGCGCGACCACGGCGGTTGCGACGCAGTTTCCGAGCAGATTGACCGATGTGCTGCACATATCCATCAAGCGCATCCACACCCAGGATCAGCGTGATGCCTTCGAGCGGCAGATGGAAGGTTCCGAGAGTGCCAGCGAGAATCACTAGTGAGGCGCGAGGCACCGCAGCGACGCCCTTGCTTGTCAGCATGAGCGTGAGCATCATTGTGATCTGTGTTCCCAGGGGCATGTGAACCCCGGCGGCTTGCGCGACGAAAACCGAGGCGAGCGAAAGATAAAGCGTCGAACCATCCAGGTTGAAGCTGTAGCCGGTGGGCAGGACGAAACCCACGATGTGCTTCGGGATGCCGAAACGTTCCATGTTCTCGAGCGCCAAGGGGAGCGCAGCCTCGCTCGATGCCGTGGAGAACGCAAGCATAAACGGCTGGCGCGCAGCGATAATGAAACGCCCTACAGGCACCTTAGCGATGGCAGGCCGACCCAAGAACGAAAACGACGAAAAGGGTCTGCGCGAGATAAAGGCTCCCGAGCAATTTACCAAGCCGAAGAAAACGCCACGCCTTTCGACCCGATGGTCACCGCAATGGCGCGCCGACTCCGAAAGGCGCGAGATACATGACGTATTTCGTGTACTTGAACATGACTTCCGCCACAGAGCCGGCGAAGTCGATCACGGGCTGAGCCTTCGAGCCGACTGCCGAACACGCGGCACCGAACAAAAAGAAGAACACGACCATCTGCAGCACATCGTTTTGGGCCAGAGACTCAAAAATGTTGGCCGGAACAGCGTGTTCGAGGAGCTGGTCAAGAGGCAGGTTTCGCCAAGGCGGGAAGCCGCGGCCGCTTCACCCGTAAGCGTTACTCCCGACCAGGCTGAATCAGATTCACCATCGAGGAACCCGATGACCAACGCGAGTGTCGTCGCGATCTCGAAGTAGGTGACGGCCTTCAGCGCGATGCGGCCCATGGTCTTGAGTTCGCCCGAGGATGAGATGCCATAGACAAGGGTCCCAAACAGCAGCGGCCCCACGATGGACCGAATCAGGCGAAGAAAGATATTGCTGACCGGGGCGAAGTCCTTTGAGAACTCGGGAAAGAAGACTCCGAGGACAATGCCGATCAGGAGAGCGATAAAGATCCAGGCAGTGATCGACAGCCGTTTCAGGAACATCCACTAGCGCTCTCCCCATTTAAGTTTTTCCCGCAAAACGTCGAAGAACAACAATTGCGGAGGGCGAATCAACTGAATGCAGATTGGGCGAAGATCGGCAGATGATCCGATCTCCGGAGCAAAGCGGCTCCCCGACCTGGCCGTCGATCGTGAGGAAGATTCCCTCCATCCGCATGGTTCACAATCTCGATAACGCTCGTGTCGGGCACGATCACAGGGCGGTTCGTCAACATGTGCGGACAGATCGGAGTGATACAGAACGCACCTACGGACGGAAAAACGACCGGCCCACCGGCGGATAGTGAATAGGCGGTGGATCCCGTGGGCGTCGCTATGATCAGACCGTCGGCCTTGTACGCCGCCACGAAGTGATCGTCGACATAAGTGTCGAGATCGATCATGCGCGCGAGTTCTGATTTGGTGATGACGACATCATTCAAAGCGCAATAGCTCGCGATTGCCTTGCCATCGCGATGCAACTCGCAGTCAGCCATCGCGCGTTGTTCGATTTCGTGATCGCCGTTGAGAACACGTTCCAGTTCGGGATAAAGCTCTTCTACCTGAATTGCCGTCAGGAAGCCCAAGTTGCCTAGATTGACGGCAAAGAGCGGAATGTCTTTGCCGGCGACGACCCGTGCCGCCGAAAGCAAGGTGCCATCGCCGCCTAGAACAATGATGAGATCGCTGCTGTCAGCGACGCACTGGCGCGGATACGATTCGGACAGCGACGCGTATTGTGCCGTCTGCTCATCACACCGGTATCGAATGCCGCGCGATTCGAGCCAGTGGAGGAGCCCGCAAACGATTTCAACGGCACGTGCGATCTTCGGTTTTGAGATGATGCCGACTGCCGCAATGGGTTTCATTTTCCCCGTGGAGTTAAAGGATAGCTTACCCGACCCATTCACCCTTTTGCATCCTCTATAGAGACTCTGCGTTTATGAGACTCTGCTTTGCGAGCGTGCAAGAGAAACTCCCGATTGCCTTCCGCCCCGAGAATCGGGCTGTCGGTGATCGAAACCTGGAACTTCGCCTGCCGCAGGATCTCGGTTACTTTCTCGCACGGCGAGTTGATGCGAAGCGGGGTCGCGGACGATTCCACCTTTGCCGACTAACTCGCGCCCCACTTCGAATTGCGGTTTCACCAAAATAATCCAATCTCCGTTCGGACGAAGAAAGGGCACAAGCGCCGGAATCAACAATGTCACGGAAATGAAGCTTACGTCACATGCGATCAAATCAACCTCTTCGCCTATCTCTTCAAACACCAGATACCGGGCATTGCAGCGCTCGTGCAGAACCACACGCGAATCATTCCGCAGCCGCCAGGCAATCTGGCCGGCTCCGGTATCGACAGCGTGGACACGCCTGGCACCGTTCTGAAGCAGACAATCCGTAAACCCGCCCGTGGAAGTACCGATATCCATGCAGACCTTCTCCTCGACCGGCACGTGGAAGTAAGAAGAGCGGCTTCGAGCTTGACTCCCGCCCGGCTTACGTATTTCGGCGGAGCTTCCACTTCAATGTGGGCATCCGCCCGCACAAGCTGTCCGGCCTTCTTTGCGCTTTGCCCTTCGAGGCGCACTTTGCCGGCAAGTATCAGAGCTTGCGCTTTCTCGCGGGACGGGGCAAGATCTCGCTCGACGAGGAGTGTATCCAGTCTCTTCTTTTCTCCGCCTTTACCCTCTGTCGAGGGTTCGCCGACCGGCATTCTTAAGTTTGCTACGCCTGGCGGAGAACAACGAAGTCAGCGATCTGACGCAGGCGGTCCCCGCGCGATCCCAACATCTGCACGGCATGGTGCGCGGACTCCCGTTCGAGCATCGGCCATCTCGCGGGATTTTTCGAGTCCATACACCGCAGGGAATGTGATCTTCTGCTGTTGTTCGTCTTTCCCGGCGGTTTTACCCAGAGTATCGGAGGACTGCTCGACATCGAGAACATCGTCGATGATCTGAAACGCTAAACCCAGGTGTTCGCCATACCTGGTCAGCGCGGCTAGTTCGCTCTCGGATGCCGAGGCATAGATTGCGCCCAGCCGTACGCTCGCTCTCAGCAAAGCGCCTGTTTTCGCTCGGTGGATGGATGCGAGAAGACTTGGCCGTGGGAGGCTGGCGCTCGCCTTCGATGTCGTGGACCTGGCCGCCAATCATTCCGCCGACAGTTCCAGCAGCTTGTGACAGCTCTTTGACAAGCAGAATTCTTTTTCCGCGTCGAGCGTCGAGCGAGGTCAGTACTTCGAACGCGAGAGTCAGGAGAGCATCACCGGCCAGGATCGCGAGCGCGTCACCAAACACCTTGTGACACGTGGGCCGACCTCGCCGGAAATCGTCGTTGTCCAATGCCGGGGAGATCATCGTGAATCAGGGAATAAGTGTGAATGAGCTCGAGCGCCGCAGCGGCTTGCTCCACTCCTTCGACTTCTTCGGAAACGGCCTTCGCAGCGGCGATCGCCAGGATGGGGCGAATTCGTTTACCGCCAGCGAACAGACTGTAGCGCATCGCACGATGGATGGATTCGGGCTGGGTACTCTCGGGCGGCACACACCGATCCAGAGCTCCGTCGACCACCACAACCTGCTCAGCGAGATATTCAGAAAGGCTCGCTTGAGTGCTACTTGTCATTTGGCCGGAGCATCAGGGTTGAATGGAACCGGTACGACTTCCGACCCTTTCCTCATCAAAATCTCTACGCGAGTTTCAGCCTCTTCGAGTTGCTTCTTACACTCTGAACTCAATTGCATGCCGGATTCAAACAGGGCCAGGCTTTGTTCCAAAGGAAGATCACCTTTCTCGAGTTCCTTGACGATACGCTCCAGTTCTTCCAGGCTCGCTTCAAAGGTCAACGAGCGTTCTTTCTCCTCCGGCATCGCTCTATTGTAGCGACCGGAAGCAGTTCAAACTATCCATGGCAGACGGACTTGACGGCGGCCCGGTAACGCGGGTACCGATATTCTAAGTTGATTGGGGCCTGTTTCTTCAGCGCCGGCGGATCGGACCGACCGGGTACTCGACGTAGGTTGTGGAATCAAAAAGTATCCTGGCGCAATCGGGGTGGACCGGAACGTCAATACCAATGCCGACGTGATCGCCGATCTCGATCACTTCCCTTTCCCATTTCGAGACTCTTCTTTCCGCGAGATTCGTGCCATCCATCTCATCGAACACGTTTCGGATGTGGTGCGTACGGTCGAAGAGTTCCACCGGCTCCTCGAACCCGGCGGGCGAGTGTTCATCGTGACGCCGCATTATACGGATTTCAGCTCTTTCTGCGATCCGACCCACAAGTGGCACCTGAACAGCTTCTCTCTTCGCTACTTCGGCGAAGACCACGGCGGGTTTGGATATTACTCTGAGGCACGCTTCCGTGAGATTTCGACTATGTCCGGTTACTTGCTTTCTGGAGATATCTGGGTTTCGAATTCCTGGTAAACGCGTCCCGCAGGTTCCGGCGCTTCTGGGAGTTCTACCTTTGCTATCTGATCAGGGGCAAAGTCATCGAATGGCAACTGGAAGCCGTGAAAATTCAACTTGGACCGTCGCACCGAGGCAGCTCCTCTGGAAAGTAAGCGACGCGGCCAGACAATTCCGGGAGCGGCGCAGTTTGACTCCGGAAGCGGCCCTCGGCAGGAGGGGAGAAGATTACGCGCACCGCTATCTTCGCCGCGCCGGCTTCACCGTGCTTGCCAGGAACTATCGACCGGGCGGCGGGGAAGCTGAAGTTGACATCGTGGCGCGTGACGGCGATGTTGTCGTATTCGTCGAGGTGAAATCCCGCAAATCCGCGGAGTTCGGCATGCCAGACCGGGCCATCGACACAGAGAAGCAACGAAACATCACGCGAGCCGCCCGCAGCTATGCAAGCAAAGCGGGAATCCCGTGGGACAAGGTGCGGTTCGATACGATTTCGATCGTATTCACCGAACCCCCGTCCATCGTCCACCATCAGGACGCATTTTTTGAAGGGCGAGCCAAGTAACAAGCGACAGCAATAGATTGGTGCTAGTTCTGCACGTCACCGGTAACGGATCCGGCATCAGGCCCCGAAGCGGTTGATGTCGAGGGACTCCAGGATGTATCGGTCGACCTGACCTTTCACGACCTGAAGCATTGCGCGGCCCAGGCGTTGAGACGTCGTGGCGAATCGGGGAAAGCGCCGCACGATCGAGGGGGAACAGCGGCCGAAATAGAAAGATGACGGCTTTATACAGCGCTACCCGGGTGCGGATTCCCGGACCAGGCTCGATGAACGCCGGCCGCACACAACCGACATGCCGGAACGGAAGAGCCTTGAGCCCATTCTCCACTCGCTGCCGAACCCGCGCCCACATTGATCGTCCGCCAGCGCCGGCGGCGGAACAGTAGCAGAAGCTGAACTCGGGATTCAGGCGAAGGAGCGCGCGGGCCCAGAGCAGCGTCAGGTTCTCTGTGATCTCGGCGTATCTGTCGCTCGCCCAGCCCAACCGAACTGATGCCCAGAGCCCAGATGCAGGCATCCCATCCCACTAAATCGTCTTCAACGGGATCAAACTCAAACAGATCCCGCAGCAGCAGTTCGCGCAGCTTTGGATGCTGCACTCCACACGAGCTGCGGCCAATACTCAAAACCGCTTCTACTTCGAGATCGGCCAGAGCTTCCCGCAATGCGCCTGACCCAACCATGCCGGTCGCTCCAAACAAGATCAGCTTCACCGACGCCTCCGGAATCTAACGATCGCTCAGACCGCCGTCCACCGCAAGTGTTTGCCCGGTAATAAAGTCAGAAGCCGTCAGGAAGAAATGCACCGCCTCAGCGATCTCCTCAGCACTACCAGCGCGCCGCATCGGGGTGGCATCGATCATTTTCTGTACCCGGGCGTCTACGTCGTTGTCGAAAGGGATCACGCCGGGCGCGACGGAATTCACCGTAATGCGCGGAGCCCAAGCTTTGGCGAGCGCCCTGGTGAGCATGATGAGCCCGGCTTTCGACGCGCAGTAATGAGCATGATCCGCCCAAGGCCGTATTCCACCCAGAGAGCTAATGTTCACAATGCGCCCGGAGCCTTCGTTGAGCATCTGTTTCGCTCCTTCCTGACAGCAGAAGAAGGTCCCTTTCAAGTTGATGTCGTGGATGAAATCCCAATCGGCTTCGGTGATATCCAGGGGATCAAAGCGCGTGAACCGGGCGGCATTGTTGACGAGCCCGTATAGACTGCCGAAGCGTTCCCGGACGTCAGCAAACAGCCTGCGAATCTGGTCCACTTGCCCGAGATCTGCCTGGAACAGAGGAGCGCCGCCGCACTCTTCCGCGACTCGTTCCGCTTCGGCGCGCGACTGGTTGTAATGGATTGCGACGGCGAAACTGCGCCTGGCGAGCTCGATCGCGATTACCCGTCCGATGCGTTTTGCCGAGCCGGTGACGAGAACGCGCCGCTTAGCGTCCATGCGAAGCAGGAACGTTTTCGAAAGCGCCGATAGCGCGGACCGTCTGGCTTATGTCCAGGGGCGTATGGGCCGCGGAAACGAATGCCGCTTCGAACTGCGCGGGCGGAAAGTAAACGCCGTTGTCGAGCATGTGATGGAAGAAACGGCCAAATGCCGCGGTGTCCGAACGCTTGGCTTGTTCGTAGTTACGAACCGGTCCATCGCAGAAGAAGAACGTAAACATCGAACCTACGCGGTTGACGTGCACACCATCCGGAGGATTTTCCACAATACGCGCCGTGGCGGTCTCCAGGTTGTCGTAGACCTCGGGATGCGCTTCAAGGTAGGTGAGCATGGCAATGCCCGCCGTAACGGCTAAGGGATTACCAGACAGCGTTCCCGCCTGATAAACCGGACCCACCGGCGCGATTTTGCGCATGATGTCGGCGCGGCCGCCATACGCCGCAATGGGCAGGCCACCACCCAGGATCTTGCCGAGAGTGGTCAAGTCGGGAGTGATGTTGTACAGTTTCTGAGCGCCGCCTCGGCTCAGGCGGAAGCCCGTCATTACTTCGTCGAAGATCAACAACGCGCCATGGCGTTCCGTTATGCGCCGCAGGCCATCGAGGAATCCCGGTTCGGGCGGTACGCAGCCCATATTGCCCACCACCGGCTCGACGATGACAGACGCGATCTGATCTCCCTGCTGGGCAAATACCGACTCCACGCTATCCAGGTCATTGAAGGGTAGCGCGATGGTGGTATCGGAGAAGGCGCGAGGGACGCCAACACTGTCTGGAAGGCTTAGCGTGGCCACACCGGAACCGGCCTTCACCAGCAACGAATCGACGTGGCCGTGATAACAGCCTTCGAACTTAACCGTAATGTCCCGGCCGGTGAAGCCGCGAGCGAGTCGGACAGCACTCATACACGCTTCGGTTCCGGAGTTCACAAGCCGGACCATCTCCACAGAAGGCACGGCATCGATGATCAGCTCAGCAAGCTCGACTTCACGGCCGGTAGGAGCGCCGAAACTCGTTCCCATTTCCAGGGCAGCCGCGAGCGCATCGATCACGGGCTTGGGCCGGTGGCCAAGTACCAGGGGTCCCCACGATCCGATGTAATCGATGTAGTCGTTGCCGTCGACATCGTAGAGGTGTGAACCTTCGCCGCGCGCGATGAAACGCGGGGAGCCACCAACGGCCCGGAAGGCGCGGACCGGCGAATTAACACCACCCGGGATGCTTTCCTGCGCCCGGGACATCAGAAGCTCGGATTGCTTTACGTTCATACCCGCGTTTCGCCGAGAATCAGCTTGCGGAACAAAAAGCTCATGCAGAAGTTCATGAAGCGTCGTGTTGACGTTGCGAACCAATCTGCTCTTGAGCTCGAGGTACGGTTGAGTTCCGGCAAACAGATCCTGCATGATTTCGCAGAATTTGGGGCTGCGCTTCATGAAATCGATCATGCGGCTCGGAACCGCGCCGAAAAACATCGCGCCGCAGAAAAGGCGCTTGGCCAGACCGGCCCCGTAGGTAAGGTCGAGTCCGAAGTCGCGCGAGATGAGCTGCCGGTATGTTTCTTCCTTGCGCTCTGGTTCGGAATCGGCCAGGAGAACCTGACTCGCTAGATCTCCGGATCGCACGGCATAGTAAAGACCTTCGCCCGTGATCGGATCTACCAGGCCGCCAGCGTCGCCGACAGCAATCCAGCCGTCGCCCGCGAGACGATTATTCCGCCAGCCGCGCGACTCGAGCGCGGGGAGCATGTGTCCGTAGAACTTCGCTTCTTTACGGGGAATGCCCCGCTCGTCCATGTAGCGCTCCAGCCGCGCTCGCAGGCACTGCGCCGATTCGCTTTTGCCGCAGATCCCAACCGATAAGTGACCGGCCCGAGGAAAGACCCAGATATAGCCTTCGAGATTCGGCAGGAATTGAATGTCGATGTGCGGCTGGTCGGCCGGAACCCAATAGCCGAGCGCGTACATCGTGTCTTGTGCCGTGTACTGGGTACCCACATCGCGCAAGGGGTTCCGAGCGCCGGTCGCCACGACACAGTAATCGGCGTCGATTCGGCCCGATCGCGTCCGGATGGCCCAGCCCGCCGTTTGGCGTTCGAGGCCCAGCACCCGCGTTTTCTCGATTTCCGCACCGGCCGCCTCGGCACGCCGCAAGAGCATCCCGTTCAGGTCCATGCGGGAGTAAATGACGAGCGGCTTAGTGAGCTCCATCTTGAACGCTCCGGAGCGAGGAGCGGCCAGAAGGGTGTCCGTCACCAGTTTTTTAGGAGTGTCGTTCTCAAGAAGGTAGGGGTATTGAGAATAGGCTTTGTAGGTAATTCCGCCCCCGCACGGCTTCTCCCACGCCAGCTTTTCATCCAGAATGATGGTTCTCAGACCTGCTCTGGCTAATCTCTCCGCGGCAGAGGCCCCGGCGGGCCCTCCACCCAACACGGCTACTGTCTTCATTACCTTGTCTGCCCGCCTTGCCGAGCGCCTGGAGCCATGGGAGGATGGCCGGGAGCAGCGCCCTCCACTGAGGGATGTCCAGGCGGCAGTTGCCCACCCGTGTCCGAAGACGGCGACTTAGCCGGATTGCCGTGCGGGTCCGAAACGTTCACGACCTGCCACTGACCGCTGCGTTGCTCGAGCGTGTACTTCATCTCCATTCCATGACTGACGCTTGTGTCACCCTTAGGATGAAACGCTACCGTCGCGAACGCCATATTCTTTTCGAACGTGACAGACGTGGTTGTGACGTCCAGCCCTTTCAGATCGAGTCCGGTCTTATTCTGAATTCGATCCATGATGGCGGCCTGCACCTTCTCTTTGCTCTTCATGTCGTTGCCACAGGCAACGAGCAGAATAGCCGCAAAGAGAATGCCGGCTGGGTGGCGTAACACGATCTGATTATAGCTTGCATATTGTTAGCCTTACGCTGACAGGAGATGCTACCGATTGAGGCAAACGGGCGCCCCAACATGGATAAACAGAACTGTCACGCAGGAACGGATGCGAGTCCTCCCAACCCCGATAAGCAAAAATAGAAGACGCAATTGCTCAGCACGTGAAGCTGACTGGGTAAGGAGAGGTTCGCGATGAGTTCGGTTTCTCTTGGCAGATTATTGTTGCCGTTGTTGCTGGCCGCGCCTGCTTCGCAACAGGTACCGGCGGGCACCACGGTAGAAGTGCGCCTGACAACGGAGGTGTCGAGCGATCAGCCCTCGGGGCAGAAAGTCGCGGCCGTTGTTCTAGCGCCCGTTTACGTTGGCAGTACCGTTGTTATCCCAGCCGGTACGGAGGTGACGGGCAAGACGGCAGATGCCGCGCCGTATAAAGACGGAAGCGACCCAGGCGGTGAAAAGGCGGCGGCGCTTCGCCTCAACTTCGACCGGATCCAAGACGGTCACGGGCAATCGAAAGGGATCTCGTGTGTGCTTACGGGTGTCGAAAACGCTCGGGAGGAGGTCGACGCTTCTTCAGGATTAATCAGCGGCATCAAGACCTCGGGTACATACGCCGGCCAGCTTGATCGCGGTCTGGACAAACTGGGCGGCAAGTACTCCGAGCTTGCACAGGTGCTCACCGGCGTCAAAGGAGCATTCCTCAAGAAAGTTGATCCGTCCATCGACTACAAGCCAGGAGTGGACGTCGAACTCAAGTTAACGAAGAACCTGGATTGGACGCCGAATCCCGGAACAGTGCCCACGCCTGGACCGATTTCGCCTGCGGCGGAGCTTGAAACACTCGTCACCTCGCTCCCATTTCGCACGGTCGCGCTGAAGCCGCCCGATCCGTCGGATATGACGAACCTGATGTTCATTGGAACGGCCGACCAGGTGAGCACGGCATTCAAGAATGCCGGATGGATTGCAGCAAATGCTCTCAGTCAGAACTCGAAGATGGAAACAGCGAGGGCGATCATTGAAGATCGCGGGTACAGCGAAGCTCCCATGTCGATCCTTACGCTTGAGGGGCGGCCGCCCGACCTTGCTCTGCAGAAGCAGAACAACACGTTCGCAATGCGGCACCACATCCGCATCTGGCAACGGCCGCAGCAGTTCAACGGGAAAACGGTCTGGGTCGCGGCGGCGACTCACGACACCAGCATCACGTATTCCCAAACCAGCAAATCGTTTACACACGGCATCGATCCGCACATCGACGCCGAGCGCGCCAAGGTTGTGAACGACCTTGTTTTCACGGGGACGGTGCATGGAGTGGCTTTGGTCGACCGGCCCAACATCCCCAAAGACGCGTCGAACGCTACCGGTGACAAGCTCATTACGGACGGTAAGATGGCCGTGCTGGAGTTTTAGCGGAGAGGATACACCGGTACCGATTGGAAACCTTGAAGGAATTGCCCGTATCGAAGGCGCGCTGGTGGAATGCGGGCCAGTATCGTTATCTGGAACCGTTCACCTTGCTGTTTGTCGTGGTGCTCATCATCTCGAACCTGATCGCACCCAAATTCTTCGCTCTCGGGCCCATGCGGATCAGCGCCGCGCAGATACTCTTCCCGATCACATACATCTTTGGCGACATCTTTACCGAGGTGTACGGGTACAGCGCGTCGCGCCGTGCCATCTGGTACGGATTCTTTGCATCGTTCCTGATGGTGGTGATCAGCTACACCGCGGTGGTGATCCCTCCCGCGCCGGAGTTTAAGGATCAGGCCGCGTTCGAAACGATCTTCCGGCCGGTCGGGCGCATCGTAGCGGCGAGTCTGCTCGCGTATTGGTGCGGAGAGTTTGCCAATTCATTCACGCTGGCCCGACTGAAGCTACTGACGAAAGGCCGGTATCTTTGGACTCGCACCATCGGATCCACGGTGGTCGGCCAGGCGGTCGACACGACGGTGGTCATGTTTGCTGCGTTTTACGGAACTCGACCGGTCAGCGTGATCATCAGCTTGATCATCTCGGGTTACGTAATCAAGGTCGTGTACGAAACGCTGATGACGCCGGTCACCTATGCGGTTGTGAATTGGCTGAAACGCGCGGAGGGCGTCGACCATTTCGACTACGGGACCAACTTCAATCCGTTCGCCACAGCCCCGGCTCTCGTCAGCCTAGATCCGCAGGAGGCCGCAGGAGCTTCGTCGGAATAACAAGGTTTTTTCCGTTTCGGATCACAGTGAGGACGAGGGTTTCGCCGACTCGCTTTTGAGAGATCGCCCTTACCAGGGCGTCTTCCCGATCAACGGGCTTGCCGTCAACAGCCACGATGAGATCGCCGCCGATGCCAAGCTCCACATTGCCGATCGCGACTACCTGGCGGGCGCCTTGAATGCCCGCCGCGTATTCGGACGAACCAGGCACCACTTCCTGAACCAGCAGGCCGCCCTTGCGCGGTAAACCCAGCGCTTCGGCAAGATCTCCCGCGACGTACTCGGCCGTCAAACCAATCTTCGGCCGTTCTGTGACACGCCCTGCCTGGTAATCAGCGAGTAGAGCTTTCGCCCGATTGATCGGAAGCGCAAAGCCGATGCCCATGTTGGTCTGGCCGAGAATCGCCGTGTTGATTCCGATCACGGACCCGTTCGAATCCAGGAGCGGACCTCCGCTGTTCCCGCCATTGATAGCGGCATCTGTTTGGACCATCCCCTCCAGGCGCTGCTGGTTCTCGCCTTCGATGGCGCGCCCTATGGACGACACCACTCCGACCGTCAGCGTGCCTTCCAAACCGAACGGATTCCCGATTGCCAATACTTTCTGGCCGACCTGAAGATGCTCCGAGTCGCCCAGCTTCAGGCTTTCGACCTTCTTCTTGGGTTCGATTTTAATGAGCGCGAGATCGTCCGAGCGATCCGTATCGAGCGCCGTCGCATAGTATTGCGTCTGATCGGAAGTGGTCACCTGGATCCGGCTGCTACCGGAGATCACGTGAAAGTTGGTGAGGATGAATCCGTTTTCGTTGATCAGAAACCCGGAACCCAAACTCCGGGAGGCGACGGGCTGATAGAAGAAGTCCCGGCGCACGGTCGTGCTGGTGATGTAAACGGTAGCAAGACGAGCACTTTTGTAGATGTCGATGTTGTTCTGCTCATCCGCAGACAGGCCCGCTCCGCGAACAAGCGAAGGCTCCGACCACTGGGACGCACCCCGCAGTAAAGGACTGGCCAGATTGCGAAGGCTCCACTGCCCGTGGGACGTGAACCAAACGGCGCCCCACGTTACAAGAACGGCAAGAAATAAAAGCCTCAACCTCATCCTTCAGTGAGCTCCGGACAGATTCTGGAGATCGCGGAACACGACCTCTACCTGTCGCAAAGTCTCCTCTTTTGTCCCGTCCGTGTTGACGACATAATCAGCATATTTCTTCTTTTCCTCGAGCGGAAGCTGTTTATCGATCCGCGCTTTGACATCCTCGGCGCTTAAGCGGTCACGGGCCATGCCACGGGCAATCTGTGTCGCTTCGCTGCATGCCGTCAGAATTAGACGGTCGAATACCCGGTAACGTCCCGTTTCTATCAGGATCGCAGCTTCGATTACCGCGATTGCGCGAGGGTCTTTCCGCTTGGCAGTTTCCAGTAGTTCGGCTTCGAGACGGAAAACCGCGGGGTGAACGATCTCGGTTAGTTTGTTCAAGAGGTCCGGAGAGCCGAAAACGATCTGGCCCAACTTCTTGCGGTCGATTATGCCTTCGCCGGACAGGATCTCGGGGCCAAAGAGATGAACGACCGGTTCGTACGCTTCCCTCCCCTGCCTAAGGACTTCGTGACCCAGCTCGTCCGCATAGATCAGGAAACAACCTAAACGAGCCAGTTCAGACGCGACAAACGACTTTCCGCTCGCGTAGCCTCCGGTGAGGCCTACTTTCAACATCCGAGGTGCTGTTCGGCGAGCTCCACCGTGTTGGACATGAGCATAGCGATCGTAAGCGGGCCGACTCCACCAGGAACGGGAGTATAAGCGGACGACAGTTCCTCCATCGCTTTCGGGTGAACATCGCCCACGAGCACACTACCGTTCTTCTCGAAAAGGGCAAGTCGGGCGGTGTCCCCGGGAAACAGACGCTCCACTTCGGCGCGGTCGCGCACGCGGTTCATTCCGACGTCGACAACGACCGCTCCCGGTTTGATGTGCTCAGCGGTCAGCATCGCGGCGCGCCCGATTGCCGCAATCAAAATGTCTGCCGTTTTGCATTCTGCCGCGAGATTTTGCGTGCGAGAGTGGCAAATCGTCACCGTCGCATTTTCATGAAGAAGCAGGAGCGCCATCGGCTTGCCGACGATATCGCTCCGACCCACGACGACTGCCTTCTTTCCGGCGATCGGGATTCCGTAGCGCTTGAGCATTTGGATGATACCGGCGGGAGTGCATGCTCGCGGGGCAGGCCGGTTCAGAACCAGACGGCCCAGACTGAAAGCACCGAAACCGTCGACATCGCGGTCCGGACCAACCACTTTCGGCACCACCGCCTCGGGATCAATCTGCGAAGGGAGCGGCATTTGCACCAGGATGGCGTCGACCGAGCGGTCTTCTCGCAGGGGTTGAAGGAGGTCGAGAAGAGCCTCGGTTGTTATGTCCCCAGGCGCTCTGATTTCGGTGCTGCGAATCCCTAATTCTTCGGAGGCCTTGATTTTGCTCCGAACATAGATCTGAGAAGCCGGGTCCTCCCCGACCAGCACCACAGCAAGCCCCGGGGCTCTTCCTCTCTGCTTCAGCCGTTCTACTCGAGGCCGCAATTCCTCGAGAATTTCATCCCGGATTCTCCTCCCGTCGAGGACTGTGCCGCTCATGCAACCGTGAGAATAGCAGAGGCGAAAACCCGCTAAGTGTCTGGCCGACAGGCTGATTTTACAAAGGTTTGACGATTTCTTATGTTTCTCTCTGCGGCGGGAGCACTCTAACGTTCGGGGTATTACTCACTAGTGTTAAGGTTGCAATCCTCTGCCGCCTTGCTGCTTTGTCTGGCAGCCGGGTCGATCTGCCGGGCCCAATTGGCCGGCACTTCTGAAGATCCAGAGAATTTCCACATCGAGGTGACAGCGGGCGGCTGGCTCGTTGACACAGGAGGGCAGATTCAGGCAAATGGATCCCCCATCGATTTAGTGAACGACCTGAATGCGGGACAACGGCAAGGGACGTTTTACGGACAGCTCGTTTTCAAGCCGGCACGGAAACACCGGATTGTTCTTGAAGGGACACCCTTCCGAATCAATGGCTTGAAGTCGGTCACGCGCAGCATCGTGTATCGCGGACAGACTTTCAACATCAGCCAGACGGTCCGCTCCTCGGCCAGCCTCGACTATGCGTTCATTGGTTATCAATACGATGTGCTGAGCGGGCCTAAGGGGCATCTCGGGTTCTCCGTTGGGGCCGCCTATCTGGGCGCAACGGGCTTGCTGCAAGCTGTGGAAACGAATATCTCAGCCACCAAAACGCAGCAGATTGCGCTGCCTCTCGCCGGTACTGACTTTCGGGTCTTCCCCATCCCGGGACACAAGTTTTTCGAGATCGAGGGCGGAATACGCGGCATGGCATTCGGCGACTACGGATACTTCGCGGAGGCAACGGGGAGCGGTGGAGTGGTTTTGGGACCGGTGACGCTTTTGGCAGGTTATCGCGCTGTGAATACGGAGATTTACGTCTCGAGCAACGGCGGCAGCGGCATCACAGCCCGGCTTCACGGACCTATCTTCTCGGGGATGTTCCGCTGGTAACTCTTCCATTACCGGGACTTGGTCTGAGACAATCGGAGAGTCAAGAGCATCTTGCTCAATGAGTAACCCAAGTTGAGACAGACCCGTAGGGTCAGTGCGAAACCGTCCGTTGCGGCCCGTCTTGCACGCGCACCCGAAACGGCTCGATTTCTTCGGCGCGCTGCTCCCGCTTTTATTCGCGAGATGTCCCGCGAGTATCATCGCGAGAGCGAGCCGGCGGCGCGCCACCCGCATCCAAAGGAATGGCCGGACCATGGACTTCATGCGGCATGGCTAGGGCACAGCACTGTGCTGCTAAAGCTGAACGGCACGACGATCCTGACGGATCCGGTTTTCAGCTCTCGAATTGGTTTGAACTTCGGTCCGGTCACGCTTGGCATCAAGCGGCTCACGGAAGTGGCGGCTCCGGTCTCTGAGATGCCGCCTGTCGATCTGATCCTGCTTTCTCACGCGCACATGGATCACTTCGACCTGCCCAGTTTGCGGGAACTGGAAGGCAAGGACACGGAAGTTGTTACGGCGTTCAGAACGGCGGACCTGCTCCGGACCCGTCGCTATAAGCGGGTTCAGGAATTGCGGTGGGGCGAGACGGTCAGGGCCGGCGAAGCAACCGTCTCCGCGTTCGAGGTCAATCACTGGGGCGCGCGGATGCGAAGCGACGTTTATCGGGGCTACAACGGGTATACGGTCGAGACGCAAGGCTTCCGGATTATCTTCGGCGGCGATACCGCCTATACCGACGCGTTCCGGCAACTGAGGTCGTCCCGCCGGTTCGATTTAGCCGTCATGCCGATTGGGGCTTACGATCCCATGGATACGCGTACACTGTAATCCCGAGCAGGCGTGGAGTATGGCAAACGACGCCGGCGCGGATCTGGTTCTACCCGTGCATCATCAGACGTTCCGCCTCAGCCACGAATTAAGACATGAGCCGATCGAGCGTATGTTGCACGCTGCTGGATCTGACTCGCAGCGCATTTGCATTCGAGAGATCGGCGAAGAGGTCACCTTTAAACTTGCGTTACCGGCCCGTCTGCGTGTCCAGAATATCCCAGAGATTGCTATAGTCGTCCGTCCACTCGCGGAGATGCGGTGGAACCGAAATCGGCTGCAGTTTGCCCTTCAACAGCGGCTCCTGCGCGAAACCATCGCGGCTCGTAACGAGCACATAGCTGGCGGCATAGATCTCGCTCAGGTCGCGGTCGGCGTTGTCCACCAACCAGGCTGATTTGCCCGACTGCCGGGCTGCAAGTTTAACGACGGGCGGCAGCACCAGATAGCGATTCGAAACGTGAACGGCAAGTACGCCGTTCGGCTTCAGATGACGCCAGTAGAGTGCGAAGGCTTCTCGCGTTAGCAGGTGTACGGGTATGGCGTCGCCGGAGAAGGCGTCGACAACGAGAATGTCGAAGTT
>CAVUVF010000016.1:0-76889 GCA_963744795.1 uncultured Acidobacteriaceae bacterium
ACCCTGGGTAAAGCGCTTGGGATTGTCACCAGCGGCGGCAACGGCTTGCTCAATGATGGAGCCGCCAATCTAGATCCATTCAATTTAAGGAACAATTACGGAGTACAACCAGGTGACCGGCGTCACATCTTCAGCGCCGCTTACTCAGTAAACCTGCCCAGCCCGGTCCGAAACAACAAGATCCTCTCGGGCTTTGTGAACGGTTGGCAAATTTCGGGCAGCACGCAAATTCAGAGCGGAGCAAACCTGACCGGTGTGAGCACGAACCGGAACTTCAACATGAATCTAAACAATGCGATCATTCCGGGAACCCAGGGCATCGTAAACTCCACCGGGACGAACGGGATCACCATCACCAACTCCTCATTGTTGGGCACCAACGCCATTCAGTTGAATCCGCTCCTGACCTGCGATCCTACTTCGAATCTCGGTGCAAATCAGTGGATCAATGCCGAGCTGCTTCGCCGCCCCGACCCGAATTGGACAAAACGGCCCAACACTCCTCCCGGCTATTTATGGGCCGGCGTTCTTCAACTCCGATCTGGGCATATTCAAGAATTTCGCGATCACGGAGTCCAAGAAGTTGCAGTTCCGCGCTTCAGGCGAATAATTTCCTGAACCATCCCCTCTGGTCCATGGACAAGGGGAATGCAATGAATCTCACCTTTACCCAGGCATCCAACGGGACGATCGCACAGAGCAACCCGCAGTTCGGGACAGCGCAGTACAAGACCGGCCAGCGGATCGTGGAACTGCAGGTGAGGTTCAATTTCTAATCGCATCAGAAGGCTGGAGCGCCGTACAGCAAAGGATCTGAATCGGCTCAGCATATAATCTGTTGACACGGATGTACCGGGTCGTTCTTATCTTGCTGGGGGCAACGCTTGCCTTCGGTCAATCGCCTCCTTCACCGCAGGAAATGCTGAAGGACGCCATCGCGGCCCAGCAATCGGGCAACTTCGACGAAGCCATCCGGGTTTACCGGCTCATCCTCGACAAGTACCCGAACATCCCGGAGATCAGGTCAAATCTCGGCGCAGCGTTAGCCGGAAATGGTCATTATGCTGAAGCGATCGTCGAGTACAAGCGTGCTCTAAAGCTAAAGCCGAACGCCCAGGTTCGGCTGAATTTGGCACTGGCCTACTACAAGACAGCGGATTTGAGCGCGACGATGGAAACACTCAAGAAGACTCAGGGAAGAGGCGCCCTCTAATCTCCAGGTGGTCACGTTACTGGCCGACTGTTATCTCCGGCTCGGCCAGAACAAGGAAGTGATCGATCTTTTGACCTCGGTACAGCGTGCCGATCCATCGAATCAGGCCTTTAACTACCTGCTCGGAACAGCACTCGTGCGGGATGGCCAGGCGGCAAAAGGCCAATTCGTCATCGACAGGATTCTCAAGAATGGAGATTCGGCCGAAGCGCGCTTGTTGATGGGTACGACCAAATACATCGTCAGTGACTTTCGCGGCGCATTGGAGGATCTTCAGAAGGCCGTTGAGTTGAACCCGAACCTGGCGGAGGCTAACGCCTACTACGGTCTCGCATTGCTGGCGAGCGGCGATCAGGCGAACGCGAGAAAAGCGTTCGAGCGGGAGCTCAAAGCTGATCCGAACAACTTCGAATCGAACCTGCGGATGGGAGTGATCCTTCGCCAGGACGAAGAGAACGACGAGGCGCTGAAGTACCTTCAGAAGGCTTTGCAGATTCGGCGGGGCGATCCCGGGGTTCTGTACCAGATCGCTTCGGTCGAACTTGCCGGCGGGCAGGTGGATCGAGCTCAGCATGATCTGGAGGCGCTGGTGAGGGCGGAACCTAAATTCCTGGAGGCGCATGTTTCGCTCGCGACCGTCTATTTCCGGCAGAAGAAGAAGCCTCTAGGGCGAACGGGAGCGCGCTATCGTTGCCAAGCTGAATGCCGAACGCCAGGCGAGCAACGAGGTTGGCGCGAAAGGCCAATGAGAGTACGTCCGTACTTTCTCCTTGCCTGTTTGCCTGGGATCCATCTCACAACCGTTATGCATGCGGAATGGCGGATTCTGCAGTGCCTCACGCCCGCTCGATACGCGAGTGCGCAACCTGCCATCCGGCGCAGGCGAAGCCGCATCCCGTCACATCGATGGCCCATGCCATGGAGCTTCCCGCCGAATGCGACATTCTCAAGTCCCACCCAGTTTTGACGTATCGCAGCGGTCCTTACTCTTACCGCATCGAGCGCCAGGGAGAAGCGAGCACGTACTCGGTTTCCGATGGCGCGCAGACCATCTCTGTCCCGATTGGCTGGGCCTTTGGTCTCGGCTTGGCCGGGCAGACCTACGTCTATGAATACAAGGGCGAACTCTATCAGAGCCGCGTCAGTTACTACAAGGCGCTCGACGGACTGGATCGTCACACTCGGCGCGCAAAATACCAAGCCAACGAATCTGGTGCAGGCAGCCGGTCTACTCATGTCGCCCGATGAGAAGGTTCAGTGTTTCCGCTGCCATGCCACGGACGCGGTTGATCATAAAAAACTTACTCTCAGTGCCCTGATCCCCGGTGTGCAATGCGAGCGATGCCACGGATCTGCAGAGAACCATGTGAAATCGGTTAAACTTGGCGATGCCAAGGGTGCGGTGATGAATGATCTGCGCAAGATGACCAGCGAGCAAACGGCGAACTTCTGTGGCCAGTGCCATCGCACTTGGGACGAGATTGCCGGCTCGGGGCTAACCGGGGTAGCCAATGTGCGGTTCCAACCTTATCGCCTCATCAGCAGCAAGTGCTATGACGCCGACGACAAACGGATTCGATGCACAACTTGCCACGATCCGCACGGCGAAGTCAGCCGCACGCGATGCTTCGTACGATGCGAAATGCCAGGCTTGCCACGCTGGAGGCAAGGTGAGAGCGCGCGCTTGCAAGGTCGCAAAAGAGGGCTGCGTCACGTGTCATATGCCGAAGATCGAACTGCCGGGATCGCACTTCAAGTTCACTGATCATTACATTCGAGTTGCGAGAGCACATGCACCATACCCGGGCTGACAAGTTCATCTTCATTGTGGCGGTGCTAGTTAGATCGTTGGCGGCCCAAGGCGACATCACTGATCTCATTCGGCACGCTGTTCAGCTGCAACAGGCAGGTGATTTCGCGGGCGCGGCGGAGGCGTATAAGGCCGTTCTGAAGCAGCAACCTGACGACGTGGCAACCCATGTGAATCTCGGCGTGGTGCTGGTGCACTTGGGTCAGTTCGAGGCGGCCATCGCGGAATACGGTGCGGCGGCAAAACTCCTGCCGGGCGATCCGCGCATCGAACTCAACCTCGCGCTCGCGTATCAAAAGAGTGGCCATATTCGGGAAGCGGCACAACGGCTTGAAACTCTACACGCATCCGTTCCGCAGAACGACCAAGTCACGATGCTACTGGCTGATTGCCAATTGCAATTAGGCGCGGATGGGAGAACGATTGAACTCCTGGAACCGCTTGAGTCGCAAAACCCGGGCGATTTGGGTCGGGCTTACATGCTGGGCATGGCGTTGCTCCATAAGGGCCGGATTTCGGAGGGCCAGGCATTCCTCGACCGGATTCTCAGGAACGGCGATACCGCTGAAGCTCGGTACTTGCTGGGTACGCGCATGTTCGAAGCGGGCGATTATCCTGCCGCGGTCAAGGAACTCGCGAGCGCGATCCAAATAAACTCCAAACTCCCGGGCCTGGAGTCGCTGTATGGCCGAGCGCTGTTGAACACCGGTGACCCGGACGGCGCACTCAAGGCGTTCCGCAGCGAGCTAAGCGGTAATGCGGATGATTATGCTGCTAACTTAGGCGCCGGCCAGATCCTTGCGGAACGCAAGCAATACCGCCAAGCGATTGAGCACTTACGGCGTTCTCTGGAGGTGCGTCCAGATTCGGGGGAAGCGAACGCAGGTTTGGCCGAGAGTCTGAAAGGCGTCAACAATTTTAGCGACGCGCGACCGTACGCGGAGTCTGCCGTGCGAGAGATGCCAACCTCAGCCGAAGCACATAGAACATTGGCCGAGATTGACGAGGCTCTGCATCGAAATTCAGAAGCTGTGGCCGAGTGGAAAGCGGCGAAAGCGATCGATCAGGAACGCGAAGCCCGTGCGGGTGGACCGAAACTGAACGACAGCGCTCCCGATTTTTCGCTACGGCAAGCGGGATCCGACAAGACAGTCACGCTCCGTGATTTCCGAGGCAAGACCCCGGTCGTAGTTGTGTTCGGAAGTTACACTTGTCCTAATTTCCGCGTTGCAGCGGAGCCGTTACGAACCATGTATGCGCGCTACGGCGGCCGTGTGCCGTTCCTGCTCGTCTATATCCGCGAAGCTCACGATACAGGTAACTGGCAGAGTACCCGAAACGTTCGGGAAGAGATTTCGCTTGCTCCTGCCAAGACCTTCGCGGAAAAAGAGAGTAACTCAGTTGTCTGCAGCCGTAAGCTGCATCTGCCGTTTCCAGCTCTTGTGGATGGAATGGATGGTGCTGTCGAAGCAGCTTATCAGGCATGGCCAAGCCGGGCATTTATCATCGGTGACGATGGGAAGATCTTGTACAGTTCGCATTTGACAGAGTTGGATTTTCATGAGGACGAAATGGAAGCTGTGCTGCGGAGGCTGGTGCGGCACGAGCACGAAGCAAGGCGACAATGAGCGTGCGTTTTAGCAGGCGTGACTTGCTACGGCTTACGGCGGCCGGTGCGTCGACTCTGTTATCCCGTTCGTCGCGGGCGCAATCGGATCCCCTGTTTGCTGAAGTGCCGCCATCCGCAAGCGGTATCGATTGGGTGCATGAGAATGCGATGTCCGAAACTCGTTACCTGCCCGAGACTTTGGGGCCGGGCTGCGCTTTTCTCGACTACGATAACGACGGCTGGATGGACATCTACCTCGTGAACAGCGGTCCTTGCGATTTCTGGAAGCCCGCCAGACCCATTCGAAACGCGCTTTACAAGAACAATAGAGACGGCACCTTCACGGACGTCTCCGAAAAGGCCGGAGTCTGCGGCGGAACCTTCGGTATGGGTGTCGCGGTGGGCGATTTCGACAATGACGGCTGGCCCGACATGCTCGTGACCGCGTACGGCAAATGCATCCTGTATAAGAACAATCATGACGGAACCTTCCAGGATGTGACGGATAAGTCCGGGCTCGCTACGCCCGGCTGGACAACAAGTGCTGTGTGGTTCGACTACGACAATGACGGGCGGCTGGACCTGTTCCTGTGCAGTTTCGTCGACTACTCCAGCACGCACAAGTTTGAATGCGGCGACAACAAGATGGGAAAGCATTACTACTGCATCCCGCGCGTCTTCAAAGGAACGGCGAGCTTTCTCTATCACAACAACGGCGACGGAACGTTCACTGATGTGACAAAGGGAACGGATATCGCCAAATCGCTCGGTAAGGGATTGGGTGTGGTTGCGACCGATATCAACAACGACGGTCGTATGGACCTGTTCGTCGCAAACGACACAGTACAGAACTACCTATACATAAACCGCGGGCCGGGTGCCAATGGAACGTGGAAGTGGCAGGAGAGTGCGCTTCCCGCGGAAGTCGCCTTCAGTGAGAACGGACAGCCGCGTTCCGGGATGGGAGTCGATGCGGCCGATCTCAACGGGGACGGATGGCAGGATCTCTTCGTTGCCAATGTAGATCAGGAGATGTTTTCGGTTTACGGAAACAACAAGGACGAAACCTTTCGCGATCTGGCGCATGTGCAAGGCGTGGCGCAAGCGACGCGGCTGTTCAGCGGATGGGGGCTGAAATATTTCGATTACGACAACGACGGAGCCATCGATCTCATTCTTGCGAATGGTCACCCCGACGATATGATCGACCAATATTCGGCCCAGGTTCGATACAAAGAGCCGTTGCTGCTGTTTCGTCAGGAGGCAGATCGCAAGCTCCACAATGTCAGCGCACAGGCCGGTCCTGCATTTCAGAAATCGTTTCCGGCCCGCGGCTTAGCCGTAGGCGACTACGACAACGACGGAGCGCTCGACGTGCTCGTCTGCAATAATGGCGGCGCTCCGTTGCTGCTCAAGAACAAAGCGGCAAAAGGGAACAACTGGGTAGGCCTGAAGCTTGAAGGCGTGACCTGTAATCGCGACGCAATCGGCGCAATGCTGGTCTGGACGATCAAAGGGAAGAAGTATTCGCGGCTGAAGAACAACGGCGGCAGTTATCTCTCCTCCCACGACCCGCGCGAGGTTTTGGGCATCGGTAAGGCTGACAAGATAGACACCCTGGAAGTGCACTGGCCTGCCCCGAGTAAACGAGTCGACCGGCTGACCGAAGTGCCCCTCAACCGGTACTTACACTTGGTGGAAGGCAAGGGGCTGGTTTAGCCTGCGGGCTTCCTGACCGAAACTGCCGGAACTCGACCGCATCATTAGCAAAGCCGCGAGCACAACTGGATTAGTACACCCAGGCTCCGGAGTACGGTCAGCGCTTCCGCGAAAACTTGCGATATACATCAGCCGAGAACTCCTTAACCATGTTCGAGGCCATGTCGACGCCAATCTGAGTCGCGAATTTCGTTACATTGTCACTCGCATTCCGGCTACCCGGGTAATAACTATTTGCAATCGCGACTGCCGTTGCATTCCCAGCGAGTTCCGAAATGTTCAGCGCACCCCTTCCATTGTCGTTGTGTGTCCAGAAAATCTGGCCGGCGGCGTAGCCCAGCCGCGACACGGTGCTGCCCGTGTGGCGGGGAAAGAACCGAGGATCCTGGTGTAGCAACGACGGGAAGATCCCCTCGGTCAGGAAATCTCCAATCACGAAGTCAGCATAGGAGGTTCCGAAGTATCGCCCATATCCGGCGGCGCCTTGCCCGAACTCGCGATTGGAGTTGGTCAATTGTCCCTCGCCGGCAAAGAGCAGTGCCAAGACGACGGTGCCTCGATCAAAGGCATCCTGAGACGCGATCTTGAACTTCTCTCCCGTGCTGAGGGGTTTGTAAGGGACTGGGATTGGAGCCGAACGATAGTTCGGAATGAGGCCAAAGATCCGTTTCTGCTCTGGGGCTGAATCAGTCGCAGGATCTCCGTTGGCGCTTGTCGCAACGACGCCCGGCTGAGGCGGTTTGCCTTCCTGGCGCTCCTGCCCGAAGATAGGTCCTGCGCAAAACAATACAAGCAATGATGCTGCCGCGATATTAGCGAAAACTTTGGGCTGAAGAGGCACGAGGCTTTGATGACGATGACTCTCGTTTTCGCTCAGAAATCATCTGCCTCATCACCGGAGGCAATCGCGGAATCCGGGTATACTACGGAACGACTAGAAGCTAAGTGGATCCGCCAGGCCCTGAAGAGGCGTCGCGCGATGCAGTCTCGTCACTTGCCTGTAACGATCTCAATCACCGGTGCATAGTAGCCCCACGGTAGCGAGCTAGAGCGAAACTGATCGCCGGGCCTGACCGTAATGGAGAAGCCGCGTTCCAGCCTTCGCAGTTTCAAAGGTGCAAATAGGCCCATGGGCCGTTCGGGCGGCTGACTTAGATGTGCGCTCCAGTCGACGAATACCCTGTGGCTCCTCTTTGAAGTGGCAACCGCGGAGGAATCTACATACGCTTCTTCCCCGATCTCCATGTCGCGTACCCTTCTCGGCTCGGACCTCACGTACTCGCGTGGCAAAACGATCGCCTTTTTCAACAATCTGCGATCTCGCCACCTTCTTTCCCGCCAGAGCACAATCATCATGCAGGCCATCGCTATGCTGGTGAATAAGTTCGGCAAAACTGCAACCCACCAGGATGTGGCTATAGGGAAAGCTGGCACGCTTATTCATCGCGCGCTTCCCGGAACTCCACCACCGGAAGGTAGCGACTTTGCGTTCCAAGTTTAGTGGGCCTGAACTTAGTTTTCTTGTCGAGCCAGAGTATGAACCCATTCTCCGTTCGTTCGGCTCGCACCGTCATTCCGGCCACAACCGGCAGACGGCGAACTCTTCCGGACATCCGGACCCAGAGATGCCCCTCCTCGTCGGCCTCGATATCCAGCATCGTGCTTAACACGGTTTGATCGCCGGGCTTGAGTTCCGAAAGGACTCCAAACTCGGGTTCAAGGTTGTCCGGCGGTAAACGTGGAAGGTCGTCGGGCTGATCCATAGGGCAGTTTCGTGCTGGAAACTACGCCAGAATAGCCGAGAGCGTGTCCGTTGTAGTGTCACACCAGAGATCCCGAGTGAGTACTAGAATGCATGGCAATGGACAAGCTGCTTCCGGCTGGCGTTCGATAAGAATACAGATGCGTGCTCGTTTGAAAACCGGGAAAACCCAGGGGCGCAGGAGCATCCGGAATCGTATCAGCCGCCGTGAGCGACAGGTTGTCCGGATAATGGCGCTTTTGCGATTGCTGGCGCAAGGCCGTTCGCTCACGGTACAGGAACTTGCGGCCCACTTTGGAACATACCGACAAGCCATCTACCGGGATTTGCGGGCTCTGCAGGATGCCGGATACCCGATCGCGGGGGATGAGGAGGGTCGACTGTCGCGGCCACGGCTGCTCTCGTCGCAGCTTTCGGCGATTCCCTTAGCGCCTGACGAACTAGAGGCTCTGCTGCTTGCCGCGAGGCAAGCACGACCTGCCCTGCCAAACGAAAACTCTCTATCCGCTGCGCTTTTGAAATTGGAGGCTATGGGAGGATCCTCCTCGTCCTCGAGATCAATCGCGCCGCGATTCGAAAGCATGCTTGAAACCTGGACTTGCGGTTCGAAAACTTTATCGGCAGCATGAAGCTCGGATCGCTGTTCTGATCGAAGCCATTTTGATGAAGCAGCGGTGCTCGGTCGAGTACCAGGCACCGCTTCGCCTCAGCCCCAAGCGGTTCGATTTCGATGCCTACCGACTGCTCCTGCAGGGAGGAGGCTTGTATGTGATCGGTTACGTGCCCAAGCATGCGAATATCGTGACTCTCGCTGTGGACCGCCTTGTGTCGGCCGTTCTGTCGGAGACTCCATTCGAAATCGATTCGAGCTTCGACCCAATAAGGTACCGAGAAGATGCGTTCGGCGTGTCTTGGGATGACCCTATCGCCGTGGTACTGCGTTTTCGGGCGGATCAGGCACCCTATGTGCGCGAACGCATCTGGCACCCGAGCCAGCAAATCTTTGATCTTCCCGATGGACGTGTAGAGCTTAGATTCCGCGCGGGAGGAGCGTTTGAGATGCGACGCTGGATTCTCGGATGGGGTGATGCTGTCGAGGTGGTGGCGCCGGAGAGCTTACGCCTCGATGTACGACAAGTACTGAAGTCAGCTCTTGCGTCCTATCCGGGATGACGTTGGCGGTGAACTCAAACTCGTTGTAACTTGGTCACGCGTCCGACTTCCACCCACTCGACAACGAAGATGTTGCCGTCGTGATCGAAACAGGCGCCGTGCGGACATACGAACTTGCCAGGTGTAAAGGCAGTGCGATCCAGTTTACGTATCCGTTCCCAATTGTGAGCAGCGGAGTCGTCTCCCAGATGTTCGATAACACGATTGCCATTGTCCATCAGCGTTACGCGTGCACCAAGATCAGGAACTACGGTTTCACCATTCTTGTTGAACGCGAACGTGCAGGGCAGATTCGTTCCTCCGATGAAATTAAGATGCCTGCCTTCAAGATCAAACGTCTGAATGCGGTGGTTCGTGCGATCCGCAATCATTAGAACTGGCGTATCGGCGCGAGTGTCAAGAACGATTCCATGTGGGCAGTCCAGCTGCACCCGGCTCGGCGCCTTTGCCCCCGAAAGTCTTGATGTATTTGCCTTCCGGAGTATAAACGTTGACGTAACTGGATCCGTAGCCGTCCGCGACGTAGATCTTGCCGTCCGGCGTCACGGCCAGATTTGTCGGGCTGTACTTCTTCCTGGAACCGTCCGGATTTGGGCTGTATGCGGGCGACTCCTCGGGATACCCGATTGTGAACACCTCTTCCCCGTTCAGAGTCGTTTTCACAACCAGGCCGCGTTTGGTATCGCAGAGGTAGAGGAACTCCTGAGCGCCTTCGCGGCGAATCAGCAGACCATGCGCTCCGCCCTTGAAATCCTTTCCCCAGCTCTTGATGAACTTGCCGTGGCCATCGAAGACCACCATCGAGTCGCTGCTTTCGCTGGTCGCGTTGACCGTGTGGTGGACGTAGATATGGCCGTTCGAATCTTCGCAGACGCCATGTGTATTGCCGTACTTGATGTCGGACGGAAGTTCGCCCCAATCATGCGTCACTTCGTAAACGTGGTCGCCTGAGCCGAGAACCGGCTTACGCGTTCCAGCTTTATCAGTTGCGCCCAGAATCACTGGAGCACCCATAGCGACCGTGGAGAGAAAAGAGCGCCTGGTTGACACATTTACACCAAAATATCTTTCACTACAACCGCTCGTTTCTCGGTGCCGGTCAGCTTCTGATCAAGACCTTGATACTTGTACGTGAAGCGCGTGTCCTCAAGGCCAAATTGGTTGAGAATGGTCGCGTTCAGGTCGCGAATGTGCACCGGATCTTTCACGATGTTGTACGAAAACTCATCCGTTTCACCGTGAACAACTCCGCCCTTTACACCGGCGCCGGCCATCCACATCGAGAAGCATTTCGGGTGGTGATCGCGGCCATAATCCGTTTGCGTAAGTTTGCCCTGACAATAGATCGTCCGGCCGAATTCCCCGCCCCAAATCACCAGCGTGTCATCGAGCATTCCCCGCGCCTTCAGATCCTGCACAAGCCCGTATGCGCCCTGATCAATATCGCGGCACTGGCTGGGCAGCACCTCCGGAAGTGCACTGTGAACGTCCCAGCCGCGATGATAAACCTGGACGAAGCGAACGTCCCGTTCAGCCATACGGCGAGCCATCAAGCAGCAGTTAGCGAACGTACCAGGCTTGCGCGCATCGTCGCCGTACAGCTTAAATGTGCTCTCCGGTTCCTTCGAAATATCCGTCAATTCCGGCACGGAGGTCTGCATGCGGAAGGCCATCTCATACTGCGCAATCCGTACCTGGATCTCCGGATCGGCCATCTTGGCCATTTCCATACGGTTCAGTTCGCCGGTAGCATCCAGCATGCGCCGTCGGATTTTCTCGGGTACGCCATCGGGATTATTGATGTAGAGGACCGGATCGCCGCCGGAACGAAGCGCGACACCCGAATACTGACCGGGCAGAAAGCCGGAACTCCAAAGCCGTGCGGATATCGCCTGCACATTGGCTTTCGGATGCGAGTGACTTGCGTTCAGGACGACAAACGTCGGCAGGTCCTGGTTCATGCTTCCGAGCCCATAGGAGATCCAGGAGCCGACGCAAGGCTTACCGGCGATCATGAAGCCGGTCTGCATCAGTGTGGTTGCCGGATCGTGATTGATTGCGTCCGTATTCATCGAGCGGATCACAGCGATGTCGTCGGCCATCTTCGCTGTGTAAGGCAGAAGTTCAGAGATCCATGTCCCGCAGTTTCCATGCTGGGCGAACTTGAACACCGACGGAGCGACCGGAAACCGAGTCTGACCGGATGTCATGGTCGTAAGCCGTTGGCCCTGGCGGATGGATTCGGGCAGGTCCTTGTCGAACCACTTCTCCATTGCCGGGCTTGTAATCGAACGTCTCCATCTGCGGGGGCGCCCCAAGCATATGCAGGTAGATCGCTCGCTTCGCCTTCGGCGCGAAATGCGGCAAGCCGGGAAGGCCACCGACCGCTTTCTTCTCGCGCGGCAGCGGCGTTCCGTTCGAGAAGCGTATACAGAGCAAGCGAACCCAAGCCGCGAGCGCCCCGGGCAAGCAAACGCCGCCGCGTCTCCACCAACATGGTTTCTGTAATACGATCTATCGGCTTTTCGTTCATTTCTCTAACGTTTCATCCAGGTTGAGCATCTCGTTCGCGACCATCGTCAGCGCCGCGAACTTGGGCTGCGAAAGGCGTTGATCGGCATGCGCCTCTCCCACCTTCAGGAGCTTTGAGGCGTCTTCGGGGGTCGCTGTGTAGTGCGCCAGAAAATCCTTGTACGACTGCGTGAGGACGTCCGCCTCTTTGTGATCCAGTGGTCTGGCAAGCAGCCGAGCCGACATGTATGCGAGTTCCCGGTCGAGGTGTTTCTCGGACCGCATCGCATTTTGCGCAAGGACCCGCGCAGCTTCGACAAATTGCACGTCGTTCATGGTGACCAGGGCCTGCAGCGGCGTGTTGGTGAGCTCGCGCCGGACAGTGCAGAATTCGCGTGATGGCGCATTGAAAATGTCCATCGAGGGCGGGGGCGCCGAACGTTTCCAAAACGTATAAAGGCTTCTGCGGTACAGCTTGTCGCCGGTATCCTGCTGGTATACCCGCGTGTTGCTTTGCTCCATCGCCACGGTTTCCCAGATGCGCGATGGCTGATACGGCTTCACACTGGGACCGCCGATATCCGGCCGCAGCAGTCCACTTGCGAACAGCGCATAATCCCGCACCATTTCGGCATCCATGCGGAACCGCGGACCATGCGCGAGCAGCCGGTTCTGCGGGTCGAGCGCCGTTTTCTTCGCGTCGGTTGCCGCAGATTGACGGTAAGTCGCCGACATGACCATCGTCTTGAACATCCGTTTGACATCCCAACCGGAATCGCGGAAATCGATTGCCAGCCAATCGAGAAGTTCCGGATGACTGGGCGCTTCTCCCTGTGAACCGAAATCTTCGGCCGTTCGGACGATTCCCGTGCCGAAAATCTCCTGCCAGAACCGGTTTACGGTCACACGTGCAGTAAGCGGATTTGATGGATCCACAACCCACATTGCGAGGCCGAGCCGGTTTCGCGGTAAGCTCTGGGCCATCGGAGGCAGCACGCTCGGCGTGTTCGGATGCACTTCATCCCGCATCTGATCGTATTGACCGCGATAGAGCACGTGAGCTACAGGTTGGGTGTCCGTTCGCTCCTGCATAACCAGGGAGGTCGCCGCCCGGGTTCGAATCGCGTGGAGGGCTCTGTCTGTTTCGCGAAGCTGGCTCATGAGCTGCCTTGTTTCGCGGTTACCTAAAGCCGTGTAAAAGCTCGCGAGCGCGTTCTTTTCCTCTTGGGAGATCTGCCCGGGTTCTTTCTTCAACCCGGCGTTGACCTCGCTAGCGAGATAGAGCAGTTGCGCATCCTGCGGTTCCGCCATTGCCTTCAGAATCCGCAGATCGGAGATGCCGCCGCGGTCGAAATACTGGGTGTCGTCGCGACCAAGTGTGATCGGCGCGTCCGACGCCATGGGGGATGTAAGCTGTGGAGTATCTTCCGGCCGCCCGATCACCACAACCGGAGCGCCATTCACGTACATGTTGATGCCGCGAGCGAGACGGCTACCGTCATACGCGACTACGAGGTGATACCAGGAGTCCGGCTTGAACTTGTATTCCGGGGCGGGACGGCTGCTGATACCTTTGCCATCTACGCCGCTGAAGTAAATCGTCGGCGCATGGTCATATAGGCCAAGGTTTCCTCGATCAATCTTGAGAGCCCACCCGCGGCGCTTACGGTCCTTGCTCTTCGCGTCCGGAATCATCTCGTACTGGCTGGCTACCGTACCGTTCTCTTTTGAGTTCGGAATGAAGACCCAGGCGGCAATCGTGAACGGTTTATCCGAGTCGATCGCAGGGACTGCCGGGAGCCTCACTTCCCCGCCCTTCCTGAAGCGGAGGGCGTCGGTTTGGCCGGAAGGTCCTTCGGCCGTCGTGACCTCCGGCGGTATCTGCACATTCTGAGCATCGCGTGCCCGTTTGGACGCTCACGTCACCGGAGACTTGGAGCCTCATAACCTGCGATTCAGGCGCATAGGAAGCAGCGCTTGTGCGCACGCTCTCCAGCCAGGACCCGATATCTTCGACTGCTCGGTCACGTTCGGACGCGAACCTCTGTCTCAGAGCGTCACGTTGCGCGGTGAGTTGGTTCCACTCATTCCTTTCGGCCGAAGGTGGCACGACGATCGCAGGCGGCGTGTCGTGAATGTTCAAGTCCATGATCGGCTGCGTGGTGTTACGGAAGAAAGATGTCAGCGAATAGTAATCTTTCTGCGAGATGGGATCGAATTTGTGATCGTGGCATGTGGCGCATCCTACGGTGAGCCCCATCCAGACCGTCCCTGCCGTATCGGCACGATCCTTAGCAGACATCGCTTCGACTTCCGGCAGAATAGCGCCACCTTCATCCGTTGTCAGATTGCAGCGTTGGAATCCCGAAGCGATCTTCTGATCGAGCGTCGGGTTCGGCAGCAGATCACCGGCCAGCTGCTCAACAGTAAACCGGTCGAAGGGCATGTTCTGATTTAGTGCTTTGATGATCCAGTCGCGATACGGCCAGATCTCGCGGTAGTTATCGAAATGCAATCCGTTCGTGTCGGCATAGCGGGCCGCATCCAGCCAGTAGCGAGCGCGGTGTTCGCCATAGTGCGGCGAAGCAAGAAGACGGTCGACTACCTTCTCGTATGCTTTGGGCGATTTGTCTTTGATAAATGCGTCTACCTCGGCGGGCGTAGGAGGCAAACCTGTCAAATCGAGAGTCACCCGCCGGATCAGAGTGCGCCGGTCTGCTTCAGGAGCCGGGCTGAGCCCATTACCCTCCAGCTTCGCGAGGATAAACCGGTCGACATCGTTCCGCGGCCATTCGCCCAATTTCACCTCTGGAGGCGCGGTCTTTTTCGGAGGCACGAAGGCCCAGTGTTGCGTCCATTTGGCGCCCTGCTCGATCCAGCGGCGGAGCGTATCTTTCTGATCCTGTGTCAGAGTCTTGTGGGCAAACACAGGAGGCATGCGGAACGCGGGATTGTCCGAGTAGATGCGCTTGATCAACAGGCTTTCGTCAGGTTTACCGGGAACGATCGGCGTGCCGTTCTTGCGTGGAGCGAATGCACCTTCCTGGATGTCCAGCCGCAAGTCGACCATGCGCGTGCCTTTATCGGGTCCATGACAAAGGAAGCAATTGTCCGACAGAATCGGCCGGATCTGCCGCTGAAAATCAACGTTTCCGCCGGTCGGCGCAGCAAAAGAACTTGTCGATGCCACAATCAGAAGAACAAGGAATAGTAGGAACATCGGGCGCGGTCTGGCTTATTTTTAATAGGTCATAGCTACTATATCGCTGTTATGAGCCGATCGCTATGCGTGAGACGTCCGCGCGGCGCCATCACCCTCCCGAACACCCCGATCGGTATATCGCAGTACCCTAAGCACGTGGTGATCAGTTTGGCTCGGGAGCATAGCTGCTCATGAACTTGCTGGCGATGAGTTCTTCAGTCCTCGCCTCGCTTTTGCTGTGTTCAATGTGACAACGCCCCCCGCGCTCACCTTTGTTCACCAGAACTCTCCAACGTCCCAGAAGTACTTGATCGAAACAATGGGAGGCGGCGTGGCGCTGCTCGATTACAACAATGATGGTTTGCTGGACATCTTCTTCGTTAATGGCGGCAAGCTCACGGATCCGATGAAAGGTCCTGAACGCTTCGATCGGTCAAACCCGCGCTACTGGAACCGGCTCTATCGCCAGAACGCTGACGGAACGTTTTCGGACGTTACTGAATCCGCCGGGCTGTCGACCGCAGGCGAAGGAAACTACGGGATGGGAGTAGCAGCCGCGCGATTATGACAACGACGGCTACACCGACCTGTACGTCACGAATTACGGCAAGAACGTCCTCTATCGCAATAACGGAAATGGCACGTTCAGCGACGTCACAAGCAGGGCTGGTGTCTCGGCCGGCGGGTGGTCGACATCAGCCGGTTTTTTCGATTTCGATAACGACGGACGGCTCGATCTGTTCGTCGCCCGTTATATGGAATGGGACACGGCCCATAGCAAAGCCTGCGGCGGCACGTGGCGTGTCTATTGCCTGCCGGGTGAGTTCCCCGCGACTACCAACCTTTTGTTTCGCAATCGCGGAGATGGCACGTTCGAAGACGTTAGCCAGCATTCCGGCATCGCGGCAAAGAAAGCGAGGTCGCTCGGCGTCGCATTCAACGACTACGACGCGGACGGCTGGGCCGATGTTTTCGTCGCAAACGATGGCATGGAGCAGTTCCTGTTTCACAACAACCGGAATGGCACCTTCACGGAAAAGGCCCTCGACAGCGGAGTTGCGCTCTCCGATGACGGCAAACCGTACGCAGGCATGGGCGTCGATTTCCGCGATTACGATAACGACGGGCGTCCGGATCTCATCGTCACGAATCTCGCGCGGCAGATTTATGCTGTGTACCATAACGATGGCAACGGCCAGTTCAGCTACCGCAGTCTCGAAACTGGAGTCGGCACATTGTCCGCCGGCAGTTCAGGCTGGGGAGTGCGATTGGAAGACTTCGACAATAACGGTTGGAAGGATCTTTTCGTCGCGCAGAGTCATGTGATGGATAACGTCGAGCAGATTGACCACTCGCTGCACTATCGTGAGCCTCCGCTTCTCGCGCTCAATCACGACGGGCGCTTCGAACGGGCCGATCCCGGCACGGCAACACCGGTTGCGGGACGCGGTGCTGCGTTCGGAGATCTGAATAACGATGGCTGGTTGGATGTCGTCACCAGCAACCTCGGGGATCGTCCGTCCATTTTCTGGAATAAAGGTGGCCGCGAGCATTGGCTCACAATCAAGCTGCGGGGCACTCGCAGCAATCGTGACGGGTTCGGAGCGCGCCTGCAGGTAAACGGCCAGACGCAGTTCGCCGGTTCCGCCGGCAGCTATCTTTCGGCGAGCGACAAGCGTGTGCACTTCGGATTAGGCAGTGCGACCGAAGCGAACGTAGAAGTTTTGTGGCCTTCAGGAACGCGGCAGGCGCTTCATTCTGTTTCAGCCGACAAGTTCATCGAGATCCGGGAGCCGGAGCAGCCGTAATGGTGGTCTCCGATTTTGCTTGGTCTCGGTTTGTTATGGCAGTCCGTCTCTCCGGAAGTTGCTGCAACATGCGCAGGCCGGCATGGAAGCACGCGACCAGCACAGATGGAGCGAAGCTATCAAGGAATTCCGAAAGGTGACGGAGTTGGCGCCCGACTTGGCTGCCGGATTTGTGAATCTCGGCGCGGCTTACGTTGAGAGCAAAGACTACGGGTCCGCGATCGCGCCACTGAAGCGCGCGCTCGAGCTCAATCCGCAGTTGGCCGGAGCCGAGCAGATGCTGGGCTATGCTCTCCTTGCGCAAGGCTCTGCGGCCGAAGCGATTCCACATCTCGAACGTGCTAATGCCCAAGAGGCGCTGGGGATCGCACAGCTTAAGACGGGCAACTTCTCAGATGCGGTGAAGAATCTCGAAGCAGCGTTGAGCAAGCGCCCGAACGATCCCGACCTGCTCTATTATCTTGGGCGTGCCAGCGGGCTTCTCTCGAAGAGCGCTTTCGACACTCTGGAAGGCGCATATCCGGATTCCGCGCGCGCTCACCAGGCGCTCGGGGACAGTTATGCCGCTCTCCGGCAGATTCCGCAAGCCGAGAAGGAATACCGTGAGGCATTGCGGATGCGGCCGGATACGCCCGGCATTCATCTTTCACTGGGTCAGCTGTACGCCACCGCTTCTCAATGGCCGCAAGCCGAAACCGAATTCGCAGCCGAAGCCAAACTTCAGCCCGAAGATGCCGAAACTGCCTACCGGCTGGGCAATGCGCTCCTGCAAGAAGGAAAGCTGAAGGAAGCTCGTGAGCAGTTGGAGCGCGCCGATCGCTTACGTCCGCATATGCCGGAGGTGCTGTATGCGCTTGGCAAGGCGGCATCCTCTCAAGGCGATGCTGCGCGTCGCCGAGAAAGCCTGGACGGAGCTTGTCAGCATCGAGAAAGACACGCCCTTAGCGGGACAGGCGCATTTCGGGCTTGCGACTCTATACCGCAAACAGGGAAAGACAGCGGAAGCGCAGCGTGAGATGGAACGAGTATCGGAAACTGCAGACGCCGTCCGGCCAAAAATAAGCCCGGACCGGAAGAACGGCCCGGGCTCGTAGGGTATTTGAGCTGATCTATTAGAAGCTCGCGCGCAAGGCAAACTGCACCAGGCGCGGAGTATTCTGCTGAGAAGTGACTGTGCCGAATGCCGTGTTACCCACGCTTGTATTGGGATAGCCGAACTGGACGCGATTGAAGAGGTTAAAGAACTCCGCCCGGAACTGGATGATCGCTTCGCCTTCTCGCGCAACCGGGAAGTTCTTGAATGCGGAGAAGGACCAGTCCGCAACTCCAGGCGGCCGCAAATCCGGATCGTTGCGGCCTTCGTTGCCAAACGTAAACGGCGCCGGCTGAACGAAGCAGGCGGTATTGAACCATGGTTCAGCCTGGATTGCGCGGAGCCGTCGATTGACTTCTGGCAGCCGCCGATCACGTTCGGGCGCGATCCGCCGCCGAACGAATGCGTGTTGTTCTGGTTGGTGTGAAGTGCAGCGGGAATCCGCTCTGGATCGTGGTATTGCCCTCGACTCCCCATCCCCCAATGGTGCCCTGTACCAGCGCGTTTGCATTCGAGAGATACTTGCGGCCTTTCCCGACCGGGAGGTCGAGCACGTAAGTGACGACCAGGCGATCCGGCGTGTCAAAGGAGGCAAGCGATTTCTCTTGTTTCAGATTGTTCCAATCCTGCACGTTCAGCGGGCCATTGCCGGCCTCGAGCCAGCCGGTGACCGTGTCGGTGTTGGCGATCAGTTTGGCGTGCGTGTAGGCAACCAGCAACGATGCTCCGCCCGAGAATCGTTTGACGGCTTTCACCTGCAGAGATTCGTAGGTGGAATTGCCAACGCCCTGCCCGGCGTAATTGACATTGTTGTACTGCGGGAAGGGGCGAAGCAGTTGACCGTACTGTACCGTCGATGGCTGCAGGGGTGACCCTGCCGCCGTCACAATCCCGAAGTAAGGGTTTGGAACGTTTTGTGTAAGCGTATCGCCCAAGTGACAGGAATCGGTCAGGAAGCTGATTGATCTGCGGCGAATTGATGGGTAGATGGGTACCCTTTGCCCCGCCGTAGGCGACGTCAATCAGGAACCCATTGCCAAACTGCTGTTGAACATCGACAGTTCCATTGCTGTGCATAGCCGTAAGGATTGGCCAGCTGTGACTCAGTGACGCTGCGCCCTAAGAGAATCTGTGCATAGCTGGGATCGCGACCCGGAGGTTGTGCAATGCCGGACGGGAAGGGATTCGTGATGTTCCCAGCGGGTACACCAGTAAACACGGTTGCCAGATAAGGCGTCGTCAGGCTGTTCACAGGATCGTTGTTCGGACTGTAATCCCAAGCAACGTCATTGGGAAGCCAGAATATGCCATATCCGGCGTGGATGTACCGTCTTCGGTGCCAGTTGATAGGCAAACCCGAACCGTGGCGCGAGCTGATGCCAGTTGGGGTAGATGTTGCTTCGGTACGTATCGTCCTGGGAATTCACCAGGTCGATATTGCCCGGAACGTTGTTGATTCCACGTGCGGCTAATACAGAATTAGCCTGGCTCGGATTGAAGAAAGACAAGCGGTCGAAGCGTTCAGTCCACGGTCCGGCATGTTCCCATCGCAGGCCGAGATTCACGGTCAGCTTTGGCGTCACGTGCCAGTCATCGTTGGCGAAAAGCGCGGCATAGAATTGTTGTCCCGCCACGAGCGCGGGAGTCGGCGCACCTCCGCTCGCGCTGGAAGGATAGCCCAGGAGAAACGTTGCCAAGCCAGCACCGGTTGTCGACAGCGGGCTCGAACCGTTGTTGCCCGTCAGGTCGGGATTGAAAGTGAAGGTTCCGG
This sequence comes from uncultured Acidobacteriaceae bacterium, assembly GCA_963744795.1. GTDB lineage: Bacteria > Acidobacteriota > Terriglobia > Bryobacterales > Bryobacteraceae > Bog-105. Next base: position 19,672 of record CAVUVF010000016.1, read on the forward strand.
TGGGATTGTTTGTCTGCGCGTAATTATGCGTCATTCGCATGAACTCGCCGCCAAACCGGAACGTGTGGTTTCCGGCAGATCTTGGTCAGAGTGCCCGAACCGCGGTAATTGTCATTGCGATCAGTGATGAAGCTTCCGGCGCCGTTACTACCAAAGGTGTTGGCCGTATCGAAGCCGTTGACGATCATGATCGGGATGTCGCGAACTAACACTTGCGAGTTCAGAAATGCAGGCCACCCGAGCTGCGTTAAGTCATAGCCTAGCGTTTCGGGAATGCGGTCGTATTTGAACCGTTGATAGCTCAGACGCACTTCCATGATCGTCGTGGGCGAGAACGAGTAGGTATCACCCAGCACGAAATTGTTGGTGTTGAAGACCTCGGTACAGCGATCCTGGCAGATGCCGTTGTTCATCGGATCGTTCGGCAGGTTCAGATTGCCCCAGTAGCTATAGCGGGCACTGATGTGCTGCTTATCCGAGACGTTCTGGTCGATGCGCACGACGGTTTCGTTGTTGTTTCCGCCGCCAGATCCGTTGCCAACCCAGTTTCCAACCCCCTGAGAGTTGCCGGGCGCATTGGGAAGCGGATACAGATTCAAGTACTTCACCGAAGTAGGATTCAGCCGGCTCGCCGGAATGATATTTCCCGCGAACGGCTGACGATCGAATTGGGTTTGGCCCGGAGCGCACGCTGGAGTTCCGGGTGCGCCGGAGCCGCATGTCGTAAGCGGATCGTAGATGTTTCGGCCGGTCCGGGCAGCGTAGTTACTCAAGTTACCCGTTCGATCCAGGGCTGTAGGTACGGTCTGAGTGGAAGACTGTCCCTGGCGAAGCCGGAAGCCCTCATAGTTGACGAAGAAAAACGTTTTGTTGCGGCCGTTGAGAAGCTTCGGAATATAGACCGGGCCGCCGATGTTAAATCCGAACTGATTTTGCGTGAACGCGGGACGTGGAGTGCCGTTTTGATTGTTGAAGAAAGTATTCGCGTTGAGTTCCCGGTTGCGGAGGTATTCCCACGCTGCGCCGTGAAGATCGTTAGTCCCGGACTTCGTGGTGAAGTTGATCGACGCCTCCAGCGAAGCGCCCGTATTCAGGCGACAGATTGCTTGTCGCGACTTTGAACTCCTGCAGCGAGTCCTGCGTCGGGATCAAAGCCGTGATGTTGATATAGCTTCCGTTCACCGGCGCGCCGTCGAGCCAGGTCATACTTTGGTTCGCCATGCCGCCGCCGATCTGGTAGTTACCCCAGGCAAATGGATTCGTGCCGTTCGGGTTTTGCATCGCCCCGCCTTGCGGAACCACCGATGGCGCGAGCGCTACCAGGTTCATGGGATTGCGGCCGTTCAGCGGCAATTCATTCACTTGGCGTTGATCGACGACAGTTCCTAACGAGGACGTCTCAGGCTGGAGCAGCGGAGTCTGCGCGGTCACTTCTACTGTTTGCGTGACATCGCCGAGTTGTAAACCCAAGTCGATCTTTGCGGTACTCTGTGTTTCTACTCTTACCGGGCTTCTCACGAGGCGCTTGAAGCCTGGTTGTGCGACCTCGACGCTGTATTCGCCGGGCAGTACGTTGACAAATTGATAAAGACCGTCCGAGTTGGTAGTTTCCGTACGCTTTTCGTTGGTGCCCAGATTTGTCAGGTTGACTTGGGCATTGGCCACCGCAGCGCCGGAAGCGTCGGAAACATTTCCGACTACAGTTCCGAACGTGACTTGAGCATTGAGAAACGAGGTGGAGCAGAGCAAAACAGCTGCTAACCCCAAAAGACACAAACATTGTGTTCTTCTGAACATGAAAAATACCCCTTACCATTGGGAGCTAGCAATGCGCTCCCGATGCGATAGTATTATATTCCACGATTTTGACTCGGCCTCGATGGCGCGTGATGCTAGCGCTGGCCGGGGTTAGCGGGGGCTAGCTTTTGCTGGTGGTGTGCGGGCTGCTAGATTGCACATCCCCGGAATCGAAACTTCCTATGCGGGACTGTCGGAGCTTTCCGGGACGGGTTTGAAGGTGACGGATCGAGGGCGAAGTTTGGCCTGAATGTGCTCGGACATCAGTTTATCCAGAGTAAACAGTTCTTTAGATCTAAGCGTTCGAATGATTCGCCTGAAATCTGGCGGAAGTACAACCCCAGCTTTCCAGTCAAGAAACACATCGTGTGCACTCATGGACGCAACCAATTCTGTTGATTCCTTGTGCATCATCATTGGGCCCGTCAAGCGGCCATCCTTTATCGTGAACTTCACGCCTGTCGTCGTTCCTCAATGCGTCCCCATACCGCCACGGCAGGGAGCATTCTGACGGGCTTGCTGCGCCAGAATCCCCCGATTGCTCTTCCTACCGTGACGCCGTTCTGACCGAATGATCAGAAATCGATCACGCCTGCTGCTGTGTTCGAACAGGCGGAGAAATCCGGGATTCTACGGATCACTTCAACGTGCTTTTATGTTCTGCCGTGTTCAGATGGTCCCTGTAACTCGGTGCACTCTGTATGACAGCAAGCCAACAACCAAACTGAGTGGTCACGCATCGGCAGTAAAAAGGAAGAACGCGTTTGCCTGCATGCAATGAATCTTGGCGCGGCGCATTTTCACTTTCGCTTCAATACTTTGGATCCAATTGAGCTTACTTGCGGCGCTGATCCGGGACTGGCGCCGACGGCGCAAGAGTAGTGGGGCCGCACAAGAATCACATCGCTGTCGGTTGTATACGGCCCACGACGTCCGCCATAGGTACTGCAGCCAAACGTTGACACTCAGGAAGAAAATCGCAACGAAGCGTCAGGCGCGAGAGACATGCTGCATCAAAATTACGAAACGCCGGGGCATCTCAGTGCAGAGAATCCGGCGAAGAACTTCCGATCAGATGTCAAGAATTGCCGAGGCTTGCGATCACAATTGCAGTTTCGCTATGATCTACCGTGCACGTAAACATCCGTTCGCTCCTGTTTTTACTATGCGCCGCCAGCTCACTTGATCAGCTTGGCCTTCGCACAGCCGCAGTACGACCTGCTGCTTCAGGGCGGGCGAGTCGTGGACGCAAAGAACAAGATCAGTGCGATTCGCGACGTTGCGGTGAAGGACGGAAAGATTGCGGCGGTAGCGGAACATATCGCTCCCGGACAGGCGCTCAAAACCGTATCGGTCAAAGGATTGTATGTCAGCCCCGGATTGATAGACATCCACGTACACGCATACGCCACTCCCGGTGAACGCAGTTCCTATGCCGGTGACAACAGCGTCTGGCCGGACGACTTCACGTTTCGCACTGGCGTCACGACTGTTGCCGATGCGGGGTCATCGGGCTATAAGAACTTCGAAGATTTCAAGCAGCACATCATTGATCGCTCCAAAACGCGCGTGCTCGCTTTCATCAACATTGTGGGAGCGGGTATGCGCGGCCCGAAGTACGAGGACAACTTGGCCGATATGGAGCCAGAGCCGGCTGCCGAGATGGCCAAAAAGTATCCGGGTGTGATCGTAGGCGTGAAAACAGCCCACTTCTCCGGCCCGGAGTGGACGCCGGTGGAGAATGCGGTGAAGGCTGGAACTGCCGCCGGTATTCCTGTGATGGTGGACTTTGGCGCCAATCGACCCGAACGGCCGATTGACGTGCTCTTAACGCAGAAGCTTCGTCCTGGCGACATCTATACACATTGCTATTCCGGTCTGCGAAACGAGATCGATGCCACCGGCAAGGTGAACAGAGGAATGATCGAGGGCCGGAAACGCGGCGTGATCTTCGATGTGGGGCACGGCGGAGGCAGTTTTGCCTGGCGCATTGCCGTACCCGCAATCCAACAGGGCTTTTTGCCGGACTCCATTTCGAGCTGACCTGCATATCGGAAGCATGAACGCCGGCATGAAAGACATGCTGAATATCATGGGCAAGTTTCTGGCCTTGGGGATGTCGGTCGATCAAGTGATTGCCTGGTCCACATGGGCTCCGGCTCGCGAGATTCATCATGAGGACCTTGGAAACCTTTCAGTAGGTTCGCCTGCTGACCTCGCGGTATTGAGTTTGGAAAAGGGGACTTTCGGGTTTACAGATATGTATGGCGCCCGCATGGACGGGAAGGAACGATTGGAGTGCCAGATGACGGTTCACAACGGGAAAATCGTTTATGACATGAATGGCATAAGCCGCCCGGACTGGAAGTCGCTGCCGAAAGACTATACGGCTATCGGCGACAGCCGATGGGACGGTCTAAACCCGAACAGGCAGTCTCACTAATCGACTGACTATGATCAGGCGTTCCGGGGAACACACGCTTTGGAGAGCACATCGTGAAGCGAGCGGGCGACAGTCATCTCTTCTCCCGGTTGCAGCATCCAGACACCAACGACGATGCTGTCCTTGTCGCCGGTCAATCCCTGGGCATTTTTCTTGCCGGTGGCGGGATTCAACTCGATCGACGGCTTACCTCGTCGAAGCTGGTCGGCAACTTCAGCGGCGGAAATCTTGACGCGTGAATGGTCGTAATCCAGCACCAGATGCGGAACCTGATTTGCGATTTCCGGCACCACGATCGAAGCCTGGAGGGTTGGAATGCTTTTCAGATGAGTGATGATCTTATTGGCGCGTGAGCGAAACTCCGCCTGCATTGTTTCTTCCGACTGCTCCGTAAACCAATCGACGGCAGCCACCATACCCGACAATTTGTTCTTTCGCCACCTTCATTCCACGTCCAATACTCTCCGAGATGGGAGCATTATTGGCGATCGCAGCCTCGATCAGGTGTTTCCGGCCAAGGAGCAAGCCTGCGTTCTGCGGCCCTCGCATTCCTTTTCCGCCCGAAAACGTAACAAGGTCGAACCCCATCTGGGTGTAAGCCCACAAGATTCGAGATCGGAGGAACATCCGCGGCCGCGTCGTTGAAGCAAGGAACATTATGTTGATGCGCTACTCGAATCCAGTCCTGGCGGCTGATTCGTCCTTCTTCGGCGGCGTTGAAGAAGTGGGTCATCACTGTTTTGTCCGTGAACGCCTTCTCGTAATCTGCCATCGTCTCGACTTCAACGAAGCGGATGCCGCAGTTCAACAACGCGTGATCATAATCGTAGCGATGCGCTTTCTGAACGATGACTTCGTTCTTCAAGCCGGCCACATCCGCAGGCATCTTGTTTATCGCTGAAGGATTCGCGACGGTCATGCAGGCAGCTGTCCCGAGCGTCAATGCAGAGGCTGCGCCGGCGCGTGACCAGGGCTCCTTCGCATTTCAACTTCGTCGCAAGATATCGTCCAGCCGCCTCTTGCAGTTCCTTCAGGCGGACAGGATGCTTTGCCGCCTGCGCCACGGCAGCTTGCACCTGCGGCGGCATGATGCTCGCGGTCAAGAAGGTGTACGTTCCTGCCGCGTTGATGATCTTTGTGACGCCAAGCTTGTCGTAGTAGTCTACCGGCGCGGTCTGGCCAGCCGCCAACGACGGAATTGCAGAGACGGCGGAACTCGTCAGAAGCGCGCCCGAGCTTGCGAAGAATTTGCGGCGCGTGGGCGAAGTATTCCGCATGAGACTGCTCCTAGATATACGCGATTACGTCAATCTCGACCAGCGATTTGCCAGGCACGCCCGCCACAGATACGGTAGTTCGAACGGGCGGTTCGGGTCCAAATTTGCCCTTGAACACTTCGTTCATGTCCGTCATAGTCTTTCAGGTCGGCCAGATAGACTTGCGCCTTCAGGACCTTGTTCATGGAAGAACCGCAAGCCTCCAATTGTGCCTGGATGTCGTCGAGAACCTTCTTGGTATGAGCCTTGATGTCGCCTTCAAAGTGGGCGCCAATGCCCGAAAGGAACAGAAGGTTTCCGTAAGAGACAGCCGGACTGAAGAGCGGGCTTCTCTGGGGGCTTTCCCGTCTTTCCACCACACCTTCTTGCCTGTTTGGGTTCCCTGGGCCGATGCGGTACTGTCGCCAACAACTCCCGCTAGCCGCGATGCGTCGCTCCGTTACGGATGAAATTTCTTCTGTCTGACTTTGCCATATCGTGTTCCTCTAAGCTTTCTTCACGGGTTTTGCCTGTCCGTTCGGCATCTCGTAGTGATGCCTCTCTGCGGACCATTCCGCAAGTCCATATTCACCCATATTGAGAAGACCGCTCATAGTATCGCCGTTGACGGCACCCGAAAATTCATACGACAACCGTTGACCTTCGATCTTCTGTGCACTTCGGAAATGCACCTGATTCGCGGTCACCGATCCGGTCAAATCTCCCGACCCAAACTCTCCATAGTGGGTGCCCACCAAGCTAGCCCCGTGTTGTTCGAAAACGAGCCCATGTTCGGCAGAACCGCGAGAAAACGTCAGTGTTGTACGCCACTGGCCGGCAAGCGACGCAAGTTCTCCCGATGGTACGGGCGGGTCTGTGAATGGCGGATGGTCACTCAGCACACTGGAAATGCGCGACGCCACGATCTTATGGTCACCCGGCATCATCATCCACGGAGTAACGGTTACCGAACTCTTCATCCGATCGGGGCGCACTCCGGAGGCGCCACCCAGAGCGATGCGGGGTTCCGAATCCATCAGCAGCTTGCTGACTTCCTGGCCGGTGATCCCTAGCTGCGTAGCATCCCATTCGATGCGAAGGCTTGGAGTGCGATTGGAGAGCCCCTCAGGCTGCTCCACGCGAGTGGTAACGCCGCGAACCTTCGTGACCTCTTTCGAAATGTAATCGAGTTGAGCTTCCCAATCACGATACTCGGCGTCGTGGTCGCGTGTCTTCCAAGCCTCAACCGCGGCCAGCATTCCCATGATTTCTTCTTTGCCAACCTTTAGTGATCGGCCGAACGCATGGTGCGGCGCACTGTTCGCCCATGCCGCTTCGAGCAGATTCCTGTCTCCGAGCAACAGTCCAGCTGCCTGTGGACCCTTGATACACTTGCCGCCGCTGTACGCAACCGCAGTGGCGCCGCGCTGAAGATGAAGATTCGGGAAGGTGAGGCCTTCTGCGGCCGCGTCTACAATGACCGGCACTTGATGCGGCCGCGCAATGTCGGAAACAGCTTTGGTCCCTAGCGGTCCGTCGTCTCCGGGACCAGCGAAGATGTAGATCAGGGCGGTTCGTGTCGTTGAAAGCGGATTCCAGTTCCGCAGGGGTCTTGACCTCGACAATTTTCACGCCGAGCATGCGAATGGCATGATCGTAGACATTGCGCGAGTACTCCGGAATGATGACCTCGTTTTTCAGCCCTTCCAGATTTGGCAGCCGCTGCATGCGCTCTGGATTTGTCCCGGCAATGACCGCCGCAGTGAAGTTCGTCAGTGCCGCGCAACAGCCCGCCGTAACAATGCCCCAGGGAGCACCCGTAAGCTCCGCCAGCTTCTTGCTCACGCCTGCCATCAACTCGTCCATTTGGACGTAGCTGCGCGATGCCTGAACCATTGCATCTTTCACCTGCGGCAGCGATTGCGAACCGGTCAAAATCGTGAACGTACCGCGAGCATTGATGATGGGGCGAACGCCGATTGCTTCGTACAGCGCCGAATGATCCGTACCATCTGTCGGTTTGCCCATTGCTTTGTCCAAGGCGGCTGAGGCAGAGGGCGGAACGGCCCCGGCCATTGTCAGAATGCCCCCCTTGCGAAATAAATCCCGCCGATTGAAAGCCGCACGGAGATTTCGAAAACCCTGGAACGAGAAATTCGCCATAAATACCTAGCGTTTCAGAACAACAACTTTAACGCAAATTGAATCTGCCGATTATCGCTTAAGCCGTTCTTCGTAGACGTAATCGTCCCGAAGTTGCTGTTCGTGATCGTTGCATTTGGATTCATGAACGCCGGAGTGTTCAACAGGTTGAAGAACTCTGAGCGGAACTGGACCGTCGCACGTTCTCTGATTCTGAAATTCTTGAAGGCGGAGAAATCTACATCGTAAAGACCTGGACCGTACAGCACATTCCGGCCGAAATTACCGTAAGCGAGGTTGGCCACGGCGAAGTTCGTGCTGATGCAATTGCTCGTGTGGCCGCTGCCGCAGTTTGCAAAAACCGGGCCGGTTACGTTCGGCCTTTCATTGCTTCGCCCGGTGTTAGCCGGATCTCCTGGCGAGAGAACGTTGAAAGGAAACCCGCCTTGCATGGTGACAACGCCGTTCGTCTGCCAGCCGCCCAACGTCTGCTTCAAGAAAGCATGTGAAGAATTCGAGAGGAATGGCAGAGCGTAGGTGAAGCTTCCGACAAACCGATGCCGGACGTCCCAGTTCGCGTTGCCGTAGTCTGCGCGCCAGTTGTATGGATTCTGGGGAAATCCGCTGTTGTTCGAATCCGTAGACACGTCCAGAGCATGTGACCAGGTGTAGGAGACGAGAGCCGTTATACCGTGGCTAAAACGTTGGCGAAGTTCGACACTCACACCCTCATAGTTCGAGATCTCGTCGTTTTGGATGGTCCGGATGTCTCCAAACAATTGATTGGGTCGCCTCGAAGCGACAGTCGCGCTCGAGCCCGGTAGCGGCGTGTTGTTGTAAAAGCTGCGATCCAGATGAAGAGTGTGGGAGCCGATGTACTGAATGTCCAAGCGCCGCACTGTTCCAAAGCCCTTGCTGTACTCCGAACGTCCACTGGTTCATGTAAGGTGTGGGCAAGTTTGGATTTGGGGTGATGATGTTGAAGATACGCGCGACTCCGCACGCGGAGACCGGGCTGGGATTTGCAAATGTGATCGGGGCCGACGCCGTCGCCGTGCAGGTCGTGACAGCGCTGAATGGTGGATTGCTGCTCAGGAACGTAAAGGTATTCGTCTGATTCGGATTGTAGTAAATTCCGAATCCCGCGCGGATCACCGTTTTGTCAGACGCGCGATACGCAAGGCCAAAGCGGGGGGCGAAGTTCTTGTGGGTCGGATTGATGAAATGAAATCCTGGTTGCGGCACCGTTGACGGGATCAAGGCCGTTTGCGCAGCGTTCAGAATCGTTGCATAGCCGTTTACCGTGTATGGAACCGTCGGAAGTTCGTACCGCAATCCCAGGTTCAATGTCAGTTTCCGGGAGGCTTGCCAGTTGTCAACGATAAAGAAGCCGTCCCGCCACTCAGCAACCTGATTGCGAATCTGTGGGCCGGCGGTGATGTCGCTTTGAACGAGCCCCAGCATAAAATCCGCCGCTGCATTTCCCGTGTAGAAGCCCGTGAAATTGAAGCGTCCGTTTGGATCGTTTGTTGCGGAACGCGAGGTGATGAGCTTCCTGAGTTCTGCCCCCACAATCAAAGTGTGCGCGCCGTGCGTGTAGGTAAATGAATCGGTTCCTTGCCACGTGGTATCGAACTGAATCCAGTTGCTCGCGCCATTTCCTAGCGACATGAAACCCGTATTGTTGATGGTCGGAATGCCAGGATCGTTGAACGCGGTATCGCCTTTGAATCCAGGTATTCCCAGATCTGTTCCGGCCGTCAGAAGGTTGTTCGTGTACCAGTAGTTGAGAGCATCCGTGGTTAGATGCTGCCGGCCGACTCGGATGTCATTCACCATGTTGGGAGTGATGGTTTGTGAATACCCCACAACCCAATTTTTAGTGACGACGGGCAGGTATGTTCCGTTGTACGGGCCAGTTGCCCCGGTTAAGAACGTCTCGTCGTTGTTCGCATAGCGGAAGAAGAAGCGCGTCTTGTCTCCAAAGTTCTGGTCGATCCTGCCGAGGAACTGATTGAAAGTGTCGTTGTTTGGGTAGACCGCTGAATAGTTGTTGCTCACGCCTAAGCCCGATGAGGTTCGCGCTCCCGGGATGTTTGGCAGCGGCATGTATTGCAGCAGCTTCACGGCCTGCGGAGAGATTGCGGTAGACGGGATGATGTTCCCGGGAAAAGCGACCCCATTCGCCGTAGCGCAGAGCCGGACTTTCGGTGAAATTTCCCTGCCGCATCAGAGGCGTCAGAACAGTATCGAGAGCGGTCGCCTGCTTCCTCAGTCGCAGCGCTTCATAGTCGAACATGAAGAACGTTTTATTGCGGCCGTTGTAGAGCTTGGGCAAGAACAACAGGCCCGCCGACTTCCACGCCGAACTGATTCTGCCGAAGCGGCGGCTTGGCTGCGGTAGGACTCAGGAAGAAATTACGCGCATCCAGGACATCGTTTCGGAAGAACTCCCAGACCGCACCGTGAAGGTCATTTGTGCCGGTCTTCGTGACCAGGTTGAGATGTGCCCCCAGATAAGCGCCGTACTGTGCGGAGTAGTTCCCCGATTGCACCTCCATCTCCTGGATAGCGTCAGGCGACGGATGGAAAGGCGACGTCGTGATCAGATTGTTCATCGTCGCGATACCGTCGAGCGCAATGCTGTTTTGAATCTCGCGAGTGCCCGCAGCGATGAAATCTTCGCCCGGTGGAATTCCATTGGCAGCCTTCTGCCCTGGCAGCACACCCGGCGACAAGGTGGCCAACCGCAGGGGATCGCGCCCGGTTAACGGCAATTCAGCAATCGACTGCTGGTTGACAACCTCCCTGACACTCGCATCATCGGTCGACAAGGGCGGCGTAGCGGCCGTGACAACTACCTGTTCCGTGACCTGCCCAACCTGCAGGGTGAAGTCCGTACGAACCGTCTGGTTTGAGTCGAGACAGTAATGCCGTTCTTAACCAGCGTCTGAAATCCGGCTTGTTTTGCAGTGACCGCGTACTGGCCGATCTTGATGAATTCGATGGTGTAATTTCCATCGCCGGCGGTGGTCGTCCGATAGCTATCGTTTGTGTCGATGTTCGTCGCGGTAATTGCGACGCCGGCCGCGGAGGCGCCAGAAGCATCCGTGACAGTACCGACCAGAGAGGTTGTGTTGGCGAGTTGCCCTGGCGAAAGCCTGACCGCCAGGCAGAAAATCAACAGACCGCAGAATAATTTAAGCCACCGAATGCCCCCGTTGCGACGAAATTGAACACCCCGATGAGTCAGAGTTGATCAGCGGCGTGCGGAGCCGTCGATCTTACACGCGCTGGACTCTGGACGTGTTAAGGAATTGAAACACGTGGAAATCCCGGTTGTCAATTCGCCCGAACTGGCGGCGTTACAGATTTTTGATCCCGCTATGGCTGATCTGAACGAGGTTTGCCGAGCTAGCGTCGAAGCGGTAACGAGCAACGAACGGACTGAATGCGTGCTCGACGGAAACGTAGCGGCCCGAAGAATCGATCGCCAGCCCTGCTGGGCCGGCACCAGAGACGGTGGGCAGCCGACGCACGCAGGTCAGATATTTGTCTTCTACCCTGAAGACGTTTATGCGATCTGCACCGTGGTCGGTACCGATGAGAAACCTGCCGGAAGGATGGAACACGACCGAATGTGGATGTGCTGACGATTGCCGATCCCGGTGAATGCTCGAGCCAATCTCTTTAATGACCTGAGTGAGCGTCGCCAATCTCGCCATTGGAACCGACAGGACGCCACATTGTAAAGACCGCCTCCATAGACTGCCACTACAAGCACGCGACCGTCGGGGGACAGTGCCAAGCCTGTTGGCATCGTGGCGGATAGCGAGAGGGGTTTGCGGCTAATCAGAGTGAGATGTCCAGAGCCCGGATCGACTGCGTACGACTCCACGGAACCGGTTGGAAGGCCCTGAAAAGTATCAATCTCGTTGACGGCGAATAGATACCGTCCAGTCACGTCGAGCGTGAGAGAGGACGGCCGCCGACTCCCTAAGCTTTGTACCTTCTGCTTCCCTCGAGCTTCTGTTCGATATACATCAATCGACTCAGCAGTTCCGACAAACTCGACCGGACGCTTGGACTCGTTCGGTTCGCGTACGGGACCGAGGCGGAGGCTGAGACCGCAGCCGCGCCTTGCAGAAAAGCGCGACGGCTCCATGTGGCCGCTGTCATCAGGATTGCCTTTGCTTCGGGCGAACCGACATAGCATGATGGAACACGTTATGTGGATCATACCGCTGTTTCACATCCTGTAGAAACGGATACAAATCACCGTCGCCATAGTACAGCTGCGGCCAGAACTGATAATCCAGCATGTCCTTATCCGGATAGTTGATGTAGCAGCCTTCGTAATGCTTACCAGGATAGGGTGTGCCTGCGTATTGAGACGGAACCAGAGCGCTGGAGTACAAATCCTGATAGAAGTCCCGCATCCATTCCAAACGGCTTGCGTCGTCCTCGGCGTTCTTCCAGAACGACATGAACTGAAGCTTCATGATGGAAGAACGCTGGGAAACCGAAGTTTCAGCGATCAACTCGGCCCGATTGATCGCTCCGCCATAGGAATCAACAGCCACCATGGAGCCACGCAGGTCTACTCCCGGAATGGTCCGCTTCAGATGCTTGTACATGCACTTCGCCTCCGCAGCCGTGAAGCTTCTCTTTCATATAAGTGGACTTATACTTTGCCCGAGAGCTGTTACCGCCCGAGCCTTCTACAGTTGCGTCCAGCCAAAGCCGCCGCGTGAGAGCATGTTGTCCGGGGCATGCCTTGCCTGCAGGAGCTTGTTGAGTAAGCACCCGATCGCCCGAGATAACCGAGTGTTCAGGCGAGGGATTGCAACGCTCAAAACGGTCGAGGAACTCATTGACTACGCTCAGATCGCGGCAAGTTCCATCGGGATTGCAGAATTGGAGCGAGAGCCCGAAGCGGCCGGCGTCCGCGTGTTGCAAGTTGAGAACGGAGAATAAGCCCCAAGTGTCTTTATCTCTACCGCGCGTCGCCCAATACTCGCTATATGTAAGCAAGATTTCGACGAAACGCTGTTCGGTCATCGCCGCCCAATCGAAGGAAACACCGCCGCTGATTACTTCCTCTGGAGGTTTCGGAAGCGATATCAAAAAGATATCCGGTGATGACTCCGAAGTTACACCCGCCCGCTCCTCGACAAGCGCGGAACAGATCTGGATCTTCGTTTTTATTCACATGACGGGCGACTGCCTTGCCGTCTGCGCCGATGGTAACGATGTCGACACCGGAAAGCCAGTCGACAGTCAAACCGTGCAGGCGCGAGAGCAGGCCGTATCCCCCGCCGCTGATGTGTCCTCCTGCGCCCACGCTATAGCAGGTGCCGGCAGGGATGGTGACACCATATCGCTTAAATAGGTCGAGGTAAAGATCTCCGAGTACTTTGCCTGGGCTGATGCGGTACCGGCCGCCATCACCGGGCTGGCGAGAAGACGTTAGAACACTTAAATCGAGAATCGAACCACCCGGATTGTTCACGACAAAGTCTTCGTAGCAGTGCCCTCCGCTTCGAATCGTAGGCCGTCGTCCCGCATCGACGACCCGCTGAAGTGCCGTCGCCACATCTTCCGGGCTTTCGCACAGTTCAATCGAATGAGCAACGTCGTTCGGCGACGCTGGCCAGCGAAGATTACGACTCTTCTTCAGAGTGTCGTACCTGGGATCCTGCTTGCCGATCGAAGCGGCCATAATTGTCTCATTCTGACACTCACCGTTCAACGATGTTGGGTGACCGTTGCTCGTATCCAGGCAACAACTCACTCGGCAGTCGTCGGCATTCTCCTGCGATTTGGCGCAACAGTGGTGCTCCCGAGGCTCGACACTAACGCTCAGCGACTAACGGCAATTTGGAGCGGGTTGCCATCTATCTTGATTCTTCTGACAATCCTGCTTGGCTGCCCGACCTCGATCACGACCAATTCGTTTGTACCCCCAACGCAAACATAAACGCGTTTCTGATTGGGGTGCGCCAGGATGCCGAAAGGCTTCGCGCCGACGAAGAGTCTCTGTCACTTTCGCCTTTGTGTTACGTCAACAATGTCAACAGTTCCGCTCTTGTAACAAGACAGGTAGGCCAGATCGGACCGCCCTTGTCTCGCAACCGCTACGTCGACGGGCCCCACGCATACTGAGATCTGCTCCAGCTGCCGTGATTTCCCCGTGTCAACCAGCGAAAGTGTGCTCGAGCCGAAGTTGCGCTACCAGTAGGAGTTTTCCGTCCTCGGTGAGTGCCATACCTTGCGGTACATTGCCCACGGGAATGTCCGCCAGTTTGCGGCGATGCGCGGTATCTATGTGGCTGACGCTACCCGCCGTTTCGTTGCTCACCCACGCTTGGCGTCCCGTGGCGTCGAAAGCTATATCAGACGGTCCCGCTGCTGTTCCAATAGTGGCTAGTGACGTCGAAGTACCCGAACGGTAGAGCGTAACGGTCCCACGAGCCTCATCAGATACCCAAGTTTCGTTCGAGCCGGGTCTCGTTTGAATCCAAGCCGGCAACGTGCCGCCACTGAAGATTCGGGTGGGAGTGCGATGCGCCGTATCAATCAGCGCGATCTGCGAGTGGTCCCAACAAGCTACATAAAGCCAGTGCTGCTGGTCTGCAAAGGCCATTCCGAACGGCCCTTTACAGCCCACCGGGAACGCTCCGATCGAGTGTTCCTGATCACCTAGAGCCAGCAATGTCACCTTGTTGCTATCCGTTTGGCTGATAGCTAGTATGGGTGGCTTGGCGCCTCGGTGGTACGCTCGTACCGCAAACGTGGCTGCCGCCGCAACTAACAGGACGCCACTCAGCAAAGCTGTTGTTCTCAAGCTTAACTTCTTGGTGAGCTCTATTGGACTCCACCCGTCGTCGTGGTGAGTGAGTGGTCCGAACCTAGAAGCGCCCGTTGCCCTGTAAGCCTATCAACAATGATCTTCCCCAGTTGGATGCCACGTGTTTCCAGTGTTTGGAACAGCATCCACGCCACCGCATAGGTGGGCGGTCCGGCGACCAAAGTCAAAAGGAGGAAACGAAGTCCGGATCGTTGATGAACGAACCACGGAAAGGCACACAAAAGTTTCAACAAGGGAATCATCACCAGAATGTGAACGAGGTAAACAGCGTAGCTAACATCCCCGAGAAAACGAGATAGCCGATTGCTGAGAAATTTCTCAACCACGGATGCCCAGCGTTCTACGCCGAAGCCCATTAGGCTCGGGTCGCGGAACAGTAACAAGACCAGTGTGAGACTCACCGCAAGAATGATGTTGCCAGTGAAGCCGTTTTCATTCTTGTCCCGCGCGCAAGCGGCAACGACGGCTGGCCAAGGGCCTTGCGCGTCAAAGCCAGCAAAGTTGGAAGTTATTAGGTTTGGAGTGTAGCGTCGAGTGGTTGCCAGTTATGCGGCAGCAACTCTGCAAGCCGACTTATTGGATGTGTCGCAATGCGTGAAAGCACATCACGAAACCAGGCAAACGGCTCGACTGAGTTGCGTTTGCACATGGCGACGAAGCTTAGCAGCACGGCGGCGGTCTTCCCGCCATTATCGCTACCAAAAAATGTCCAGTTGCCGCGACCAAGGGCAATATCGCGGTTAGCCCGCTCGGTCGCTCCGTTGTCGATTTCCAGATCACCGTCTGAGAGAAAGCGGGTGAGCGCGTCCCACTGATTCAGGGCATAACGAACGGCCCGCGCCGCTGGGCTCTTCGGTAAAACCTCATCGCGGATCGTCAGTAGATACGGTGTGCAGTTTCGCCATCAGCGGAGCTGACAGCCGCTCGCGCAACGCAAGCCTCTCTTCTCCCGTGAGCCCCTTGGCGCGATCCTCGACCGAATACAGACGCGCGATCAGATGCAACACCTTCCCCATGCGCTCCTGGTCCGAGTCCAGAGCTTTGAAAAAGTACCGACGCATGTGCATCATGCAGCCCACCTCGGTCAGCCCGCGAGCGGGTTTGAAAAAGGCATCGTAGACGCAGTAGGCGTCGGCCTGCAGGTATCCTTTATATCCGTTCAAAAATTTCGCCGGGCCGTCACGTCCCCGTGTCGGCGTGTAATCATGCACAATCACTGGATGCTGGGCATCACCCACATACGGCCAGATCCGGCCGGTGCGCGCAAACGGCAGCTTCCGATCGAGCACTTTCACTCCTGTGTCGTCGGTTCCGACCACTTTGGACTGAAACAGGACTTTCTTGGCTAGCTGATACAGCGGTGCGAGCAACTCGACAACCGGCGGCAACCAACCGCCCATCGTCTTACGCGAGATCCGCACACCCTGACGCTCGAACATCTTTTCCTGCCGGTGCAACGGTTGATGGTCCGCGAATTTGCTGACGATCACATGCGCCAGCATACTCGCTCCAGCCGTACTCTTCTCAATCGGCTGCGCGGGCTTGTCTGCTGCCTTCACCGTGCAATCGCAGGCGTACTTCCTGCGCACGTCCTCGATTACCTTAATCGATGCTGGAATGTACTCGTAGCGTTCACTGCTCTCTTCGGCGATCAACCGCAGATCTTTACCGCAGCAGCCGCAATGCTTCTCGCCTTCGGGCAGATCATGCACAATCCGTTCCCGGATCAGGTCCTTTGGCAGTCGTCTGTCGCCGGCTACGCTTGTCAGCCTGCGGTTCCTCGGGCTCATCCTGCTCTGGTTCTGTGCTCGGATCGGAGTCTTCTTCCACTTCCGCATCGCTGGCCTTCCAGAACGCTTCGAATAAAGCCAGTTGCTCTTTCGAGAGCAGTTCGCTTTTGCGGTTGCGCTGCGCCTCCAGCAATTCGCGCAACAAGCTCCGGTACTTGTCCTTTTCGGTACTCTCGTGCCGGAGTTGCTCGCATAGATCGAGCACGATCTTCTGTAACACCTGCACATCTTGCGGCAGTGTGTCGGGATCGATGGGCGGCGGCACCGTTCCCAGCTTAGCCGGAAACCGGCTCTTGCTGCCAATAGATCAACAACCCGAAGAAATGTTTTATGTGCCTGTGCGGCGATAGCGCTTCCGACGCGTGGCCGTGCTCAGATCAATGCCGCTCAGCAGTGCTCCGAGTTCCTCGGCTGTCATTTCCAAACCAGGCGAGCCGGCTCCCGCCGACGGAATCGCGTAGCTGCCGGCCTCTAACCGTTTCGCCCATATCGCAAATCCATCGCGATTCCAGTACAAAATCTTCACCCGATCTTTTCTTCTGTTGCGTGAATACATAGAGATGTCCGGCGAAGGCATCCAACGCCAGATGATCCCGCACCAGCGCGTGCAGGCCGTCGAAACTCCGGCGCATGTCGCACGGGTTTAGGCACAGATACACGCGCACGCTGGCTGGCAGGTCAATCATGCACGCAGTGCTTCGAGCACCGTGCGCAACGTCCCTGCCTGTACCCCAACTCCGATCCGCAGCTTCTCGCCGCTCGTCAGTACCAATTCCAGAACCGGATCTGCGGGCGGTTGCGGCCGAACGGTTGCCGTTTCCACCAAGGCGAACCGAACCGGCTCCCGCAACCCTAGCCGCTTTCGCCAATAGTAGAAGGATTGCTCGCTAATCTCCTGCTGCCCACAGAACTGCTTCACCGACAAACCGCTGCGCCCTTGTGCGTTAATCCGCTCGCGCCAACATTCCGCTCTGTTCCCGCTTTTCTTCTCCATGTCGGATCACCCCGTCATGGCCACTATCCCCAATCCAAGCCGATTTAGAAACAGCGGTTCACAAGCCGATGTTAACAGCAGGAGCTGAGTCATACCCTTGGGAGTAAGCCTGCCCTTTTCCTCCATCCAAGTCCAGGCAAGGATCATGCCGATCAGAAATAGTCCAATTTTGAGCGGAAGAAAGGACTGCAACGAGAACATCTGGCCCACTGGGTTCCACCCACCTGCAGAGCTTCGAAAATATCGAGCAAGAAACCAAACGGGCAGTGTGACCAGGCTCAGCCCCAAGATGTTCCACCGGCGAGCAGCAAGCATCAAGAATGGAAATACTGCATAGAACTGCATTTCGAGGCTGAGGCTCCAGTCGGGAATGGCCAAGACGCTCGAGTATTTCGGCAGCAATCCAAAAAGGAAAGATATATGTATCAGGACGTTCGATACGTCCGGATTCGCCGTTGCGTGAAAGTCAATGTTCAAAAGAGCCTTCAGAGTCTCTCGTTGTGCCTCAACGAGGAAGCGAAAGGCGAGAAACGAGGGGATCAGAACAGCGTAGTACAGCGGAGCTATTCTGAAGAAGCGGCGCACATAGAAGATGATCCATGTCCGGCCGGCTTGCCAAGGCTCAGTCTTCTCTCGAAGGAAAAAGTGCTGAGTCATCAGGAATCCGGACACAATCATGAAAATATCGACTGCTATTCCAGGACTCTCTAGAACGGGAACCCAAAAGCCGGTTCGAGTGCTGAAGTGGCCGAGCATGACCCATAACGAGGCATAACCTCGGACTCCATCAAGGAATGGAATCCGATTTCGGTCCCCGTAAGACATGCGATCTTCTTTATCGCACATATCGCGCAATTCGGAGTGTATGACATCGCGCTGAATGGCCTGCCCCAATCCCGGACCGATCACCCGCGCCGCGATGCTAGTGGCCGAGCGACTTGTCCGGCCGTCTGCTCCCTAATGGTCCGAATGGCCGCTCGGCACGATGCGTGCCTCTAAAAGGTCAATGTCGCGTTCGATTTTGCGCATCGCTTCGTCTCCGATCCGGCGTTGCCTTCGTAAGGCGAGCACTGCGTCCCGTTCCGCCTTCGCCAGTTCCCACCATATCTTTTGCTCTGCGATATTCTGAAACTCCTCCGGCCGGCCGGTGCTATTCGGCATTCCCGCCATGCCCAGTTCGGCGCGCAAGGACACGAGGCGGTCGTCGTAATAGCCGCGAACTCTGTGCATGACAGCAGAATCTACGCGGAGGGATTGCCCCAGTTCTCCAAGCCGCTCGACTGCACGTTCCGCCGCATGAATACTCGCAACCAGACGCTCCTCATCCAGGGAATGGTCCGGCTCAATTCGTAGCCATCTGATCAACGGTCCCACCGTCAGACCTTGTAAGACAAGGGTAGTCATGATGACAACAAACGTAAGAAACAGGATGAGATCGCGATGTGGAAACGGCGTATTATCTCCGATCGTGCGCGGCAATGCTTCTGCCGCCGCAAGTGAAACCACACCCCGCAACCCCGTCCACGCTACTACGGAGACAGCTCTCCAACTCGGCGAAGGTTCACGTTCCCGGATGCTTTTCGACAGAACGCGCGGGAGATATGTTCCCGGGAAGACCCAAAGAATGCGAGTGATAATAACGGCTAAGGCGAGGGTAGTACCCCAAAACCAGAGGTCCCCGCGACGATACATATGCAATGCCGCGGTTGCACTTGGCAGCTGCAATCCAATGGCTAGAAACACTGTCGCGTTCATCAGGAAGATAGTTGATTCCCAAACGGCGGCCGCTCTCAGCCTTGCCGTAGCGCTGAATAATTGGGGTGCATTCCAACCAAAGATTAGGCCGGAGGCAACAACGGCAAGTACGCCGGACGAGTGCACACCTTCCGCCGCGACATATGCAATAAATCCGAGCAGGAACGTGGAAAGGATCTCTACTTGTGGATCTTTGAAGTGAGGGTACAACTTCACCAATGCGTACGCGAAGATGATTCCGATCGCAACGCCGGCAAAGGAAGTCCAAAGGAACGCCAGCGCCGCTCGCGGCAACGAGAAGGTACCGGAAACGATTGCGGCAATCGCGAATCGATAGACGGTCAGAGCTGCTGCATCGTTCACCAGACTTTCACCTTCCAGAATCTGGACAACTCTGCGCGGAAGGTGGAAGTTGCGCATGATTGAGGTCGCAGCCGCGGCATCTGGCGGCGAGACTATCGCGCCGAGCAGGAATCCTGTAGCCCAGTTCACGCCGGGTATCATCGCTACGCAAAGCCAGGCCACAACAACGGTCGTTGTTGTCACTAAACCGAATGCAAGGAGAAAAATGGCGCGACGCCATCTCCAGAAATCACGCCAGGAGGTGAGATAAGCGGCCTCGGCCAGGATCGGCGGCAAGAAGATATAAAAGATTACTTCCGGATCGATTCCTACACGCGGCGCGCCCGGAATGGATGCAATCGCCAATCCCGCCAGCACAAGTGCGATCGGATAAGGGAAGTTCAGCCGTTTCACCGCGGCTGCGACTACCAGCGAGATCAACAAAAGTCCAATCAGCAGGTCGAACGAGTGCATGGCTACGAAGCAGTTTAGTATGCAAGATCATTGGCAAGCCGGATCGCCAGCGGCATTCCTCAAGAATGAACTGCGAGTGGAACCGGAGCTTGCCGGTTCAAATCCGGTTAATCGGGAGCTTAACCAACGATCTGAATTACGGCAATTCTTTCAACCGAGCGTGGCTCGTCAGCCATTCCGAAGCGTGATCCGACAGAACCCACGCGTAAACTAATGAGGCAATTTAGGAAGAAAATAAAACCGAATCTGGCGCAACGCAGCGTTATTTTTTGCAATGCTGTTAAAATAGTGTTCGCTGTAGCATTTTTTGCAATTGTTTAGCCAGTCCTGTGATTCACACATTCCTTAGACCTGCGTGTTCACCAGAAGTCTTCTTTTGTCGTTCTCGAAGCAACTCAACCTACTGACAACGGCCTGATTTCGTTCAAGCCGACGCTGCATTATCCGTGCGCCAAGAACCAACAATCACCGAATCTGCGGATTACAAGCCAACGTCCGCTCCCAGCTACTTCCCTTTTGTTGAAGGAATGCGTGCCATTTGCGCCATTTACGTGGTTCTGCATCATGCCTGGGTAGATACGTGGAATATCTTCATTGGCGAACGTCCGGGAAATTTGATGTCGCTGTTAACTGGATGGCTCGCGTTCGGCCACGAAGCCGTGACGGTATTCATTGCGATCTCTGGGTTCTGCCTGATGCTTCCAGCGCTTCGTGCCGGTATGACATTGCCAAGTAAGAAACGATTCTTCGCGCGTCGGGCGATGCGCATTCTGCCGCCGTATTATGCCGCTTTGGCTTTCTCGATTCTCGTGATCTTAGCGACCGGACATAAAGATTGGATGACGAGAGAAGGAACCCTTCAGCACGCCCTGCTGATCCATGATTTCGGACCTCACATTTTCGAGATCAACCCTCAATGTGGTCGATCGCTGTCGAGACGCAAATATACCTGCTCTTCCCGATGATGCTTTGGTTGTCGCGAGGCATAAGCATTTATGCGAATTTGTTGCTCACAGGCGTCCTGGGCTATTGTTTATTCGAGAAGTTTGGGCTTTGGCAAGGCTTCGAACGGGACACCCATTACCTATTCATTTTTGCACTAGGTATGTACGCCGCCTGGTTTAGCCGACGAGCTTCGGCGTTGGCGGTCAGAGTCGTTACCGCAGTCGCGCTGTGTTCGTCGGCGAGTGCCGTTTTCCTGATGTGGCTCTGGAGCTTTAGCGACTTTGAAGTCGTCGATTTCTTTGTCGGGATCTCAGCTTGCTGCGTTCTTATCATCGGTGCCGCAAGGCCTCAAGGACAGACAGCAAAACTGCTTTCGCATCCATGGCTTTTAAGTATAGGCGCGTTTTCATACAGTCTTTATCTTCTGCACAAACCAGTCCAGATTGCGATGAACACATTGATTCAGAATTGGCAGTTAAGGCCTTCGGAGCTATTTGCCTTTCGCGCGACAGTCGGGACCGCTCTGGCACTTGGATTCTCGTATGCGTTTTATCTGTGTTTCGAAAAGCCGTTTTTGCAACGGACTGCCCGAGGGTCACTCGTCGTGAACCATAAGGATCAGTTCCTGTCGCACACTCCCGAAGCACAAACTCTGCCGCAGTACCGATGACGCCCGCTTGTCTCGGATCGGCGAACATCCGCCTAAGTGGTACCTGAGCAGCCAGCGCGAGTTCGAATAATACTTAGCAAATCGCACGCGATGTATTGCTCTCCCTGCTTCCAGTTATGATGGCGAGCATGCGCCTTGCTCCTGGCTATTTGGCTATGCTGTTGTGTCTCGGATCCGCTGTTGCGTTACCTGCATCGTCCAATGATGAGGACGCGATTCGGGGTACAGTTTCAAAGTATTTGAATGCTCGAAACGAAAAAGCGCCGGATCGAGTACGCAACCTGTTTACAACCGATGCGGATCAACTCGTCTCAACGGGAGAGTGGCGGCACGGCGTGGATGAACTGGTACGGGGAATGATGGCGAGTTCCAGTAAAGAGCAAGCTAAGAGTTCGATATCCATATCGGACGTTCGGCTGATCGACTCAAATGTGGCGATCGCTGACGGGCGTTACCGGACTACTTCTTTGGACGGCACCGCCCGTGATATGTGGACGACGTTCGTCATAAAGCGGACCAGCGATGGGTGGCGCATCGCGGCGATTCGAAACATGAAACCCGCGCCTAATCAGCAGGGCAAGTAAGTCCAGTTCCGTTTTTATCGTCAGGAGACGTGGACAGCTGCTCTCGTACATATGAAATTTCGAGTTACCCAGACTGTTTGGGCAAGACTGCAAAGCGCCTGCCCCTTGTGGCGGCGTTTGCCCGCGCTGGTATGCATTTCCGCGATGGTGATCGCTGCGCAACACATCGCTCCGGATGATTACCTTGCGCATATCAAATACTTGGCGTCCCCCGAGTTGAAGGGCCGGCTGACGGGAACACCGGAATTGAACAAGGCCGCAGAATACATCGCGTCACAATTCGCGCAGTCTCACCTGATGCCGCTCGAAGGCAATTACTTCCAGGATTTCGAAGTGGTTGCGAGAACTGGCCTAAGCGAGGGTGACAGGCTGTCCGTAAAGGCAGGCGGAAGATCGACAGAGTTGAAACAAGGTATCGACTTCGTGCCACTCAATCTCAGTGCGAATGGAGCCGCTGAAGCCCCGGTCGTGTTTGCGGGAT
This sequence comes from uncultured Acidobacteriaceae bacterium, assembly GCA_963744795.1. Lineage (GTDB taxonomy): Bacteria > Acidobacteriota > Terriglobia > Bryobacterales > Bryobacteraceae > Bog-105. Next base: position 42,216 of record CAVUVF010000016.1, read on the forward strand.
ACGGGATTACAGCTCCCCGATACCGCTATGACGATTACGCCCATGTGGACGTTCAAGGAAGAATCGTCGTGATTCTGCGCCATGAACCTCAGGAGAACGATCCCAAAAGTATTTTCGATGGTACGAACCTGACCGAGCATGCATCACTGTCAAGCAAGGTGTCGAATGCCAAGCTGCACGGGGCAAAGGGCGTGTTGATTGTCAATGACATACCGAATCATCCTGCAGACGCCGATACACTGGGCCGATTCGAGCCGCTCACAGTGACCGAGGATTACGGCATTTTAGTCGACCAGATCTCTGCTTCCTTAGCAGAACGATTGCTCCGTCGTGGAAAGCAAGGCCTGAAAGAAGCCGTCAGCGAAATCGACCGGGATTGTAAGCCAGATTCATTTACGATCCCCGCGACGAACACAATCTCGATGTCTGTGGAACTAAAACTAGAAAAGAGAACCACCCACAACGTCCTGGGATACTGGCCAGGGCAGACGGACGAATACACCATCTTGGGCGCACACTACGATCACCTTGGGCTTGGTCAGCAGGACTCTTTAGCTCCCTCACAGATCGGGTCAGTTCATCCGGGAGCTGATGATAACGCCTCCGGCACGGCAGGAGTTCTCGAATTAGCCCGTTCCCTGCCCGGCGGTGGACGGCATCGTCGAGGCTTCCTGTTCATCTGCTTCGCAGGCGAAGAGGAGGGACTGTTAGGTTCCGCCTACTACGCAGCTCATCCGTTGAAGCCGCTTTCCCAGGCGGTCGCAATGATCAATATGGACATGATTGGGCGGATTCGGGAGGACAAACTCTACGTCAGCGGCGTGGGAACAGGGTCAGGATTCAAGAGACTCGTGGATGCGGCGGGCAAGAGCGAGCGCTTGCAAATCGATGAATCCGAAGTCGGAGGCTACGGAGCGAGCGATCAAACCTCGTTTACGACAAAACAGGTTCCCACGTTGTTCTTCTTTTCCGGGCTTCACAGTGACTATCACAAACCGAGCGATACCTGGGAGAAGATCAACGCTGCCGGTGCTGTCCGGGTTCTCGAGACGGTGTCAGACGTCGTCAGTGCACTGGCAAATGCACCAGAACGGCCTGCGTTTGTCAAAGTAGAAGGAAATCCACACTCGGGCAACACGTCGGGAAGTGGCTACGGACCTTACTTCGGTAGTGTTCCTGATTTTGGTGGCCCGACGCACGGAGTGCGATTCTCCGATGTACGCGAAGGATCACCGGCTGCGAAGGCTGGCCTGCGCGCTGCGGACGTGCTAGTCGAATTCGGTGGCAAACCTATCGACAATCTCTACGACTTCACGTATGTTCTACGTCAGCACAAACCGGGCGACACAGTCCAAGTCAAGGTCCTCCGTGACGGCAAACCTGTAACCGCGAACGTCTTCTTAACGAAACGACAGTGAACGGAGTGTCATGCATTGCCCCGCTGTTCGTCGAATCCGTTCAATCGCTCGAGATGAACTCGTTGGTAACATCGCGAAGAATAGAAAATCAAGACGCGATTTCCTACTCTGTAGTAGTGTCCCACCCAAGTTTGGTTACCCCGCTTCGAATTGCCCTATCCTTATTCCTTTACGTGCTGCCCGCTTGTTGTCAGACGCAGGCTCCCGAACCGATGCTCCTGTGGCCTAAGGGTGCGCCGGGCGCTCAGGGGAGTGAAGAGATTGATAAGCCGACGTTGACGCCATACCCAGCCAAGGGACCGGGCGCTGTTCCCACTGCCGTGATCGTTTGTCCCGGCGGCGGTTACCAGCATCTGTCGATGGTCAAAGAGGGTTCCGATGTCGCCGTTTGGCTGAACCATCTCGGGATTTCGGCCTTTGTTCTGAAATACCGGCTTGGACCGAAGTATCACCATCCAGCAGAATTGAGCGATGCGCAACGCGCTATTCGATACGTTCGTGCGCACGCGGCCGATTACAACATCAAAACTGATCGAATCGGGATATGGGGCTTCTCTGCCGGTGGGCATTTGGCGTCAAGCGCGGGAACGCACTTTGATGACGGTAATAAGTCCGCTTCTGATGTATTAGACCAGCAGAGTTCGCGGCCCGACTTCATGATCCTTGCGTATCCGGTGATCACGCTGCATGACCCACTTGCTCATGTTGGTTCAAGAGTCAATCTGCTAGGCAAAACTCCCGACTCAGCGCTTGTCGATCAGCTTTCCAACGAGACACAGGTGACCGCGAAGACGCCTCCAACTTTCCTCTTTCACACGACGGAGGATAAAACCGTTCCAGTCGAGAACAGCATCATGTTCTACTCTGCTCTGCGAAAGGCTGGCGTGCCGGCGGAGATGCACATTTATCTCAAAGGAGCTCACGGCGTGGGACTGGCGCCATTCGACCCCGTGCTTGCGTACCTGGCCCGAGCGGCTAGCCGACTGGATGAAAGTACAGGGGCTTTGGTGATTCCCTTCGGGAAGGTTCGGGGAATACCGAGGTCGATAGTTTCGTGTGGGAGTTATAAGCGATGCTGCACAGGCGCCAAGCAAAACAGGCACTCGGACGTCTCTGCTTTGCTCAACGCGTAAATGGGAAGGCTGCGTTTATTCCTGTGCGGAAATCTGCTGGTCGGCTTCGCGCCATGCGCTGATCTTCAACCTTCGGCACACCCAACACAGGTTTTCGTCATCCGGAATAGGCGCACCAGCCAAAGGCGTGCAGAGCGTGCCGCAAACAGCACACCTCTTGGGAGCGGGCGCGCGTTCGGACTCGACCGACTTCTTTGCCAAATCCAGGATTTCAGGTGCGATGATTGGCTCGGCGGTCGATTTTTTCTTCATGGTTGCTTTCACTATAGTCCAGAAGTCCTTAGTCTCTCGCACGACTACCGAAAATCCCGGTGATCTAAGCGATTTCCTGAGTACTCCCTCACTCTATGTGACGCACAAACGGGTCCCGTGGCTTCGGAATAGATCGACCTGTACGAAGCCGTCGAAGCAATACGTTGTAAAACTTTAATGAAGGAATGGTTGTCACATTGGCAGATGAACGTGGCGAATCGTGGGCGAATGAGCGACGTAGCTTTCTTATTTCCTGGGCAAGGCTCGCAATTCGTTGGCATGGGCAAGCAGCTTTACGAGCAATACTCGAGTGCTCGGGAAGTCTTCGAACGGGCGGATCGTGCGCTTGGCTTCAAGATTTCCGAGCTTTGCTTCGGCGGTCCTGAAGAAGCACTGAAGAAGACGGAACTGACGCAACCGGCTCTTCTGACGGTCTCTGCTGCTGCCAATGCAGTCCTGAAAGATGCGGGTCTTTCGCCGGCGGTTGTCGCTGGTCACAGTCTTGGCGAATACTCCGCTCTCGAAGCCGCAGGAGCGATTGCGTTCGAAGACGCCGTGGTCCTGGTCAACAAGCGCGGGCGGTATATGCAGGAGGCCGTTCCGCAGGGCGAAGGTGCCATGGCAGCGCTGCTGAAGCTCCCGGAAGGCAAGCTGGACGCAGTTTTAGCGGAAGCGCAAAACGGACACGTAGTAACCGCGGCTAACTTCAACTCACCGGACCAGGTAGTTATCGCCGGTCATGCCGTAGCGGTCACACGAGCGATGGAGCTTGCCAAAAGTGCCGGAGCAAAACGTGCCATTGCTCTTGCCGTCAGTGCTCCTTTCCATTCACCACTTATGAAGCCCGCCCAGGAAAAGATGAAGCCAGAGTTGGACGGTATTCACTTCAGCGATTTATCCGTCCCGCTGATCAACAACTGGCGTGCATGCGAGATTACGACCGGCGAAGAGGCCCGCGAAAGTCTGTATCAGCAGATTCCAAACCCTGTACTGTGGACCGACTCAGTCAGAGCGCTTGCGAAACGTGGAATCCGCCGGTTCGTTGAGGTGGGCGCGGGAAGCGTGCTCGTGGGGCTCTGCCGAAGCATCGATCCCGCGCTCAAGGGCGTCTCATTCGGAACTCCGAATGATCTCGACAAGGTGAAGGCACTGCTGAACTAAATCGAGCGCGCGACATCGACAAGGTCGATGAACAGTCCATAAGCTGTTTGTTCAACGCCTGGATTAATCGAGACCGTACCGATCGTTCCCATCAGATCGGTGTGAAACAGCAGCAGGTTCGACGTCCCCTTGGCGGTCGCCAACATGTCCGTTTGCTCGACCACCTCCGGTTTCACCTGCAGTCGCACGGTATTGCCTACGCGCTCGCCTTTGCTGACCAGCATCATGGTTCGCCCTGATCGGCTCAGGCTGAGAGCTTCGTCTGTCGTGAACTCGCTTATGCCACGGCGTTCCACCTGTTCCGGAGTAATCCTCGCATCCATGAGCACGTTCGCCAGGGCAGCTGTTTTCGCCGCCGAATCCCAACCTTCGATGTCATAAGACGCATCTGCCTCCGCGATTCCCAGAGCCTGCGCCTCACGAATGCCATCTGCCATGGTGAGCCCGCGTTCCATTGCCGCAACCACAATCTTCGAGGTTGAATTGAGAGCGCCGGTGAAGCCGAGGATCGTAACTCCTGGAAGATTGTTGCGTACCGTGTTGAACACCGGGGCGCCGTCCATGACAGTAGATTCGAACCGAAACTCAACTTGCGCCAGCTTTGCCTCGGCATTGAGAGCTGCGTACGCGTGCGCAATCGGTCCTTTGTTCGCTGTGATGATATGCAGGTGACGCTCCATGGCGGCGCGGATGTGCGAAATAGCAGGCTCGCCGGTTCTGGGATTAAGTGTCGTAATCTCGACGACCACTTCAGGCCGCGATCGATCGAGAAACTCACCAACCGAAGCGGCGGAAGGTCCAAACTCCGGCTCGAGTTCAAGACCGCGATGGTTATAGGCGGTACCTCGCGTCGCGGTGTGTATCCCGACAATGCGGAAGGGATAAACACCACGTTTTTGCACGAGTAGTCGGGCGAAGGCGTTCCCTACATTGCCGTAACCGATCAGTGCAACGCGCAAGTCTGAGAGTACCAATCGGCCTTGGGCACTTCTTTAGTTGACACCCTCCCGCCTATTCGGCAGACTGGAAGGACGCGTGGGTAACATATTGTGGAAACAGGTGCTTAGCCTTTCAAAGGGGGATAGGTGAAGATTCGGGCTCTCGTATTGCTGTCTGTTGCGGCGGCCTCAGCGGTTGCGCAGGAAGGTCCCAACATGGACAACCCGCTCACCTACAACCCAGTTACGCTCGCAAGCCAATTTTTCGAGCACAATAACTATTTCAACTACTTCGCGAGTGTGAATGGCATATACGACAGCTATGCGCCGACAGTCAACAGCAGCGGACAGCAGGAGAACACCGGAGGATTCGGTTACTCAGTCGGCGGCGGCTTGTCCGGCTACCACGCGTTTCGGAGAGCGACATTCTCCATCAGCTACTCGGGCAACTATCGCAACTACAATAGTCCGCTGTTCTCGAACGGAACCGATCAGAATCTCGCTCTCGCTTACAGCCGGCATCTTGCGCGCCGCTGGACGTTGGGCTTGTTCGGAAGCGCTGGTACGGTGCTTTATGGAACGGGTTATCTGGGTACAGCATCGCAGGGTTCGAACGCAATTGCGACTAACCCGTTTAGCGCAAGTACCAGGTATGCTTCAGCCGGTGTAAGTCTCGCCTATCAGCAAACGTCGGCGTTTGAGCTACGTAGTCTCGGGAAACTTCTTTCTGCAGCGGTATAGCTATGTCAACGCAATTGGCGTGACAGGTGGCTCCGGTAATGTCGCGGTAAATTACCGGGTCACATCGCGCACGACCGTCAGCGCGGACTACGGCGCCAGCGGATTCACGTATCAGTTCGGCTCAGGTGATTCGCGCCTGAACAGCATCAACGGCACCGTTTTTCACCAGTTTCCCAATCACTGGTTCGTCTCTGTCAGCGGCGGCATTACCCGTAGCAATATCTCCGGCTTTATCTCCATTCCGGTGAGCGCATTAACCGGTAATGTGGGTGCGGGAGGGTACGTGATCGGCCAGTACAACACTTCCTCGAACTTTCCGTCCTTCGGCGGAACGGTAACTCGGATCTTTCGACGTTTCCAGCTCTCCGCGAGCGGTGGTCAAAGCATCAACTCAGGCAACGGCTATTACCTGGCTTCGCGTAATCAATACCTGAACGGGACCTATTCGAAGAGCTTCCGACGCTCTAATGTCAGTTTCGGCGGCAACTGGTATCGGCTGAAGAGCGCAGCCAACACCGTCGCTTATAGCTATAGCGCTGGAGGACTCGGCGCATCCTATAGCTACCAACTGATGCGATATGTCGGAAGCAACTTCCGCTATGACTACGTTCGGTATGGCAGTCTGACTCCGTACCCGGCCATTGTTGATAACCGGCTTTCGTTTGGCTTCACGTTCAGTTCGCGAAGCGTTCCCGATAACGCTGTATTAAGTCAGAACGAGCTACTGAACGCCGCCGGACGCTGTAAGTGTCTGCTGAAGGCGCTCCGCGAAATTCTCTCCCGACTCGGTTGCAAGCAGTCGCTTGCGCGATGGGAAGCATCGACTCGACTTCATGCACAAGCCGGAGCAGGCTCTTGATGTTCGATTCAATCAGACGCGCGCTTCCTGGCACTTCGGGATCGGGTAGAAACGTAGTATCCACGCCGAAATCGATCCTAAGGTCTTCCTGTTCCGTCTTCTCGAGATCGGTCCCGTTATCGAACTGGCGGCTGAAGCAGGATAGACTCACGCGGGTCGGCTTCAGCTTCCAGTCCCCGTCAAACTGCCAGAGATCCCACCAGCTCTCGAGTTTATAAGCGATATCGTCGCCTTGGTATTCGGAAAAGACCGGCTCGATCTCCCCAAGGTCGATGGGACCATTCACCGCCTTTTCGAGCAGAGGTGGCTCAGTAAGGTCGATAGCGTGAACAGAAACGGTTGATTGCGGCTGCTCGCGTTGAGAAAATGGAAAGGATCTCAACAATCTTGCGGAAGTGTCTAAGCCGATCTGCTTGAGCGTGTCGATCGAGCCAAATAGATAGAAAGAGTTGGTCGGTCACAATTTCATTATCCGGCCTCAACGTATTCCAAAACAAATTCGGTCCGCCCTGTTCGGACGAAGGCCAACTCCTGAGATAATGGAAGCGTGTTAACAGACCTCGTACAGATCAAGCGCTACGGGGAGAAGAACCGCGAAGAGAACGGCCGGTTCCGCGCATGGCTCAGGCGGCACAATTTCGTTGAGCGCCGATTCAAAGCGATCGCACAGGACGTGGAAGACCAGATCGATTGCACGGCGTGCGCAAATTGTTGCCGGGTCGCTACGACGCAAGTCACGGATCGCGATATCGAGCATCTTTGCCGCTTTCTCGGCCTCAAGTTCCATGAGTTTGTTCGCGACTATACGACCGAAACACCGGAAGAAGGACGCATTCTCAAGCGGAATGAGAACGGATGCATTTTCCTTGAGGGCAACTTGTGCTCCGTTTACGAATCGCGCCCCCAAACGTGTCATCTTTTCCCTCATCTGGTGAAGGGGAGTGGATCACTTGTAAGCCGGATGTGGCACATGGCTGACCGGGCTGTTTACTGCCCAATCGTGTTCAACTCGCTCGAGCTCTTCAAGCGAGAAACATCGTTTCAACCCGGGCCGAAGGCTTGATGCCCTGAGACCGCTATGCAACTTCTGTTCGTTGCGTTGCTAGCGGCCGTCGCGATCGCCGCGTACTACTTCTCTGAAGCCAGACGCTGGCGGCAGGCGGCGGAAAAGCTCGGCGAAGAGGCTTCGGCGCAGAAGGCGGAACTCGATGTCGCGAAACGGATCGCGATCGAGAAAGAAAGCGAATCGGCCAGTACGCGTCGCCTTGCAGAAACCCAGGCCGCTCTGCTCACGAAGTACACAACGACAGCTTGAGGAGAAATTTCGTGCCTTAGCCGCCGATGCTCTTCACTCGAACAGCCAGCTGTTTCTGGACCACAGCAGGGATCAGATTCGGCACATCATCGAGCCTGTAAATCAGTCGCTGAGGCGTTTCGAAGAACAGGTGCAAGCCGTTGAACGGTCCAGGATTGGCGCCTATTCCGAACTCTCTGCCCAAGTCGGCGCTCTGACTCATCTACAGGAAAGAGTCCGCGAATCGACTGAACAGCTTAAGACCGCTCTGCGCTCACCCATTCAGCGGGGGCGTTGGGGTGAAATGCAGCTTCGACGCGTGGTGGAACTCGCGGGGATGCTTGAATACTGCGATTTCTCCGAACAGAAAACGCTCTTCGGAGAGACAAATCAGCGTCCTGATCTGACGGTGCGACTGCCCAACGAATGCCAAGTCATCGTGGACGCCAAAGTCTCACTCGAGGCTTACCTCCGGGCCGCCGAGACGCAGGATGAAGGCGGAGCGGCGGAGGCACCTTATCGATCACGCTCGCCAAGTGCGTACTCACGTGAAATCGCTGGGCGAGAAAGCTTACTGGGAAAGGCTTCCCTGCTCCCCCGAGTTCGTGGTGGCTTTTCTGCCGCTGGAATCACTGTTCAGCGCCGCAGTCGAACACGATCCCACTCTGATCGATTTCGGCGTGGAGAAGAAGGTTCTGCTTGCAACGCCGCTGACTTTGATCTCGCTGCTGTTGACCGTCGCTCACGGGTGGCGTCAGCACGCTCTGGCAGAGAATGCAGAACGGATCCGGGAAACCGGCCTTGAACTGTATCGGCGGCTGAGCACCATGCACACTCATTTCGGACGTTTGGGTGACTCTCTCGAGAAGACCGTCTCGGCCTACAACGACACGCTTGGTTCTCTCGAGAAGAAAGTGCTTCTCGCAGGCGCGGCGGTTTCAGGATCTGCGCCCCGCAAACACGGAGGTCCTCGGCAGGAAAGAGGAACTGGAGGCCGCCCCGCGGAAGCCGGACGCTGCTAAATGGCGGTTGTTGCCCGCCGACGAAGAAGCGGACCTGCCGACTAATTGAATTTCTCCGTGATCGTCACAGGCCGGGCAAGCCGGAACGTGAGGATCGATTCGCTGGGCACCGACGCTGCCGCTCCTCGCGTACCCAGAGCAACACCCGTACCCGCCGCGCCGCCTGCGCCCGCTCCGATAGCCGCACCCTTTCCGCCGCCCGCAATAGCCCCGATGATCGCACCAAGAGCAGCGCCGCCGGCCACTTTCGCCGTATCGTTTCTCGCGGAGCTGTTGCCCCATTTTTCATAGGAATCGGTCTCAATCGGTACCCGCTGGCCGTCGGTTGTATTGATCTCGGAAACCGCAAGCGTAAGATTGGCCAGACCCTTCACCCGACCGGCCCGGCTTGACTGCACGACTCTGGCCGACAACTCTCGAGCGGCGTTCAGCGATGACGAACCCATCGGCAATGATGGGAGCATCCAGGGTCGCCTGGAAGGTGTCTCCATTGCTGTGTCGTTCGCTGGTCAACGTCTCGCCAAGGCGCACACTGACCGTTGTTCCGGCCGGAAGCGTCACAACGTGCGGCTGTTGAGCGGGTGCCGGACTTTGTGCTGCTGTGGTTTGCACCGAGCTCTGAGCGGGCGCGACCTCGGCCGGAGTGCGCAAGGCCAGCCGGGTGGTCTGGTCCGGCACAGTCCCGACGGATGGCTGTTGAGTCACCGGCGGTCGCTCGTGCGACGAAGACTCCGAGCTCGGCGGCGACGGCCGCAATGTTGCGATCTCCGCGGGCCGTTCGGGCTGGTGAATTCGTCGCCGCAGGCACGGGATTTGTCTTTCGAACGGGAACCGGAACAGCGTTTGGGTTTAGCGGCCTCGGGCGGCGATGTTTGTCTAGCCTCGGTCAGCCGTTTCTTCCGCGTCCACCGCTGGCTTTCGGCGCTTCGATGGGCGACGCCGGTCTTACCGTTGACCTCGAAATTGCTACTGGACTGGGCAGTACCGGGCTGGTCGGTCCAGTCTGCCGTGAATAAACTATTGCACCGCCAAGCGCCAAAAAAACGCCCGCTGAGAACGCACCGACGACTTTGAAGAAGGTTCTCGATTCCACAAGCTATCCCCCAACTGGATGGGTGACGCATGCGCCCTGGAAGAGATTTCGTCATCGACGGTTAAAATAAGGTCATTCCATGACGGAGAGTTACAGCCTCAACTTTCCCCGCTCTTACCGGGTCGGGACAGTCGCGGTCAGCCCAGCTACGGTTCTCGCACCCATGGCGGGCGTGACCGATACGGTTTTTCGCCGGCTTATCCGCAACCAGGGCGGTTGCGGGTTGCTCATGACCGAGTTCACAAGCTCCCACGGGGTCGTGAGCACCCGGACGGCGCGCAAACCGAACCGAAATTTTCGCTACCTCTATTTCGAACCGGAAGAGCACCCGATTACGTGCCAGCTTTTCGGATCTGATCCCAAGGTCATCGCCGAAGCCGCGAAGGTGTGTGAGGATCGCGGTTTCGACATTGTCGACATCAATTTCGGCTGTCCGGTCAACAAAGTCGTGAAGTGCAACGGCGGTTCCGGATTGCTCCGGGATCTGCCGCTTGTCGAGGAGATTCTCCGAAGCGTTCGGGCGGCCATCACCATTCCGCTTACGTGTAAATTCCGTGCCGGCTGGAACGATCAGGAACTGGTGGCAGTCAAGATGGCGCAGATTGCCGAAGATTGTGGACTGGCCGCGGTCGCTCTCCATCCGCGGACGCGCGAACAAGGGTACAGCGGACGGTCGGATTGGTCCAGGATCGCGGAAATCAAGGCGGCGGTGCGGATTCCCGTTATCGGCAACGGCGATATCGAGAAGCCCGAAGACGCGGTCCGGATGTATAGCGAAACCGGGTGCGACGCCGTCATGATCGGCCGTGCGGCGTCCTACAATCCGTGGATCTTCCACCAGATTGACGAGTACGTAAGGACAGGGACTTACACCGTACCTCCCGACGCCGAGCGCTACCGGATGATGAGAACGTATTACTCGATGCTCGAAGAGCACGGCGAGAGCGACGCCATCGGGAAAATGAAGCAATTTGCGACATACTTCACCCACGGAGTGCGCAACGGTTCCAAGCTTCGGACCGAGATCTATCGATCCCAATCCGTCAACCAGATCCTGGAAGGCGTCGACATGTTTTTCAGCCATCAGCTCGCCGGGAGCGAGACACTGGAGTGCGCTGAAGTCGCTTGAAACAAGTTCAACTGATCACAGATGGCGCTTGTCTGGGTAACCCCGGCAAGGGCGGATGGGCTTGTATTCTTCGCTTCGGCGACCACAAGCGCGAAGTCTTCGGTTCCGAGCCGCACACGACAAACAATCGCATGGAGCTCACGGCAGCGATTGAGGGGCTCCGGCTTCTGAAGGAGAGCTGTTCGGTTGAGGTGGTGACGGACTCCAATTACTTGAAAAACGGGATTACGACCTGGATACATGGTTGGAAGCGAAACGGGTGGAAGACGTCCGAGAAAAAACCGGTCGTCAACCAGGATCTCTGGATGGAGCTCGACGGTTTAGTGGCCACTCATACGATCAAGTGGGAGTGGACCAAAGGACATGCGTCGCACGAAGACAATAATCGGTGCGATGAACTGGCCAGCCAGGCCGCTCGAGATCAGATTTCAAGCCGCAAGGCGGCGGGCCGCGCCTGATGGAACATGGCCGCCAGATCTGCCTCTTCGGAGGCACCTTTGATCCCATCCACACCGCTCATCTGCAGATTGCGGACGCTGCGCAAAAACGTCTGCGCCTGGATCGAGGTCTTGTTTATCCCGGCCGCGAATCCACCCCACAAGGACAGCACGGGCCTGACCTCGTTTGAAGATCGCTTCCGCATGGTGGAGATCGCTTGCAGGCCGTACCCGGCCTTCGTTCCTTCGCGGCTTGAGGAGGGTGCAAGCCGCAGCTACACCGTTTCGACTCTGGAGCGTTTCCGCGAAAGGTTGGGAGTTGATGATGAGCTTTATTTCCTGATCGGCTCGGATGCGTTTGCCGATCTGGAAACGTGGCATCGCTGGGAGGACGTACTGAAGCTGACGACGTTCATTGTCGTTTCGAGGCCAGGTGAGACGTATCACATCCCTGAAGGTGCACATGTGGTTCGTCTGGACGGACTGGATCTGCCCGTTGCCAGCACCACAATCCGCGCTCGGATAGCCCAGGGACAGAGCACACCCGAGCTACCCGATGCGGTGAGAAAGTATATCGACGAAAAAGGACTTTACAAGCCGGCGAATGAACAGCTTACTGTTTCGCCGGGACGCAGTACTGATCGAAAGCTTCTCTGAGAAGACTTGCAATCTCAGGCGCTTGCCGCATTTCGATCTGATGGCGATGAAGCACGAATACCGGCCGCCCGTCCTGGAAAAGGGCCATAGACGGCGAAGAGGGTGGCACGCCAGGTAACAACTCGCGCACGCGGTTCACAGCTTCCACGTCGGCGCCGGCGAATACCGTTGCTACCGTATCGGGACGATTCTGGTGAGCCAGCGCCATGCCCACGGCCGGGCGCGCCTTACCGGCCGCGCAGCCACAGACTGAATTAACAATCATCAGAACATTGCCGGTTCCCGCATCGAGAATGCGATTCACCTCTTCCGGTGTTTTTGCCTCGACCACGCCATACTGGGTCAGATCGGCCCGCATGGGGGCAACTAATTGTTCGGGATATCTCACTTTGTCTCCAAGACGATTCTTAATTACGTTCAGCCGAGCTACAAGCCCGAGCCCGTGCCGGTACGGCCGCTCTGCACCTTCGGAGTCGCCAGATAGCCGACGATGGTGTCTTTTTTGACCTGGTTGATCACGATTTCATCCGGTTGCCGCGCCTTTAGCGTATAGAACTGGATCGGCTCGTTCAAGGAGCGATCCTTCTTCTCGACGGTTTTATCGTCAGCGGTGATGGCAATGGTGAACTTGTTACGCTTCGGGATCGACCTTTTTTAATTCAACGAGCACGTCAGCGACTCGCGTCGGCTTCTTTGATTTTACAATCGTGAACTCCGAATAGTTCCGCTCGCCGAGGTCCTTCAGGGCTTGTAGCTCTTTTCCGTTGGTCGCAATCAGGCTTGCATGGCTATCCAGCTCGCCAGTGGCACGCTTCAGATTCGATATGGTCTGATCCAACTGCGATTTCGTGCTTTGCACGTCAGTCTTCACGTTTCCGACATCCGTAGAAACGCTCGCGATTTGGGTCGTCGCGGTATCGGCAGTTTGCTTTACGGCATTGATTGCCTGCTGTTGAGCCGTCTGTTCCTGAGCCATCTTTTCCTGCAGGCTCTGGACCCTCTTCTGGGCGTCGACTTTGGCTTGTCCGACAGCAACTTCCGCGGCGCGACGAGACTTGGCCAACTCGCCTTGCAGCGCTTCGACCCGCCGGGTCGACTGCTGGACCGCGGCGGAAGAGTCTAGTCTTATCTGGTCAAGGGTGGCGTTCAGCTTCGTAACCTGATTCTGGTTATCGGCACGCAGATGATTCAACTGAACGAACATGAAAATGTTCGAGGCGATCAAGAGGCCCAAAACCCCAATTAGAACGGGCGTCTTCCAATTCGGACCCGAAGGGGACGGAATGATATAGGTGGGCTGCTGCGGTGTGGTGCTCATATACTCACTTATCAGTGAAATTATCGATCTCGCTGTCGTTCTAGCGCGATATAGCTAAATGATAGCTAGGGTGACGTGTCTACTACCCATTATGTTTCAATTCTGGGATTCTTGAACGCTCTGGATAGAAATTGGGAAACAATGCGAGGTTTTCCTGACTCGGAAGACCGGGCTCGAAACAGCGCCGGCACCTGCGCCTCGTATGCGTCGGCGGCGCCAACGAGGATAAGATCCTCGGACCCGATGAGACGCTGGGTGTGTTTCGCCGGGGCCCCGCACTGGACACAGATAGCGAGCATCTTGGTGATCGATTCGGAGATGGCCAAGAGGTCCGGCATAGGCGCGAACGGACGGCCCATGAAGTCCGTATCGAGACCTGCGATGATCACTTGTTTACCGCTGTCGGCCAACTCAGTCGCAACTGTGGCCAGAGTCCGCACCGAAGAAGTTCGACTCGTCAACCCCGACCACGCGCGTCCTGGGATCGACCCGGCTGAGAATCTCCCCGGCATTCTCCACGGATTCGGAACGCATGCGAGTATCGGCATGGCTGACGATCTCGCTGTCGGAATAGCGATTGTCGATCGCCGGCTTGAAGACCTGAACTTTTCTCCGCGCGATCGATGGCACGACGAAGCCGGCGAATCAGTTCTTCACTTTTTCCTGAAAACATCGGCCCGGATATGGCTTCTATCCACCCTGAATTCGGAACGAAAACGTCCAACTACACACTCTCCCGCTTGCGGTTTGTTCGTATTAGGATCTGATCCTGCGCGGGCTCTCCCTCACACTCCATGGCGATGACGGTCGCGATCGGATCCGGCGCCTGCGCGGGCAGGTTCGTGAATTTAACCCGAAACTGGTCCTGTTCAAAAGTAACAGGCTTACCGGAAGCCAGCAGTTTTGCCGAGAGTACCTTGGTCTGCAGTCCTCCTACCGAGAAAACCGGCCCATCCCAGAAGTAGATATGCGCATACAACGTTTTTCCCTGGCGGGTAAACAGCGCCGACGGCGAGCGCTTCACCCCACAAACTTCGGCGTTGTGTACCAGATTCCCGTAGCGGCTCGTCCAGGAGCCTACTTCGGTGAGCGTTTCTATGCTGCGTTCCGGGATAGAGCCGTCACCCCGCGGGCCGATGTTCAGAAGGTAGTTCCCCCCATCTCGCGTACAAGTCAATAGGTTGCGGACAATCGTTTTGGGAGATTTCCAGTTGTCATCGCCGGATTGGTAGCCCCAACTGTCATTCATCGTCATGCAGGCTTCCCACGGGGCCGCCGAAGCCTGAATGCGCTGTTCGGGCGTCGTAAAATCCTCCGGTATGCCGGAGCGGTTGTTAATCAGGATGTCCGGTTGAAGCTGCCGGACCATGCGGTTCATCTCGACTGATTCCCAGCCCTCGGGGGACAGCGGCCAGTTGACGTCGTACCAGAGCACGTCCAACTTTCCGTAGTTCGAGCAAAGCTCCCGGACTTGTCCGTGGATGTAATCGACAAAGCGGCGTCGAGCAGCTTCGTCTGTCTTACAGCGTGCTCCGTCCGGGTGATGCCAGTCCATCAGCGAGTAATAGAAGCCCACCCGCATGCCTTCGCCCCTCGCCGCTTCGACAAATTCTGCTACCAGGTCACGGCCAGCTGCCCGTTTCGGCGCGCAGTAGTTTGTCAGTTTCGTGTCAAAAAGGCAGAAGCCTTCATGGTGTTTGGTGGTCATCACCATGTACTTCATGCCAGCGGTTCTCGCAAGCTTTGCCCAGGCTCGGGCGGCATGCGGCTGCGGATTAAACTGGGCCGCCAGACGTTGGTATTCGTCGATGGGAATGCCTTCCTGCTCCATGGCCCACTCATGCCGTCCGAGCACACTATACAGCCCAAAGTGAATGAACATGCCGAATCGCGCTTCGTGCCACCACTTCATCCGCCTGTCCCGGTCCGCTGGCGTCGAAGTAGTAGGGCCGACGTTTTCTTCCCGTCTGGCAGGGGCCTGAGCTGAGCCCACAGCGGGCAAGAGCATGCCAGAGGCTGCTGCGCTGCGAATGATCTGGCGTCGAGAGGGTAAGGATTGGCGCATATGCTGCCTATACCTTGTATCACTGTCCCCGCTGGAACAATCTGGAGTGCTCTAATGAGCAATTCATGATGTTTCGGTCGCGAGTCATCAAACCCGAATTGCTCGACAGTACAGACCCGGAGGAGGCGCGAGCGAACCTCGTGGACCTGGTTCGGATCAACACAAATTTCGGGGGGCACTCGGCCATCCGGAAACTGGTGGGATCCGTTGCCAGACCTGAGGACTCATTCACTCTGCTCGACGTCGGGGCGGCGTCCGGAGACAGTGCACAAGTTATCAGTCAGGCATTTCCCAATGCATCCGTTACCTGCCTCGACTACAACGAAGTGAATCTTGGCGCGGCGCCTCGTCCGAAACTCCTGGCCGACGCCTTTCGACTTCCATTCACGAGTCGCAGCTATGACTTTGTTTTGTCCTCGCTATTCCTGCACCACTTTCAGGATTCCGACGTTATCAAGCTGCTGGAGCAAATGTTCAATGTTGCAGAAAGAGCAATTCTAGTTTGCGACCTTGAGCGGCACGTACTACCGTACCTGTTTCTTCCCGCCACACGACCACTTTTCCGCTGGCAACGAATCACACTGCACGACGGGCCTGTTTCGGTCCGGGCAGCGTTTCGAGAGCGGGAGTTGAAGACGTTAGCAAGAGGAGCGGGGATCACAGACATCGTGACCAAGAACTTACAGGCCGGCGTTCCGAGTCACTCTGGTTGGCTGGAGAAAGCGCTGAGGTTAAGCTCCGGTGGGCTACTCGGAGGAAGGTGGCCCACCGGGGGGCGCACGGCACCAAGATGAGGTGCGCCAAGCCGCAAGGACTGTAAACGGGGTGGTTCACGGTCCTAAACTCGATCCTAGTCTCTACGGGGCAGTTCTAGATTAACAAATTATAAGACGTTGGACTTTGATTTTTGGTTCAAATTTGCTAAGCACGTACTTGCCGTTTCGTCCAGTCGACCTCCTCCGGATTGCCGACCACAATGAAAACCCGAAGGCTCCGATCAATAGAACGACGCCTGCGATAACAAACGCGGGAATGAAACGAGTGGGTGGCCTTCAGCGTGAACCCGCTTACAAAAGGAGCAATCACGCCCGAGAAGTTGCCCAAGCAGTTCTCAAAGCCCGTCCACTTGCCGGACGCCCGAACACCTGCAAGCCTCTGGGAATAAGCCCAATGGTTAGAGGAGAAACCGCCCAAGCAGATGCATCCGAGGACGAAAAAGGCGTTCGAGATCCATTCCTCACGTATCAAGACCGCGGGGATGATGAATATGCAGCACCCGAGTAAGCCGAGGGATACAAAAGTTTTGCGGACTCGCCCGGGGTGACGTCCGCGACGAATCAGCGCGTCCGCGGCTAATCCGAAGGACATGGACGCGACCGCAACGGTCCAAAACGGCAGCGATCCGAAGATGGCGAGGTGATCCTTAGTATAGTGGCGGTCCGTCTCGAAATAGTAGGGCAGCCAGGTGAGAAACAGATACCAGGTGTAGTTCCCGCCGAACAAGCCAAGCACTGTACCCCAAACGGCGCGGCTTTGAACCAGCTGTCGAAAGGAGGGCGACCCTTCGGTCGTATTCTTCTCTTCCTCGCGTTTCGGTAGCCGGGGAACAATCAGGCACCACGGGATGAGCCACAGCAGACTCGCTCCACCAACGGCCAGGAACATGGTTCTCCAGGACAGCGATTGAATCATTTTGACCCCCAGCAGAACGCCTAGAGCCGGACCGACTTTGGATCCGCAGTCGATCAGAGCGTTGGCAGTCCCGCGCAAGCTTTCGGGGAAAGTCGTTGCGATGATCTTCGAATACGCAGGATACGCAATCGACTCTCCCGCGCCGAGGACGAAACGCAGCGACAAGATGACCGCAAAGGAACTCGCAAATCCTGTGATTCCGGTGGCGACAGACCAGACCAGAAATCCAGCCGCATAGAGCCAGTTCACATTCCAGCGGTCCATCATTTTGCCGGCGGCAATCTGACAGAGGGAATAAGTCCAAAAGAATCCCCCAAGCAGAACTCCCAACTGTTCGGGACTGAAGTGCAGTTCGCTTTCGATGCTCTTGGCCGCGACTCCCAAATTGCCGCGATCTACATAATTAATACAGACCGAAAGCACGAGCAACCAAAGAGCGACCCAATGCAGAGTGTGCGGCTGCTGTATCGTTTTTGTCCCGGCGCGCAGCTCTGTTGTAGCCATTCCCAGGCAACTCTATCAGAGTCAATGGAGGTAGAACAGACTCAGCCTTGGCAGCTTGGCCCGCTCGAGCAGAGCGGTGTCTAAGTAACGGCGCTCCAGTGCGGATATCTGGTCCGCGGTCATTTTGCTGCGGAACATTCGGAGCTCTTCATTCAGATGCCGGCGGAGTTCAAAGAGGGATTCTTCGCTTTGTTTTGATCGCAGAACGGCAACGGCCTTCTCCTCGAGCGCCGTAAGGCGTTGCTCGAGGGCTTCCAGATCTCGCGCGTGCTCCCCGGCGCCTTCGGCCAAGGCGTTCAGCGGAGCTGCCTATCTCTTGCACGGCCGCGTCTTCCGACGACCTGAATATGTCTGCCGCTTCCCGCAGATGCCGCGCGATCTCGTCCGCTGTGAAAGGCGAGTCTCCTCCGCCCGGAATGGCTTCTGCCCTTGGCGCCCGCTGCGCAGCCTCCATCACGGCTTGGGTGCAGTATCCCAAGGAATTGATCGACCGCCGCTTGGATTTCCGAGCTTGCCACTTTTCGAATGCCGCATCGATACCCCTGAATACGGCCTCAAGCGGGACTCCCGCCGCACGCCAATTTTCAATCAAAGCCCAGTCAAGAGGGGAAAGCAGAAAAAGCCCTGTTCCCCGTGCTCGACGGAAGTGCTCTTCGATCTCGGTGAAGTAGTTAAAGTAATTTTCGGGCCAGTCCTGTTGGGCTGATCCAATCTCGGTTTCTGCCATCGTGTCAGTTCAAGCTAGACGGATGCCGCCGCTAGCAATGGTTCGAGTTGTTCCGTTCTCCGTGTGGACCCGAAGAAATCCATTCTCGTCCAGACCTGCCGTCATACCGATCGTGCCATCTTCCTCGATGCACACCCGTCGATCCCAAACATAGCTTGAGCCAGCCGCGAACGCATCCAAAATCGGCGCTGGACCTTTCTTCGTCAGCGAGTTCACAAAAAGAGTCGATGGAATCGAGAAGGTTCAGGAGAACAGGTTCGCGGGCGACTTCCCTGCCGCTCGCAATGCCGAAGAGACGTAGCGGGAGTTCTTAGGTGCGGCTCAAACGACGTGTTATTTACGTTGATGCCAATGCCCGCGATGATGCAGCTTTCGGCCAGATGGGCGAGCACGCCGGCGACTTTGCGGCCGTTTACCAGGACGTCGTTCGGCCATCGAAGATCACAGGCGATTGCCGTTGCGTTCTGGATAGCTTCGGCGGTAGCGACGCCAAGCAGTAAACTCACGATCGGCAGTTGGGCGGGCGGCAGCGGACAATCGCAGAATAACCGAACAGTAGATGCCGACTTCGGGCTCTGACGTCCAACTGCGGCCCATCCTGCCAAGACCGGCGGTCTGCTCCTCCGCGACAACGACCGTTCCGTGCGGCGCACCGTCCCGGGCTAAACGCGAGGCCTCCGTCATAGTCGAGCCCATTGAGCGGAAGTAGTGAAAGTCCGTGTACGGCCGCTGCTCCCGGAGGAAGCCGACGTCAAGCGGCATGCGAAGGGTTTAATTCGAGCCGGAAACTGATATCCACCGCAGTTGCGGAGTGTGTGATCGCTCCACAGGAAATGAAATCGGGACCAGCCTCTGCATAGGCTCGGACGGTATCCAGATTGATACCGCCCGAAAGTTCAACGATCGCGCGCCCGTTGATGTACCGGATCCATTCTGCAGCTTCCGCCGGAGAGAGGTTGTCGAGGAGAAGGTGCTTTGCGCCTGCCGCGAGTGCCTCGTCGAGTTCTGCCCGCGTCCTCACCTCGATCTCCACCGGTCCGGCAAAACTGCTCGCGTTCTTCGAAGCGCTTCCGTCACTCCGCCGGCGGCAGTGATGTGATTGTTCTTGATGAGAACAGCATCGAACAAGCCACGCCTGTGGTTGGTGGCGCCTCCTGCGGCAGCGGCGCGCTTCTCGAGCTCCCGCAAGCCTGGAGTCGTTTTTCGCGTGTCAAGAATCTTCGCCTTTGTGCCGGCCACAGCGTTCGACGTATCGGCTAGCCAGCGTCGCGACGCCGCTCAGCCGCTGCAGGAAGTTCAGAGCCGTACGTTCGCATTCGAGCAGAGTTCTTGCCGGGCCTTCGCACGGTCGCGAGAACGTCGCCAGGCTACGATTGGCGAACCACTACGGGCGCAAGATCTGCACGCTCGCCCCGCCGCATACTTCGTAGAGAAACGGCAGGATCTCAACTGCCGGCAAGCACCATGTCTTGTTTGGCGAGGAAAGTTCCGCTCGCCTGCAGGTTCTCCGGTACTGTCAGCCGTGAAGTGATGTCTCCCGAGCCGATGTCTTCGGCAAGCGCTCTCTCGATAGCTCCACGGATCTCGGGGTGCTCGGTATCAAACATCCGCTATTTGTCCCCGAGTTGATCGCGGTACTTGTTTAATTGAGTTTCGTAGTCAGCTAACTTCGCTCCGGAGACCTTCGACGACCTTCCCAGGCGCGCGGCTGATAAAAGTCTCGTCGCCGAGTTGACGCCGGGAGTTCTCGATTAGCGATTCGAGCTTTGCGGCTTCCTTCACCATGCGAGCTCGCGCTTCACCTGACGTGGTTCCGTTCTGCGATGGAGACGCAGCGTAGATGTGCAGGTCGAAATCAGCCGTCGAGCGAGCCAAGGCCGTTCGCTGCAGCTTCTCCGTTGCTCTGACTCAAGCGCGATCTTCGCAAGAGCGCTGATCACGGCAGATCATCGTCGTGGAATGCGAAATCTCTGAACGCGAATGCTTGCCGGGAGTACTGATTTCGGATCGAGCTTGTGGTCGGCGCGCAATTCTCGCGCGGCAGTGACCACTTGCTGGAGCATGGCGAAAGTTCTTAGCGCCTGTTCCGCTCGACTCAGATGTTTGAAGAGGCGCTGGGATAAGAGGCAAGCGAGATCGATTTGGGCTGTGCAGCTCCGGAACTGTGAGTGTGGATCGAGCCGTTGCCACAACTCTTCTGTCAGGAACGGCATGAACGGATGCAGGAGACGCAAAGTGGCTTCGTAAATGGTCAGCACTGCCTGCCAGTGTTCGTCGATCCCGGAGTTTTCGCGGAATCGCAACTTCTTCGCTTCGAGGTACCAGTCGCAGAAGTCGTGCCAGAAGAAATCCCAAAGCGTTTGAGCGGCTTCATGGTAGCGGTGGCTTTCGAGAGCTCGCACCGTCACATCTCGGGCATTTTCAAACCGCTCGAAAATCCAGATGTCTTCCGTCGCGGTCGGACGGATTTACGATATCGCCTCGAGTTGCGGCGACCAGCCCGCTACACTCGGATCGCTCCATATTCATGAAAAGCCAGCGGGAGGCATTCCAGATCTTGTTCGCAAATGCACGCGCAGCATCGATCCGGTCTGGCTTTAACGCGATATCGGAGCCGGTTGCGGCGGAAATCAGGAGAGCAATGCGCAACGAGTCCGTGCCGGAACGCTCGATGATTTCGAGCGGATCAACCACGTTGCCCTTGGTCTTCGACATCTTCTGCCGCTCGGCGTCCCGCACCAGTCCGTGCATATGAACTTCGCGGAACGGCACGTCGCCAGTACATTCGATGCCAAGCATCATCATGCGGCAAACCCAGAAGAACAGGATGTCGAAGCCGGTGATCAGAAGCGATGTCGGGTAGAAGGTTTTAAGATCTTCCGTTTGCTCCGGCCAACCCAAGCGTCGAGAAAGGCCACAGGCCGGAACTGAACCAGGTGTCCAGCACATCCGAATCCTGTTCGATCTCGGTCGACTGGCAATGCGAACAGACG
Source organism: uncultured Acidobacteriaceae bacterium (assembly GCA_963744795.1). Classification (GTDB taxonomy): domain Bacteria; phylum Acidobacteriota; class Terriglobia; order Bryobacterales; family Bryobacteraceae; genus Bog-105. Next base: position 63,649 of record CAVUVF010000016.1, read on the forward strand.
GCCGGGAATCTCGCGAGCGACCGTGATCTCGCTGACAATTCCGGCAATGCCACGCCGGGATCCGATGGCCCCACCAAAGCTGGCGGGAGATGCACCAGTCGCGGATGTTCTCCATCCATTGAAAGAAAACGACCTCGCGATCGTCCGGCACAAAGCGGATCCGGCCGCTTCGCACGGCTTCCATCGCCTTCTCCGCCAGCGGCTTGGTTTTCACAAACCACTGATTCGATACGAGCGGTTCGATGATGGTCTTGCTGCGATCGCACTTGCTGAGACTGACCTGATAGGGCTCCACTTTCTCGAGGAGTCCTTCTTCTTCGAGTCTGGCCACGATCCGCTTTGCGAGCTTCGAACCGGTCCAGACCGGCATATTGGCCTGCGGCCGCAGTCATCCGCGCATCTTCGCCGATGACTTTCACGGAAGGCAGGCTGTGTCTCTTCCCTGCCTCGAAGTCGTTCGGGTCGTGCGCCGGAGTGATCTTCACAACGCCGGTACCAAACGCCGGATCAGCCATGGCGTCCGGCGACGATCGGGATCTCTCGACCGACAAGCGGCAACCGTACTGTTGCGCCATGCAGATGGCTATAGCGTTTGTCTTCCGGATTCACCACGACCGCCGTGTCGCCGAGCATCGTTTCCGGACGAGTGGTCGCCACGACTCAGATACCCTTCGCCATTCGTGAGCGGGTAGCGGATGTGCCACAGGTGCCCGTCGACTGTTTCGTGGGTCGTTTCGACATCAGAGATGGCGGTCTGGCATCCCGGACACCAGTTGACCATGTACTCGCCGCGGTAGATGAGGCCCTTTTCCCAGAGTTGAACGAAGGTTTCGCGAACGGCGCGGGACAGGCCGGCGTCCATGGTGAAGCGTTCGCGAGACCAGTCGACGCTTGCGCCTTCGCGGCGAATCTGGTTGTTGATTCGTCCGCCGTATTCTTCTTTCCATTGCCAGACACGCCGTTCGAATTCGCAGCGGCCCAGCTGTTGCCTGGTCAGGCCTTCGGCTGCGAGTTGGCGTTCCACGACCATCTGGGTAGCAATGCCGGCATGATCAGTTCCGGGAATCCACAAGCGTCAGTTCGCCGCGCATGCGATGCCAGCGCACAGCCACATCCATGATGGTGTGGTCGAGCATGTGGCCGATATGAAGCGAGCCGGTCACATTGGGCGGAGGAATGACGATCGAGAAGACGGTGCGACCTTTTGCCTGGGTCGCATCCACCTGGTAGATGCCTGTTTCAATCCACCACTGAGCCCAGTGCGGCTCCAGGCGCTGGGGCTCGTATACCTTCTCAAGTTGCATGGGAAATTTCAGCGTAGCATCCGGAAAAGGGTATGTTTTGAAGATGCGCAGAGGCTGCCAGAAAGAGCTCGGAAAGACGCTCATGATTTGGCGGAAACGGAGCCGGTGTGATTTAATAGGTTTTGCAACTGCTTCGGGCTGAAGTTGAGTCCGAAGCAGGCAGATGCTCCTCAGTAGCTCAACGGCAGAGCATTCGGCTGTTAACCGAAGGGTTGTAGGTTCGAATCCTACCTGAGGAGCCAAACCTAAATTATTGCAACGAAAAGCCTTCCGGCTCAGCGATCGAGGCGTCCAACTCTTGTTCTGTACGAACTTTCTCGATCGGTGTATCGAGCTGACACCAGCTCTTCCTTTCTTTCTAGATACATCGCCAGTTTTTGACCGGCTAACTGAATGTCCCTCTCATCCACAATGTCGTACCGGTCGAAGACGCTATCTGTCTTGTGCCCGCTGATCAGGCGGGCCTGTTTAGCGGGAATGCCTGCACGCGTCATATTTCGGACCGCAGTCCGACGCAAATCGTGCACCAATGCATTCGGCAACCCGGCTCTAATCCGTGCGTTGTTCCAAGCTGTTTTTACGTCGCCAACGGCGTCGCCGCGCCAAGTGATGATCTGCGGGCACTCCTCGTTGCGTTCCGAAAAGGCCAACTCGAGCCACCCGCGAACTTCCCCATAAAGCGGCGCCACTCTTGATTGCTTACCCTTGGTCTGGCGTTTCTCTAACCGGATCAGCTTCTCTTCCCAATCCACTTGATCCCACCGCAAGGAGAGGATCTCGCCGCGGCGCATCCCGAAGTGATAGCCGATGACGAGCACCAACTTCAAGTGGTCTGGAAGCTCGGTCACGAAGAGCGACATATTGGTCGTGTTCGAGAAAACCCTCGCGAACGTTGTCACTTTCGTCGAGCATGAGGGAGCCGATGTCGGGTTCGGTGTACACGACCGGCGGCAGTTGCTTCATTCCGAGCACGTACGCACGCCTGAGGGCTTCCAGCCAGCGATTTACCGTGGCCTTTGCGTAGGGGAACGCCAGCTTCTGATCAATGAACAGACTGACTTGTCTGGTGGTCAAATCTCCGGCACGGATCTTCCCGAATGCTGGCTCGAGATGAAGGCGAACGTATCCTTCCGCCTGTTTGTAGCTATGGCGTCCCTGCCGTTTTTGATCGGCAAGGTACAACCGGAGCAGATCGCGCGACTGAAGCCGTTGCCCTCGTCACCTGTCGGTCATCGACCTGCTTGCGGCGTTGGTTTAGAAGCCGTACAGCGTCACTCTTGTTCGTAGACTTTGAGGACTCGAAACGCTCTTTGGTCTCACCGGGAACGCTGTAACGGATCCACCATATCTTTCCTCGTAAATACGGGCGCGATGTCCCTCGCTCACCTTTTGGCATGGCGTGATTTTACTTGCATTCGCCCTATTGTTGACGTCCCGGAATTCCCAGTACGCACCAGTCAAACACCCTGCCTTGGAGCGCGATCAATCCACCGATCCAGGTCGCGCCTGTCAAACCTCAGTTTGCCGTCAACACGAACGCAAGGAATGTCTGCCCCCGCTTTGTGGCGTAATGCGTCTTCGGTCATCCCGAGATATTTAGCCGCTCCGTGCACGTCCAGCAAGCGTTGCTGCAATCCAGCCATTGTTTCAAGCCTACGGGCGACAGCATCCGCTATCGATTCGATGAGCGCATCCCCGGCGTTTTGCCGTACGCAGGCCGGAGAAATATCGTCGTGTCTTGACCGTGGTGAGCCGTTGGTGCGCCCGGGCGCAGTGTCACGCATTTACCCGCTGAATCCTTAAAATTGGAATGCTTCTAGCCGAGCCTGATATCAGCTCGGCTACAACCGGGTAATGCGCTTAAAGAACCGCATTTATCTGCGGCGTCAAACAGTGTTCAACCGTGGCCGGCCGACTTGCTGAGGCCGCCGCGTGAATGACGAAATGCCCTTACCGGAATTGTAGCCAGGGCGAGCGGCGAGTGCAAACATTTCTAGTAATTCTTGTTCTGCCAGGTCAGATTCCGACCGTATGGGCAACACGGCTGGATTCCGATGAAAACAATTGACCAATCGTTCGATCGTCACAGAAGTTGGCGGACTTCGGTCCATGGCGTCGCTTCGTCGTACCGCACCGAAGGACGCGGACTCGTAAACCTGATCTGGACAGGTATGCCGACCTGACATATCGGTTCGGAGAAGCTTGCTGGAGCAATACCCATGAGCACCAGCTACCCGCGGTGGGAAAGCACGTATCCTGTCATGGGCTAGTTGATCGCCAGTCGCAAAGCGATTGGATCGCTCTGGCCCGGGCCCATGGCAATCGATGCAGCTTCTGTATCTGCATAACGGTAAGCACGCCCCTTTCTTGCACGAGCCTCGACCACGCTTTGCTGATCATGGTCGACGAAGTCGGGATTAAGTTCGTGACAGCAGCTGATCGTGCGGCGCTGCACTGCCGTTCCTATTTGATTCTTGTTCCTGGAAGCAAGAGGCCCATCTCGCCGCCGTGTACGACGATCGGGAGTCAGCCCGTTATGACCAAAAAACGCAGAGATGGTGAAGCTCTTGCGCGGCAGGATTCGTCGAGTCTCGATGGAACAGGGCATTGCTCAGAACGAGTGCTGCTGCTGGCGCGAAAGCGCATTTTCCTTGTACATACCGCTCGCTATCGGTAACCGCTCGTGGTACGCAAGTGGCGACCGGACAGTTCACGGCGTATTGTTCGACCAACCGAGTACAGCACCAGTCCCAAACACCAAGTCGATGCCCGCCTTCGGTGATACTCATGCTGCTTGAGTAGTCAAAATGCATGCGTTACGACTACCAGGCCCGGTAATACTCATGCATGCGTAAGTAATACTCATGCATGCTTAAGTAATACCAAGTCCTTTCTATTCAAGTACTTAGGGAAAATCAATAAAATCCAGCTGTGGCATAATTCTCCTCGAAGGAGGCCAAAGAAGACGGTCATTCCTTTTGTATGACAGCTAACATTCTCCAGGCGAGACGAATCGAAGCGCGAATCCCGGGCTGGATGCTCTGTTCCAAAGCGGCGATATGCCGGACGCGCCTCTGCGGCATCGAGCGTGGGTATGTGCAGCCAGAACCAGAGGAGCTTCGCAGGCTTTTCGTCGCTTTAGACGCGCTTATCGCCGTCAGGTCGGAGGTGCAGAAGTTTGCACTCCACTTGGGCTGGCCCGGAATTGTTGAATTCCCGGAACCGAGCGGCAGAACCGCAGGACGCTGATTATTTCTCGATAGTAGAAAAGGTGGCCCCGTGCTGCGGGAACAGTACGAGGCCGATCAAACGTGTCGAACAACACTATTCTATACGCGGCCGAGGAGCCGCGTGCCGGTCAACCGGCAACACCGAGCCTTTGCGAAGAATCGCAACTGGGCTTCGCGCCATCGCTCGATGGTGGACAACGTCAGGTAATGATCACCGATGTCCGCGCTGAGCGATCGGAATCCGTGCTAGGAAGCTTTTCCGTAACACTTCTCGAGCTAGGTATGACGATCAGCGGCTGTTTGCTTCGTCAGGCGGCGGGACAGTGTTGGATATCACTGCCTGGTTCGATTCGAGTTGAACACGGCGCACTCAAACGGGATAGCCGCGGTCGAGTAGCCTATCGAAGCCTGATCCGTTTCCGTGACAAGAATGCGTTCCGGCTTTTCCAGGCGCCGATCTTACAAGAACTAAGGCGGTTAGGACACCTCGACCAAGATTCCGTGACATCTAGGTCCAAAGAGGACGTCTGGAGCGCCGGACAGAAAACGACGCCGATGTCGGGAACCCTTCCCTTTCTCAAGGAGCGCTCCATATGAGTGAACGCTTCAATTCGTCGGCTTTTAACGCGCTTACTCAACCGGAAATCAAAGCGTACTGCGCGGCAAGGTTGAAGGGCGCAAAGCTTTCGGGAGGCGAATTCAGAGCTCCATGTCCGATCCACGGTGGTGAAAGAGATAGTTTTGCGATCAATGCTGAAACGGGGCAGTGGTACTGCCACAGCGAGTGTGGCCGTGGCGGCGACATCCCTTCTCTCGAGATGGCGTTGTCTGGGACCGATTACCCAACTGCATACGCAGAGATATGTCGAATCACCGGGAGGAACGACGGCACGCGGGTCAGGACTCGCTCTCAAATTGTAGATACTTACGACTACACCGACGGCACTGGCACGCTGCTTTTCCAGGCCGTCCGCTTTGAGCCAAAGAAATTTGCATTCCGTCGCCGAAATGAAACCGGCGACTGGACGTGGGATCTTGCCGGAGTCAAAAAAGTACTCTTCAAGCTAAACGAGGTTCTCCGCCGAAAAACCGAATTGCTGTGCATCTGTGAAGGTGAAAAAGACGTTCTCGCCCTTAATTCACTAGGGTTTCTAGCCACTTGTAACCCAGGGGGTGCAAAGAAAGGGCGTCGAGATTACTCCGAAACCATTGGAGAACGTTCTGTCGTCTTCTTCCCCGATAACGACATACCTGGGTACGAGCATGTCGCAAAAATAATCCCGGATCTTATCAGCCTCGGTTGCAACGTTCGTGTCGTCGAGGTGCGAGTCGGCAAGGATGTCTCGGACTGGATTGCTGCAGGCGCAACAGCTGAAAAGATAAGCGCCATGATCGGAGCAGCAGCTCCGATCACTGAGCATTCATTCACCGACTTATGCGCTCGTTGGGGAATAGATCCTAAAACTGAAGACACTCTCGGCGGCTCACGACTGAGCCAGGCGAACGAATCAACGTGTCGTGAGACTGATTCTTGGTCTCAGCCTGTTTCACTCGGCAGCGATCTCCCTCCCGTCGCCCCCTTCAGCGAAGATCTTCTTCCCGATCTGCTACGTCCGCTTGTTCTCGACATATCGGAACGGATGCAGGTCTCACCCGACTTTGCAGGCGTGGGCGTGCTGAGCGCGTTGTTCGGTTCGGTCAATCGGCGATGCCGGATTCAGCCGAAGAACAAAGATACGAGTTGGGTTGTCGTTCCCAACGCGTGGGGCGGAATCATAGCCCCGCCCGGGCTCTTAAAGAGTCCTCTAATTGAGGCCGCGCATCGCCCATTGAAACAGATTGAGGTTGATTGGAGAAAGAAACATGGGCTTGAAGCAGCTCGGTACAAGGCTGAGGTGGAGCTGTTCCAGATAAAGCTCGCTACCTGGAGAACACAGGCGAAAGCGGCCGATAAAAACGGCGCTACCCTTCCTCCCATGCCAGCCGAACCGGTTCCGCCGGAGTGCAGGCGAAACATCTTAAATGATGGCACCTTCGAAGCTGTCCACCTTGCAATGAGTAAGAACCCGGCCGGCATATTCTTGGTCCGCGACGAATTGACCGGATGGTTAAGCCTGATGGACCGGCCTGGAAGAGAAGGAGAGCGAGCTTTCTATCTGGAGGCATGGAACGGCAACAGCAGCTACACAATGGATCGGATCGGCCGGGGCATCATCCACGTTGATGCATGTTGTATGTCGTTGTTCGGCGGCATTCAACCAGCTCGGTTGCGGTCTTATATTAGTGATACGATTCGCGACGGACCAGCGAATGACGGCCTTATTCAACGGTTTCAGCTGATGGTCTGGCCCGATATTCCCAAGCGGTGGGAATACGTCGATCGACCTCCGAATCGAGCGGCCGAAGAAGCCATAGCGAACGTCCTTGTTCGCATTCTTTCGATGGACTCGGAAACCCCGCTAATTTACCGTTTTGCTGCTGACGCACAGGAGCTGTTCATCGGATGGTTATCTGAACTTGAAAGCAAAGTTCGCGGAGACGAGCTTCACCCAGCTCTGATTGCTCACCTCAGCAAGTACCGCAAGCTGATGCCGAGCCTGGCCGTGATCTTCGAGGTCTCGGACTACGTTAGCGGGACTGGTAGCGGTTCTATGGTTTCTCTGGCGAATGCGGCAAAAGCTGCCGCGTGGTGCGACTATTTGGAGTCTCATGCGACACGTGTGTACTCCTGCATCGTTACACCTCAGCTCCGGCTGGCACGGGAACTCGCGGAACGGATCAAGAAACGGAAGCTCGACCCCATTTTCTCCGTTCGCGATGTTTACCTGAAAGGCTGGAGCGGGCTTGACAGCCCGGAAGCGGTCAGACAAGCCGTCGAACTTCTCGTGGAAGCCTGTTGGATACGTCCTTATATAGAAGATCAGAACGGCAAGCGCGGTCGGCCCAGCTGAAAAGTACGAGATCAATCCGGCGGTGCTTGGATGAGCACCGCCTTCAATCCTGATCGTTGGCTGAACTGGAAACCGGCGCAAGCGCGATCCGAGGAACCTACAGAACCTACGAAAATGGGTTCTGAAGGTTTTGAAGGCACGGCGCCGGTGCCTTTTGCAAAATCAGAATCCACGACTACGGCCGAGAAGATCGCCTTCAACCCCGATCGCTGGGCTGAAGTGGAAACCCTCTGATACGCGATCTGACGAACCTACAAAACCTACGGAATCTGGTTCTGAAGGTTTTGAAGGCACGGTATCGGCGCCTTTTGAAAACTCAGAGTCAACGGCCGAAAAAATCGCTTGGGCTCGGTTCCAATGGGCCGAGGCCACGTTGTTCAACAACGACGTTCGCATTCTCGAGCTCGACGGCGTCATGACCGCCGGGATCTGGGCCGATCTCGATTCAAAAGATCTTCGTGATGCATTAGAAATCCGCTTTTCCGGTATCCCAATGTGCTACGGGATGGGGCCAAAGTCCCGGCAGCCGAAAAGGTGCGGCGTGTCGCGGGTGAGCCGGTACCTCTGAGCGTCGTGGCAGAGATGGAGAAGTGCGAGTCCTGTCCCTGGGTTAAGCGCGATGAACTTCTTGTCGCCATGAATTGGAACCCGCAGGGGCCGCTGTGGACTGAAGAAAATATAAAAATCGCTAGGACCCCACCTACAAAACCATCAAAACCAGGCGCACAAGAACGTTCCGAAGGTTTTGATGGCTCTGATCCCGATGCTTCCCGTAACGCAATTTCCCTCGGGAAGAAGTCAGCTGCCACCGCGTTTCAAAGGCTCTTCTTTGCCCAACTGGAAGACCTTCTGGCCGTAACCGGTGAAGCTCGATTGCGGCAGGAAGCTGACCGACGGGGCTGGCCGCGTGAAGCAACCGAGGCGTTTCTGAGAGAGAGGTTCAACGCTGATTAACTTGCGGAATGCTGAATCAGCGGAGAAGATATAACTAGAACGCACGGCGTACTTAGTCGTTTCGAAATCTTACCGGAACACGCTGAAACAATGCCTCGGAAATGCAGTATCTGTTCCCATGAACAGCGTCAAGCGATTGACGAAGCGATCCTGGCCGGGGAATCGTTCAGAAACATAGCTAAACGCTTCAGAACGAATGTAAGCACAGTGTTCCACCACAAACGAGATCACGTTGGCGAAAGTATCCGAAGGTTGCAGGAAACTGACGAGGTGTTACGCGGGGAGAGTCTTATTGAGTACGTACACAAGCTCCGCGAGCGCACGGAGTCACTCTACCAGGAAGCGACGCAGCTACTTCACGAGGCCAAAGCGGCCAAGGATCTTAAAGGCGCTCTGTCGGCTATTCGCGAAGCAGCCAACGTTACCCGAGAGGCGCGGGGCACCGCGAATCTGCTCGGCCAGTTGACCGGAGAATTGCAGCAGAACGCCACGCCCACTCCGGGCATAACCATCGTCATGCCGACCGTGATCGCGCCCGCCGATCCGGCCGAACGAGCACCGGTGATAGATATTGCTCTCCCTCTCCGCCGCGGTCATTAGAATTCGGATCGGGCACTGAAAAAAAAAAGAACGCGGTGGGACCCGCGGAAACCAGCACCGTTCCCGTACATACTCAAGGAAGGGTGCGGCCGGTTGAGGTGTACGGGGTGGCACCATAACTTCACGCTACACGCTATGCCTGAAACCGGCCGAAGTGCACCCGTCCACCGGTCGAAGGCTTCGTTGCAGGCTTCACGGCGGCCGAAGTGGGCCGAGGACCGACGAAGGTAAAGCGCGGATCGCTGCTGCCAATTTCAAACACGGCCGCTATTCAAAAGCTGGTCGCGAGAGCCGGAAAGCCGAGCTCGAGGCCAGGAAGATAGAGGAGCAGATCTACGAAGCGGAGATGGCCGAGATCCGGGCGGAAAGAATAGTGGTCGAGAATCGAGCAGCGGGAAGAGCTCGAAGCAACGGACAAGAACTGCGAGTACGGACTTGGTTGTAGTTCCGCACACGCCTGATTAACGGCCGCTGCCCACCCTGGTTCCCCGGTCGTTATCGTCTCGAATTTGACCCTCATCCCGTTGCCGGCGGCTCTTTTTGCACAACCGCGTGGCGTCGGTGAGAACACAATGCCGGGCGGCGGCGAGGAGGTCTCGCAGTTGGTCATGTTGCAAGCGGGCGAGCCGGACTAAAACGACGGGGTGGTTCGCGTAGTGCTCCGTGATGTAGTACGTTTCCGGATCGTCTCCGAGAAGCGCAGACCGTTGTTCAAAATCGGTACGGACCACCAGCGACCCGGGTTCCGCAGAGCGATGGATAGCGACGCACGCGACGAGACGCTTGCCAAGCTTGAGCGCTGGCGAACCGTACATCGTTCCCTCGAACAGATCCGGGAACTCACGTCCCACTGCACGCACTGCTTCGAAATCCGCCGTTGCCTTTCGCATGTGCGGTAACTCAGTATAGGCTAATCGGTGGGAGCTATTACTGACCGTTCGACTCGCCAATTCCGGTCAACGCGGTTGCGTCCATCCAGATTCGAAAAAGCCTACTTCGTCGCCTCAGATATTTCCGCTTCTGGTTCATTTTGCCCTGCTACCCTTGTCGGCATGCGTTTTAACCGGCTCAACACTTCTGCTCTGTTCCTGACCTTCGTATCACAACTGGTATCGGCTCAATCGCCGACCCCTGTGGCGGGGCGTTTGGCTGCTCAGAATGAGCTCTTTAACGACTGGTGGCAGGCCACTCTCAAGATGAATCCCATGCCGGCGACTGCTATCGGCGATTATCGCTACAATGACCAACTCGGCGACTTCTCTCTGGCGGCAGATGTTGCTCGCCACGACCGCAACCTCGCCGATTTGGCCCGTATTAAAGCGATCGATTCCACGGGCTTCCGTGAGCAGGATCTGATCTCACACGACCTTTTTCTCCGCGTGCTGCAGCGGAGCGTGGATGACTACGATCTCAAAGAATTCGAGATGCCGCTCAATTCATCGGGCGGCGGCGGAGGTATTCATGCAAGTGTCGCGGACTTGCCGCTTTCCATGCCGTTTGACTCGGTCAAACACTACGAAGACTACATCGCTCGCCTGCACCAAATCCCTAAGGCCTTCCTGCAAACCGAGGACGTTTTGCGGGCGGGCGTGGGGGACCACCTTGTTCCGGTGCGCTTTATCGCCGAAAAGATTCCGGAGCAAGCGGAGGGCGTCATCACCGCCAATCCCTTCATCCTCCCTCTCAAGAAATTTCCCTCTAGCTTTTCTGATGCGGATAAGAAGCGTCTCGCCGACGAGATCACCTCCACAATTAATAATGAAGTCTTTCCGGCGTACAGGCAGTTTGCCGCGTACATCACTTCGGACTACATCCCGTACTGCAGAACCAAGCTCTCCGTCAATTCTCTCGGCGGCGGTAAACGGCGCTATCAGGTCACACTCCATCGCTTCACGACTACAGAGCTCACGGCGGCACAGATCCACGAGATCGGCCTGAAGGAGGTTCACCGGATTACCGAGGAGATGGCCGCACTAGCCAAGGCCAATGGGTATAAAGATCTGGCCAGCTTCCGCGATCAAGTTGAAAAAGACCCCAAGTACAAGCCAGCCTCCGCGGATGCTATCGTCGAAGACTTCCGTAAATACATCGCACAAATGGAGCCGCGCCTGCCTCAGCTCTTTAAGCTGCTTCCAAAGACCGCCGTAACAGTCGAGCCGATCCCCCCTTTCCAAGCTGCCGCTGCCACGCACTACCAGGCCGGTACGCCCGATGGCAAGCGTCCTGGCCGCGTCTCAGTTGCTGTATCCGACCCCACTCATCGCAGCTTTATCAATGACGAGGCGATCGCGTATCACGAGGGTGTTCCCGGCCATCATCTTCAGCTTTCCGTCCAGCAGTCGCTTACTGGCTTGCCGGAGTTCCGCAAGCACGGTGGCAACGCAGCCTATACCGAGGGTTGGGGACTCTATGCGGAGGAACTGGGTAAGGAACTCGGTTTCTATCAGGATCCCGGCTCGGACTACGGACGGTTGCGTTCGGAGCTATTCCGGGCAGTGCGCCTGGTAGTCGATACAGGCATTCACGACATGGGCTGGAGCCGGGAGCAGGTTGTCGAGTACATGCGCAACTCCCATGCAGTAGACGAGCCTACAATTCAGGCTGAGACGGACCGTTACATTGCTGGGCCGGGACAGGCATGCAGCTACAAGCTGGGCCAGCTCAAGATTCGAGAGCTGCGCGAACGCGCTAAACAGCAACTGGGTCCCAAATTCGACCTCAAGACTTTCCATGACGAGATCCTGTCAGGTGGTGCCCTCCCGCTCGACGTCCTCGATGCCCGGATCGATCGCTGGATAAAGGGCAGCAAGCTGCCAAGGTGACCAACTGATCCAATCGAGGCTAGGCACAAAATCGAGCCAGATTCCCTTGTTGACCTTAGTGGACTGGAGCAGGATCAGAGGAGAGCGGTGGTCCGCTTACGAAAAGCACAAGTTCTGGCCGTTTTTCAAGCGGTGCGCTTAGGGACTATCCCTACATTGGATAAATGCGGGAGTCATCGCTCCGAGTAGCCGCCGTATTAGCCGGCCATCCGGACAGAACATCTCATCAGTCCATCCGGCCCGCATCTGTGAGGAGGCCAACTACGCGAGTGCTCGATGCCGATCCTGAGCAGAAAATGTGGTCTTTGCTGCGCACCTGGGTTAGCCTGCCGCCGTCGTTTGTTTGCTTCCCGTTTTTCGGTCAGCGCGATGACAGGTTTTCTGCGCACCTCGCTCGAACCGTAGCCTCAGGGACGCCGAGCTGGTTGGCGATCTGCCTCCAGCTAGGCCTTCCTTCCGTAGTCGCCGCGCCTCATCAACTCTGAAGAGAGACCTCGGGCGGCCAATCGGAAGATTCTTGCCCGACTTACTCACCGCACGGCCGGCCTTGAACTCGTTCTGATATCGCTTAATCCCCGAGTTGACGCGTTCATTGATCAGGTCTCTCTCGAACTGGGCGAAGACTTGAAGCATGCCGAGCATTGCCCGTCCGACCGGGTTGGCATTGTCGGTGTCGAGTCCTTGCGTCATGCAAATGAATCGAACGCCGGCCGACGCAAGTCGTTCGAGAGTGACAACCTGTCAGCCAAGCTTCGGCCCCAACGATCGAGCTTCCAAACGATCACCACATCAATCCGTCTGGATGCAGCATCTTCCATCAGCTGGTTTCGTTCCGGCCGAGAAGATTTGCCGCCAGAGATCGTGTCGATGTATTCCCTCGATATCTCCCAGCCGCGGGCCTTGCAATATCGCCGAAGCTCGTCGATCTGCATCGAACAATCCTGATCTGTAGTTGAAACCCTGGCGTATAGCCCCGTGTTCATTGTCGTTGATCTTACGTCAGTATCTCAGGACCCCCTGTTAGATAGGCAAGTGCCGGATGTACCATGGTCGGGATGGCGAGCAAGAAGCTTCCTGGGGACGTGATCGAGTGGTTCCGCAAAATGGGAGCAAAGGGAGGCAAGAAAGGCGGCAGCGCCGGCGGTAAGACGGCTGCTGCAAACATGACGGCCAAAGAGCGAAAGGCCAGGGCTAAGCATGCTGTAGCTGTGCGTGAAGCTAAGCGACGGGCAAAAAGAAAAGCGGGTGATTAGAGGCCGTTTCTCGTTCTTAGCAGCCAATTCGGCAGGTGCTGGGACCTCAGACGATGCTCACTGATCGCTTGTAGCGCGTCCTACGGCGTGATTTTGATCTGAACAGACCCCGATTCGCCGGCTACAG
>CAVUVF010000017.1:0-33879 GCA_963744795.1 uncultured Acidobacteriaceae bacterium
GCGGCAGGTCTTGACGCCGACCGGCTTGATCAGGCATTTGCGTATACACAAACCACCAGTCGTTACGGGGGACTCTTAGTCGTAAGGCGAGGCTACCTCGCATACGAAAAGTACTTCGGGCGCGCGACTCGGGAAGTGACGCCAAACATGGCCTCGTGTGGAAAGATGTTCACGAGTAGCTGCTGGGGTATTCTGCTGCGTGAAAAGCCCGATTCGATTCCTAATCAGCTTGAGCAGAAAGTATTCACGGCGAAGTACCTCGCTGAGGCGCTGCCCTTGAACGATCCACGAAAGGCAGATATCAAGCTCGGGCAGTTGCTTGCCATGACATCGGGTATGGCAGAAAGCAACCGAAATCCAGGAATCGTGAACGGGGTTGACGTTAAAGTCGAAACCACACCTTCCGACGCTCGTTCGCTCGATCAGGACCAAGCCGCGCTTCGTACTCCCATGTGGAATGATCCGGGCGGCGGATACTTCTATTCTTCCCAGGGTGTCCACGTCGCTTCGATTGTTCTGCGTCACCTGCTCGGAATGGAGATGCAAAGCTATATCGATCAGAAATTAGCTAAACCTATGCAGTTTGGGGGCTGGGGATATGATCTGACCCGGGCTGACGGGTCAAAGCTACAGCACACACCCGGGGGTGGAGGAATTGCTCTTCGCGCGACAGACGCTCTCCGGTTCGGCTACTTATTGCTCCGAAACGGACGCTGGCAGGACGAGATACTCATCCCAGAACAATATATCCAGATGTGCTGTAGTCCCTCGCTTTACAATCCGCACTCGCCGTTTAGTCTCCAGTTCGAGCTGAACAAGGATGGGCATGTGGCAGGGGCGCCTCGTGATGCATACTTCAAATCTGGCGCAGGCGGGTTTTGCTTATATGTCGTCCCGTCGCTGGATCTCGTCATATACAAGATGTCGTGTGTCGGGCTACCGGAGCCGGATCGATACGATTTGAGGTTCGGCGCTGCGAACGGCCAGTCCGATCCTTCACGAGATACCTGGAAGCCGCACCCGTTCGACCAGTTCCATGACGGTCCCGTCGACGGAGATGCCGGCACGCGGCGAACCCTTGAAATGGTAATCTCTGCCGTCATTTAAGACCGCCAAACCGGAGTAGCGCGCGTTAAAACAAGGTTCTGTCCTAAAAGTCTTATGTTTCGCCGAAGCGGCATCAGCATATTCAGTCGACTTTTTAGCGAGTCTATTGACAGTTCTAGATGTTTGTTATATCAACTACGTGCTAATGAAGGTTCCGGCAGTTCAAGATGGAACTTTAATCGAGTACATCGCGGTGCTTACTTCTGACCAGCAGAAGCTGACTACGCGTATGCATGACCGTGAGACGGATTTGAGATAGTCTGACTTACTCGGCAACGAAGGTAGAACATATGGGAATCTCTTCTAGAAGGCGCTTTTTGAATCGCGCTACAGCCGCCGTCGCCGGCTCCCTCTCATTGCGAGTTGCGTCCCAGGGTGATCCGCTGGGCATGCCGATGGGTTTCCAGATCTATGGTGTGCGCGAACAAGCTTCGAAGAACTTGGACTCGACTCTGAAGCAAGTTACTGCCCTCGGGTATAAGCGAGTCGAGCTGTGCTCCTTTCATGGGTACGCCAACAGCGGATTCGGGCCGCTCGCAGACATGGAGCCTGAACAGGTTCATAAGGAGATCGAAGATGCGGGCTTGCAGTGCGAGAGCTGCCACTTTCAATTCCGCGAATTCGACCCAGGAATGATCGACCAGAGCATTGCCTACGCGACGGGTCTCGGGCTCAAGTATATGATCATGTCCTCGCCCAAAGAGGGCGCGCGAGATCCCAGCGTTCCTATGGATTTGTGGAAGTGGAACTTCGACCATATGAATAAAGTCGGAGAGCGTATCAAGACAGCCGGTATGCAGTTTGGCTATCACAACCACTCGAATGAATGGAAGAAAATCGGCGATACCCTGGTGTTTGATGAATTGCTGAAGAGTGTGGACCCGAAGTTCGTGCAACTTCAGATGGACTTAGGAGGCACGGTCTCGTCCGGTCACGATCCCGTTGCATATCTTGCGAGCAACCCGGGCCGTTTCTGTTCACTTCACGTGAAGGATGCCAAATCAGGGCAAACGGGCGGGGGCTCTTTGGAGCTGGGGCGTGGAGATGTTGATTGGAAGCGCCTGTTCGCCGCCAGCAACAAATCTGGAGTGAAAGCCTATTACGTGGAAATGGAGGTTAGGCCGCCGAACGATCCGATGAAAGCTCTCGAGGACAGTGCCGCGTATCTTCAGAAATTGTCTGTTTAGCAGCGCGGTTCAGAACATTCGGCGGCGAGATAAGTGCCACCGCTGCAGCCGTTGGTCGCAAGATTTCCGCAAACCTAAGTTTGACGACAAGGGGTCCTTCGATGTCAAGAATCCTGCTGGCAGTTGTGCCGCTTTGGCCTTTACGTGTGTCACTAGGGAGAATTTGTCGTGCCTGCTCTGACACTTGGTTCGGGAGATCGGACATGGGCCGATGCACAGATGGCGGTGGGTAAGCGCCGAGAAAGTTGAAGTTCAGGCACAGGCGACAATTCTTCAAACGGATAGCTCTCAAGTCGGAAGCTCGATCAAAACCAAAGCGGTTCAAGACCTGCCGAACTTCGCTCTTCCCAACTCCGCCCTAGGAACATCGAATTTCGGAACAGTAAGCGCTTTGAATGTGTTCGCAAACCCGCGTCAGACTCAACTCCCGTTGAAATTCCTCTTTTGATGCTGGAAGACTTATGCAGTGGACGAAGTGACGATGATCAACTGGGGTGGAGGAAACCCTGTCCAATTCGGGCGTTCTGGGTCGTTGTAAGCGGATTAAAGCGAAAGGAAAGAGTTTTGAAGATAATGTCGATGATCGTAGGCGCGGCGCTGTTGCCTTCCCATGGCGTTGCTTGGTGCAACAGATACCGCGTTCGTCGGGCGTTGGGATCTCACTATAACTTCCCAGGGAGCGACTTACCCGGACTGGATGGAAGTGACAGATGAAGGCGATGGTCCAAAGGTGCGGGTCCAATTGCGAACGGGCAATGTGCATCCACTGGAAGCGAAGATGGCCGGATCGAAGTTGATCGTGACGGTACCCGCGCCGGCAGACGCGCCGGGTTCTGTGCCCCCAAGTTCCTGGGAACTCACGGCACAGGGCGACAAGATTGTTGGAATTCAAAAGCGAGGCAGCGCAGAGGACGGGAAGGTCGCGGGACGTCGTGCCCCAGCGTTAAAACGGTCAGCGCCGATGGCGTGGAGCGCTCCCGAGAGCCTGTTCGATGGGAAGGATCTAAGCGGGTGGGAGGCACTTACTAATACGCCGGCAGCAACTTCTGATCCCAAGAATAACTGGACTGTCAAAAGTGGAGAGCTAACAAACCTGACTAAGGGCGCCAATCTCCGGACGACACGCACGTTCAACGACTTCAGACTTCACATCGAGTTCAATGTTCCGCAGGGAGAGAACAGTGGTGTTTACCTGCGCGGCCGTTACGAGACACAGGTGGGACTCGGAGGCGGACCGAATGCTCCAGTGGCGAAATCCAGTACAAACCCAGCCCCGTCGGTGGGCTCGATCTACGGATTCCTGAAGTTCCCGCTGAAGTCGCCCGTCGTTGCCGATACCTGGCAAACCTACGACATCACTTTGATCGGGCGCTATGTAACAGTCGCTCTGAACCAGTTCAAGGGAATTGATAACCAGGAGATACCCGGGATCACGGGCGGTGCGATCGACAGCGATGAAGGGAAGCCCGGCCCCATCTATTTGCAAGGCGACCACCATGGCGGCGTCCGATACCGAAACATAACGATCTCTGTTCCCAAATGATTTCAAGGTGAAAAGGAAGAATCGACTCTAGACTCCTGGGTGAATGAACATGCAAACGAAGCTTCTACTCGGCTCGACGATCACATGCGTTGTCGCAGTGTTATCGTTCGCGCAAACAGCAACCGCTCCGCCCCGAGAGGGAGCTGCTAAGACATCGGCCCAAGGTCCCGTTCTCGATCGCAATTACACCACATTTCCGCAGCAGAGCCGGCAATTGGCGCCTCCTGATGTACTTGCACGCGGAAAGGGGCTGTTCGGCGTGAACTGTACGTCCTGCCATGGCTCTGATCTGCGGGGCGGCGACATGGGTGGGCCCAATCTGCTGCGGTCTCTCACGGCGCTAAGTGATCAGCATGGTGAACTTATCCTTCCTATTATTCATGGCGCAAGACAGGATAAGGGCATGCCTGCTTTCAATCTTTCTGATGCTGATGGCCAAGCGATCGCGGAATACATACATTCCGTGTTGGCGCGAGTCGGCCCGAAAGCCCGACCGCCAGGCGTGAAGGAGATTTCGGATCGTGACGTTCTCGTAGGCGACGTCCCGGCAGGGAAGACCCAATTCGACACGAAATGCGCTACTTGTCACTCCGTTGAAGGGGATCTGAAATCGATCGGAGCAAAGTATAAGGATCCAAGAACTCTACAGAACGCCTGGGTGGCGGGAGGTACCGCAACGGGCCGTGACATGGGCGCGGCGGTCGGCACTAGCGGGCAACGACCCACAGCTACCGTGACTACCACCGATGGGCAAAAGTTCGAAGGTGCCCTTATCCGAAAAGATGATTTCGTCGTGAGCATACTCTTGCCTGACGGCAACCGGAGGTCCTTCGCCCTCGACACGCCGGGCAATGTTCCACAAGTGCAAGTTCGTGACCCGCTAAACAGTCATCGTGAGATCGCTCGAACGCTTGACGAAAAGACTATGCACGACGTCACTGCCTATCTCGCGACGGTGAAGTGATTTCTCGTATCTTCAACAACCAATGAATATCGTTTTGCGACTGACCCGCTTCGCCGGGCTTTTGATTGTGTCGGTTGTCATGTTCGGACAGGCCGGCCTTGATCCTACTGACATCGTGAAGCCTCTTGCTGACGAGTGGCCGACGTTCAATGGAGATTACTCCGCGCGGCGCTATAGTCTGCTGAACCAGATCAATCAATCCAACGTTAAGAACCTCAGCTTAGCTTGGGTAACACGCTTCGTTGCCGGATCTGGTCCGACGGGAAACATTCCGACCTCCGCCGGCAGGGGCAGCGCCGGGCCATACCCGGTGAATGTTGGCGGACTGGGCTCGGGTGATCTTAATAACGGTGGTAGCCCTCGTATTGGCGGCGGAATCCTTATGGTTCACGACGTTCTGTATATGGCTGCTCCGGACAATGCTTGGGCCATTGACGCGCGCGATGGAACAATTCTTTGGCAGTACTACTGGAAGACGCGAGGCGGCACCCACACCGGAAACCGCGGTATGGGCTTGTGGCATAACAACCTCTACCTTGAAACACACGATGACTACCTGATCTGTCTTGATGCCCATTCCGGAAAGGAGAAATGGAAGAAGGAAATCTCCAGCTTCGATCAGCAATATTTCTCCTCGTTTTCGCCCCTCGTAATCGGCAATCACCTTCTCGTCGGGACTGGCAACGACATGGATGCGCCTGGGTTTCTTCAGTCTTTCGATCCCGAAACGGGCAATCGTCAATGGATCACCTACACAGTTCCCATGAATGCTGGGGATCAAGGCGTAGAGACCTGGGCCAGTCTGGATGCTGCACGTCACGGTGGAGCGCAAGCGTGGCTGCCGGGCGCTTACGATCCCGAGACAAACTTGTATGTCTTCGGAACAGGTAATCCTACTCCGGCCTTCACAGCCGGCCGGGGAGAAGGAGACAACCTCTTCACTTGTTCGCTAGTTGCCGTCAACGTCGATACCGGAAAGATGGCGTGGTATTACCAGACATCGCCCCATGACAGTCATGATTGGGATTCTACTGAGGCGCCGGTCTTTGTCGACGCACCTTTCAACGGGAAGATGCGCAAGCTTGTCATGACAGCTCAGCGTAATGGGTACTTCTTCGTGCTTGATCGTGTCACTGGCGAACATCTTGTCACCGGAAAAATGGGACTCGTCAACAACTGGGCCAAAGATCTCGACGGGCAAGGGCATCCGAGGCGGGATCCCGTCAAGGATGCGACGATCGCAGGATCAATCGTGAACGCCGACGTAACGAATCACTACTCGCCCGCTTTCTCGCCCGATACCGGTCTCTTCTATACGCCCGAGAACAACATGCTACGCATCATGTACCTGATGGATCCGGACCCGCGAGGCTCCATGGGACTGGGCGGCACAACGAGCGGAGCATTCCTCCCGTACGGTTCGTTCATCGACGCGATCGATTAAAAACGGGGAAGATTGTCTGGCGTCACGAGGTCGGGGGGACGGCTGGATTGCTTGCGACTGCCGGGTAAGCTGCTGTTCAGCGGAGACGGCCAGAATCTGGTTGCATACGATCCTGCCACGGGCAAGCCACTTTGGCATACACGAATCGGTCCGGCCGGCAATGGTCCCGAAACCTACATGCTGGACGGCCACCAATACATCCTTGCGACGGCCGGAGATCAACTGTTTGCATTTCGACTGAACGAGTAAGACAGTCACGCGCGCCAGAATAATGTATGCACTCTTAATACGGATTCGATTTGCCTTGAGTGGAACTCTGAGCCTCCGTCGAGAGAAACAAAACAACTAGTTTTCGCCTCGAAGCGGCACCTAGCGTCGTGGCGTTTTCAA
Source organism: uncultured Acidobacteriaceae bacterium (assembly GCA_963744795.1). Lineage (GTDB taxonomy): Bacteria > Acidobacteriota > Terriglobia > Bryobacterales > Bryobacteraceae > Bog-105. Next base: position 6,636 of record CAVUVF010000017.1, read on the forward strand.
TGCTCTCAGTCGCCGTGATTTTCGTTCCGTCGGGCATAACCCAGTCCATTTCCGAGCACTTCAACTCGGCTCCGTAGGCGTTTTGGTGAGGCACTATTCTCGTTGCCTTAGGTTGGCCGTACCTCTGAATGAGAAAGGTGAATTCCTGCTGAATGTCGGGTTGCACAGAGGATCGCGCGCCCGGCCCAGGTATATCGACCTCAACCTTCGTCAATCTCTTGTTCTGGAATCGCCAAACAAAAGTGCGGTCGCCCTCGCTCGACGTGATCTCGTCGAGTTTTCCATCCCTGATATTGCGAAGCCTTTCGCAATCCGCCTTTTGAAGCTTGCCCTGGGTTCCGCGCGCCTTACTCAGACAAACGGATCCCAACTGCTCGAGTTCCTGACTGTTGGCCAACCACTTCTGATAGCTTTCGCCGATCTCGTGGTTGCCGACGGTAGTCGGTTGCGCAGAAGGACCCTGCCCGAACGCGTTTGCGGCGGCAGTCGAGATTGTTATTAGAAGTACAAAGATGGCTCTTCGGCCCACAAGAATAACTGTAGACGCTTCTAAGTGTAGGAACAACTTGGCCAGATACTAAGGTTCTGTTACAGTCATCTTCTTAACCAAATGATTGGCCTGGACGCAGCAGGAGAGCAGGCAGTAAGGCAGCAACTCGAACGCTTGCTCGCGCATGCGGCGTTCTCCGGCGCCCCGCGGCTTTCCTCGTTACTGCGCTACGTCGTAGAGGAAACGCTTGCCGGGCGCGGTGATCAAGTAAAGGAGTACACGTTGGGGGTCACGGTCCTGGGCCGCGGGAGCGGGTTTGATCCTCGCTTGGATTCGATTGTCCGGGGTGGAGGCCAGCAAACTGCGTGCGCGGCTCGCGTCCTACTACAAGGATGCGGGAGCGAACGACGAAATTATCTTAGAACTGCCGCGCGGCTGCTCATATGCGCCACGGATTGCGCCGCGGGTTCACCGAACGGACAATCTCCCGACCCACCGGCGCCATCGCCGTACTGCCGTTTGTGAACCTCGGACCTGAACCGGACACCGAGTATTTGTCTGACGGATTGACGGAGGAGATCATCGACAAACTAGGCACTCTTCCCGGGATTCGTGTAGTAGCGCGAACATCGGCATTCCAGTTCAGGCAAAAGGGCGGTAACGTTCGCGAGATCGGCCGAGCGTTGGGTGCCGAGTATCTCATCGAGGGCAGCATCCGCAAGTGGCAAAACCGCTTCCGGGTAAACGCGCGGCTGATCGACGCAGCGAACGGCTATCAGGTCTGGTCACATACCTATGATGAGAAGCCGGACGATATCTTTGGACTCCAAACGTCAATCGCCGAAGCGATAGGCGCGGTGTTAGGAGGACGAAATTCGCTTTCGCTCCAGACAGGCGGGCTTGCGACAGACGCATACTACCTATACCTCCGAGCAGGCTTTCACCGAAATCAGTGGACGCTGGACGGTTGTGAAAAAAGCATTGAATGCTTGGAGCGACGCGTTAGCGCTCGAGCCCGAATCGGCCCAGATCCTCGCCGCCTTGTCAGAGGCGCAGATTCTGCGAGCAATTGTGGCAGCGATCCCGGCTGCGTCCCATTTGGGTCAAGCGCGGGCAAGAGCGCAGCGAGCGATCGCCCTCGATGACCGTTGCGCGCAGGCGCACCTGTCACTTGGCTGGGTTCACCATCTTTATGACTGGGATTGGGAATCCGGACAGACCGAATTTGATCGCGCACTCGCAGTCAACCCGAGTTTTGCAGAAGCATGGCATCTCAAGGGGATCTTCCTTGCTCTGCGCCGACGCGTGTCGGAAGCCAACGAATCGTTCAAGCGGGCACTAGAGTGCGATCCTCTGTCGCTCGTTATCCAAACTCATACTGCCTTGGTTCCGTACTTTGTAGGCAACCTTGACGAAGCCAAGTTGCGAGCAGACGCGGCACTCGCTCTGGAGTCCCATTTCGCTGAATCACACTGGGTGCTCGGATGGATCCATGAGAGACAGGAAAGATATCAGGAGGCGCTCGAAGCGTTTCAAACGGCAGTCCAGTTCGGAGGAGAGAACCCCACAATTCTAGGAGATATAGCCTTTGTCCATGTCCGACTTGGAGATTCGCAGCGGGCGCGCGAGATTGTGGCTCGGCTGGAGGCCGGCTTTGCCCGGCCTCACCCGGCTGCGAGTAGTCTGGCAAGGATCTATCTTGGTCTGGGCGAGCGCGAGGTGGCTAGCGCGTGGCTCCAGGAGGCATTCGAGGCTCGCGACGTGATGCTGCCTTGGGCATGCGCCGATCGCAGATACGAAGCCGTGTGGAAGCTGCCCGCCTTTTCCGGTTTCCGGCGGAGGATTCTGGGTTCGGCAGCGCGTTAATGACTGACTTCCTGTTCGGGAGTGTCAGTTTTGCAGGCCGACTGAGATCCAACGGTAGACCTTCCCGCTGTGGACCCTCGGCCGTCGAGGTAATCTTGACGTGAGACTGCGGATTCAGAAGAGAGGAACAGACATGGACAAACAATCGAGAAATGGCGTAGTGGGTTTGGCATTAATCGGTATCGGGGCCGGCTTAACCGCTGCAGGTATTGCCTTTGTGGTACCCGTTTGCGCGACTTGGTCGCGTTCGAAGGTGCGTGAAGCCTACACAAAGGGCAGGGAAGGCATCATTTCGGGCTTTGAAAGCGCCAGCGATGTGCTCGGCGATATGGCCGACAAAGCGCACCAACCACTGGGCGAAGCGGCGAAAGCAGCGAAACAAACAGCGGCGATTGCTGCTGGCGCAATAGAGTCGGCAGCTCACTACATCAAGGAACGCGTTCAGTAGGGCAGCGCACCGCGATTGGTGCTCTCGCCGTTTCGGGATCAAACACCCGCGGCCTTCAACGCAGCAAGCACACGATCGTCACGGAAGGGAACCCTTCGGATGCGAACGCCGGTAGCGTCGTAGATCGCGTTTCCAATGGCCGCAAGCATCGGTTTGAGGGCGGCCTCGCCGGCGCCATAAGGCGGAAGATCGGGACGGTTCGGATTTGGATCGCCGTTCACCAGGACGACGTCAATGCGCTCCGGAATGTCTGCATGCCGGAGAGTCGGATGCGAGAACCAGTCGCGGCTTGTCACCTTTTCGGTATCGAACCGGACTTCTTCGTGAAGAGCGCGGCTCAGGCCATGCAGCGTGGCGCATTCCACCGTGTGCCGCAGGCCCTCGGGATTCACCACCAGACCGCAGTCATGTGCGCACACCAGGCGCTTCGCCCAGACATGCCCCGTCTGGCGATTCACTTCAACTTCTGCAATCTGCGCAACAACGGTCTGTCCCCGGAACGAGTAGGCGATGCCGCGCCCGGTGAGGATGTTTCCCTTGCCAATCGGTTTGGGTGAAGGCCGCGAATCCCAGCCATAAGCATCCGCAGCGGCTTTTAGAACCGCAAGGGACCGTGCGCGCCGGAATCCGCTGTCATCGTCCGTGCCGGCCTTGAGCATCTTCATGCGGAACTCCAGCGGATCGGTCTTCGCGGCTGCGGCAACTTCGTCGATGAACGATTCCGCGGCAAACGTTGGTTGCGGGCCGTTCGGGTCGCGCAGGTTGCCGGTGCGAAGCGGCGTTTCCCACACGCTTGGCAGACGCAACCACTTCGCCCACCATCTTGCGATTCGGAATGGCATACATATCAGAAGGCATGGCGGCGCTTCCCGCGGCGGGTTTTGCCCGTCTCGATCCCATCAATTGCGCGATCAGCACGGTATCGGGCTCGTTGTATCCGACGTGGTTGTAATCGCACGAACGTGCGTGAAAGTCATACGCGACCAGACTGCCATCGCTGCCAAGAGCGCCGCGCATCTTCACCAGGAATGCCGGGACTCTTCGTATCCCACGCCGTCTCTTCGTCTCTCATCCACTGCATGCGAACGGGCCGGCCGATCTCGCGGGCGATCCAGGCCGCTTCGAAGGCCGCGTCCTCGGCCGCTGAACGACCGAAGCCTTGCGGACCCATCATCCAGATCACTCGCACCCTGTCCTGCGGCATGCCGAGAAAGGTGGCGATACCTCGCCGCATGCCGTAGGACTTCATGTCATTCGTATAAACGGTCATCTGACCGTTCGAAGGGTCGGCCAGAGCATGTGCGCCCGCGAATGCCGTGTGTCCCTGAAACGGGATCTCGTATTCGGCCTCGATGATTCTTGCGGCGCCCGAAAATGCCGCATCGGGATTTCCCACCACCATTGGTCCGGAGACCGGGGCGCGCATTTCGGGATTCCTCGCCGCAGGAGGTCTGGACGCCGGCATTCGTGTTTCGGCTTGTGCCGTTGGCAGAGGCGACTGCTGCGTATTTCCGAATCCCCTTCAACAGCCGGTCTGGATCCCGGGTTGCGTCGCTCCGGATCGCCCTCCGAAGGGGGTCTCGCTCCCGAACCGGGCGTTGCGACCGCCGCGGTCGTCTCGCGCATGTAGTTGAAAAGATCTTCGGATGCGGGAAATGGAGACGTGGCCGGCTTCTCCCACGTCGTCTTGAGTTGGCGCGCCGCGCGAATGGCCTGCTCTTCGCGTTCACACACAACGGCCACGTAGTTGCCTTTGCTCACCACCTTGATGAAGCCGGGCAGGCTCTTCACCGATGATTCATCGATGCCCGTCAGCTTCGCGCACGCGAAGGGCGGTTTGACGTTGCGGGCGTGAACCATGCCCGGCAGCTTGACGTCGACGGCCCATTTCAGAGAACCATCCACTTTCGCCGGAATGTCGTCCCGCTGAAGCGACTGGCCCGTGTATTTGAGCTCGGGAATCGATTTGGTTTTCGCTTGACCAGTAACCGAGTTGATGTTGTTCCCGGTCAACGTGAACGTTGAACTTCTTCCCCGCGATCAGCTCGCCATAGGTCACGCGCTTCGAGGGATCGGCTTTCACCGTAATCACTGCTTCGCTGACAGCGAGTTGATCTACGGGCGCGGCCAGGTGCGCCGACCCCATTTCAAGCAACACGCGACGCGCTTCGGCGGCCACGCGGCGCATCGGCCATGAATCTCTTTCGATCGCCGTCGACCCGCCCGATCCGACCTGGTCGACCGTGATGTCCGTGCTGCCCATGATGCAGGTGGTCTTATCGAAGGCGATATCGAGCTCATCCGACATCAACTGGCGGAAGCATGTTCCCGTACCTTGGCCCGGGTCCGTCTTGCCGACATAAAACGTGGCCGTGTTGTTCTCATGAATGACGATCCACGAATCGACTTGCCGGAAGTCGGGATCGTGATATGGACCTGGTCCCTGAGCCGCACCGCTGCTCTGCGCATCCGCCTCCGCGACTGCCGCTCCGCCGAACACTCCGAAGCTCACCGCAAGCAGGCCGGCGTTTTTGAGAAAACCCCGGCGGTGCATCACGAGGACGTCTTCGATTTGTTTCGGGATCGACGTCTGACGAGGCTCATGCCACCACCTCCTTGTCTGCAGCGGCTGAGCATCGGCCATCGTTTTTATGGCGCGTTTGATGGCGCTCTGAACCCGGTAATAGCTCATGCAGCGGCACAAGGTTCCGTTCATCGCTTCGCGGATCTGGGCGTCAGTCGGATGCGGATTCTTGTCCAGCATTGCCTTCGCGGTCATGATCTGCCCGTTTTGACAGAATCCGCATTGCGGCACCTGCTCATCGATCCAGGCCTGCTGCACGGGGTGTAATTTGCCGTTCGCAGCGAGTCCTTCGAGAGTGGTGATTTCACCCTTGACGGAAGAGACAGGCGTGATGCAGGAAGGAATCGCCGTGCCGTTGATGATTACTTTGCATGCACCGCATTGTCCGAGTCCACACCCAAACCGCGGCCCTCGCAGGTCCAGATCATTGCGGAGGACATACAGCAGCGGCGTGGCTGGGTCGACATCTAGTGTCCGCGAACGACCGTTCACCTTAAGTTCAATTTTGCTCACCATCCGTACTCCTTGGCTCTGCCGATCTAATCTCGATTGCCACTATCCTATCCGTCTTCCGACGACGGACACAGGAAAGTTTTGCCGAAACCGCTCGGTTCGGAGCGCTGCAACGTTGTCCGGAAAAGAAACAACGGAACAAGATGCGAAAAAGGCGGTGCTTAATGTGGTCGAGATCGAGAAAACGCTTGAGCTACCCTGGATTTAGTATCGGGTCTGGGAAATTCTATTGTCACAATTTTTGCTTTGCACCTCTGAGGCGCTTGCTACAAAAGCGCCTTCTAGACGAATCTTTGCCTCCTTCTTTTCCTTAGCGCTGCTATTGCTCAGCGTCACTGGTTTTATCACTGCTCAATCGAGTCGCGGAACCGTCTCGGGTCTGGTTGTCGATGCGACGAAATCGGCTCTCCTCGGTGCGGCGGTCGATCTGACGAACCAGGATACAAAGGTTGTTCGTTCTACCACCACAAACGAGTCAGGCGCTTACCGCTTCGATGCGGTGGATCCAGGAAATTATACGGTCAAGGTGACCTCCTCAGGGTTCAAAGCGTTCTCGGTGCAGCCGTTTACGGTCGCCGCTGCTCAAAACTTGGCCATTGATGCGCAACTGGAGCTTGGCTCTGTTTCGAGCGTCGTCGAGGTCTCTTCGAGTGCCGCTCTCCTGCAAACGGAAGCGCCGGTGCGGGGTGGAACCATCACCGCCACAAACGCTGTGAATTTGCCGATTGCGAATCAGAATCCCGTCTCGCTTGCTCTCACGCTTCCGGGTATCTCGACCAATCGATATTCGTTCGGAACAGGAACTTTCTCGGTGAATGGCGCTCGCGGGCGCTCGAATAACTTCCTGATCGACGGGACGGAGAACAACGACATTTCGATCGCCGGTCAGGCGTTCCAGATCACGAATCCGGATGCTGTCCAGGAGGTGGCGGTCCAGAGCGGCAACTACGATGCCGAATACGGGCGCGCTGGCGGAGCCGTCGTGAATACCATTACGCGCAGTGGAACCAATGAGTTCCACGGTACTCTCCGCTATCTGCTCGACTCCACGTTCGACGATGCACCGACAAATCTGCAGAAGAACGATCCGAACGTGGTGCTTCGTGGGCATCCGCTGCCGGGTACCGATCAATATTTCTCGGGTACTGTCGGCGGACCGATCGTTCGAAACAAAACGTTTTTCTTCAGCAGCTACCAGGAAGAGCGCCAAGTATCCACGTCACAGCAGGGGCTGGTCTCATTTTCCGCTGCGGGCCGCGCCGCTCTGCTTTCGCTGTATCCCGCCGGAACAAACCCCCGGGTCGACTTGTTGAATCAGATAACGGCAGGCATAGACGCCAACTCTCAGTTTTCGAATGTGGCCGTCAACGGACGGAACATCCAGGTGGGAACTTATCAGCGGCCTTACGCGCAGAAATACCGGGACCGCCAACTACTGGAGCGAGTCGATCATAGCTTCAGCAATTCTGATCAGTTATCGGTACGGTATCTGTTCGACAGCAACGTGAACCCGGCGGCCAACATCAACTTCCCGGGATTCGATACGAGCCAGGGCGGGCAGGTGAACGAAGCGCTCATCTCCGAGACGCACACCTTCTCACCCGCGGCTACGAACGAGCTTCGCTTGGCTTACAACCGGATCTACTACTATTTCCCGTTCGATGCCACTAGCCCAATAGCGGCGACCACTCCGACCATTACAATTGCCAATTTCACTACGAACTTTGGCGTTGCTAGTAATTTGCCTCAGGGACGAGTCGCAAATAACTACGAGCTTCAGGATACGATCAACTACGTCCGCGGGAAACACAGCTTCCGAGCGGGCATCTCGCTCCTCGACCAGCGTTCCAAACAGGATGCGCCCTTCAATAGCCGCGGAACCCTGAGCTACCAGGCCAGTACCGGTGTTAGCGGTCTTCAGAATTTCATTGACAACTACGGCGGATCGGGCGGGAGTGCGGCAAGGGACTTCGGCAGCGCCTCTTATTATCCCGCTCTCTTCCGCCAAGCTTATTTCGCGCAAGACCGGTGGCGGGCAACTGAGAATCTCACGGTGACGCTGGGCGTTCGCTACGAGTTCTTCGGAAACCCAATTAACTCGCTTCGTACGCCTGCCTGGTCGGGTCTTTTCAACATCAATCCGGTCACGTTCACGGGCCCGTACAGCCAGCCGAACCACGTCAATAGCGATTTGAATAACTGGGCGCCTACAGTGGGTTTGGCGTATGCTCCATCGGGATCAGGCCCGTTTGGTATCTTCGGTCAGAAAAAAACCGTGTTCCGAGCCGGTTTCCAGATGGGCTACGACTCGTTCTTTAACAACATCGCATCAAACGCAGTTGCCTCGTCGCCGAACAATATCTCTGTCAGCAACGCCTCCACTGTGAGCACAGCAAATCCTCGTGGATTAGCGAACCTCTCTGGTGCACTTCCCACCGTTGCCATTCTTACCCCGCTGGCTACTCAACAGCTAGTCCCAAGGAATTTAGTCAACCCGTACATCATGAGGTATTCCGCCGGATTCCAGCGCGAGTTGCCCGGCGGTATCGTGCTCGATGCTTCCTTTGTAGGTTCTCGAGGACTGAACCTCTTTATCCAAGAAGATCTCAATCCTCTGGTACCAACCTCTCTCGAACAGTTTCCTGCGGGCTACACTGCCGCGAACTTCACTAGTTCACAGATACAGCAACGATACGATCCGCTCCAAGGCGCACGCAGCATTCGGACGAACGGCGGGAATTCGAAGTATTACTCTGGTCAGTTAAATGTCAGCCGTCGCTTCGCCAGCGGCTTCAATTTCAATCTGGCCTATACACGATCGAAGTTCCTGGACAACGGCAGCGATATCTTCTCGACGACTGGTAATAACCTACCCCAGTCTGCTGCGATCCCGTCAATCTTCGGGGGACAGAGATTAGAGCAGTCCGTCTCGCTGTATGACCGGCCCAATCGCGTGTCAATCACTTCCGTTTACGAGTTGCCCTTCCTGCGCAATCAGCGAGGAGTTGTGGGTCACGTCGTCGGCGGCTGGCAGCTTTCGGGTGTTTACGTGATGGAATCCGGAGCTCCTCTCAACATCTTGAACGGAGTGGATTCGGACGGGTTCGGGGGCTTGACGGGAAGTGCCGCCGACCGGCCCTTCTACAACCTTGCCGGCACGCCTGGTGTTCGCGCTCAACTCGCGACGACTACGAATCCTAGCCCCACCGGATACATCAATCCCGAGAACGGAAACGCACCAATCAATCCAGCAACCGCGATGTATGTTGAGCTTCCGGCCTGTACCTCTGCCACGCCATGCACACCCGGCAATCTCGGCCGGTTCACCGCGCGGACTCCCATCCAGAACAATCTGGATGCAAACTTGACGAAGATCATCAACCTGACTGAGCGCGTTCATTTCGAACTTCGCGCTGAGTTCTTCAACGTATTCAATCACCGCCAGTATGGGATTCAGGCGATTAGCCCATTCGATACAGGCACTACAACGATTGGGGCAAACGTTGGAACTTCTCTGGCGGGCCGCTTCTTGAATCCCGGGTACGCGGATGGCGGCGCCCGGGTTATGCGATACCAATTGAAGTTCGTCTTCTAGACGCGTCGCTGCGAAAGTACTCGGCTACGGTACGGCTCGATTGCTGCAAGGCAAGCCGAGTTCAGTACGGCGGGACGGCAGGTGGGGTTGTCACACCCCGCTTCATCCTAGCTGCGTTCCCAAGCACCCTTCGGGCATAACTGGCGACGTTTTCCACACCTGAGGCATATTGAAGATTGGGACGAAGCTTGGTTCCGTTATATGCGGCAGCGGCCAGGAGAACGTTGCCGTCGAAATACTGGAGCAGATCCTGCAGAAGCAAGGCCGCGTAGGTCGTCAGAACGTGCGGACTCAGGAAATTCATATCGAGCTGCTCCATAGGACGAAGCTCGATTGGAAGCCTTGAGTAGTCGCGCGTGTCGCACAAGAACAAATCGTGTGCATAGCGGAGAGACTGACGTGTGATTTGCCAGGTCCCCATCGAGCTATTCAGAATCCAGGCTTTGCGGCCGCGGCGACGAAGGACGATATCGTCTCTCCCAATCTCCTTTTTCCAAACTGCATTGTTCAGATCGCCTGGTGCATTCAGAAAATTGTTTTCCATTGCGCCTATGCCGAGAAGCAAATCCACCGGCACATCGTAGAACCTGGCGGCCTCAACGATGTCGGCAGCCAGGCTCTCGGCGTCCTCAAGGCTGAGTGGTGACAGGGGATGTGGGCTTCCGTTCCAGGTTCTCGGGTCAACGCTCGCCTTGAAGGAGATAAATTGCCGCACGTACAATTGGAGTTCGCTGGAGGATATCTCCTCCAACTTGGGGAAATCCTGGCAATTATAGGCCTCAATAAATGCACTTGTCTGGCGTAGATAACCGTAGAGTTCCCCGTTAGTGATCCAAGACTCCTCGAGCACGGGTGTGAGGTGATTACCTTTCAGTGCCGCCGCCGTTTCCACACCAGTCAGCACGTCATCGGGCAAACGCACCCAAACGCTATAATGCCGTTCGACTGACGCGCTATGGGCTATGAGTAAGACCTGCCTTCCTCGAAGTAAATCCTGCGACCTGAGGTAATCGAACATCAGATACGCGGAAAGCGCATCATCGAATTCGCCAATCTTACCGACGAAAACCCGGTCCTGCCAGGAGACAACCGTTTGGCCATTGGATTCGTTGATCGCCTGGAGAACGGAAGTTGTCGGTAGAACCAGGGACTGAGGCCAGTAGTAGTAAGCGAAGGCCCCTGCCGTCGCTAAAAGGAGCTCTGCAGCCACGATCCAATGGACTCGCATAGGCGTCGGTGCGTATTCTCACCGCAGCAGCATGGAGCTTGGATTCAAGCCGGGCCATGCCGCCGAATGAACTGCATCTGCAACAAGAGGCAGTCAGAGTCATCATACATGCTGGTTTACAGTCGCGAATAGCCGTTTACATCAGCTCTCTCAAGAAAGATCTGCGACAGCAAACAGATGAGCTAAATTGTGAATGAACCACAAGAGTGACATAAGGAGAAGACGATGGCAGAAACCAACAATCCTGCATTGCGAGATCTGATTCAAGGATTACAGGAAGACCTATCGCGTGAATATCAGGCGATCATTGCGTACACGGTTTATGGCAACGTGTTGAAGGGTGCACAGTGGATGAGCATAGCGGCAGAACTAAAGAAGCATGCTCACGAAGAGCTGCAGCACGCGCTCATCATCAGCGATCAGATTGACTATTTGGGAGCAATGCCCAACAGTACTCCGAAAGAAGTAAAGCTGTCGGAAAAGGCGGAGGACATGCTAGGCTTTGACCTCAACAACGAGACCGAAACGATCAAAGCCTATCGCAAACGCGTAAGACAAGCGGAAGCGCTGGGCCACTACGCTCTAGCCGAGCAAATCCGGAAGATCATTTCCCAAGAGCAGGAACATCAACACGACTTGGCCACTGCCCTAGGCATCGATGTGCCCAACATTCTGGAAGAAGGAGCGTAGAGCCAAAGAAGGGGCGGAGTGCATACAGCGATCTGTTAGAGGGCGGCATTTCTCCTTGGGAGTTTCGCCGCCACCCAGCACCAGCCTGCAGATTGGCTGGCCGGTGCGGACTCATGAGTTTCCAGAGTTCTTCTTGTCAAATAGCCGGCATCCCGCCTCAACCGATTCGATGGCTCGTTTCGGGCCGTGCCGCCCTCTAACGATGAAACCCTTGCCTCGGCTCTGGTTGTAGGACACGAAGAACTGTTCAAGCTGATCCAGGATGGATTTGTTTACGTCTTTGATCGATTGCAAGTTCTCGTGCGAGTAAGAGTGTACTGCTACTGCGACAAGCCGATCATTGCGTGTCCGTTTACGCTTTTCAATCTGGTCAGCCTCAATGATTCCAATGATTCGACATCTACCAGACACCCGACGTGACCGGGTTCGTCCAAAAGAATTACAACATCGAGCGGATCACCGTCGTCGCCGAGAGTGGATGGAATGAAGCCAAAATCGAAAGGGAACGCTAATCCTTCTCCGAGGAGACCACCGAGAGCAAAGAGGCCATACTCGGGATCAAAGTCAAACTTGTTGCGACGGCCCTTTGGGGTCTCGATGATTGCTTTACATTCCCGCTTCTTTCGGTTCCATTTGTTCGGGGATTCGAGCAAATTATCCATAGCTTCTCCGCTCAAGTACAGCACAGGCGGTTTTTAAGCACCGACGCGCTTTTTACCTCACGCGATTGTCAGATAATCGGCGTTCATCCGTAAAATTTCATGACGAGTGCCGTTGGGTTCCGTTGAAGAGAGATGGGTGAATGCGAATCGGCACCGACTCAGTCGCGGCTCGATCGAGGGAAGGGCCGAATTGATGACCGGCCGGTTCTTCGGGCGGGCAATCTGAACGAGTAATAGCATTGAGCCTCCGGTGGTCCTATAGTCGGCGCTCTCTAGTGTAGATCGGCAGGTAGATTGTCGGAAATCTTCGCGGAATGCCCGCAGAAGACGACGTACTCGCGTGCGTCTACTTCGTATAACACGGAAGGAATCTCTTTGGGTCCGGACTTGAGTTCCTTCTCCCACAGCACCCTTCCGCTGTCTTCATCTACGGCGTGCACAGTCAGATCTGCTCCTGTACGGACGAAGATCAATCCGCTCGCGGTTATGACGGGTCCGCCGAGGTCCGTAGCTGCCCGTATCTTGATCCCTTTAGCAACCAGGGACGGCACCAGACCAGCGGCACCTTCCATTGATAGTTCCTTTGTTCAGATCGCAGGCCGTAAGGTTTGATCATTATGATCCGATTGCGGTACGAACAGTAGATCACGCGAACAGTCGCCCAGCGTAGGGTGCGAGCGGAGCGAAAACGGCTGCGCCGGCCCAAACCGCAGCCACCGCTGGTATTTTGAACCGCCGCAATTTGCTCGAACACTGAGCGCTCCTTCCATCGAGACTAGACCTATTGTTTCGTGTTTAGAGGCTTGCCAGATGCGTCGAAGAATTCTTTCTGCAGGCGGGGGCCCATCTGATCCGACTTAATGGCGCGTATGGCCGAAGCAATACTATCGGAACGTTGCTGCATCAAGGCTCGACCACGCGCGGCGGTGGCGCCGGCAGCATCCCCCTGATAATGGTTCGGGAATTTCGAGTACCACCAGATCCCCGTATAAACGTTGGAAGGAAGGTCGAGCCGGTTCAAATCTCGACCAGACTCCTCCGCTGCTCGGTCCGTGTGCACGATTTCGGGTCTGTGAGCCATCACATTCGCGATCTCCGATTCTCCGGCATGACCATCGACACCGGGTTTCGACGCTTGCGTTCCCGGAACCGGCGTCATACCTGCAGGGTTCTGGTTCGTTATGGCGTATACGACATAGTCCTTTGGAGTTTCAAGCGTTGTCTGTACGAAAAATTGAATGAGGTTCGTGTTGCCCCCATGGCCGCTAACTATTGCTATCTTCTTGCAGCCGTTCCGCGCCATCTCTGCCGTCGTTTCCTGCAGAAGTTCCAGTTGCAAGTGAGTGCTGTAGGCGATCGTGCCCGGTTGGTGCTTGGCCTCGAATATCTGGCCGAAGTAGTATTCCGGAAAAACGATAGCGTACTCCTTCTTAACGGCCTCAAACGACGCATAGCGGACGTTCATCAGGTCTGTTCCCATTGGTCCGGAAGGCCCGTGTTTCTCGATGATGCCAAACGGGAGAACGCAAACACCTTTTGCCTGATCGAGCGCTTTCACGAAATCCTCAGCCGTCAGTTCTTCCCAATGCGGTGAAAGGATTTGAGCGTCCGCAGTCATCACGATAGCGCCAGCTAGGAATGCGGCAGCGACGAAGTGGGCAGTTTTCATCCTTGAATAGATATCAGAAAGAGTGCGAGAACGCGAGACTGACCAAGATTAGGTAGTTGCTCGGCTAGAGGAATTTCGCGAAAGTCTCCGGACGAGCAGGGGATAGTTTGGACTCACTATGTTCGCAAGCTCACTCAGATCAGTAGTGATACTTGCCGTTCGGCGATAGTACCAGATCATCCGGGCGGTCACCCGCGACGAAATGTAGTTCGGCCGGATTTGCCGCCGATTGTTTCTGGTGGGCATGTCGCAACTGACGCTCTGGCTACCGCAAAAGTGGTGGGTCATGCGTTTTTACCGAGTCAAGCTAATCGTCGCGACAAAATCAACGCGGAGTTGCGAGGGAGGATACAAACCTATGCGAGATACACACCGCGCAAACATCCCTCTACTATGGCTTGACGGCACTAATCGGCTGACATAGAATTGCCACAGTTTTAATCAGAGCTGCGAATCAAAAGGTTGCGGCTTCACTTCAGGGAGATCGGGTATGAAGCAGATACGGCCTACGCTCTACGGGATCACTCTCTCGTCTTTCTTAATTCTTTCATCCGCACGAGGTCAAGAAACTACCGCGGAAATCCTTGGCACGATCACCGATCAGGCGGGTGCCGTCATCAACAGTGCGACAGTGATAGCCGAGAACGTCGACACTCACGCGTCGCGAACCACAAGAACATGTACTTCAGGAGACTACGCCTTCACTCTCTTGCGACCGGGCACTTATACGGTAACCATTACCAATCCGGGTTTTAAAACTGTCACCATTCCGCGCATAGCACTTGTTGTCGGAGATCACGCCAGAAACGACGTACAACTGCAAGTTGGAGCAACAACTCAAACGATCGAAGTAACGCAACGACGCCGGCACTCCAGACGGACAGCTCAGTCCTGAGAGATACTGTCTCGGCGCAAGCAGTTCAAGATCTTACCACTAAATGGCCGTAACTTTGTCCAGCTAGTGACAACTGCCCCAGGCGTTGCACCCGGCCCTTCTGGATCGATCCTGAGCGGTACCCGTCCCGACGAGCGTCGTCAGACCGCCAACATCACTGCAAATGGGCAGAATGAGCGCTTCAACAACCAATTAGTCGACGGCATGGATAACAACGAGCGCGAGCAAGGCACAATCCTGATCCGGCCTTCGATCGATTCCATCGCCGAAGTTCACGTCGACGTCAATAATTACACCGCCGAGACGGGTCGTACAGGCGGCGCTGTTATCAACCTGATCACTAAGTCAGGTACGAATCAATTCCACGGCGGCGCCTACGAGTTCTTTCGCAATGACGTTTTGAACGCAAACGATTTCTTCAACAACCTGGGCGGCACTCCCCGGCCCGAGTACCGCCAGAACCAGTTCGGCGGGAGCTTCGGAGGACCGATCAAGAAAAACAGGACGTTCTTCTTCGGCGATATCGAGGAACTGCGCCAGATCCAAGGACAACCAACCGGATTGCTGGCGACTGCAACTGCCTTCGAACTTGCAAATCCGGGCAACTTCTCGGACGTTGGCGGGCCAGTCATTCCGGCCTCGCGGCTTGATCCGGTCGCTCTGAAATATTTCGCCTTATTGCCTGCAGCTAACATTCCTTGCAGATCACCGGGGACAACGGCTTGCGCAACTAGTAATTACTCTTCCAATGTCCAGAAGCAATACTACAGCACGATCGCGGACGTGCGTGTTGACCACCATATCTCGGACTCGGACAGCTTGTTTGGCAGGTTTTCCTACAGCCCTGTGACAAGCATCATCCCGACGCTTTACCCGCAAAAGAATGGGATCTTCCCGGGACAGGGCGTATTTCCCGGGCACGGGCACGTCTAAGGCTCAGTCGTATATGGTCGATTACGTTCACCTGTTTAGCCCCACTGTAGTCATGGAGTTGAAAGCTGGATTCACGCGAGTCATCCTGAACACGTATCCGTCGAATCAGGGAAGCAATCTTTCTCAGAACTTCGGAATTCCGAACGTAAACACGGGCCCGCTTATTTCGGGGTTGATGCCCGTCCAGATCTCCGGGTATCTGGCGCCGGGCAGCAACACTACGCTGGGCGATGCTCAATTCATTCCCAATCCTCGACACAAACAACGTTTTCCAGGAGGAAGGTGTGGTGACCTGGACACGGGGCTCTCACAACATCAAGTTAGGGGCAGGCGTGATTCGGCGGCAGCTTAACTATTACCAGAATACAAATGGCTTAGCGTTATATAACTTCACGGCAACGACCGCCGGCGCTCCCCCGAACAGCATGGCTAATTTTCTGCAGGGCGTGCCGACGACCATCACCCGGCAGGCGATTCTCTATTACCAGTACTTCCGAACAGTCGAACCACATGTCTTTGCGAACGACGATTGGCGCGTAAACCGGTGGCTGACGTCTAAATCTGGGCGTGCGATGGGATTACTTCAGTCCACTGACCAGTGCGACCGGGCAACGATCCAATTGGCAGATCGATACTAACGCCTTCTGTATCGGTGGACAGGGCGTGTGTACAACCGTATCTACAAGAGTGTGGCCCCGCGCATCGGCTTTGCAGCGAACGTAGCGAATGGATTGGTAATCCGAGGAGGGTTTGGGATCGCTTATTTCCCGCAGGATTAGCCTCGGGTTCGGTGAACCTAAATAATCCACCGTTTACATCCAACAACTTCACCTGTCAGCCTGCGGTCGTTGGCGGTACTCCGTGCCCCGCCGGAATCGGTTCACTTTCGCAGGGACCGCCGCCACCGATTCCTGGAAACGCAGCCAATCCGAGTGGAACCGTTGTTGCCCATTCGGATAATTATCCCGGCGGCCTCGACCCTGATGTTCAATCTTGCGGTTCAGAAACAAGTCGGCGCTCAGGTATTCACGGTCGCCTACGTGGGTCAACAGAGTCGGCATCTGGATCTTCAATGGAATGCGAACCTGCCAATTCCATCTGGCAACTGCTGTGACTCCCAAGTTTCTGCGCAACGTAACCTTACCTGAATGTTCAGAACATGACGCTATATGACGCCGTAGGAAATCAGAGCTATAACTCGATGCAGCTTTCAGTAGAGCGCCGGCTGATCCAATGGCTTGGCGCTGAGCGCGAATTATACCTTCGCCCGTTCGCTGACAAATACACCGGACAACATCGGGACGTTGGCCCAGGTTAGCAACAACTTCCACTACGATTGGGGGAACGCCGATATCGCCGTTAAGCACCGAATCAATATCCGGGCAAATTACGCGTTGCCGTTTGGGAAATCGATACACGGATTCCAAAAGGCGAGCTTGACTGGCAGATTGGCAATTGAACGCGATAGTGTTCTGGCAGACGGGTCTTACCATTTACTGTCTTACGCGTCCTCCAATCTGATCAACCTACCGAATGTAACGACGGATCGTCCCGGATGCTGTCGCAGGGCAATCCTATTACGCCAGCGAATCCGAATATTTACAATTGGATCAACATGAACGCGTTTCAAGTGCACAGGCGATAGGCCACCCTGGGAGCGAAGGACGTAATCAACTGTATGCGCCCGAATCAGAAGACAGGTTGATATTTCCCTCTTCAAGGACTTTCTGAGTCCGGGAACGCTACACGCGTGTCCCTCCGTGGTGAATGCTTCAACATTGCAAACACGGAGAACTTCGCCCAGCCCGTCAATACGATCACTTCGTTCAATCATCGACAGGTGTCGCGACGAATGCAAGTCAATTCGGCCAGATCACTTCAACGACGGTAGGGATGCAGCCCCGGGTATTCCAGGTCGCTTTGAAATTTAGCTTCTGACATTGAGAGCCGCGGGTCAGCGCAGGCCCCGTCTGTCGGAGCGGGTTCACTACGACACTCGTTTCACCTATCAGGTTTATTGAAGAAAACAAACGCGCCTTTGCGGGCTGCTGAGAGGACCTCCGGGGTTCCGTCGCCGTTGATGTCGACGGCCACAACCTGAACTCCGAGGCCTGATTGGTTGTTTATCAAGTGGGGTTCAAACGACGACGTGTCCCGCCGTGCCACGGACAATCTTGAACCAGTAAAGCGCAGGCGGAGCATCAACGTCGTTCTCCTCGTACCGATAGCCGTGAGAGTACCAACGTTTTCCAGTGATGATGTTAGGCACTCCGTCCCGATCGAGGTCTGCGAAGGCCATCCCGTGAAGCTCAGTAAATGCATATTGACTTGTCCGTTTCTTCCCATTCGCTTACGAGTCAGCGATCGGGAGTTTCCGGATCGCCCATGATGGTGTGCGCACTTGAAGGAGCCATCCTGTCCTCTGCTCAAACCAGGCGAGGCCCGGCCCGTGAGCGGCCAGACTGGTAATGACGTCGGGTCGTCCGTCGCCATTTACGTCGTACACAACGAGTTCAGACCCACCACTGCCTGGGCCGGTAGCACGCTGCTGGATGATCCGAAGTTGACGGGATGAAAGGTCCAAAGCTGGTCCTTGATCTTCGGCCGGTTGTTCCCACCACCCCAAGCGGGCCAACAAGGTCGAGGGCGTCCGTCGCCATTGATGATCGCCCAACCCGCCGCCGTGGCCGCCCCAGCGGCGCTTTTCGGATACAGGGTGGAACGTCCACGGTTTTGTTGGCATCGGACCAGTCGATCTTCATATACCCGAATTGGCTGTCGGACCAGTCCAGCTTACTGCCCATTTGAGTGATGAAGCTCCGGCTTGCCGTCGCCATCGACATCGAGAAGCTGGTTGATCTCAGTTGGGATGACGTGGACAACTTCGAAGTTGTCCCAGTGGCGAGCTTCACTCTCGAGGGTTAATGAACAAGTGCGCGGAGAAAGTCGGACGGTGATCCGAAGGCCATAATCTCAAGGACGTCAGGCCAGCCGTCGCCATTGAAGTCGTACACGAAGTTAAAGAAAGATGGAGCGATAACTGCCATGGACGATGGCACCGGCCTGGGGCTGATCTGATCCACCGCGCTGCACGAATCCGCTCGGATTGATCAGGAAAGGATCTTTGAAAGATACATCGCCCTTCGCATTGTGTAGGCATTTCGACATTGAATATCCCTTCTTGTGGTACGCGCTGTTCCGAACTACTGCGACAGAGGTTTCGTGACGACTTACGATCAACGATATTATCGCGGTTACGCCGACGTTCCGCCCCAGCGGGGAGAGCCATGACAGAACGTACCGTTCATGACCCGTAAATAGCTTGATATACTCCCAGGCACAAACTCGCCACTTTGTCATATGAATGAACTGACTCTCATGTGGGCGCGCCGTGGTTTTCGGTTGTCGTCTTCTGCCCTGCTCGGGTTTCTTCTTGCTGGCCGTTGTGCTGCACAGTCTCACGTTACCTGGAGCGATTATCTCGGCGGTTTGGACTCGTCCCACTACTCAGCTTTGACGCAAATCAACCGGTCGAATGTCGGTCAGCTTGAACAGGCTTGGTCCTATTCGACTCGTGACAACTATGCATACGGCTTTAGTCCGCTGGTGGTCGACAACGTGATGTTTGTGCTCGCGAAAAGTGGGTGTCTCGTGGCCATCGATGCCACAAGCGGACAAGAGATCTGGACCCATGAATTCGTTCCTCTTCCCGGATCACCGGTATTCCGCGGACCGGGCTTCGGCGGCAGAGGACGAGGCAATCGCGGAGCAAATTACTGGGAGAGCAAGGATCGCTCCGATCGTCGGATTCTGATTGCCGCGAACAACTTTCTCGAGGCCATCGATGCAAAAACCGGTAAACTCGTTCCGACCTTCGGTAACAACGGCCGTGTCGACCTTAGACAAGGTCTGGGCCGCGATCCGAATACGATCCGCCAGATCCAGTCAAACACGCCCGGACGTGTATTCGAGAACCTGATCATTCTTGGTTCGGCGACCGGCGAATCCTATATTTCCCCTCCCGGCGATCTCCGCGCCTATGACGTGATCAGCGGCAAAATGGTTTGGATCTTCCATACGGTTCCCCATCCCGGAGAGTTTGGCTTTGATACTTGGCCTAAAGACGCCTGGAAGTATGTTGGAGGAACTAACACCTGGGGCGAGATCTCGGTTGATGAGAAGCGCGGTATCGCATATTTCCCCATTGGATCCCCAACATACGATTTCTACGGCGCCGATCGAAAAGGAACCAACCTCTTCTCTGATTGCCTTCTGGCTCTCGACGCCCGAAGCGGCAAGTATCTTTGGCATTTCCAGCTGACGCATCACGATCTGTGGGACTACGACGCCGTTGCGGCCCCGCAGCTTGTTACGGTGAAACACGACGGAAAGGCAGTCGACGCCGTAGCTGAAGCCGGCAAACAGGGCTTTCTTTACGTCTTTGATCGCGTTACGGGCAAGCCGTTGTGGCCCATAGAGGAACGGCCCGTGCCGACAATCCGACACACCCGGAGAAACTGCTTGGCGCACTCAGCCGTTTCCGACGTCACCTCCGCCTTTTGCCCGTCAAAAATTTACGGCAGACGACATTAACCCCTATATTCTTACGCCTGAACAACGAGCCAATTGGAGAGATCGAATACTAAGTGCGCGAAATGAAGGGCTCTACACTCCTCCGGGCTTCAAAGACACGGTTCAGATGCCCGGCAACAATGGCGGAGCGAATTTCTGGGGTACGGCAGCCGATCCAGCCAGCGGCACCGTTTACGTCGTCACGAAGAACGTTCCCGCGATATTGAAGCTGGTCGACAACCCCGGCGGCAACACAAGCAAGTAACAGCCCAAGTACGGCGAGGGCGACTCCAGCGCAGATTAGGGCGAGCCGTATATGAAGCAAATTGCCAGCTCTGCCATGGAAACGACCTCAAAGGACGAGGTGTCGCTCCAGCTTTGGAGAACGTCATCGAACGTCGAGGACAAGAAGAAACAAAGAAGTTCATCATGCAGGGGCAAGGGGAAATGCCTTCCTTCGGCTCCTTGCCTGAATCGGCTTTGACGGCCTTGCTGTTGTTCTTAGGGGATCCGGCGGAAGCTCCTGCGGAGAAGCAGCCGCAATTACGAGCTCCCGTTGCTGAGGTGCCTTATCCTGCAGGAATTCAGGTTCCGTCCGTCCGTTACTACACTGCGTATGGGACGGAAGCAAACATCATCAACCCTCCTTGGTCGACCTTGACAGCGTACGATCTGAACTCGGGTACCATCAAGTGGCAAGTGCCCTACGGCGATGCTCCTGAAGCAGGGCCGGCCGATGCGCTAAGAGGCAATATCTTCCAAAGAAGCGGCATCGTCGTTACAGCCGGTGGGCTGATTCTGTTTGCTTCAAACGAAGGCAAATTGCGCATCCTGGATAAGGACTCAGGAAAGGAACTGCGCGCTATTGATCTACCCGCAGGTTCTCAAGGCGTGCCTGCGGTTTACGAGGTGAATGGGAGAGAGTATATCGCAATATGCGACGCGTCCGGTCATTCCGTGGATACCGAAGATGAGGAGCAAAAGAAGCATCACGCGTACGTCGCGTTCGCTCTGCCATTGAAGTCTCCCGGGGAGAAAGTTTCATCAGCTGCCGAAGAAAAGAAGGTCCGTTAGATTTCACCTTGCGTTTTGTCTTCTGCACTACGCCCCTCAGTTTGAGGTCGGTTCAGAAGGTATGCTGGGCGGGAAACCCGCGAGGATCAAGCTGCCTTGGCGCTACGTCGCTGGTTCTGACATACCAATTCAACATCCGGTTTTCGAGATCAGATTGGACGGACGAATAAGCCTTGTTTCCGTAAACGTTGTGAAGTTCGCGCCCGTCGTTCTTCAGATCGTATAACTCGCTTTGCCCATCCGGACGCAGAATCAGTTTAGCGTCCAGTGTTCGGATCATGGTCGCGCGCGTGATCGTCTCGGGGTGTTCGTTCTGGAGTTTCACTTTCGGATAGTAAATATTCAGCGGGTTGCTGAAGTCTTTCAACGGCTCAAAACATTGCGGTTCATAGCGTGTTATAGCCTCC
Organism: uncultured Acidobacteriaceae bacterium; assembly: GCA_963744795.1. Taxonomy (GTDB): domain Bacteria; phylum Acidobacteriota; class Terriglobia; order Bryobacterales; family Bryobacteraceae; genus Bog-105. Next base: position 28,262 of record CAVUVF010000017.1, read on the forward strand.
CTCCGCGAAGGCCGCCCGGTTTAGATCACCAGCCTCGCCACGCATTTGTGGCAGGAGGGTTCGTGCAAAGTGCGTATGCTTGGCCTGGATACCCGCGAGATCGAGGCAGGTAGCCATGACATCGTAAAGTTCTACGATTTCCTTCGAGACGTGTCCTGCTTTGAAGCCGGGTACCCGGGCAATCAGCGGGACCCGCGTCAATGTGTCTTCCATAGCACTGGGCCACTTCTCGACTAAGCCGAAATCCCCAGCCCACTCGCCGTGGTCTGCGAATGTGAACAAGGCCGTGTCATGCACATGTCCGGATTTCTCCAGTGCTTCCATCAACACGCCCAAGAGCCAATCGCTGTAGCTGATCATGCCGAGATAAACAGCCTGAATTTTGCGAAAGTCACTATCGGTAAGTTGATCCAGGCGCAATGCACTTCGAATTGCGTGGTGAAAGTTCGGTTTCGCCGGAAGCCCGGGTGGGCGCAAGGCAGGTACATCGTCTGCCTTGTACATGTCGTAGAAGTCTTCAGGAGCAGTAAACGGCGGATGGGGCCAGATGCAGCGGCAAATAGATACAAAACGGTTTACCCGTTGGGCGATTTAGAATCTCGATGCATCGCACAAGATTCTCGTAATCCGAAGTTCTCCGCCGGTCCGGTAATTTCTTATACAGGAAAGAGTAGTAGTGCGGATCTTCAGGATTCCATGGATTTTGAAAGGCCGAGCGATCTCCGGTCTTTGAGTCCCACTCAGTGACGCTGAACGGGAACGATTCGGGCGCCAGAAGGTCGTTCTTGCCAAAGAAGTAAACGTCGTAACCGCTCTCTTTCAGATACCGGAGCAAGTTGGGCTCGTCGGGATGGAGCCCATAGTACAGGCTCCGATGTCCACGCACGTGAACTGGCCAACCGGTCATGAGACTGCACCTCGAGGGCGCACAGACCGGATTCTGAACGTGACACTGCTCGAATCTCACGCCTTCGCTGGCGAGTTTGTCGAAATTAGGCGTTTTTACCAGAGGATGACCGTAGCAGGCCAGACTCTCGGCCCGCATCTCGTCCGGCATGAAAAAGATGAAGTTAGGTTTCTTAGCTCCTGCGGGTTTGCTGTCGGTGTGTGGATCCCGCGCTTGCAAGGTAGGAGCGACAGCGGCAGAACCGAGGAATGTGCGTCTCGAAAAATAATTCATAACTCCACGTCGCCGGGAGCCTTCTGGAGATTAATTGCCTTTCCCGGGCACTTGAATCTGAAATCAGTATTCCAGATTATTTCCCGAAATGTTCGGTTTCAGATCAGATCCGGAACGGAACGAGGAGATGCAGCGTGTACACAGACGAGAGAATTCCGACCCGTGCCCCGATACGACCGGTAAGGATCGAAGAGACCCTTGAGGTTCGGTGCTGGCAGTGCTTCACTAATCAAGAGCTCTCGGCGAAGAGTGAGCGGTTCCAGTGTCGAATCTGTGGATCACGGCTCAGAATCGAGCTCAAGAACTTAATCTGATCAGAGACGGACGGGGTACTGTTCTGATCAACTGCCCGCCGTCTGTTCTCGGTAGCCGACGTGACAACACCCGAGCCGCTCTTGAGATTGAGATATCTTTATTGACGGGGAGGTGCTGACGTGTGTCCATCGAAAGCGGGTGCGGTATTCCTAACCATCTGCAGTTTGGCTTTCAGTCAACAGCAACCTAGAGGTGTTCGCGCACGATCGTCACCAGGTGACTATGCGGCGCAAGTCACCGTTGCGGGTATCACCTATGCAGCCTCATTGCTTCCCGCTGATGAAGTGAAACACCTGTTTGCTTTCGACATCAGCAAAACCTACGTGGTTTTCGAAGTAGCGGTTTTTCCCCGAACAATCTCCGACTTCGTTCTCAATGCCGACAGCTTTGTCGTTCGATCGATTCAGACAGGTGATCCGGTGCGACGCGCCGATTCAGCTACGGTCGCATCCGTGATCCAGCAGAAAAATGCACCTCCTCCCAACGGCTCCGTGATAGCGTCGGCCGAGATCGGCTATGAATCCGGAAGGGATCCAGTTACCGGTCGGCGACGTTCACGGCGTCTACACCGGGTCGCAGGTTGGTGTCACAGATGACAGAATGCCGCGCGTTCCCTCCCCGGGCGGGTATCCACAAGATCGGGCTCTTCTGGAGGACCAGCTTTGGGACAAAAGTCTTCCTTCCGGTCCGGTCCGGCAAGCGACAGCAGGTTATCTCTACTACCCGAAGTCGCTCCTGAAGAAGAGTTCGAATGGATTCTACGAACTTCAGTATCTAGGATCCGAACAGACGCCAGTCCTCAACGGCCAGAGCGCGCCCAGTGCGGTTCAACTCCGGATTGCCTTGAAAAAGAAGTTGTAGGGGTCCCGAAGGTGGAACTCCGAGATCGATTCTGAATCCGATCGTCGCTTTGACTCTTCCGATCTGTTCTTCTCGTCCCTGCTGAACAAGTCTTTTCTTCTCACGCAGAAGGCCGTTAGGGTTGCCGAGGAAAGCCGTTACCGAAGAAATCCATTCGCGGCCCAGACGATGCCGATGACAGCACTGGTTAGGCCTGCGAGTGCCAGCGACCGAAGCTTTTGTCAGAATCGTGAGAGAGAGCAGTACGATCGCAACTTCTAGAAAGACTTCGCCCACATGAAACTGCCGTGCTTTCGCAGCGCTGACATCACGTTCTCGCTCTAATTCACGCGCCTTCTCCTGGATCGCGGATTCATCTTGCTTGTAGCGAGTCACATCCTGCTGATACCGGCTCTTCCTACCCCCGTCAGCATTGGCAACACGTCATCAGGTCCTGCGTACTCTGGGCGATGTAAAGCCGGATGCTCTTTGCCTGATAGAACGCCCATTGGTCCGAGCTTTCTTGCTGTTTCAACAGTTCTTCGGTGTTGTAATGTTGCCCCAAGACAGAAACGATTGCGAGTAAGGCGGCCACAATCGCCATATTGCCGGCCACCAATTTCTCGAAGCGATCCCGCGCGTGATGTACGTGCTCTTCGACTTCCTCTTGCGCCGACATAAGGATCAACGTAGCACGTATTGCACGAAGCCTGATCGCGTTTAGAAGTGATGTGGCCGGGTTGGCGACAGCAAAGATTTGGATTTGGCGAATCGCTAATTCTCGATGGCCTGGTTCCCGACACAGCTTAGGGATGGCTGGAGGCATCTGGCGCAGAAATTGCTGACCGGCCCGTAAAGCTATATGGAACGGAAGCTGCTGTTAGCCACTGGAAAGCTCACCTTAGGACATCGCGAAGGAGATTCGCGGACCGTCCACCTGTCACGTGGCGGTCACCTCCGAGCTCGTTTCCCATTGGAGTTGATCAGGGCGCGGCTCGTCGGGCACAGAATCTCTGGCGACCATCCTTTAGCTGATTGCAGTTGACTTGTGAAGGGCAAGAGATCGGACATTGGATTCGACGACGAAAGCACCGCAAGCACCCTCGAAGAGTTTCTACTCGCTTGCGACAGCGGTGCGGAGTGATCTACTCACTCAGCTCGAGTGGACTCGCGGCTTCGCCGCCAGTAGAAAGAAACAGGGTCCAATACGTAAGCAGGGTTATCCAGACGATCGTCAGAGTTGCGTCGAGTCTGAGGCCAGCTTGCCATTGAGCACGTCCGAGCGTCATGGCAATATGCTTCTTGCTGCAAGATGTATCGCGATGCCGGAACTGACCATCGCGAAATTCTTCGCAACCGGCAAACGGCACCACAAAACCAAGCCAACAAACAACAGCGCAGCCAACTTGCCGTGGTCACGAAGATCTGGTCAAGGTGAATTGCTTCAGATAGGACGAGTCCCAACCTAGGCCCGAGATACTGAACCTCGCAGATACCAGCGCCGAATGAAGCGATGAACGCGAACGTCAACACGGTCCTGAACACCTTCTGGAGGCCCGGAAGTCCGCGAAAGAAGCCATCCAGAAGTGAATAGACAACGACCGTCAGGCACACCCAGTCGAATATCCGGTATCCAAGCCATCGAACGCGGTAGTCAAGCGAAAGTCCGTGAAGAGTCGAGACGAACGGGGTGACGACGGTGGGCAGGAGAGCGAACACGAGCACGCGGCGAACGCTGAAAAGGGGTTGCAAGAGAACGCGCAAGAGCAAGATAGACGCAAGAAGCGCCTGCAGACCTTCGATCGGCAACCAACGATCCACTATTCAGAATGTACATTAGTGGCCGCGCGTTAGTTCTCAGCGTCGGCCCAGTGGTCATCTCAAGTCGTGCGCTGCCACAGCACGGGCAGTTTCAACTCTGTGTCGGAGCCGAACGGTCGGATACGGTCTGCAGTTTCTCAGCAAAACTGAATACCTCTGACCGGTCTCGATCATCTGCGCGTCGCCGCCGCCGAGTCGCTCATTTGCCTCGCGCAGATGCTCGAGCGTTTTGCGTACGGAAGCGACCAGTAACTCAACCTCCGCAACGCTGAAACTCGGAATGCCCGCCATGAGCTAATCTTACGACTGCGGGGGTGGACGCCTGGCCGAAGTCTCGCGACCACATGCTCTCGGATTTCGTGTTGGGGAGCCTGCAATGCAATTGGCCCTTTCTCAAATGTTTAATCCGCGTCGTCGCCAGAAATCGATTATTGTTGGAACGATGCGTGGGGCGGAGCTATAGTTCAGAGCGTGGGCCGCCTTAGAAATCACCCCCACTTCCGCAGATGGAATCGCGTGACCCATAGGTTCGGCCCACGCCTGGGACACAATAGGGTCCTTCTCCCCTCTAAGGATGAGGCACGGCACTTTCAGGTCGGACGCACGTTGAGCATCTTGTGCTCTACCGCGTGGCTGAAAGTCTCGATCGTGCGGAACGGTCCATTGTGAAGGTACTCATACGCCTGCAGCGGCACCAAGGATGGTGGTTCCGCTAATTGATCTAACAGCAAACGGCCAACATGAGCCAGCCGAGTGGACGCAAATTCGTCCATTGTTGGTCCGAGAAACGCGACCCCCTGGACGACTGAATGGTCAAGATGGGCCAACTCCACCAGGATCTGACAACCCATGGAGTTCCCGATAAAGAGCGTGGGGCCAAGATGGACGCAAGCAAGCCAGTTCCGCAAATACTCCGCCAGTTCTACGATATTGAGCACATGTCGCGGCTTTTCGCTCCTTCCAAAACCTGGCAGATCCGGCACCAGCACCGAGAACTGCTTGGCGAGTTCGCAAGCAAGCGGCGTCATGTAGCGGCTTGACACGCCAAGACCGGGCACCAGCACAATCGCGGTTGAGCTGGAAGCCGGCGCTCGAACAGAGACGCGGCTGAACACGTTGAGATGGCAACGCTATCCCAACGTTCGTGTAGGCATCCCCTTCCGAAGATGATCAATACTATTCGCCTGAGAAGAACACTGAACCGCGCGCTCTACAACTGGCGCTGATCGTACGTAACAGCTTCGACCTAAGCTTTCGTCGTACGTATCGCGGGACAAGAGAAGCCGGGAAGTGAGTGTCTAGCTTGGGCCTATGGTTTAGGCGCTCGCCGTGTTCTCGCTTTCAATGTTTGTTAATTCTAGTCCGCACCGTGGTGACACGGTCAGAATAACTAGTAAGCTACTACTATCCGCAAAGCAGGTCCGGGGACTTGCCGGTAACTCTTCTGCGTCCTGCTTTACAG